>JBDSMH010000041.1:0-6494 GCA_039915945.1 Acidimicrobiales bacterium | reverse complement strand
CCGCGTCGCGGAGGAATGCCGCTTGCAACGTGCCCGTCTTCAGTGCGTCCAACGTCGCCGACGCGCCGGGGATCAGTACGAACTTGATGGAGTCGAGGTAAACCGGGCCATTCCAGTAGGTCGGGTTCTTCTTGAGGGTGATGCTCTCGCCCGCTTTGAACGACTCGATCTGGAACGGACCCGCACCCGCGTTGACCGGGTTCAGCTTGAGCCCGTCGTCGCCGAGCGTCGTGATCGCGGTCGGCGAGATGATGTTGCCGACGACGTTGTTGAAGATGATGGGGAAACCGCCCCACGGCTCGTTGAGCGTGAACTTCACCGTGAGCGCATCGACAACCGACACGTCGGTGATGCTGGTGAGCAGACCGCGCACGTTGGTGTTCTTGGTCTTCTGGCGGTCGTAGTTGATCTTGACGGCGGCGGCGTCATACGCGGTGCCGTCGGCGAACTTGATGTTGGGCTTGACCTTGAGCACCCACTCGGTGTTGGTCGCGTTTGGCGTCAACGACTCGGCCGTCTTCATGTCGTACTTGCTGGTGACCGGATTCCACTCGACGAGACGGTCGTAGATGGCACCGATCTCCAAGCCGCCGCTCGTGCCGACGCCCGACGTCGCCGCCGGATCCAAGCTCGGGATGGCGGCCCATTGACCGAACACCAACGTGCCGCCGGTCTGCGGAGTCTTTTCGGTAGTCGTCGGCGCCACTACGCCGCCCGCCGTGGTCGTCGCTGCCGTCGCGCCGCCGCTATCGCCATCGTCACCGCAACCCGCCGCGATGAGACCCCCCAGCACCACTACCGCCGCAATATGTACGCCAAAACGTCGTCGAGCCATTGCCACAAACCCCTCCCGGTGGTCGCGCCGAAGCAAGCAAAGAGCTGCCGCACCGAATTCAGACGACCGTCTGACACGCTAGGCACGGGCCCCAGGGGTGTCAAAGCAGGCCTATAGGCAAATAGTGGCGCTCAGCCCGCCGGGATATCCGCCTCGAGGCGGTTGAGCGCGGTGCCCGACTCATCGAGGCGGATGTTGTTCTGGTAGCGCACCGGCCCGGGCCAGCCCGGCACCAGATTCCGGTCGGCGCACACGAACTGCGCCTCGAGGTTGGTGCCGGTGAATTGATCCGCGTCGGGCGACGTCGCCAGCCACGCCACGACGGCACCCACGACATCGGCGGGCGCGCCCTTGTTAGGGATGCCGAACTCGGCCATGTCCTGCGCGATGCGTTCGGTGGCCACCGATCCCGGCGACAGGTTGAAGCAACGCACACCCTGCGGCCCGAGCTCGACATCGATGAATCCGGCGATGCGCTGGAACGCACCCTTGGACACGCCGTAGCCCATGCCCCATCCGCCGTCGCCGGCCGGCTTCATCGGGTCGCCGTAGCCCGCGGCCGACGTGATCTGCACGATGGTGCCTTGCCCGCGTTCGATCATGCCGGGGATCACGCGCTTCATCAGCGCGAGCTGCGCGATCACGTTGGCCTTGAGGTGCATGTCGAGGATCTCGAGCGGCGTGTCCATGAAGCGGTCCATGTGCCCCGGACCGATGTAGCGGGCATTGTTGACGAGCACGTCGACGCGGCCCCACTTGTCGAGCACGGTGTCGACGGCGCGGTCGACGGATTCGAGATCGAGCAAGTCGGCGGGCACCATGAGTGCCTCGCGGCCTTCCGCTTCGACGAGCGCGGCCGTTTCGACGAGGCTGCCGGGCAGCGGCAATGTGTTCGACTTGCGCAGCGTCGACGAATGCTCACGCTCTTCGCCGGGGTTGACCGTGCGGGCCGTGAGGGCCACGTCGAAGCCGGAGCGCGCCAACCAGATCGCGCAGACCTTGCCAATGCCACGACTGGCTCCGCTCACGAGCGCAACTTTTCGTTCGGCCATCGCTATCCCCCACTCGGTATTGCGCGCGCCAAAGCGGCGCACAATTTTCAGACGATCGTCCGAAGACTAGGGTCGCGGCCGAGAGGCGTCAATCGCCGTGAGGTATCGCACATGCACAAGACGATCGTCGCGCTACGGCCCCGTGGTGAATCGCCGTCGCTTCTCGATGCCGCGCGCGACGCGCAACGGTCCGCGCTGGCGGGCGGCACCCGTTTTGCCATCGACGTTCCCGCGGACGACGCACTCTACGAACGCCTGGGCCGTCGACCCGCGCTGGTGGCGCAGTGGCAGGTTGTCGCGCATCTTTGGCACGACGCCGATACTGCACCGGCGGTGCTCGACGAAGGGTTCGAGCCGGTGCATGCGTGGCGTGTGGAAGAACATTCGGCCTGGGACCACGATCCCGACGACTACGACGGCAGTCCTTCGATCGGCATCAAGCAGATCTCGTTCGTCGGCAAGCGTCCGGATCTCACCGACGAAGAATTCGCGGCGCGCTATCGCGAGCATGTCCCTATCGCACTCGTTCACCACGCGGGTGTGCGCAAGTACCAACAGAACATCGTGACGCGCGTTGCGAGCGACGGAACGTCGACGGTCGGCGGCATCTCGGAGTTCTGGTTCCGATCGGTCGACGATCTGATCAACCGCTACTACGCGTTCGACGACAGCTCCGCGGTGACGCGCGCCGACTCCGCAAGGTTTCTCGACCCGGCGACGACGACCTGGATGCTCGTGCAGGAGTACTGGATCAACCGCTGACGGCGCGCAACTGCCGGCGCGCCTTGCCGACCTCGGCGAAGAACTGTTCCAACCCGTCGGGGCTCGACACGTAGGGCACCGACGCGAGCTGTAGATCGGTGATGCCCATTTCGATCAGCGGGCGGGCGCCCTCGACGGTGCGACCGACGTCGGCGCGTCCCAATCCGTCTTTCAACACGGGCAGACGCACATGGATACGCAGCGCGCTCGGATCGCGACCCGCATCGGCCCATCTCTCGCGCAGCAGCACCGCGCCGCGCGCGACGTCGTCGGTTGTGGCGTCCATGATGGGCAGCCAGCCGTCGCCGAGCGTGACGATGCGGCGAATGTTGCGCTCGGTGAGCGTGCCGGAGAAGAAGACGGGGATGCCTCCCGGTTGCACCGGCTTGGGTTCGCACCAGATGCGATCGAAGTTGAAGCTCGGCGAGGCGAACGACGCCGCGCCGGGCGACCAGAGCGCGCGGCACGCGCCGATGGTGTCGGTCAGCAGTTGGCCGCGTTGTGCGAAGTCGATACCAGCGGCTTCGAACTCTTCGCGTTGCCAGCCCGTGCCGACGCCGAGCTCGATCCGTCCGGCCGAGAGGACGTCGATCGTGGCGGCCATCTTGGCCAACAGCGGTGCGGGCCGTAGCGGGGCGATGAGGATGCTGGTGCAAAAGCGCACCCGTTCGGTCACCGCGGCCATGGCCGCGATCGCGGTGAGCGGATCTATCCACGGCACGTCGACGGGGTACGGGAACGCGCCCCAGCTATAGCGATCCGACCGCTCGCCCATGACCACATGGTCGGGCAAGCGCAGCGTGTCGACGCCGGCTTGGTCGGCCAGCCGCGCCGCGTCGAGCACACGGTGCCACGACCCGGCGCCGAAGAACCCGCCGGTCGGGAACGAAACCGTCAGCCGAGTGTGCGAAGTCATCGCCCGACCTTATTGGCCGGGTCGAGGTCGATCGGGGCCTGAGAGAGGCGTACTGTGCTGAAGATCCACCCGTCGAGGGGGCGCCCGACCCTCGGAAAAGTCCCGGCGAGCGGCTAAGTTCGTATCTTAGAAACACAACCAGGGGAGCGTCGATGACTGTCACCGAGCCTTTTCCAGCAGGACTGCAGGAAAAATCCAGCGGCAAGCTCGTTCACCACTTGATTTCCGCCGACAGCCACATCAACGAGCCGGCTGATCTGTGGACGTCACGGGTGGCCGCCAAGTGGCGCGATCGGGTGCCGCGGGTCGAGTCGTTCGCCGACGGCGACGCGTGGGTCATCGAGGGGATGCCGGGGCCGATGCCGATCGGGCTCAACGCCTGTGCCGGGCAAGATCCGCGGTTGCGCCAGAACTGGGTGCGTTTCAACGAGATCCGCAGCGGTGGTTGGGACCCCGCGGTGCGTATTCAGGAGATCGTGGTTGCGGGCGTCGACGCCGAGGTGTTGTATCCGACGCCGCGTGTGTCGCAGACGACGGCGGCCAATACCGACCCCGAGATGCATCTGGCGCTCGTGCAGGCGTACAACGACTGGCTTCACGAATACGCGTCGTACGACCTCGAACGGTTCCGCGCGTTGCCGATAGTGCCCAACCGCGGTGTCGATCAGGCGCTCGCCGAGATCGAACGAGTGGGCGGGCGGCCCTCGACCGGTGGCTTCCTCATGTGTGCGTACCCGGGGGGCACGCTGCAGCCTCAGCCCAGTGACGATCCGGTGTTCGCGGCGCTCGAAGAGCAGGGGCACACGCTCAACATCCACGTGTCGCTGTCGACGTCGCTGCCCCAGATGCTCAACACGCTGGCGTTGCCGGCGGCGGGTCGCTTCACCGGTGCGACGGGTCATCTGATCGACTTGATCTTCTCGGGAGTGTTCGACCGCTTCCCCAATCTCAACCTCGTGTTCGCCGAGGTCGATTGCGGATGGTTGCCGTACTTCAAAGAGCAACTCGATGACGGGTACTACCGCTATCGGTTCCGGTTCGACCTCAAGAAGTTGCCGAGCGAGTACATCGAGCAGCACGTGCACTTCACGTGGGTGACCGACACCTTTGGCGTCAACAACCGCCACCAGATAGGTGTCGACAAGATGTTGTGGTCGAGCGATTACCCGCACGGCAACTCCAACTACCCGAACGCGTGGTCGGCGACTCAGGCATCGATGGCCGCGGTGCCGTTGCCCGAGAAGCAGCTCATGCTCGTGGACAACGCCAAGCGGCTCTACCACTTCTGAGATAGCCGCCAGCAACGCGCACGCTCGGTGTCGCGCGCCCGCATTCACCTCACCCTGCGTCACCGCGCCGTTCGACTCGCGGGGTGAGGTGGTAACTATGGGTGCCGGAGGTTCGTGCCGGTGACGCAGTTGACCGCGAAGTTCACCAAGGGCGTCGACTATGCCCGCGTGCTCCATGCGGCGGACGTTCGCAAAGGGACGACGATCCCCTATCTCTCGCACGTGCTCGCAGTGGCGTCGATCGTGCTCGAGCACGGCGGCACCGAAGACCAGGCGATCGCGTCGTTGCTCCACGACACGGGGGAAGATCACGGTGGCAAGCGGCGCATCGAAGCGATTCGCGCCGAGTTCGGTGATCCCGTGGCCGACATCGTCGAGGCGTGCTCCGACGATCTGCCGGCTGATCGCAACGCGAAGCGGGGCTGGTGGTTCCGCAAGACGGACTACATCGATCGGTTGCGCAGCGAACCGCTCGAGGCCGTGCTGGTGTCGGCGGCGGACAAGTTGCACAACGCACGGGCGTTGCTGAGCGATCACCGCGTGCTCGGTAAGGACTTGTGGTCGAGGTTCAACCCTGACGCCGGCCGGGGCGGGACCCTCTGGTACTACACGAGCCTCTGCGACGTCATCGAAGTACGGCTGCGCGACACGGCGCCGTCGCTCGCGCAGGAACTGCGCTCGACCGTCGACGCGTTGATCCTCGCGATTTCCGACAACGAACCGGGCGTCACCCTGAGCGAACTCAAGAGCGAGCTCGAAGATATGCACGAGCGCGCGAACGCTCTGGCTGACGAACCAGCGCCGCTCCTTTCCGACGAGACGACCGACTCGGCGCCACCGGACGTGATTCGCTTCTACGAAAAGGACGATCCCTACTTCGAGTTCACCAACTTCGCGCTGTATCCCGTGACGATCGATGAGGTCGTGTGGCCGACCAGTGAGCACTACTACCAAGCACAGAAGTTCAGCGATCCGTTGCGCCGCGAGCAGATACGTGCGGCGTCAGGGCCGGGCGCGGCACAGAAGCTCGGACAGTCCGCTCGCGGCACCCGACCCGATTGGAACCAACGACGGCTGGAAGTGATGCGCGAGGTGTTGATCGCGAAGTTCAGCCAGCATCCGGAATTGCGTAAATTGCTCTTCGAAACGGGCGACGCCCATCTCATCGAGGCATCGACGAAAGATCGATTCTTCGGTGAGGGCAAGGACGGCTCGGGGAAGAACCACTTGGGGCTGCTGCTCGAGGAAGTGCGCGATCTGCTGCGCGGCGACGCGCGAACGCCGGCAGGCGACATCGTCGTCGAGGGCGTGCAATACGTCGTCGGTCAAGAGCGCGGCGACTTGGGGGCCATGCTCGATCTGCCCGAGTACAAGGACGCGCTGTTCATCTTCAACGACAACGAACGACAGTTCAGAGAACATCTCCAACACGGCCCCGGTGCGAACTTGTGCGTCGCCGGCAGTGGCAACGCCAAGATCCGTCACCTGCAATGCCAGGCCAACCCGAGGGTGATGGGTGTGCCCACGGGCGACGGCGGTGGGTACGCGTCGCTCACTCCGCACGTTCGCCACGTCGTGAAGGAGGCCACCGATCAGATCAAGGTGCTCCTCGCCACCGGACGATTTCGCCGGGTGTTCTT
>JBDSMH010000195.1:0-4392 GCA_039915945.1 Acidimicrobiales bacterium | reverse complement strand
CGGCTTCGCCGCCACCTTCGACAATTCGCTCGACGCCGTCAGCGACCGCGACTTCGTGGCCGAAGCACTCTTCGCGCTGACCCTGTTAGCGGTGCATCTTTCGCGCATCGGTGAAGAGTTCGTCTTGTGGTCGAGCGACGAATTTGGGTTCGTGCGTTTGGACGACGGGTACAGCACCGGCAGTTCGATGCTTCCGCAGAAGAAGAATCCCGATATCGCCGAACTGGCTCGCGGCAAAGCCGGTCGGCTCATCGGCAATCTCACCGGGCTGCTGGCGACGCTCAAGGGATTGCCGCTCGCGTACAACCGCGATCTGCAAGAAGACAAAGAGCCGTTCTTCGACGCGCTCGATCAGATCACACTCGGCCTCTCGGCCATCACCGGCATGTTGGCCAGCAGCACGTATCGCGGCGAGCGCATGACCGCCGCGGCCGACAGTCCGTACGGCGCGGCGGTCGATCTCGCCGAATTCCTCGTTGCGAAAGGCATGCCCTTTCGCGACGCGCACGCAGTAGTCGGGGCGCTCGTGCGTCGGTCGATCGACGACGGTGACGACCTCGTCGGTCTGGTCGAAGGGCACGACGCGCTCGGCCCCGATGCCGCGGCGCTGCTGGCGCCCGGTGTCCCGGTCACCCGCCGCACCACGCCGGGCGGTGCGGGACCGCTGGCGATCGCCACCCAAATCGAGCGTTTCGCGGCTCGGCTCGGGTCCGATCGCGAGCGCGTCGCAGGGTGACGTCTCGTATTCGATTGGTGCCGCGTTCGTTCTACGCGCGGCCACAAGATGTTGTCGCGCTCGAGTTGCTGAACAAAGTGTTCGTCGGTCCCAACGGATCAGGACGCATCGTCGAGGTCGAGGCCTACGACGGTGCGCTAGACCCGGCGAGCCACGCGTACCGCGGCCCGACGCCGCGCAACGCCGTCATGTTCGGCCGGCCCGGGCATTTGTACGTGTATTTCACCTACGGCATGCATTGGTGCGCGAATGCGGTCTGTCGTGAGGATGGTGTCGCTGCGGCCGTACTGCTGCGCGCGCTGGCACCGATCGATGGCCTCGACGCCATGCGCGCGGCACGTCCGCTCGCTCGTCGTGACCGCGACCTGTGCAGTGGTCCGGCCAAGCTCTGTCAGGCGCTCGGTATCGGGCCTGCACACAACGGTGCGGACCTCACGCGGCGCGCGTCGCCGGTGCGCATCCTCGACGATGGCACGGCCCCACCAACGTCGCCGACCGTCACCAGACGCGTAGGCTTGTCGGTCGGCGTCGACCAACTTTGGCGGTGGTACGTGACTGCCGACGACAACGTCTCCCGAAAGTGATGTCGATGCTCCACCGGATACTCGAGGCCGACGATCCGCAGTTGCGTTCCGATGAATCGCTCGGCACCGCCGCGGCGTTGCTCCGCGATCTCGACGATCCGCAACGCGACCATTTCTTACGCTTCACCGATGAACACGACGATGCCCTGTTACGCACCTGTGTGACCGGGCATCTCACGGGCTCGGCGCTCGTCGTCGACCCGACCAGCGAGCGCATGCTGCTGCTGCACCACCGCAAGTTGCAGAAATGGTTACAACCCGGCGGCCACGCCGATGGCGACGGCAACCTTGCCGCAGTCGCGTTGCGCGAAGCGAGCGAGGAAACCGGCATCGGCGATCTGCGCGTCGTCGTGCCGGCGATCCATCTCGATGTGCATCGCGTCGAACCCCCGAACGAGGCGCCGCACTTCCACTATGACGTTCGCTATTTGTTGCTGGCCCCCGAAGGCGCCAAAGCAGTCGGCAACTTCGAATCGACCGCGCTTCGTTGGGTCACGCTCGAAGAGCTCGACGCGTTGACCGACGAGCCCAATCTGCGGATCCTGGCGCGCCGCGGCCTCGAGCTCACGCGTGTGTTGCGCGACGCGAGCCGTTAGACGTCGGTCGGTACTTCGCAGCTCGGCATCTTGTTGCGGCCGGCGAATGCGTCGATCGCCTTCGTGATGTGCGACCCGTTGCGCGCTGTCACGCCGAATGTCGCGGATGGATTCACCCGCAGTTGCTGCGAGAAGTCGCTGCGGTCGACGACGTACTGGCGCCAGTCCTTGAGCCACAAGCCGATCAAGTTGGTGTCGTGCTCGGTGCCGGTCGGCAGCACCGAGATGTCGGCCAGCATGTCGCGCAATTCTTGATTGGCGCGGTCGATGACGTCGGCGCGCTCGGTTGCCGATTTCGCGGTGCTCGCATTTGGCAACGCGTCGATCACCGTCCGTGATTGTGCACAGCGAGTTTCGGAAGCCGATGCAAATGCAGGCACTTCGAGGATGTCAGGGCTGCCCTTGGGTGCGAGCACAAAGGCGTAGAACCAGAAGCCGATGACGATCAGGATCCACGCTGCTACAGCGATGCGTCCGCGCGTCCATCGCCGGCGCTCGGTCGGGGTGTGTCCATTTGCAGTATGAGGCGGCAATTCCGTCGTAGAAGCCATAGTCGGTCGATAGTCTTGCCCACTTGTGAGTCCTCCACAGCAGCGCGCGGCGATCCTCGATGACCTTGCCGCCCGCGGCCTCATCCACGACTCCACCGACCGCTCAGAGTTGGCGGCATTGCTCGATTCGGGCCCGATCGCGCTGTACTGCGGCTTCGATCCGACCGCGGACAGCCTGCACGCCGGCAATCTCATCGGTCTGTTGGCGCTGCGCCGATTTCAACTCGCCGGCCATCGGCCGATCGCCGTAGCCGGCGGAGCCACCGGCATGATCGGTGACCCTGGTGGGCGATCCGAAGAGCGCAACCTTCTCGATGACGACGCGCTGTTGCATAACCTCGCCTGCATCAAAGAGCAGATGGCGCGGTTCCTCGACTTCGAGCCAGGCCCGCTGCAAGCGGAGTTGATCGACAACCGTGAATGGACGGCCGATCAGCAGCTGATCCCGTTTCTCCGCGATGTCGGCAAGCACTTCACCGTGAATCAAATGGTCGTCAAAGACTCGGTGCGCAGTCGTTTGGAAAGTGACGCCGGTATCTCGTTCACCGAGTTCAGCTACATGCTGTTGCAAGCGAACGACTTCGCGTGGCTGTTCGAAAACCGCTCGTGCCTGGTGCAAGTGGGCGGGTCCGATCAGTGGGGCAACATCACTGCCGGTATCGACTTGATCCGCCGACGATTCGCTCAACCGGCGCACGGACTCACGTGGCCGCTCATGACGCAAGCAGACGGCTCCAAGTTCGGCAAGACCGCGAGCGGCGCAGTGTGGCTCGGTGCCCATCGCTTGTCGCCGTACCGGTTCTACCAATACTGGATCAATGTCGATGATCTCGACATCGAGCGCTTCCTCTTGCAGTTGACGCTGTTGCCCGTCGAGTCGATTCGCGACATCGTTGCGGCGCATGCGGGCGCCCCCGAGCGTCGCGAAGCGCAGCGCGTGCTGGCCCGTGAAGTGACCGGACTCGTGCACGGCGCCGCCGCGGTGGCGGCTGCCGAAGAAGCAACGGCAATCGTGTTCGGCGGCGCAGACGAGCCGTCAGAGGCTGCCCTCGAGTCGCTCATCGATGGGATCCCCACCGTGCGGCTCACCCGTTCGTCCTTCGAGGCCGGCGTACCGGTCGTCGACCTGCTCGTCGCGGCCGACGTGGTGGCCTCCAAGAGCGAAGCCCGCCGTCTCTTGGGGCAGGGCGGGGCCACGGTGGGCGGGCAGCGGCCCGACGCCGCGGGGACAATCGATTCGGCCGCGCTACGCTTCGGCCGGTTCCTGCTCGTCCGCAAGGGCAAGCGTCAGGTGCATCTCGTCGTCGCAGAATAATTTGCGCTCCGAGGTTGACGCCTGGGAGCAATACGGGTAGCGTTGCCCTTCGCCTCCGAGCGCCTGTGGTCCGAAAGAACTACTGGTGACTTTGGCGCAGAGGCCAGCGGCTTCAGCCGCCACATCCACTCAAATGGGTTTGGTTGGTTGACGTCTGCGTTCCTTGAAAACGGAAGAGAGGACGAAAAAGCCAGTGCGGGCAATCGCACTGTGGCCTAGCCACGTTGTGATTGCCGTCAATTCAATAATTTTGCAGACTGGTCGCCCGCCGGTAACCCCGGTTAGTAGGGCGGCCGTTGTGTCTGCGCCAGTCGGTGTCGTGCACCAGCACGCACCGGCTCTCCGATCGAAGCTGGTTCTGATCTCGCCGCTTGGCAGTGGTGGGAGAGGTCCCGGTGAAGATCTCGACGGAGAGTTTGATCCTGGCTCAGGACGAACGCTGGCGGCGTGCCTAATACATGCAAGTCGAACGAGACTTTCCTCGGTGGTAACACCTTTGATTGTCTAGTGGCGAACGGGTGAGTAACACGTGAGAAACCTGCCCTGAAGACGGGGATAACAGAAGGAAACTTCTGCTAATACCCGATACCCCCACCGGATCGCATGGTCT
>JBDSMH010000167.1:0-39878 GCA_039915945.1 Acidimicrobiales bacterium | reverse complement strand
ACAACGTGATCCTCCGAAAAGTTCAGGATGATCGAGTGCCGGGCACCGTGCTCTGTCGGGTTCACCTCATACGTGAAGTAACTTGGGTCGACGTTTGGAATTGCGATCATGCATTCGAATCGGCAGGCGAGCGCTGCGAATCAAATCGCACGCAGCAGCGGGTCACTCTCAGCCGCGAGGACCGGCAAGTCTTCATCGGCGGTGTTCCCTTACTGCGTGCAACGTCACCTCTCATCTCGAACATCTGACCATCGAACGTTCGGCGCTACGCCACGCCGTGCTCCAGTCCCGCCGAAAAAGTGGGCGAGTGTAGCCTGCACCGGGTTGCGTGCATCGAGGTGACGGATCATGTTGTTGATGTCGTCCAACGACGGTGTCTGTTTCGCCTTCGTCTGATCGGTGTTGTTTAAAAGCCTTCGATTTTGCTAAATTGCGGTCTATCTATATAAGTAAGTTTTGGCTACATCGCGGCGGCGAACGTTGCGTCACCACCATCGACGAATCCGGCGTAGTACTTCTCGATCGTTGCGGGGCTGTTGCCTGCTCGCTGAGCGACCATCAGCATGGGTGCGCCCCGCAGCAACCAGGAAGTGATGCCCGTGTGTCTGATCACACCCAGTGCTCCGAGATCGACCCGGGCTGCTGTTTGGTAGGTGCTGTAGCGGGCCGCTGTGGTACGCGCCGACCACGGATGCTGCCCGTCGTCTAGTGAGAAGATGAACCCGGTGTCGTTGCGCCCCACGCGCCACTGCGCGAGATGTTCCCGCGTCTTTGGCGTGAGCGTGACCACGCGACCCCGTTTGTTCTTGGTGGCGTTCTGCACTTCGGCACCACCGATGCCGGGGATCATCGTCTTCGTGATCGACAGTTGCCCGTTGGGCCGAAGGTCGGTCCAGCGCAGGGCATGCAGTTCGCCGACGCGAGCGAAGGTGTCGTAAGCGAGCCGAAAAAACATCTCAAAGTCGGCCGACACTTGAGCGGCGTACGTGATGAAGATTTCCCAATCGCTGGCCGTGAAGATTTTGACGACCGGGGCATCGACTCGCGGCGGTGTGACTCGCCGCATCGGGTTGACTGTGATGCGGCCTTTGCGTTCGCCCCAGCGGAGGCAACAGCTGAGCCGCTTATGTGCTGATTTAACGGTCTCTTGTCCGTAGCCTGCCGACCGCAACGCGGCGTACGCCGCTTCGATGTGTTCATGGGACAAACGCCGCAACTGGATATTCATGAGCGGCAACAGGCACTGGGCGGCGAAACGGTACAGTGATTTCGTGTTCGACGTCCACTTCGCATCGTTGTCGATTTCCCAGTCACACCACAGGTCATCGAGCATTTCGGTGCTCGGTGCCACGACACGAATTCCGGTGCGTTTCCCCAACGTCGCCGACGTCCACGCCACGACTTCCTCATGGGTGCCGTTCTTGCTTCTCGGGACGCCATCGACGGTGACGATGATGCGCCACTTGCCGGTGAAATTCCCTTGGCTGTCCTTGACTTTGAAGGGCTGCGGGATCGCACTACGGCTGCGAGATTTCATCGGCGCGCTCTTTCCTGCGACGCGCCGCTCTTTCCTGTTCTTTCCTGCGGGCGCTTTCGTCATGCGCCAATGATACTTCATCAGGCCGTTTAAAAATATGGGAATCCTGCGTTAATACCTCTGAGGTAAAGAAGCCTCAGGAGGGTCAATACGGCGCTCAACGCGCGGCTACTAGTGCGGCGAGCTTGGTGACGGTGTTCCAGTTGCGCACGGTCGCAGGCCCGGGCGCGAGCTTTGTGCCGAGCGCGACGGCGAGCTTCGAACGGCCGAGCCCTTCGGGACAGTGCAGATAGACCTCGCGCCCGCCGACCGCGAACTCGTCGGGTACGAACCGTGCAGAGTCCAGTGTCTCGAGACGCTTGTGGTCAGGTGCGTGGTTGAGGAACGCCACATGCAGCTTGGTGCGGTCGGGGACGCGGCTCAGGAACGGGTTGGCGTCGATAGCCGTCGTCAACTCCTTCGCGGTTCGCATCACGACATCGATGGTCAGCCCGAACTCGAGCGCAATGACGGCCTCGATCTTGGGCGCTACCGCGGCGGCTGTCCGCTCCTTGCCGTCGAGAACGATATTGCCGCTCTGGATGTAGGTCGTGACACCGGAGTACCCCAACGACTCCAGCGCCACGCGCAACTTGGCCATGGACACCTGGTTCTTCCCGCCGACATTCACGGCGCGAAGCAAGGCGATGAAGGTCGTCACCGCCTCATCATGCCCGCAAGGCGCCGCCTCGACAGGGCAAGATGGCGCCATGCCCAACGCCCTCGCCGATCCACTGTCCATCGCCCGCTCGCTCAGCCCCTTGGTCGAGCGGGAGGCCGCCTCGGCCGAGTCGGAGGGGACGTTGCCGCAGTCGCTCGTCGACGCATTTCGCGAGTCGGGCCTGTTCGCCCTGCAGATACCTCGTGCCTTCGGTGGATCCGAGGCCGACGCCGTCACCAGCCTGGCCGTGTACGAAGAGGTGTGTCGCGCCGACGGGTCGGCGGGCTGGACATTGCTCGCAAACGCGTCGACGTCGGCCTTTGCCACCACCTACACGAGTGACGACGCGGTGCGAGCAATGTTCGCCAATGGCATACCGACGCACGCCGGACAGTTCTCGCCGCGCGGACGCGCCGTGGCCACCGGCGACGGTTACACCATCGGCGGCCGCTACAGCTTCGGCAGCGGCAGTGGCCACGCCGATTGGGTCGGGGGTGGCGCGCTCGAGATGCTCGATGGCGAACCGAGGATGATGGCGCCGGGCCGGCCGGCGATCAGAGTGTTCTTCGTCCCTCGTGACCACGTCGAGTTCGCCGGCAACTGGGACGTGATCGGGCTCGTGGGTACGGGGAGCTACGACTATGTGGTGCCGGAGCAATACGTCGACGGCGGGTTCACGTTCGATCTCGTCGGCGGCCGTCCGCTGCGGGGCGGACCGATCTACCGCATGGGCGTCCTGGGCTTGGCGCTCATCGGTCATGCCGGCTTCGCGCTCGGTGTGGGACGTCGCGCGATCGACGAAGTCACCGCGATCGCGCGAACCAAGCAGCGGATGGGAGCCGCCTCCCGTATCGCGGATCGTGAGCGGTTCCAGTTCGAGCTCGGCCGCTTCGATGCCGCTCTACGATCGGCGCGCTCGTTCGTCTTTGAGTCGTTCGGCGAGGCGCAGTCCGAGCTCGATCGCGGCGACGATCTCACCGCGGCGCGACTCGTGCGGCTGCGCCAAGCGACCACGTACGCAACCCACGTTGCCGTCGACGTCGCCCGCTTCGCCTACTCGTTTGCCGGCACCGACCCGATCCGCACACCAAGTGCGCTGGGTCGCTGTTTCCGGGACATTCACGCGGCCTCGCAACACCTCGTCGTCGATGATCTGACGCTCGTGCTCGCCGGACAATCGTTGGTCGAAGGCTGAACGTCGACGGCGATGTGATGACCCCGGCACTGCTCGCGAACTAGTCCGCGTGACAGCAGACCTCGAGCTCCATTCCGTCGAGGTCGCGGAAAAAGAGTGACCACTCGCCGCCGAGGCGTTGAATCTCACCGATGTCGGCCCCCGCTTGCACGAGGCGGTCACGCACGGACTCGAGGGTGGCACGAGAATCGACGGCGAGCGCAAAGTGATCGATGGCGCCCCGATCGCCCTGCCGGGTGCGATCGCCGATGATCGTGTCGCCCTCGACCTCGAAGATGTTGAGGGCCGCGCCACCGCCGAGATCGAGGATGATCATGTGCGGGTGATCGGGCTGCGCTTGCATTTCGAAGATCACTTCGGCACCGAATGCCGCCTTGTAGAAACCGACGGTTCGGTCCATGTCGGTTGTCAACGTCGCGACATGGTTGAACCCCGATGTTACGGGCATCGTTTCCTCGCTTTCTCGACGGCCGAACTCTACCTGTGCTTGCATGACCCTGTGCTTGCATGACCCTGTGCTCGCAGCACCCCTGGGCCTTGTGCCGCGGGGGTGTTCACGGTGCGTTCACGTAACCGACAACTGCCGGACCCGGACGCGTAACAAGATCGAGGGGTGACGATGCTTCCCGTCGACGTCGAACCGCTGTGGGTACCGTCGCCCGAACGTGCAGCCGCGACCCGCATGGCGGCGTTCTGGCGCCGCGTCGGCGCGGCCGACTACTCGGAGCTGCACGAGTGGTCGGTCAACGAACCGAACGAGTTCTGGTCATTGCTGTGGCGCGAATGCGCGATGAGCGGCGACCGCGGCGACCGCGTGATCGAACGTCACCCTGAGTTTGCGGCGACGAGATTCTTCCCTGATGCGCAGCTGTCGGTTGTAGAGAACTTGCTGTCGACTGACCGAGATCTCGATCCGCTCAGCGATGCCGTTGTCGCGATCGACGAGACCGGGCGGCGTGTGGCTCGCAGTTGGCAAGAATTGCGCAGCGACGTCGCAGCCATGGCGGCTGCCATGCGCGCGCACGGCGTCACCGCCGGCGACCGGGTTGCCGCCTGGCTGCCTAACGGCCTCGAGGCCATCACCGTGATGCTCGGCGCGGCGGCCCTCGGTGCGATCTACTCGTCGACTTCGCCCGACTTCGGCGTCGAAGGTGTAGTCGACCGATTCGGGCAGATCGAACCCGCGCTCTTGTTCGCGGCGTCGTCGTATCCCTACGGCGGCAAGCGTTTCGATTGCCGCGAACGGCTCGGAGAGATCGCACCGCGCCTGCCCACGGTGCGCACCGTCGTGCTCGCGGGGGACACTGCGCCCAACACGGTTGCATGGGACGAGTTCCTCGCGCCGTATCGGGACGCGCCCTTGGCGTGCGAACGCTTCCCGTTCGACCACCCTTGGTACATCTTGTACTCGTCGGGCACGACCGGTGTGCCGAAGTGCATCGTGCATCGCACCGGCGGCGTGCTCTTGCAACATCTGAAGGAGCATCAACTGCACTGCGATGTGCGAGCCGGCGATCGTGTTCTCTACTACACGACAACCGGTTGGATGATGTGGAACTGGCTGGCGTCGACGCTCGGGTCGGGGGCTACCGCGGTCTTCTTCGACGGTTCACCCTTTCAACCCGGGCCGGAGGCGCTCTTCGACCTGGTCGACAGCGAACGACTCACGCTGCTCGGCGTGTCGGCCCGCTTCATCGAATCGCTGCGCAAGTCGGGCACCATCCCGCGCGACACGCATCGTCTCGACACCCTGCGCACGATCTGCTCCACCGGTTCACCGTTGTCACCCGACGGGTTCCGCTTCGTGTACGACTCCGTCAAGACCGACGTGCACCTCGCGTCCATCGCCGGTGGCACCGACCTCTGTGGATGCCTCTTGGCCGGCGATCCGACCGGGCCGGTGCGGGCGGGGGAGATTCAGCGTCCCGCGCTCGGCCTCGCGATCGATGTCGTCGACGAGGACGGCCACTCGTTGCGCGACAACCCGGACGAAGCGGGGGAGTTGGTGTGCCGACAACCGTTTCCGTCGATGCCGCTCGGTTTCTGGCACGACGACTCGGGCGAGCGCTACCACAACGCGTACTACGCCCGATTCGACGGCATCTGGGCGCACGGCGACCACGCGTCGTTCACTCCATTCGGCGGCGTGATCATCCACGGCCGCAGCGACACCACCCTCAATCCTGGTGGAGTGCGCATCGGGACCGCAGAGATCTATCGCATCGTGGAAGCGCTCCCGCAGGTAGCCGAAGCGTTGGCCTTCGGACAGCGATGGGAAGACGACGTGCGCATCGTGTTGTTGGTGCGACTCATCGACGGTGAAATGCTCACCGATGACCTACGCCGCGAGATCCGCTCGAAGGTGCGGTCGGCGTGCACACCCCGTCACGTTCCCGCGGTCATCGCACAGGTCGACGACCTGCCGCGCACGCGCAGCAACAAGCTCGTGGAGTTGGCTGTTGCGGACGCGGTGCATGGTCGACCCGTGCGCAACACCGAGGCCATCGTCAATCCCGAAGCGATCGACGCGATCGTCGCGCTCCCCGAGTTGCGCCGGTGACCGCGGCGCGGCGCCGCGAGAAAGAGCCCACGATGTTGGACGGCAAGACAGCGGTGGTGACGGGATCGACCAGCGGTATCGGCCTCGGAATTGCTCGGGCGCTGGCGGCACAAGGCGCCAACGTGGTGCTCAACGGATTCGGCGATCCGGCGGAAGTCGCGGAGATCGAATCAGAGTTGCGCAGTTGGGGCATACGAGCCCAGCACGATCCCGCCGACATGCGCGACCCGGGGCAGATCGAAGCCATGATCGCCGCTGCCGAGGCGACGTATGGTCGCGTCGACATCCTCGTCAACAACGCGGGCATCCAACATGTCGCCGACATCGAGTCGTTTCCGACCAACAAGTGGGATGCAATTCTCGCCATCAATCTGTCATCCGCGTTTCACACCATCCGCTGTGCGATGCCTGGGATGAAGCAAGCAAATTGGGGGCGCATCGTGAACATTGCGTCGGCGCACGGCCTCGTCGCGTCGGCGCAGAAAGTGGCCTACGTCGCGGCCAAGCACGGGTTACTCGGATTGACGAAGACGGTCGCGCTCGAGACCGCCACGACCGGGGTCACGTGCAATGCCATCTGCCCGGGATGGGTGCTGACACCGCTCGTGCAGCGCCAGATCGAAGCGCGCGCCGAGGCGGCCGCGATATCGGTTGATGCCGCCAAGAAGTTGCTGCTCGGTGAGAAGCAGCCCTCGATGGAGTTCGTCACCCCCGAACAGATCGCCGCAGTCGTGGTCTTCTTGTGTTCGGATGCCAGCAGCCAGGTGCGTGGGGCCGCGTGGAACGTCGACGGTGGTTGGTGCGCCCAGTGACCGCGGGCAGCACCGCGGCGTCGCTACCAGTCGTTGGCACGAATGAAGTTGTGCACGACTGGGTAGATCTGACCTTCCCAGCGCCGCCCGTTGAAGACGCCGTAGTGGCCGACGCCGGACTGCAGGTGGTGTCCTCGCTTGGCGCCACCGATGTTGGGGCACAGGTCGTGTGCCGCAACGGTCTGGCCGACGGCGCAGATGTCATCGCGTTCACCTTCAACAGTGAGCAACGCGGTGCGCCGGATCGCTGCCGTGTCGACGCGACGGCCCTGCCACTCGAGCGTGCCGAGCGGAAGCTCGAACTGCTGGAAGATCTTCGCCACCGTCTCGAGATAGAACTCGGCCGTGAGGTCGAGCACGGCGAAGTACTCGTCATAGAAGGACGCCGTCGCCAACGCGCTCGCGCGATCGTTGCGAGCGAGGTCAGTGAACAGCTTGCGGTGGGCGCTCACATGACGCTCGAGATTCATGCTCATGAACGCTGCAACCTGCAAGAAGCCGGGATACACACGACGGAAGGCGCCGGGATAACGCCACGGCACCGAGGCGATGAGATTTCGCTCGAACCACGAGATCGGTTTGCTGGTCGCGAGCTCGTTGACCTTGGTCGGGTTGATGCGCGCATCGATGGGGCCGGCCATCAACGTGATGCTGCGCGGGGTCGCGGCGTGTCCACCTTGGGCCATCACGGCCGTGGCGACGAGGGCCGCAACACAGGGTTGGCACACCGCCACGACGTGTGCGCCGGGCCCGATCAACTCGAGAAAGTCGATGAGATGTTCGATGTATTCGTCGAACCCGAAACGGCCTTCCTTCAGTGGGATGTTGCGCGCGTTGTGCCAATCGGTGAGGTAGACGTCGCAGTCCGCAACCATGGTGCGCACCGTCTCGCGCAACAGGGTGGCGAAGTGACCCGACAGCGGGGCGACGAGCATCACGCGTGGGCGGTCGGCACCGGTATCGGTGGAAAAGCGCAGCAATGTACCGAACGGCGTGCTGGCAACCGCCTTCTCGCTGACCGCAACTTCGCGCCCGTCGACAACGATGTGATCGATGCCAAACGCTGGCCGCGCGTGGGAGAAACCCATGCGCGCCACGAGCTCGTACGTCGCACCCAGATTCATCAGTACCGCGTTGCGCGGAAAGTCGGCACGCCACGCTTCGGAAGCCCGCGCCGCCATCCCCGCCAAAGCCCGCAACGGTGCCAGCAGGTCGCTCTGCGTCTGGTAGGCGGGGTACAGAACCGTGGCGCCCGGGGTTACGCCCTTGAGCGGCTCGCGGTAGCTGTCCATCGCTGTGAATGTCATCGCGGACCCTTCAAGCAGATCGTCCCTCTCGAACAAGACTGGATTGCATCATGAATCGAGCCACACTGACCATCAATAGCAAAAACTACGGTTCGTGGTCGCTCCGCGGCTGGCTGTTGTGCAAGATGGCAGGTATCGACTTCGTCGAAGAAGTTCTTCCGGCAGACGACCCTGCGAGCCGAGCCGAATTGTTGTTGTTGTCCCCCTCGTTCCTGGTGCCGTGTCTGGTGCACGAGGACGTGACTGTATGGGACACGTTGGCGATCGGAGAATACCTGCACGAACTCGTGCCCGAAGCCGGTCTGTTGCCGAATGACATCACCGGTCGCGCGCGGTGCCGGTCGATATGCGGCGAGATGCATTCTGGTTTCGTCAATCTGCGGGCCGCGCTGCCGATGAATGTGCGCGCCGATCATCCCAATTTCATGGTGTGGGCCGGCGCGCAGGCCGACATCGACCGTGTCACTAGAGTGTGGAGCGACTGCTTGCTGGCCTCGGGCGGACCATTCCTGTTCGGCGAGCGTCCGACGATGGCCGACGCGATGTACGCGCCAGTGTGCAGCCGGTTTCGGACGTATCACATCAAGCTCGATCATCTGTGCGACGACTATTGCGAGACGATCCTGTCGATGCCGGCGGTAGCGGAGTGGATGGAGGCTGCTCGCATCGAGCCAGAGCAGCTCGACGAGCTCGACGTGGAATTCTGAGAGACGGGCCTCGCCGAGCGGGTATCGCGATCGGGCCTATCGCCCTCACGCGGCTGCGTTCCACAACGCTAGGTTGCGCCGCACGTTGCGCAACGGCTCATACGGCAAGTCGATCAGGGTGACGCACGTCCGACCGAGACTGCGGAGCTCGTCCGCAGCATCGATGATCAGTTGCCGGTCGCGTTCTCGCGCCGGAGACCACGTGGTGAGTCCCATGCCGAGATCGAGAAGACGTTCGAATGCGTCCACGTCCGCTCCTGTTCGTCGCGTGCCGAAGCGACCATACGCGGCGGACCTCCGCGGGCCATGACAGTGTTGTGAACACCTCGTGAACGGGCGATGCGATCTGCCCAATTTCTGACGGAAATTCGGCGCAGCGACAGAGGTTGCGTTCAGGTGGTGGCGGCCGCGGCCTCGGCTGCTGCCCGCCGAGCCGCGCGCACGCGGGCGTGCTCGAGGTCGGGCGATTCGGTGCGCTCGCGCTTGATTTCCCAGAAGTTGGGATGACGGACGAGCCACGACACGTGGTGGAACATCTCGACGGCATCGTCGTCGTTGGGCACCGTGTGGATCACTGGGCCGAAGATGGCCGGTCCACTGCCGCCGTCGAGGCGGATGGTGGGCACCCCGAACGCGCCGACCTCGGACACGACGGCGCGATGCTCGACGAGCACTCGGTCCCACGTCGTCGCATCGGCGATCGCGGCATCGACGATCGCAGGGTCGGCACCGGCGTCGGCGACGGACGACCGGATGACTTCGATGTCTCGGATGTCTTGCGTGTCGTCCCAAGTGCGCGCGTCGAGTGCGGTGTAGAACAGACCCACCGACTCGGGGCCGACGGTGTCACGCAATGCCATCGCCGTGCGCAACGCGGTGGCCGCGCGAAACTCGGCGGCATCTTGCAGTGACGTCTTGCCCGTGTTGTGGACTTCGAGTGAGAAGACTCGCCAGTCGACTTCGACCACCTTCAATTCGACGAGGCGATGCACCCACTTCGACGTCAGATAGCACCAGGGGCAAAGCGGATCGAAGTAGAACGCAATCTTCTCGGGCATGCTCGCTCCTGGACTCTGGTGTGCGTCGGACAAGTTAGCTGGCCTCTCGGCGTCGTCGCTCAGGCCACGCGCTCGAGCACGACTACCGGGATCAATCGGTCGGTCTTCGCGGCGTACTGGTCGAAATTGGGCATCAGCTCGGCTTGTGCGCGGTAGAGGCGGTCGCGTTCTTCACCCTCTGCGACTCGGGCTTGCGCCTGGAAGGTATCGCCCGGCAACTCCACGGTCACGCCCGGATTGGCCGACAGATTGCGAAACCAGTCGGGATGGCTCGGTGCCCCGCCCTTGGACGCGATGACCACGACACGATCGCCGTCGCGCGTATGCACCAGAGGAGTCGTTCGTTCTGCACCAGTCTTCGCGCCGGTGGTCGTGAGCAAGAGCAACGGCGATCCGGCAAACGGGCCCGTCACGACTCCGTCGTTCTCGCGGAATTCGGCGATGACCTTGCGGTTGAAGGCGTTGAAGTCGGGGGAGTCCGGGGAGTCGGCCATTGGTACTGGTTCCTCTTGTGTGAGATCGCGAATCGCATGCCTGTCGCACGCGGTTACTCGAACCCCATCGGCCGCGTTGGCATTCCGCCGAATACACAAGAAGGTTGGTGGAATCGGACACACTGATGCGCATACTCGGGTGACTCGACAAGAAGGATCACGATGGCACTCGCACCCAACGAGCTACTCGCGAAGAGTCAGGTCATTGCCGTTGTCGGCATGTCGACCCATCCTGAAAAGACCGCGCACGCGGTGCCGCTGCAGATGATTCGCCATGGATGGACCGTGATCCCGGTGCACCCGACCGCCGACTCGATCGCCGGCCAAAAGGCGTATCCGAGTTTGGCCGCCGTGCCGGTACCGGTCGATCTCGTCAATGTGTTCCGGCCCTCCGAGCAGGCCGGTGCCGTCGTGATGGCTGCCATCGAAGCCGGTGCTCCCGCGGTATGGCTGCAGCAGGACATCATCAGCGAAGAAGGTCGGGCGGCCGCGCTGGCGGCAGGAATCGAGTACGTCGAAGACCAGTGCATCGCGGTGATCCGGGCGGTCTTCCAGGTGGAGCCCCCGAATCCGCAAACGGTCGAGGCAGGGTCGTCGTAGCGGCGAGGTCGTAGCGGCGTCGTCGTAGCCGCGAGCTACGCAAGTGTCAGTTGATCGCTGAGCGATTCGATCACGCCCCGCGGACCGTGGCGTACGAACCACTCATAGCCGTAGACCTCCCGAAACGAACTTTCGGACAATCGCATGACCGAAGACGACGACTGCACCTGACTGGCGTGCGCGGCGATCGCCGCCCGCTTCTGCGGTAACACCATGCGTACATCGACCGTTGTCGACACGAAGACGGTCGGCACTCCGATGTGCTCGACATGGGGGAGCGACTCGCGCGCGTGGTCGATCAAATGGGTGTCGACGAAGTGCAAATACTCGCGATCGACGGTCATCTCGTAGAGGGTCGGTATGGACGACAGCCGCGCTGCCGCGACGCCAGAGCGGTGGACATGCAGGTGGTCGACGTGGCCGTAGATGCCGCCCTCGTCGTACACGACGAGGGCCGTCGCGGCTTCTTGGGCGATGACGTCGGCCAACCGTTGCGCAACTTCGTCGACGGCAATCTCGCTGAACGGGAGAAGTGAAGGATTCGGAGGCGAGTCGATGCCGGAGTCTTCGTAGCGAAAGAGCACGACACGGGCGACGCCGAGCAGCGCGCACGCCTCGGCCAACTCACGCTCGCGTTCGTACGGGAGACAGGGGAGCGGCGCCGTCGGGTCGTCGATGCTCGCGGCGATGCTGCGCCCCTGGCCGCCCGAGGTCGCCATGACGACGACGACGCGATGGCCCGCGAGTGCCAGACGGGCCATCGTGCCGCCCGAGAAGATGGCCTCGTCGTCGGGGTGCGCGTGGAAGAACACGATGGTCTCGCGTGCGCTCGCCGCGTCGGGCACCAGTGTCATCCAGCATTCCCTAATGTCGATGTACCCCATCGACATTAGGGAACAGAGGCACCGGTTACAACCCCTAGCGAGGCTTCCACGCGTCGGGGTTCTCGGTGAGCTTGAGCACCTTCCGCGGGATCTTGCCGGCGACGATATCGGCCAACGTCACCTGCTCGAGCACGTTGCGCAGGCTGGCGCGGACGGCGACCCAGACGAATTGGAGGTGTTCGGCCGGCCCCTCGTAGATCGTCGCCTCGGGTCGTTCGCCGCGTATCTCGGCCAGCGGACCATCAACTGCGCGGATGATGTCGGCGATGGTGATGCGGTTCGCCGGCTTGGCCAGCTTGAAGCCGCCGGCGGTGCCCCGCACACTAGCGACCAGGCCCGATCGCTTGAGATCGACGAGCGAGTTCTCGACGAACTTCATCGGCATGCGCTGTTGCTTCGCGATGGCCGCGCCGGTCACCGGCTTGCCGTCAGGTTCGGCCGCCATGACGAGCAATGCACGGGTCACATAGTCGGCCTTGGCGGAGATGTACACGGACACATTCTGGTCGCCGAGCACCCTCGATCGGTGTACCGAGCACGCCGTGTATGCGTCGTCCGGCCCATGTCACATCGGCCGGTGGTTGACGAGATCGTGAATCATCCCTATCGTAAATCCGATCAAGTACGTCGGCTTTAGGGAGTACTGCAGTGACGAAGCGTCCATGGCGCCTGATTGTCCCGATATTGGGGGCGGCAGCGTTGCTGGCGGCAGGGTGCGGTGACGACAGTGGCAGCCCGGCAGCGACCGCAGCCAACGGTGCAGCCGCTACTGAAACGGCGACGACGGTGCGGTTGGGCTACTTCCCCAACGTCACGCACGCGACAGCGATCGTCGGCGCCGAGAAGGGGATCTTCGCCGAGAAGCTCGGAGCCAACAAGCTCGAGACGAAGACGTTCAACGCAGGCCCCGACGTCGTGACGGCGATCTTGGCCGGCGCACTCGACGCGTCCTACATCGGTCCCAACCCCGCGATCAACGCGTTCGCAGTGTCGAACGGTGAAGCGATTCGTATCATCTCGGGCGCGACGTCGGGTGGTGCCCTTCTCGTTGTCAAACCAGACATCAACTCCGTGGCCGATCTCAAAGGCAAGAAGATCGCCACGCCCCAGCTCGGCAACACTCAAGACGTCGCGTTGCGATATTGGCTGAAACAACAAGGGTTCAAGACCGATGCGCAAGGGGGCGGCGACGTCTCAGTGGTGCCTCAGGAGAACGCGCAGACGCTCGAGACCTTCAAGTCGGGCGCCATTCAGGGTGCGTGGGTGCCCGAGCCGTGGGGAACGCGGCTCGTCCAAGAAGCTGGCGGGAAGGTGCTGATCGACGAGAAGACGCTGTGGCCGAATGGCCAGTTCGTTACCACGCATCTAATCGTCGCGACGAAGTTCTTGAAGGACCATCCCGACGCGGTCAAGCGGCTCATCGAGGGACAGGTCGCAGCGAATGACTACATCGCACGGAACCCCGACGACGCCAAGAAGGTCGTGAACGAGGGAATCGTCAAGTACACCGGCAAGGGCATTGCGCCCGTGGTGATCGATGCCGCCTGGAAGAACCTGACCTTCACCAACGACCCGGTCACCTCGTCGCTGATCGCGTCCGCGCAACACGCCGAGGACGTCGGCCTGCTGAAGCCCACCAAACTCGATGGTATATACGATCTCACTATTCTCAATGCCGTCCTCAAGACGGCGAACCTCCCGGAGGTGAAGTCGTAGTGACGATCACCGATGTCCGAAACGACGTCGACGCGACGACCACCGGCCCGGCGATTCACATCGCCGGGCTGAGTCGCGTCTTCGGCAGCCGGGCCAAGCCCGTACGAGCGCTCGACGGTTTTTCCCTCGATGTGGCGCCCGGTGAGTTCGCCTGCCTCGTCGGCGCCTCGGGGTGCGGCAAGACCACGTTGCTCAACATCATTGCCGGCCTCGACAAGGCAACGAGCGGCACTGTCGACGTCGGCGGCCGCAAGGTGGCGCTGATGTTCCAGGAAGGAGCGCTCTTCCCTTGGCTCACCGCGAGGGGCAATATCGAGCTTGCCCTCAAGTTACGGGGTCTCAAGGATCGCAAGGCTCGCCGGGCACGGGCCGACGAATTGCTCGAATTGGTGCAGCTGGCGGACGCGGGAGACCGCCGACCCCATGAGCTCTCGGGCGGCATGCGCCAGCGCGTGTCGCTCGCACGTGCATTCGCGCAAGACGCCGAGATCCTGCTCATGGACGAGCCGTTCGGTGCGCTCGATGCCATGACGCGCGACGTCTTGCACGACGAGCTCGAACGCCTGTGGAAAGCCACGGGCGTCACCATCTTGTTCGTGACCCACAACGTTCGCGAGGCCGCACGCCTCGCTGATCGCATCGTGTTGCTGGCGAGCCGCCCCGGTCGCGTCATTGCCGAGTTCCCGGTTTCCGTGTCCCGGCCCCGTCGCATCGAATCGCCCGAGGTGGGCTCGCTCGCAGGGAGCATCACCGAGCGGCTGCGCGCAGAGGTTCGCCGCCATGCCCGCTGACGTCACCTTGGACTCGCATGACAGTGTGTCGGCCGACCTCTCCGATCAGGAACTCGCAGGACTGGATGCGCTCGAGACCGACGATCCCACCGATCGATCACGGGCCCTACGCATGTGGTCGTCGCTGTGGCCAAAGCTCGCCGCCGTGGCGATCGCCATCGTGCTGTGGCAGGTCGTCGTGTGGTCGCACTGGAAGGCCGACTACGTGCTCCCCGGTCCTCGCAAGGTATTCCCAACTCTGGCCGACGTTGCGCAAACGAGCGACTTCTGGCGGGCGGTCAGCACCACCATGCAGCGAGCATTGCTCGGATTCGGCCTGTCGCTGCTGATCGGTTCGATTGTGGGCGCCGCCGTCGTCCGCGTCCGCGTCCTGCGCACTGCGGTTGGCTCGATGATCACCGGTCTGCAGACGATGCCGTCGATCGTCTGGTTTCCTCTCGCCATCGTGCTTTTCCAACTGAACGAGCGGGCCATCTTGTTCGTTGTCGTGCTGGGCGCCGCCCCGTCGATCGCGAACGGCCTCATCAACGGGGTCGACCATGTGCCACCGATCCTCATCCGCGCCGGCAACGTTCTCGGAGCACGAGGCTTCTCGCTGATGCGTTCGGTCATCCTGCCGGCAGCCCTGCCCGGCTACGTCGGTGGACTCAAACAAGGCTGGGCCTTCGCGTGGCGCAGTCTCATGGCGGGTGAACTACTGGTTGCCATCGGTAACAAGCCGGCCTTGGGCGTACGCCTCGACTATGCGCGGACGTTGAATGACTACCCGTTGCTCATCGCGTACATGATCGTGATCCTTGTCATCGGCATCGTGGTAGACGCCATCTTCGGCGTGGCCGACCGAAGGGTGCGAGCGCGCCGAGGACTGCTGACGCGCTGAATCAGCCCTGGGCCGCCTCGTGCATCGCCTCGACGGTGTTTCCGTCGGGGTCGACGAGCAGCGCGGTGCGCACGCCCTCGCGGATGCTGAGCGGACCCAGCGCGACCGTGCCGCCGTGTGCCGTCCAGCGTTCGACGATCGCGTCGAGATCGTCGAGCCACATCGTCACGTAGCGGATGCCCGCCTGATCCCAGAAACGTTGCGTCCGCGGGGAGTCGGCGGGAGCCTCTGCGGGGACCATCACTTTGAGCGCGCCCGAGCCGAGGGCCAGCCGATGGACGGTGCCGTCAGGGAACACCCGCGGTTCGAGTACTTCCAGGCCGAACACGTCGCGGTAGAACGACACCAGCGAGTCAGTAGCGCTCACGAAGCCGATGTCGATATTGAGAATGGCCATGGCCTCCTACCCTAGTTCCCGCTCTGCGACGCTCTGATGGCCGCTCGGGCCCTACGCTGCGCACACGGGACGATGGGGGAGACAGCAATGGATCTGCGTGGAGTGGGCTATCTCGGTTTTGCCGTGCCCGACGTCGACGCGTGGTGCGAGTTCGCCACGAAAGTGATCGGGCTGATGCCCGCGCCGTCGCCGCCGCGCGGTGCCGACACGACCTATCTCAAGGGCGACGAACGTCAATGGCGCATCGCGCTGCACCCGACAGATCAATCGCAGGCGGGACCAGGCGGGCTGGCCTATGTCGGTCTCGAGCTCGGGTCGCAGGACGCGTTCGACGCGGCCAAAGAGCGCCTGGCGCAACTGGGCATCGTCGCGACGCCCGGTACCACGGACGAGATCGACGCCCGTGGCATACGCGACTTCGTGCACGTGTCTGATCCATCGGGTGTACGCGTCGAGCTGTATTGGGGTCCCACGACCGATGGCGGTTTCGTGTCGCCGATGGGCGTGCCGCAATTCGTCGCGGGCGAACTCGGCTTCGGTCACTACGTGCTGCTCGTGCCCGATCTCGACCAATCGATGGCGTTCTACCGCGAAGTGCTCGGGATGAAACTCTCCGACTACGTCATCATCGGTCCGAACATGTCGGTGCAGTTCCTGCGGTGCACGGCCCGCCACCACTCAGTGGCGCTCACCGCAGTCGGACCAATCAGTGCGCTGCACCACGTCGCATTCGAGGTGACCGACATCGATCAGGTTGGCTACGCGCTCGAACGCGCCACCCGCGCAGGGTGCCCGATCACCGCGACGCTCGGTCGCCACAAGAACGACCGCATGTTGTCGTTCTACATGCGCAGCCCTGCCGGATTCGAGATCGAAATCGGCTGCGGTGGCCGTCTGGTCGATGATGCCACGTGGGTGGTCAGCCACCTCGCGGGTGGCGATGAGTGGGGGCACCACGGTCTCACCGCCGATTCGCTGTCGCCTGCCGGCGCCTCCTGACGCGAGTGGCAATGGCCGTCGACTACGACCCGCTGTCCGAAGAGGCGATGACCGATCCGCAGTCGCTCTACGCGCAACTCCGCGTGCACGACCCGGTGCACTACATGGCGCAGTACGACGCGTGGGCACTGGCCAGCTTTGTTGCGGTCTGGCAGGTCTGCTCCGACACGTCGAGCTTTTCCGTCGGGCGCGGCCCGACCCCCAACCAGATCCTGCTCGGAGAGCCTGCGTCTGATCTCACCTTTGCCGGGCTCGATCCTCCCGAACATCGCCTGCGGCGACGCGTGCTCGCGTCCTTCTATACGCGGGAGGCCGCCGAACGCGACGACGTGACCATCCGCTCGATCGCGCGCTCGGTCATGGACACGTTGCTATCGGAGAGGTCGCAATTCGACGCGTACGGCGACTATGCGCACGTCGTCGCCGGTCGGTTCGCGGCCACCAAGGCCGGTGTACCGATCAACGACGCCGATTGGCTGCGCGAACGCATCGGCGCGTCATTTCACCGTGAACCGGGGCAGCGGGGCACGTCCGAGCCGAACATCGCGGCGACGATCGAGGTGTTCACGTACCTGCACGGCCTCGTCGTGGACAGTCGTCGCGACGCCACACAGTCGACGGGCGTGCTCGCCACGCTGCTCGATGCACGCGTCGAAGGTGTTGCGCTCACCGACGAACAGGTCGCCGCCGAACTCCACACGTTGATGGTCACGGGCTCGGATACGACCGAGTTCGGTCTGGCAGCCGCGCTGTATCACTTGGCCCGCAACCCCGAGCAACGCGCGGAGGTCATCGCGGATCCGTCGCAATGCATCTGGGCGTTCGCCGAAGCCCTGCGCCTCGACCATCCCACCGACATCCTCTGTCGTTCCGCGCTGCGCGACGTCGACGTCGGCGGCCAGTCGATTCGACAAGGACAAGGCCTCTTGCTGATCTGGGCATCGGCAAATCGCGACGAGAACGAGTATCCGAATGCGGATCGCTTCGACATCCATCGGCGGTACGAACGCTCATTGCTCTTCGGGTATGGTCAACACAAGTGCATCGGCGAGCACATCGGTTTACGAATGGGCGCCGTGATGCTCGAAGAGTTGATCACGCGGATCGCGTCGTTCGAGGTTGACTTCGACGGTGTTGGCCGTCGCCGAGGTGAGTTCCTCAAGGGTTTCAATCGGATGCCGGTCGAGGTTGCGACGCGATGAACTTCGCCGTCGATGATGACCATGAGTTGATTCGCGAAGCGGTGCGAGCGGTGTGCCGCCGCTTCGACGACACGTACTGGCGGGCGTGCGATGCCGAGCATCGATTTCCGTGGGACTTCTACGACGCGATGGCCGCCGGCGGCTGGGTCGGTATCGCCATACCTGAGGCGTACGGAGGTGGGGGACGAGGCATCACCGAAGCGTCGATCGTCCTCGAAGAGGTCGCGGCGTCCGGCGCAGCCATGAATGGGTGTAGCGCCCTGCACCTTTCGATTTTCGGAATGAACCCTGTCGTCAAGTACGGCAGCGACGGAATGAAGCAGGGTTACCTTCCGCGCGTTGCGCGCGGCGAGTTGCACGTTGCGTTCGGCGTGACCGAACCCGATTCGGGCACCGACACCGCCTCGATTTCCACGCGCGCATGGCTCGACGGTGACCACTACGTGGTGCGCGGGCAAAAGGTGTGGACCACCAAGGCTCAAGACTGTGAAAAGGTGCTGTTGCTCGTGCGCACCACGCCGCTCGAGGATTGTGTGCGGCGCACCGACGGCATGACGTTGCTACTCGCCGATCTGCAACGGCCCGAGGTCGACATCCGACCCATCGACAAGGTCGGCCGCAATGCCGTCGCATCGTGCGAGGTGCGCTACGACGATCTGCCGGTTGCCATCGCCGACCGAGTGGGCGACGAGGGACATGGCTTTCGGTATTTGCTCGACGGCCTCAACCCAGAGCGCGTCCTCGTGGCGGCCGAGGCACTCGGCATCGGCAAGGTCTCGGTGCGTCGCGCCGTCGACTACGCCAACGAACGCGTCGTCTTCGGTCGGCCGATCGGGAAGAACCAGGGGATCGCATTCCCGTTGGCCGAGGCGCACCTGCGCCTGCATGCCGCCGAACTCGCAGTGCGCGAGGCAGCATGGCGCTACGACAACGCCTTGCCGTGCGGCGAACACGCGAACGCGGCGAAGTTCCTCGCGGCGGATGCCGGGCACTTTGCCGCGGATAGGGCGATGCAGACATTCGGCGGGTTCGGCTATGCCCGCGAGTACGACGTCGAACGTTTCTGGACTGAATCGCGTCTCATGAAGATCGCGCCCATCTCACAAGAGATGATCCTCAACTATGTGTCCGAGCACGTGCTCGGCTTACCCCGCTCGTATTGACCCTGCGTTATACGCGCGCGAGCAAGCGCGGCGCGGACTGCGACGTGTGCGCGGGGGCATCGACATCGGTCATCGCCGCGTCGATGGCACCCAGCAGATCGGTGGGATCGTCGGCGCGAAGTGCCAGCAACGATGCGAGGCTCACACAGAAGATCGACGCATGATCGTCGACGGCCGGTAGTAGAAGTCGTACGAGACGCCGCTGCACGACGATCTCTTCGAGGGTGATCGGCGCGCGAGGCAACCCGGTGTGGCAACGAGTGCCTTGTGATCGGCTCATCCATGCACGCATTTCGCACAACAACTGATGCCACTGGGGACGTACGTCGCTCGCCCGCAGGATGTCGTCGACACACGCGCCGCGCTCACTCATCCACTCGATGAACTCGGCGCGGCCTTGGTCGATCCGCACCAACGCGTTGGTCAACACGTTGCGAACGCTAGCGACATCACGCGCGCGCAGCACATCGTTTGGGCTTCCTTTGATAGGACGTTGCACTATCTGATGTACGAACGCCTCGGCGAGCGGTCGGTCAGCGCATCACGCCGGTGCCGCGTACGTGCGGGAATGCCGCGCGCTGACCTCCATCGACGACCAACGTCTGTCCGGTCATGAAACCGGCCAAGTCGCTCACGAGGAAGACCAATGGCCCCGCAATCTCGTCGGGAGTCCCGAAGCGGCCCAACGGCGCGCCATCGGAGCGCGCGGCGTCGTCGGGCGTTACGCCTTGCTCGGCGTAGGCCGCGAGCACACGCGGCGTGGCGATCATGTCGGGCGCGACCCCATTGACGCGAATGCCGTGGCGACCCCACTCTTGGGCCATCGTCCGCACGAGATCCATGAGGCCGGCTTTCGCCGCACCGTAGGCCCCGTGGTTGGGCGCGCCATAGAGCCCGCTGACGGACGCCACAACGGCGATACGGCCACCCGTGCCCTGGTCGATCATGTGCTTGGCGGCCGCGCGCCCGACGTAGAGGTGCTGCGTCAGGTTGCGCGTGAGGTCGAGCGTCCATGTGTCGTCGTCGACCGTCATCAAGTCGGCCCACGCCGCGGTGCCGACCATGTTGATCACGACCTCGAGTGAGCCATGGAACATCGCCGCCTGGTCGACGAGGTCTTCGGCTTGTGCTCGTTGCGTGACGTCACCGGTGAGCGCAGTCGAACGAACGCCGAGTGCAGCGACCTCGTCGGCGACGGCCTTCGCCCGCGCCAAGTCGAGGTCGGCGACCACTACGTCGGCGCCGGCGCGGGCGAGTAGCAACGCACTCGCGCGACCGATGCCGAACCCGCCGCCCACGACGAGTGATTTCTTCCCGTGCAGCCCGAACACACTTGCATCCACTTGTTGCCCCCCCGTTGGTCGTCGCCGCTCGTCGCGTGCCCGCCAAGCCTCGCACACAGCCGGCGATGGGTGCGGCGTCAGAGAATGCTGCGCAGGAGTATCGCGTTGACCATCTGCACGAACTGGTCGAGATCGAGTGGCTTGGCGAGGGCGGCGACGATCGGCGGTGCGGCAAAGTTCGGCTCGAGGATGTTGGCGTCGGAGCTGATGAGCACCACCGGGCATCCGGGGGCCAGCCGCACCACATGACGCAACAGTTCGTCACCGGCCATGTCGGGCAGATGACGATCCAACACGAGCAGATCGGGGCGGCCCCGCTCGAGATAGGCGATGCCATCGGTGGCCGCGGCCGCGCAATAGACGTGGGCACCGTCGATACGCGAAAGCACTGCACTCAGGATGCGACGACTTTCGGCATCGTCGTCGATACAGAGAATGGCGACTGAATTGCGTTGGTTGCCCGGTCCGCGCGATGTCAACTTGGCGGCCGCGCGCGGCAGAGTGACCGTGAAGGTCGAACCGGCACCGAGTTGGCTGGTGACCGTGATGTCGCCGTTCATGGCTCGTACGAGCCCGAGGCTGAGCGGCAAGCCGAGGCCGGCCCCGGACACCGTCGATCGCTCCGCGCCGAGTCGATCGACGGGCACGAAGATGCGAGCCATGTCCTCGGACGCAATACCAGGCCCCGTGTCGGTCACATGGATACGCACTGCCTCGTCGTCACCGTCGACCGAAACCCAGACTCGTCCGGGCGCGATGTTGTATTTGATCGCGTTGGCAATCAAGTTGGTCAACACTTGACGCAAGCGAGTCGCATCGCCGAGCACCGCGACATCGGGGCTCGGTCGGCATTCGACCGTGGCCGCATGCTCTTGCGCCAAAGGCATCGTCAATTCGATGGCGTCATCGATCGCACGCGCAACCGGAACCGATTCGATCTCGAGCGCGAGACGACCCGCGGCGAGGCGGCTGAAGTCGAGCAGATCGTCGAGCAACTGCACGACGCGATTGCCGGCACGGCGTAGCCGCGGCAAGAAGTCCTGCGGATCTCCCGCGCCCATCTCGAGCAACTGTGCGTAGCCGAGCATCGCGTGCAGGGGAGTGCGCAGTTCGTGGCTGATCTTCGACAAGAAATCGGCCGTCGAGCGCCGGGCCTCGCTGGACGCGGTACTCAACTCATCGATCACGGCATCGGACTGATGGCGGCGCGTGTCATCGAGCGCGAGACCCATGACAAAGCGCGATCCGTCGGCAACCTCGACCGCCGAACAAATGAACTCGTTCCACACCACTTTGCCGCGCTTGTCGATCAGTCGGATCTCGGCGCGCTGGAGGACACCGCCTACCGGTAGCTGAGGTCGTTGCGCCGCGTCGCGCAACGCCAAGATCAGTTCCGAGGCAACGGGCAGATCGTCGGGATGCACGATCTCGGCAAGTACTTGGGGCGAGGCGAGGAAGCGACTCGGATCACCTCCGTAGACACGCTCGAACGCGCCTGAAATGAAATGGCCGGTGTGCAGATCCGGACCCATGATGAACAAGAACGTGTCGACGGCGCGCAGAAACGAAGCCCGCGCCTCGAGCCATGGTGGTGACGACAGGTCGGCCGTCGAACCGATCGGCGAGTCGGAGTCGTCGGGGTGTGTCACGGATCGAAGCGGTATCCCATGTTGCGCACCGTACAGATCCAGCGGGGCGCGGCGGGATTGTCTTCGATCTTGGTGCGGAGCTTGCGAATGTGTTCGGTCACAGTCGCTTGTTGTTGCCATTCGGCCGACGACTGCCACACTTTTTCGAGGAGCGTCTGTCGGCTGTATGCGCGTCGTGGGCTCGATGCCAAGAACTGCAGGAGGTCGAACTCCTTGGGTGCGAGTTCGACGCGCCGGCCGCGTATGAAGACCTGTCGGGCGTCGCGGTCGATGAGGATGTCGTCGAACTCGAGCGTGCCCACCAATCGCATTGGTTCCGTGCGGCGCAGGAGGGCGCCCACCCGAGCACTGATCTCGCCGGGAGCGACGGGCTTGACGACGAAGTCGTCGGCACCGACCCGAAGCCCCACGATCCTCGTGTTGACATCGTCGTTGCCGCTGATGATGAGAACGGGCACGTCGTGGTGGCGCCGCAGCGTCGCCAACAATTCGAGGCCGGGGGTGCCGGGCAATGCGAGATCGAGGATGACGAGATCGACGCGGCGACTGCGGATGGTGTCGAGCGCGCGCTCTGCGGATTCGGCTTCGAGAACCCCGTATCCCTCACTCGCGAGGATCGTGGTCGCGATGCGCCGCGCATCAGGATCGTCGTCGACGACCAGAACGGTCTTGGTCCGGCGTTCGGTTTCGGCGGCGTTGATCTCGGTCAACAAGCGTTCAACCGTCTTGACCGCGGCCGACGCCGCTCCGATCGATACGACGGCGCTGAACGCGACGCTCGACGCGAGGGCAAGACCGACCACGGTCCGTCCACTCGGTCGACGGGCGAATCTGGAAAAAATGCTCACGGGCGCTCCTCGAATTCTTGGTAACCGCGAGCGTGGAGCAAACCTCGGCTCAGCGGGTAGGGGCACGATGGCCCATCACTCTGAACGCACAACGGGCCGTCGCCACGACACCTTTGGCTCACCCACGCGAGCCACTCGGCGCATTGCGCGAGGCACGTGCCTCGGTGGTTCGATGCACTCAGCGAACCCGCCGCGAGGCCCAGACCTCGTGGCCGCAGAGGTGAGGCGTACGCGACGTGCGGGTAGTGCAATGGTCGAGCGACACCCGCACCGGCGGTGACGGGCGAATGGCGGACACTCGTCTCACTATGGTCGTCACCGATCTGCGAGCGGGGCAGATGCTCTTCGCCTCCGGTCCGCTGACGTTCGATGAACTCATGCCGCTCGAACCTCTGCTCACGCAACTGGCAGCCTCGCGTCGCGCCCGCAGCGAGGCCGTCGTGACGTCGCTCGGGCTGCCGACGTTCGTTGCTCCTCGGGACCTGATGCCGACTCCGACCGTGTGCCGCCTCGTGCACGTCGATCTCGAGCGTCAGGTTGCGCTGTGGGAGCTCGAATCTCGGCCGCCCGTGTCGGCTCTCGACCCGCTGCCCGCGGCGGCGCCGGAACCCCACCTAGGCGGTCGGGGAACGGCGCCGCGGCGGGTCGTGTGTGTAGAGAACGACCGCGACGGTGCCGAAGTGTTGCGTCTCACGCTCGAATTCCTGCCGAATGTGGAATTTCTCACCGCGTCGACCGGACGTGACGGGCTGGCGTTGTTGCACCAAAGCCCTCCATCGCTGTTGCTCGTAGATCTCCAACTGCCCGACATCTCCGGCGCCACCATCATCGAGCTCTGCCGCCGTTCACCGGCGCTCGCATCGATGCCGGTGATCGTGCTCACCGCCGACGCGTCGGTGCCGACCCGACGCGCCATCGAGGCGCTCGGCGTCACGCACCTCGCGATCAAGCCCTTCGACCTCATCGAGCTGCGCGCCGTCGTCGAAGACCTGCTCGCCTACGACTGAGGCGAACCGCGCACCTCAATCTCGACTACATGATCGATCGCCTCGCTCGACCGCCCGATGTGCAACCGATAGCGACCACTGTCGACACGCCACCGAGGTTGGGTGTCCGGCTGGGCGATCTGTGCCAGCGGCATCCGTAGCTTTTGGCGCGTGTCGACGGGCAGCCCGTCGCCGGGGAACCAGTAGGCGAACGATCGGTCATCGAGCACCAGCGTTGCCGTCGTCGCGGTGCCCGGTTCGAGCCAGACCTTCGCGAATGCTTTGAGCTCCTTGCGGGGCCGGTGACAACGCGGTTCGCAGGGCTCGACGTAGCACTGCACCACTTCCGCGCCCCGTCGCGTGCCGCCGTTGCGCACGGGCACGTCGATCTGCAGCGTTGACCCTTCGACGAAGGTCGTCGAGGACACGATCGGTCGGTCGACGACGAACGTCGTGTACGACAGGCCGTGGCCGAAGGGGAAAAGCGGTGCTATGCCGCGAGCTTCGTACCACCGGTACCCGACGTAGACACCTTCGCCGTAACGCAGTTCGCCGTGCTCGCCGGGGAAGTTCGTATGTGTCGGATTGTCTTCGAGACGTGCGGGATACGTCGTAGGCAATCGGCCTGCCGGTTCGCTGTTGCCGACCAGCACGTCGACCAGAGCGGTTGCCATTTCTTGGCCACCGAGACCGCACGCGAGTACTGCCGGTACTTGTGCGATCCATGGCATCGCGACAGGGGCGCCGGCGTTGACGACCACTGCACAGTTGGGATTGGCCGCGCTCACGCGTCGTACGAGTTCGTCTTGCTCGCCCGGCAAGTGCAGCGACAGGCGGTCGAAGCCCTCGCTCTCCCATTCGTCAGAGGTGCCCACGACCACGATGACCGCATCGGCCGTCCGCGCGGCGGCGACTGCGCGTTCGATGAGATCGCTCGGAGGTCGGGCACGCAACCCCACGATGATTCCCTGCAAGGGACCCCCGGGGGCTGACACATACTCGACCATGACGTGGTGGTCGCGGTCTTGGGAGAGGTCGATCTCGACGCGCTGTTCCTGACTGCCGGCGCCGTAGAACGCCGATCCCCTCGGCAAAGCGACGTCACCGGTGGCATCGATCACGACCGACCCGTCGACGAGCACGCGGGCCCTGCCTACCTGGATGAGACTGAGAACGTGCGGACCCGACGCGTCCGCGCGCACGGTGGCTGTCGCGCGGAAGGAGAACCCGGTCGCACCGGTGCCGGGCGGGTTGCCGAACAACGTGACGCGGCCCGATTCGTTGTCGCGCTGGTGCACCACCTCACCGCGCAAGTCGGTGCCGGCGAAGAAGTCGATGTGCATCGTCGCCGCGAGGGGAGTGACGTAGCGATCGACCACACAACCCGGTTCGTAGGTGACCGCCATCGAATCACCCAATGCTGCGCGCAACGCGGTCAACGGCGTCGTTCGATGGTGCGGTTCGAGCGACGCCGAACCGCCGCCCATGATGTGCACGCGGTCTGCGTTCGGACCGATCACGGCGAGATGACGTATCGACGACACCGGGAAGGGCAACACGCCGTCGTTCTTGAGCAACACCATCGAGTCGGTTGCCGCCCGACGAGCCAGAGCGCTACCCGCGCCGACAGACTCGTGCAGCAGATCGCTTTGCTCGATTCCTGTGTCCGCGGCATCGAGTGCGCCGACGCGCTCCCACACACGCAACAGGTTGCGCACCTTTGCGTCGACGACGCCTTCTTCGACGAGGCCGGCACGGACGGCGTCCGCCAGCGCCGGACCGAAGAATCGACCGGGGCCCGGCATCTCGAGATCGAGGCCCGCGTATGCGCTGCCTACCGACGAACCCGCGGCGAACCAGTCGGAGATGACGAAGCCGTCGAATCCCCATTCATCGCGCAAGATGACCTGGAGCAAATCGTGATGCTCACTGCACCACGTGCCGTTGAGCCGGTTGTACGCGGTCATGATGCCGAGTGTGCCGCCCTCGCGCACCGCGATCTCGAACGGTACGAGATAGATCTCACGTAGCGCGCGAGGGTCGACGACAGAGCTCGTCGTGTAGCGCTCGTACTCGGCCTCGTTGGCGGCGAAGTGCTTGACGGTCGTGGCGACGCCTTGCGCCTGCGCTCCGCGCACGAACGCCGCGGCGATACGGCCGGAGAGCAACGGATCTTCGGAATAGCACTCGAAGTTGCGGCCCGCGAGTGGCGAGCGATGCGTGTTGACCGTCGGCGCGAGCAGCACACGGCAGCCCTTCTCTCGCGCTTCGCGACCGATCATCGTGGCAACTTGCTCGATCAGTGGCGGATCCCAGGTGGCACCCAACGACGAGCCACAGGGCACGCAGGTCGCCGCGCCTGACGACCGTTCGGGGTCGACAGGGCCACGGGCCCCGTTGGGCCCATCGGTGACGACGATCTTCGGAATGCCCATCCGCTCGACGGCATAGGTCGACCAGAGGTCCTCACCGTGTGTCAGCGAGACTTTCTCGTCCAGTGTCAACGCTGCAAGGATTTCGTCGGTGTTCACGACGACCAACCGTAGAGACATCGGTAGCATCCCGTCGACAGGATCGACAGAACGGTTGAAGGGGACACCATGAGCGGGCATTCCGCGGCGGAGATACGGGCGCAGCTAGAGCACCCGGTCATCGACATCGACGGGCACACGGTCGAGTTCATCCCCGCCCTCGAGAGCTACCTGCGCGACGAGGGCGTGGCGCTTCACGATGCCCTGTCGCTCACGATGCCCGGTTCGCTCGGCCCCGTGATGGATTGGTATTCGCTGACGGTTGCCGAACGCGCCAACAGCCGCGTTGCCCGCGGACCGTGGGGCATCGGCCTCGAGCACACCATCGACCAGGCGACCGCCTTCTTGCCGAGCCTGCTCTATGACCGCCTCGACGAACTCGGCATGGACTTCAGCGTGATCTACCCGAGCATCGGACTTTTGTTCCCGCATCTCCACCGCGAAGATCACCGGCGCGGCGCGTGTCACGCGCTCAACCGTTTCAACGCCGAGGTGTTCGCTCCGTTCGCCGATCGCATGGTCCCCGTGGCCGAGATCCCGATGCACACGCCCGAAGAAGCGATCGCCGAACTCGAGCACGCGGTCGGTCGTCTGGGCTTCAAAGCCATCGTCATGCCCAACTTCGTGCAGCGACCGGTCGCCGAGGTCGCCGATCGGCATCCCGAGGTCGCGCCGTGGGCGCTGTGGACCGACACGTTCGGCTACGACAGCCAGTACGACTACGACCCCGTGTGGGCCAAGTGTCGCGAGCTCAACGTGTCGCCCAGTTTCCACTCTGCCGCGATGGGATGGCCCAATCGTCGATCGATCTCGAGCTACGTGTACAACCACGTCGGGATGCTGGGCGAGAGCCACCACTCGACCGCCAAGTCATTGGTCATGGGTGGGGTCACCCGCCGCTTTCCCGACCTCAACTTCGCTTTTCTCGAAGGCGGCGTCGCGTGGGCCGCATCATTGTTGTGCGACCTCATGGGGCACTGGGAGAAGCGCAACGGACCCCGCATGCAATACCTCGAGCCGGCCGAGCGCATCAACCGCGGCGAGTTCGAAAAGTACTTCGAACGGTACGCACCGGAGTGGACCAAGATGGTGCCACCGGCGCGGTCGTTGCGCCCCGAGGACACCGCCTTGCTCGACGAGTTCGCGGCGTGTGGCATCGAACGCGTCGAAGATTTCTACGAATTGTTCGTGCCCCGCATCTATTGCGGCTGCGAGGCCGACGATCCGATGACTGCGACCGCATTCAACGACAAGGTCAATCCGTTCGGCGCCAAGCTCAAGGCGTTCTTCGGTTCCGACATCTCACATTGGGATGTACCGGTCATGGCCGACGTGCTGGGCGAGTCGCGCGAGATGGTCGAAGACGGCTACATCACCGAGGACGACTATCGCGACTTCATGTTCGTCAACCCCGTGGCCTTCTACACGCACGCGAACCCGTCCTTTTTCAAGGGCACCTCGGTCGAATCCGAGGCCGACTCGCTGCGCGCCACGCTCTGAGCGCGCGCGGCCGGCGGGTCAGCGAAGGTCGCCAACGGCGATCGGCACACCCGAGCCGGCGAGGCAGCGGCGAATCATCCGGTAGTGCGGATAGTGATCGGCCATGGCCCGGTGATTCGTGCAGCGCTCGTCCCACACCGCCACGTCGTATTGACGCCAGCGCCACCGGCACTGCATGTTGGGGTCGTCGAGCTTCGACTGCAGCAGCGCGAGAATCGCCGCACTCTCGTCGTCGTGGAGACCGACGATGCGGCGCATGAACGAACCTGCGAGATAGAGCGCGCGACGGCCGGTAACCGGGTGCACGCGCACCAGTGGTTGCTCCGCGCCCTTGAACGGCTCTACCACTTCGCGGTAGTACTCCTCGCCGTAGAGTTCGAGGATCGTCTCCTTGGAGGCGCCCAGTTGCATGTCGAGGCGCAGACCGGCGAGCAGCTCTTGCATGGTGGAGGACAGCGCGTCGTGCACGGCATAGAGGCTCAACCACAGTGTGTCGCCGCCGACGGGAGGCGTCGCTCGCATGTTGAGCACCGCGACGTCAGGCGGCATGGGCACGAAGGGGACGTCGGTATGCCACCGATCAGCCTTGGGCGGGCTGTCCGGGTTGTCCTCGAGGCTGACGAACAGCACCTCCTTTGCGCCCGGCCGGGTGTCGACGCTCGCCGATACCGGCGGACCGAAGGTGGAAGCGAAGGCGAGCTGCTGCGCTTCGCTCAGGTCCTGATCGCGGAAGAACAGGACGAGGTGGCGCAGCAGGGCGTCCCGGATCTCCTCTTGTTGTTGCTCGCGAAGCGGTAGGCGCAGGTCGATACCGTCGACCTGCGCGCCGATGTTGACGGTCAGCGGGTCGACGCTGATGGTCTCGTACGCCATCACTGGACGAATACCCCCTACTGGGACGAGGTCGTGGCGTTGAGGGTAGGCCGAACGGCCTGTCGAGGTGATTCGGCGGGGTGAAGAATGACGATTGCGTAGCGAACATATTACGAACGCGCTACGGTCCGTCAGGCGTCATTGGCGCCTGACCCCCGCAATCCACCTCCTGGGAGCACCATGTCGCGCTTCGGCCGCACCTACCTGATCGTTGTCGTTGCCTCGCTGCTGGCCGCCGTCGTGGTCCCCTCGATTGCCAACGCGCAGAGCCCCACCTATGTGGTCGCCCCCAACGGTCGCGACGACGGTCGGGGCGATGTCAACGATCCGTGGCGCACGATCGAAGCGGCCGTCAGCCGCTTGCACCCCGGTGACACGCTCTTGGTGCGCGGCGGTGACTACTCGTCGCCCTATGGCCCCGGGGCGCCCGTCGACATCAAAGGTCTGAAGGCGACGGCCGCGCAACCGATCCGCATCGCGGCATACCCCGGCGAGCGCCCGATTCGACGGGGCAGCGGGTGGCAGGTCTTTCGCGTCTTCCAGAGCTCGTACATCACCATCGAAGGATTCGAGATCATCGGTACCGCATTGACCGACCGCGAACCGACGGCGGGCGTCGAAGTGAACGAGTCCAACCATGTGGTGGTGCGCAACAACCTGATCCATGACACCGGCGGATCGGGAGTCAGCGCGATTCATTCCGACCACGTGTGGGTCGAAGGCAACCAGATCTCGGGCACCACCAAATGGAGCACCTACCAGACCTCGGCCATCAACTTCTTCGAATCGGTCGACAGCAACACGGGCAAGGGTCCGTTCGGCTTCAACAACTTGATCGTCAACAACATCGTGTTCAAGAACGAGACGCTGGTGCCCGGCCCCGAAGGCATCATCACCGACGGCAACTGCATCATCATCGACAGCAACCGCAACAGGGGCTACACGGGCGCCACGGCGATACTCAACAACATCTGCACCGCCAATGGCGGTCGCGGCATCAACGTGAACAAGTCCGACAACGTGCTCGCGGTCAACAACACGCTGTCGAACAACGTGAACCGCGTCGATCAGCCGGCGGCCGAGCTCAACGCCACGTATGCCTCCAACGTCACGTTCCGCAACAACCTCGTCTCGCCGAATAGGCCCGATCGCGGGCTCATCATCTGGGACGCGCAGAACATCACGCTCGCCAGCAACCTCTATGTCGCGGCAACGCCCTCACCGATGGGCCTCGGCGACAAACTCGTGCCGTCGCTACCCCTGTTCCTCGGCGCGATCCCTCCTCTGGGCAGTGTGGCCACCGACGCCGGCGACGCCTTCGGTGCGCCCGGGGTCGACGCCTTCGGCAACGCGCGCAAGGGCCTCCCCGACGCCGGCGCCGTCGAACGCTGATAGAAACCCGAGCGGCACCATCGAGCCGGGGGCGGCAATGCGGGAGTACAGCGAGTCCGAACAGCGCAACCTCTCGGTGGTTCGTCAGTTCTTGAACGAAGAGCCCCCTCCGGCGGACAAGTCCGAACTCTTCGCAGAGGACGGCATCTGGTGGAACGGGTTGCCACTGGCGCACCCCGAAGGTCGTACCGAGCATCGGGGGCGGGCCGAAATACGCAAGCTCCTGCCGTCGCAGAACACCACCACGACGCTCGGGCCCGGTCGTGATCGCTATGACATGGCGACGAGAGAAGTGGCCGATGTGATCACGTTGGCCGACGGCGACTACGTGGTGCGCCAACAGACCTTTCGGGCGACGACGATCCGCGGCAAACCGTACGAGAACACCTACTGCTTCGTCTTCCGCTTCAACGACGCGGGCCAGATCCAGTACTTGACCGAGCACTGGAACACGTGGCACGCCTACCGCCAACTGTTCAACAACTTCGACGTCGAACCGGCCCATCCCTTGGACTGACGGCTCCCCGGCGGTCGAGCGCGAAGCGCTACGCTCCGGCCCATGGACGCTGCCTCTGCCGCACGGGAGTTCTGTACCCGCTGGCCCGAGATGACCAAAGAACAGATCGCCGAGCACTTCACCGACGACGCGGTCTACGTCAACATTCCCTTCCCCGGCGAGACCATCGGTGGGCCCGCCATCGCCGAAGTGTTGCACGGACCGTTCATGGCCAAGTTCGCGCGTATCGAGGCAACCGTGCATCACGTTGCCGCGGCGGGCGACTACGCGTGCGCCGAGCGAACCGAGCGATTCACACCGCGCGACGGCACCCCGTTCGAGTTGCCCGTTGTCGGCGTCTTCGAGGTGCGCGGTGATCGCTTCTGTGCGTGGCGTGACTACTTCGATCGCAGTCACTGGCAGGCGTAGGCATGTCTACCGACGAACACGCGGAAGACACAGCCGAGCAGGCGATCTTTCGCGCCGAAGCTCGCGAGTTCCTACGAACGCATCTTCCGCCACGGCGCGACGCAAATCCCTGGGCGCTGAATTTCACTTCCGACGAGGGCGAGGCACGGGCGCATTTCGAGTCGGGGCGAGCGTGGCAACGATTGCTCTACGACAACCGCTTCGCCGGCCTCACCTACCCGCACGAGTACGGCGGTCGCGGTGGCCAAGCGTGGCACGAACGTATCTTTCGCGAAGAACTCGCACAGGTCGAGGCGCCGAACTCGTTCATCTCGGCCACCATCGCCATGCTCGGGCCGACATTGATGCGCCACGGCACCGACGAGCAACGCAACGAGTATCTCCCGCGTCTGCTCTCCGGTGACGATGCGTGGTGCCAACTCTTCAGCGAGCCCGGCGCCGGCAGTGACCTCGCCGGTCTCGCCTGCCGCGCCGATCGCGATGGCGATCACTTCCTCGTGAACGGGCAAAAGGTCTGGAACTCGGCCGCGCAGTTCTGCGACCGGGGGATGCTGCTCGTGCGCACGAACCCCGATGTGCCCAAGCATCACGGCATCACCTTCTTGCTCGTCGACATGGGCAGTCCCGGTGTCGAGGTGCGACCGCTGGTGCAGGCCACCGGTTCGGCGCACTTCAATGAAGTGTTCTTGGCCGACGTGTCCGTTCCGGTGAACCGAGTGTTGGGCCAGATCGACGAAGGCTGGTCGCCGGCGCGAACCGTGATGTCCAACGAGGCGGCCTTCATCGGCGGCGGCAGTGGCGGCGCCAACACCAACGAGAAGTTGGTGATGTTGGCCCGTGCGTTCGGAGCGATCGACGACCCGGCGGTTCGCCAAGATCTCGCTCGGCACTACACACGCGAGCGTCTGCTCGCGATCATGGGCGAACAGATCCTCGCCGCGGTTCGGCAACGCAAGACGCCACCGATGGATCCGTCGATTCTCAAACTTTTCGTCGCGGAAAACCGAGTGTTGTCGGGCAACTTGGCGATGGCGATGGCTGGTCCCGCGGGCATGGTCACGACCGATGAGCGCAGTGCTTGGATCCAAGCCGAACTCGTCGGCCGTTACGGCATTTCCATCGGTGGTGGCACCAACGAAGTGCAGCGCAACAATCTCGCCGAACGCGCACTCGGCCTACCGCGCGAACCATCGGTCGACCGCGAGGTCGCCTGGCGCGAGATACGCCGCAGCTGATGACGCGGCTCTCCGCTCTGAAGGGCCGCTCGGGCCGCCGGGAGGGCCCGTCCAGCACCTTCAACGGTGCCGCCGTGCGGCGGGCCGTGCACGTGCGCTACGAGCGCCCACCGGTGCTCGACGACGACTGGGCCTTGCGGCTGATCGACCGCAAGTCGCGCTTGTTGGTGCGGGTCCCGCCGTTGTATCGCAAGTACCTCGCACCCCAGCAACTGCGCTCGAAGTCACTGTTCGCGTATTCGATCTCGAACCTGCGCCTCGCCGAAGAGTTGGTCGAGCAAGGTGTCGCGTCTGGACGCAATCAGTACCTTCTCCTCGGCGCCGGACTCGATAGTTTCGGGGTGCGCCGCGACGATCTCGCCGACCGGCTGCGCGTCTACGAACTCGATCATCCGGTGGCCCAAGCAGTGAAGCGGCAGCGCATCATGCGCGCCCGCGGTTCGGTTCCCGCCCACCTCGAGCTCGTGCCCATCGACTTCGAGACGACCACCATCGCGGAGGCGCTGGCGGCATCGGGCCACGATGCCGGTCAGCCATCGACGGTGTCATGGCTCAACACGATTGCGTACCTCACTGTCGACGCGACCACCGCGTCGTTGCGCGGCCTGGGCCAAGTGAGCGCGCCGGACAGCCGGCTCATTTTCAACTACCCACCGAATACGCCCGCTTCGCCTGATGGTGAGGCCGACTTGGCCGCCGTGCGCGCATCGGTGGCGCGCAAGGGCGAACCGTTCCGATCGGCCTACGATCCGCACGACATGGAGCGCCACGTCGCCGACGCCGGTTTTGTCGTCGAGCAACACCTGACCGAGACCGACCTCGATCAACGATTTTTCGCCGGTCGCACCGACGATCTCCGTCCCACACTGCCCGCGCGAACGATCGTCGCGCGCCGAGTCTGATCGGCTGACCATGGCTCAACTCTGTTTCAACACGTTCAATCGGTCGGCGTTCTTCGGTGTCGAGCCCGACCTGCCGGCACAGATCGATGCCGCGGGCGCGGCCGGATTTCGGCTCTTCGGCCCCGACACGTTCTCGCTCGACGCGTGGGTGGCCGACGGACGAGAATTGAGCGAGTTGGCGCGCATGCTCGACGCCAGGGGAATGAGGTGTTGGGAGATTGCGGCGCTCGTTCTCACCTCACGCGACGAGACACTCGCCGACGCGCAACATGTGGCCGAACTCGCCGCGGTTCTGCGGCCGGAGTGGATTCTCACCAACGTTCGCGCACCGATCGATCATGAGCTGTGCGAGACGTTCGCGATGGTATGCGACGTACTCGCCACTGTAGGAGCGCGACCGGCCATCGAGTATCTCCCGTTCACACCGGCGAATTCGATCGCGACGTCCAAGATGTTGGTCGACCACGTCGGCACCGAGCGCGCCGGCATCCTCTTCGACACATGGCATCACTTCCGGGGGCCCGACACCATCACCGAACTCGACGCGGCATCGGTCGATCTCATCGCCTACGTCCAATTCGACGACGCCCGGCCGATGATAGGCGACGACCTCGTCGCCGAGACGATCCACCGCCGCACGTTCCCGGGTGAGGGCGAGTTCGATCTGGTCGATTACTGCGACCGCATCAAAGCCAAGGGGTGGGACGGCGTCGTGAGCGTCGAGATCCTCGACGAGGGCTGGCGCGATGGCTCCGCGGGACCACTGCACGAGTTCGCGCGCCGCGCCTACGAATCGTCCGCAAGGTTTTGGGACATCACGGAAGGCAGAAGATGAACGTCGACGAACTACTGGACCGCGAGGTCGCCGCCGCGCTCGAAGCCACGGGCTTCGGCTCGGTCGTCTATCCGGCTGATCCCGCGGGGGTAGCAGAGTTTCGATTGAGCCGCGTCGTAGTGATGCCCCCGCTCGATCCCGCGTCGAAAATCACCATTCGCGACGTGGCGATACCAGGGCCGAAAGGCGACCCTGATGTCGTCGTGCGCATCTACTCACCACCCGCGAGTGCAACCCCTCGACCGTGCTGCTATTGGATCCACGGTGGCGGCTACATCTTCGGCACCATCGACATGAGTGATCCCCGGTGCGTGCAGACCGCGGAGTCGCTCGACTGCGTGGTGGTCTCGGTGGATTATCGGCTGGCTCCCGAATCACCGTTCCCGGCGCCGCTCGAGGACTGTTACGCCGGGTTGGCGTGGACCGCCGCGCATGCCGACGAACTGGGCATCGACCGCGACCGCATCGTCGTCGTAGGGCAGAGCGCGGGCGGTGGTCTCGCGGCGGCGCTCGCATTGCTCGTGCGCGATCGCGCCGAGATCGCACTGTGCTACCAACTGTTGATCTATCCGATGATCGACGACCGCAATACGAGTACCTCGAGTCAGCTGGTGACCAAGGTATGGACGCGTGAGGCCAACGTCCTTGGCTGGCGCTGTTATCTCGGCCATGAACCAGGCGTCGGTGACGTGTCACCGTACGCGGCACCCGCGCGCGCGGAAGATCTGCGGGGTTTGGCACCGGCGTTCATCGGCGTCGGCACGCTCGACGTGTTCCGCGACGAGAACATCGACTACGCCCAACGGCTACTCGCGGCCGGCGTGCCGACCGAGCTGCACGTCTATCCGGGCGCGCCGCATGGCTTCGAGGGTCTCGCCCCCCAGGCGGCGGTATCGCAGCAGTTCTTGCGCGACATCGCGGACGCGCTGCGCCGGGCCATGTATCCGCGTTGGTAACATCGCCTGGTGGCACCCGCCCGACGAGTGCCCTGAGGGGATGACCATGAACGACCGCAGCCTCTTGGTTCGTGGCGGCCACGTCGTCGACGGTACCGGCAGCACGGCGAAGCGAGCCGATGTGCGGGTGCACGGCGGCCGCATCGTCGAGATCGGTACCAGCCTTGCGCCCGACGGCGAGCAGGTCTTCGACGCCGATGGCGCCATCGTGGCCCCTGGCTTCATCGACACGCACGCGCATACCGATCCGCAGGTCTTTTGGGACCCGACCGTCGATCCCGATCCTCTGCACGGCGTCACGACGATGCTCGTCGGCAACTGCAGCTTGTCGTTGTACCCGGCATCGCCGGCAACGCGGGGCGACATCTCCGATCTGTTCGCCTACATCGAGGACGTACCCCGTCATCTCTTCGACGACTGCGTGCCCTGGACATGGACCGACTACGCCGGTTATCGCGACACAGTGAACGCCACCGGCGCGGCGTTGAACCTCGCCGCACTCGTGGGCCACAGTCCCATCCGCCTTGCGGTCATGGGCGATGACGCGTGGACGCGCGTCGCGACCCCGGCCGAGTGCACCGCGATGGCGCGCATACTCGACGACGCGATGCGCGCGGGCGCGTGGGGCCTGTCGACCTCGTTCCTCGATGTCGATGCCCACGGCCGGCCGGTGCCCTCGCGTGCCGCGGACGGCGCCGAGTTCGACGCGTTACTCGACGCGCTCGGTGCGCATCACCGTGGCCTGGTCGAGTTCGTGCCCGGTTTGCTCGGGCCCGATCCCGAGATCGCCGTAGAAGAATTGGCCCGCCGTTGCGGCGCACGCGACATCCCGCTCACGTGGACCGGCTTTGCCCATTCCGACAGCAATCCTGCGTACACGCAGCGTTGGCTCGACATGGCACGGCGCCTCCACAGCGAAGGCATCCGCTTTTATCCGCAACTCTCGCCGCGTACCGTCGACTTCCGCTTGAACTGGGACTCGTCGATGATGTTCATGTCGATGCCCGAGGGTTGGCATCGTGTTGTTGCGGCACGCGGCGATGACAAGGCCGCCACGCTGCGCGACCCTGGGTGGCGCCAGCGAGCCCGTGACGAGTGGGACCGCACCGAAAAAGCGATGTTCCCTCATCGCCGCACCGAGTTGGTGCGCTTCGTCGAGGTCTTCGGCGCCGAGAACGAGCAATGGCTCGGCCGCAGCCTGGCCGAGCTCGTCACCGAGCGCGGCGGCCATCCGTCCGATGTGTTTGCCGACTTCGTCCTGGCCAACGACTGCCGTCCGGGCGTCGTCGCCGTGGGCATTTCCAATGCCGACATCGATGGCGTCGCCCGCACCTTCGCCGATCCCAACGTCTTGATCAGCTCGTCCGATGCCGGAGCGCACATGCAGATGCTGTGTGCGTCGGGCGACACCACCTTGGTCCTGACACGGCACGTGCGCGAACGCGGCGACTTCACGCTAGAAGAAGCCGTCTACCAGTTGACCGGTCGCCAAGCCGAGGTCTTCGGCTTCAACGGCCGAGGCAAGGTCGCAGTCGGCAATGTCGCGGACCTGACGGTGTTCGCGCTCGACGAACTGCACTACGACGACGACGAATTCGTCCATGATCTGCCCGGCGGCGGGTCACGCTTACGGCGGCCCGAAGGTGGCTACCGGGCCACGTTCGTCGACGGAGTCGCGGTGCAGATCGACGGCAAGAGCACAGGTGCGCTACCCGGCCGGGTCATCGGTTCTGACGACTAGCACCCAACAAGGCACTGCGAGGGGACAACATGAAGGTCGTCGTGAATGTCGCGGCGCGCGACGGCGTCGCGCTCGTCGAGCTCAACGATCCGGCGAAGTACAACGCGCTGACATCAGGCATGGTGCGCGAGTTGACCGACGTATTCACCGCGCTGCGCGTCGACCGCTCGGTGCGCGTGGTGGTGCTCGCGGGGCAAGGCAAAGGATTTTGTGCGGGCGCCAACATGACCGGCGGCGACGAGGTTCCCGAGCTGGCCCGCGATCGCGGGCCGGTCGGCTTCATCCAGGTACTGCAAGAGCAACTCGCCGACCTCGTCCTCGCCATCCACGAATTGCCGCAGCCGGTCATCGCCGCGGTGCACGGGGCCGCCGTCGGCGGGGGACTGGCAATCGCGCTCGCCTGCGATCTCCGGGTTGCGAGTGACGACGCCTACTTCGCCGCCCATTTCATCCGCGTGGGATTGTCGTCGTGCGATGTCGGCACCAGCTACACCTTGCCCCGCATCGTCAGCCCGACGATCGCGGCCGAGTTGATGCTCACGGGCCGGCGGTTCGCCGCCGACGAAGCCCTGCGCATCGGTTTGCTCAACCGTGTGGTGACGCGAGAGCAACTGCACGGCGCGGCATTCGAGCTCGCCGAAGCCATCTCGGCCAACAGTGAGTTCGGCGTCTACATGACCAAACTCGGATTGTGGGCCAACCTCGACGCGCCGAGCCTGCGCCACGCGATGCAACTCGAGAATCGCACACAGGTGCTCGGAACGTTCACCGGCAACATGCGAGAGGCGGGTCAGGCCTTCGTCGACAAGCGCCCGCCCGTGTGGAATCAGATGTAGTGGGTTAGTCGGTTTGCATCAACTGGTTCAGCCGCTCGGTGGTGTCGATCCACTGCTGCACCATGTCGAGCACGATGTCTCGTGCCGGGCGCACACGATCGACGCTGCCCAGTATCTGACCCGCCGGATGGCCGGCGAAATCCTTCGAGTGCACGCGGCTGAACCGGCTTGCGGCCTCGGAGTACAAGATGCCCTGCAATGGCATCGGCAACGGGACCGGCGCACCGGGTTGTTCCCACGCCTCGGTCCATTTGGTGCGCAACTGGCGCGCGGGCTTGCCCGTCATCACCCGGGAACGGACGAAGTCGCGCGATGACGCCGCGAGAAGGTTTTGCGTCGTCTCCGGGAACATGTCGGCCTCGGTGGTGAGCAGCCAGATCGAGCCGAGCCACACGCCTTGTGCACCGAGCGCCATGGCTGCGGCCATCTGGCGCCCGTCGCCGATGCCGCCCGCCGCCAACACCGGTATGTCGGGGCCCACGGCGTCGACGACTTGCGGTACGAGCACCATCGTCGAGATTTCGCCGCAGTGGCCACCGGCCTCGGTGCCCTGCGCGACGATGACGTCGACACCCAGTGAGACCTGACGCTCGGCGTGCTGCTTGGAGCCGACGAGCCCACCTACGAGCAGCCCGGCCTCGTGGCATTGGTCGAGCACGTACTTGGGCGGCGGGCCCAGCGCATTGACGACCATCTTGACGCCGCCATGGCTGAGGGTCACCTCGAGTTGTCCGGGACCTTCCTCGTCGACCCCGAGCCCCGCCGCCTTGACGGTGCGCTGTTCGAGGTCCTCGGGCAGGCGCGGAATGCCGGCTTCGTCGAGTAGGTGATGCACGAACTCACGATGGGCGTCGGGGATCATCGCCTTCAGATGCTCGATCGACGCTTCCTCGCCGCCACCCTTGCCGACGTACTTGACCGGCATGGCGAAGTCGACGCCGTAGGGCCGGCCCTTGACGTGTTCGTCGATCCAGTTGAGCTCGACTTCGAGACGCTCGGGTTCGTAGGCCAACGCACCGAGCACGCCGAACCCGCCGGCATTGGTCACCGCGGCAACCACGTCGCGGCAGTGGCTGAACGCAAAGATCGGGAACTCGATACCGAGTTGTTCGCAAATAGGTGTCTTCATTTTGGCTTCCCCTCGGACGTCTGGTATCGCCCGTCGGCAGTCTCGCACGGCTCGTCAGCAGCGGCAACGACACGACATACTGACCTCGGGGCAGCGATGGAACTCGGTCTGGCAGGCAAACGAGCGATCATCACCGGCGCGTCGAAGGGCATCGGCGCCGCGGTCGCGCAGGAGTACGCCCGCGAAGGCGCGCGCGTCGCACTGATCGCGCGCGACGAGCAATCGATGCGTGACGTCGCGGAAACGTGCGGGCCGTCGACGGTCGTGGTGCGCGCTGATCTCGCGCACGCCGACCAATTGACCGGTGCATTCGCGTCGTGCATCGAGCAGATGGGCGGCGTCGACATTCTCGTGAACAACGCCGGGTCGTCGCCCAGCGGCACCATCGAGCAGATCACCGACGACCAGTGGGCAGAGTCGTTCCACCTCAAACTCATGGGCTACGTGCGCGGTATGCGCGCGGTCATTCCCGCGATGCGGGCCCAGCGCTATGGCCGCATCGTCAACATCGGCGGCGTCGCCGGCATACACGCCAGCGCGGGCTACGTATTGGCTTCCTACAACGCCGCCATCGTGCACCTGACTCGATCGACCGCCGAGCATGTCGGACCCGACGGCATCACGGTCACCACCTTGCACCCGGGGCCGACGCTCACCGATCGGCTGCGCACCATGCTCAGCGCCGGCGCCGCGGCCCGTGGATTGACCGTCGAAGAGTTCGGCGAACAGGTCGTCGCGCAGGGACTGCCATTGCGCCGCCTCGGTACACCCGAAGAGATCGCCAAGATGATCGTCTTCATGACGTCCGATGTCGCGTCATGGATGACCGGCGCCGGTTTGCTCGTCGATGGCGGCGCCGCCAAGGGCAACGTCACCCAATAGGCGCGTCACTACCGCAACGGTCGCAGCGGCAGATGCGCAGTCATGGCCGAGCCGATCGGACCCAGCAACATGCGCTGACGATGGAGGCGACGGTTGAACAACGCGATCAGTTGGGCGTCGCGTTCTGCACCGGAGTCGACGACGAACTGCTCGAGCGCGGCCTCGCCGGCCTGCCACGACGACGGTCGCGTGCCGAGCAGCGCGGTCATGTCGTCGAGATCGAGATCGACCACGATCGAGCCGATCTCGTCGAAGCGATCGAGATGGCGGGCCAGACGAAATGCGATGCGCTGTTGGTAGGCGGTCAATTCGT
>JBDSMH010000159.1:0-3621 GCA_039915945.1 Acidimicrobiales bacterium | reverse complement strand
GGGTGGGGCTCCCTTGATGCTGACGGTCTCTGACCACCACCAGCACGGCAAGGGAGCCCCGCTCACATGCTCACACGGGAGGAAGACATCGACGCGCACGCGTTGTTCGCGAGGGGTTGGTCGATCTCTGCGATCGGCCGGCATTTGGGTCGTGACCGCAAGACGATTCGGGCGTATTTGGCGTCCGGCCGGGTGGCCGGCGTGCGTCAGCGTTCGGGGGTCGTGCCGTTTGATCGCTTCGTCGGCTATGTCGGCGAGCGGTTGCGGGAGGATCCGCATCTGTGGGCGATGACGTTGTTCGACGAGCTCGTCGCACTGGGCTACGCGCAGAGTTACCCGACGTTGACTCGCCAGATCCGCCAGCGTGGCCTGCGCCCGCGGTGTGAGGCGTGCGCAACGGCGAAGGGCCGGCCGGTCGCGGTGATCGAGCATCCGCCGGGCGTGGAGACGCAATGGGATTGGCTCGAGTTGCCGGACCCGCCGGCGTCGTGGGGCTGCGGCAAGACCGCGTATGTGTTCGTCGGCGCGCTCGCGCACTCGGGGAAGTGGCGCGGCCGCCTCGCGGAGTCGATGGATCAGCCGCATCTCATCGACAGCTTGGATCGTGTCGCCCGTGAACTCGGTGGGCTTTCCGATGTGTGGCGCTTCGACCGCATGGCGACGGTGTGTCATCCCGCGACCGGCCGAGTGACCGCGACTTTCGCCGCGGTGGCGAAGCACTATGGCGTGTCGGTGGCGATCTGCCCGCCGCGTCACGGCAACCGCAAAGGCGTCGTCGAGAAAGCCAACCACACCGCCGCGCAACGATGGTGGCGCACGCTGTCCGATGACGTGACCATCGAGGAGGCACAAGCATTACTGGACCGTTTCTGCGTCGAGCGCGCCGACGCCCGTGTACGCGTGATCGGCGAGACACGCGACAGTGTTGCGGCGCACGCCGAGCGTGAACGACTGCGCCCGATGCCGCACGTCGCGTTCCCGGCGACACTGCGCGTTGAGCGGCGAGTGTCGGCGCAAGCACTGGTCGCGTTTCGAGGGAACCGTTACTCGGTCCCACCAGAGCTCGCCCACGCATCGGTCACCGTCGCGTTGGTGCTCGGCGCAGCGACGATCGATATCGCAACAACATCGGGCATCGTGGTCGCCCGCCCTCGTCTCGCGGCCGAAGGCGCCGGGGTGACCGTCCGCGAACACGCGCATGTCACCGCGCTCGACCACGCCGCTCTCAAAGCCTTCAGTGATGGTCCGCCGCATCGACGCAAGCAACGCATCCCACCCGGAGCAGCGGCGCGTGCAGCCGCCGCAGCGCTCACCGGAGAACCCGACAGCAACAGCGGCAGCGACGGTCGCGTCGTCGATCTCGCCCGCTACGCCAAAGCCGCCAAAGGAAGGAACACACTGCAATGACCACAACAACGAAGACAACGACGAGTCGTGCGCCGGCAACCGCAGCACAAGCGAGTCTCTATCAACAACTCCGATCACATCTCGGCGTGTTGAAACTCGCCGCGTGCGCAGAAGCGCTACCGACGGTGCTCGACGAAGCCGTCGCGGAGAAGCTGTCTTTGACCGCCGCATTGGAGCGGCTGCTGGCGATCGAGGTCAACGCCACCGAAGCGCGACGACTCGCAGGACGGCTGCGCTTCGCGTGCCTGCCCACACCGGCGTCGCTCGATGACTACGACTACGACGCGCAACCTGGCGTCGACCGCGCGCTGATCAACGAACTCGGCACGTGCGGGTTCCTCGAATCGGCGACGAACGTGTTGTTGATCGGGCCGCCCGGTGTCGGCAAAACCCATCTCGCGGTCGGGCTCGCACGACGCGCCGCCGAGACGGGTTATCGCACCTACTTCACCACCGCCGCTGACCTCGCGGCGCGCTGTCACCGCGCCGCGATCGAAGGCCGCTGGGCGACCACGATGCGGTTCTACGCCGGACCGACTTTGCTCGTGATAGATGAACTGGGCTACCTCCCGCTCCCAGCCGAAGCCGCGTCGGCGTTGTTCCAAGTCGTCGCTCAGCGCTACCTCAAAACGTCGATTGTGATCACCACCAACAGAGGCGTCGCCGCGTGGGGCGACGTGCTCGGCGACAGCACCGTCGCCGCCGCCATGTTGGACCGGCTTCTACATCGCTCCGTCGTCATGGACCTCGACGGCGACAGCTACCGCCTCCGCGAACACCACGCCCGCGCCAACAAACTCCGCCACGCCACCACCGCCGGCAACCGCAAACCGCTATCTTGACCACGCCTCACAGGTGGGGAATTTCGATGAGCACACCTGGGGAATTTCGGCGAGCGGCGTCATCGTCGCCGCCTTCGCGGTCGCCATGTGGCTCGTCGCCGTGTTGCTCAGCTGATCGCGTCTTGCCGCCCTGTGATCACGACAATGTGTGGGCCGCGGGGGCAGGGTCCAGACCCCTTCGCGGGCGTCGCTCACGGAAGCGGTGGACCGGTCTCCCGGGCGAATGGGAGCCCTGCCGAATCGTGCGACGACATATGTATATCGGACCACATACGACCGATGTTGAGCAAAACACAACGAACCGATCAGGAACTCACCGAGATGGCGAGCGTTCGTCCATTGAGAGGTTTCACCTGTGCGGGTCTCGCGACATTCCTCTGCCTTCGAGAGCTCGAGCTTCGGGGCCGGCGCCGGACATGATGGGCGAAATTGCCTATACCGCTTCACGGAGTGGATTAGATATTCTGCTGTTTGGCGTTGGCCCGAACCCGGTACCGCTGGTGAGTCGCTGTCCTACGCAAGGGGCTAAAATCGGTTGCTCATCTATGACGAACGCTGGGCACGAGTTGATGGATTGATCCCGCACCGACCGATCGAGCAGGCGATTTTTTTGATGTCGGTTCGGTCCTCGTATGCGAGCGGCATGTCGATCGCTGAGGCGATCACGGCGGGCGTTCAGGTTACTGTCGAGCGTTATCCGGGATTCGTCGTGCGCTATGATCCCGAACTCAACGACCTGCCCGACTGACCGGTTGCGTCACCGACCTCGGGGGATCGACGCTTAGGCCGCGCCAGTCGTGACGGCAAGTGGTGTCGGCGGCATGCGCGGTGTCATCACTAATGGCTCAGCGCCTGGGATTGCCATCGTCGCCGCGAGTGCGATTGCGAGTCGCTTCAATGGTGTCACGTTCATCGCGCCGCGGATCAGAGAAAGCGCACGTCTCGACGAGCAATCCGTGAGAGAGGCCACGAATTCGGCCAGCCGCATGTCAATGCAATCCTTCCTCGCCTCGTCGAGGCTGATCTCGTCGAGGGTAGGACTCGGATCGAAGTGGTCGTATAGCGGCGCGCCCGTCGAGGTGCGTCCAACTCGTAGTGCGAGTGTCGTGGTCCGACTAACGAGCCGGTTGTCGAGGAGACCTTCATGCTTTGTCATAGCGGCGCCCTTCGGTAGCGGTAGTCGCTGGAAGGGGCTTAGGGGCTAGGTTCAGGGTCTAGGAGCGAAGTCGGCCGACCGTTGACAAATTATTTGCAGCACCTGTCGGCCGTAAGTCGACCGAGTTGAGCATTTCGAGTGCCGTCACGCTACGCGGGCGGCGATCGTCGCCGACGCCATCGAGACCAGCATTCGCGCCGTGGAGTGGTACCCGAC
>JBDSMH010000144.1:0-15954 GCA_039915945.1 Acidimicrobiales bacterium | reverse complement strand
TTGAAGCGCCCCGTATTTGATGGAGGGTCTGATTCCACGAAAGGGTGGAGTTATGCCAGCCCCGAGGAAGTACCCCGAAGAGTTGAGGCAACGAGCGATCAGGCTTGTGCTGGAGGCTCGTGAGCAGGACCGTGAATTGTCGTTGAACGCGGCGGTGCATCGGATTGGTCCGCGTGTGGGGGTGAACCCGGACACGTTGCGGACGTGGTGTAAGCAGGCCGAGATCGATTCGGGTCGTCGCCCGGGGGTGACGACGTCGGACGCGACGGAGGTCAAGGCGTTGCGCCAAGAGGTGAAGGAACTGAAGCGGGCCAACGAGATCTTGTTGGCGGCCTCGTCTTTCTTCGCGCGGGAGCTCGACCCGCGTCTGCCGTGGTGATCTTGTTCATAGAGCTCTACAAGAACCAGTTCGGGGTCGAGCCGATCTGTCGGGTGCTCAGCGAGCACGACGTCAAGATCGCCCCGTCGACGTTCTACGCGGCTCGAACACGGGTGCCGTCGCCTCGAGCGGTACGCGACGCGGTCGTGTTGGAGCACATCGTGCGGATCCACACGAGCCCCACGATCGGGCGTCGCCTGTATGGGGCGCGCAAGGTGTGGCACGAACTCGCCCGGGAACACGCCCGCGACGAGCATCGCGAACTGGGGCCGGTGCCACGCTGCCAGATCGAACGTCTGATGCGAGCGAACGGGCTGCGAGGGGTGCGGCGGGGCCGCCAGTTCGTGACGACCCGCCCCGACAACGGTGCCGAACGTCCTGCGGACCACGTCAAGCGAGACTTCACCGCGACCGCACCGAACCGCTTGTGGGTCGTCGATTTCACCTACATCGCGACCTGGGCCGGGACCGTGTTCACTGCGTTCGTGGTCGACGTGTTCTCCCGCCGCATCGTCGGGTGGCGCACCGCAGCCACGATGCCCACCGCGTTGCCCTTGGACGCGTTGGAGATGGCATTGTGGACCCGCGCTCAAGCCGACCAACTCGTCGAGGGACTCATCCATCACAGCGACGCCGGCAGCCAGTACACCTCGATCCTCTACACGAACAGGCTCACCGACGCCGGCGCGGTCGCCTCGATCGGCACCGTCGGCGATTCGTTCGACAATGCACTAGCGGAGTCAACAATCGGGCTCTACAAGACCGAGTGCATCCACTTCGAAGGACCCTGGGCCGGCGTCGACGACGTCGAGCTCGCCACCCTCAACTGGGTGTGGTGGTTCAACAACACCCGACTCCACTCCGCTATCGGCTACGTCCCACCGGTCGAGTACGAACAGACCTACTACCGTTCACACAACAACCCCCAACAGCAACCGCTGTCGGGAGAACCCGCCCTCCACTAAACACGGGGCGCTTCACGTCGTCGTTGGAGCTCTCGTCCTGCGATGCGTTTGGTGGTCATCCGCCGATTGACCTTCGCATGGAGTCGAACGCGGAGTCGATGAGGTCGGTTGCTTCGTCGAGGTCGTAGCGGATGAACGCGGTGGCTTCGATGAGTGCGATGAGGTGGTCGACGAGGAATCCGATTGCTGCGGCGTGGTCGGGTGACGCTTCGCACCATCCGACGAATCGTTCGAGTTCGAGGCCGGTGAACGAGTCGGGTCGCATCGGGTCGCCGGAGCCGCGCCGGGTATTGGTGACTTCGTGGAGTCGGTCGAGCGCTTCGGAGACGAAGTAGAGGTCGGGTACCGCAGTCATGGCTGACCCTGGGCCCGGCGTTCGCGTCCTTGGTCGAGCCAGGCGTCATGCAGGTCGTCGTAGTCCCAACCGAAATGTTGAGCGGCGAGCTCGAAGGACAGTTCGCGGTCGTAGCTGTCGTACTCGGCTGCGTGGAGCACGGCCCTGATGACGGTGGCCACGTTGTCGAGTGTGGGCGTGTCGACCGCTGCCACGACGGCTGCAATGGCGGTGGCGACCTCGGGTCGGGTCCACATCGAGTCGGCGATGATGACGGTGGCTGGGCGCAGGAAGTCGGTTGTTGTGGTCACAGCGGCGCTCCTTCTTGGACTGCGCGTGCGGCGGCGCGTTCTTCGTCGGTGGCGTCGATGTCGTCGGCCCATACGGGGCGCGCGTCGGAGCGCTCTTCATAGCGGAACCACTCGACTTCGTTGAGTGCGATGTCGATGACGTTGATGTCGCGGCCTTCGAGCAGGTCCACGATCTCGCTGTAGAGAACCATCGCTTCGGGGCTGTGGCGGTTGTAGCGGATGATGTCGGCTTCGACCATGTGCCAAGGCATGTGGTACTTGCCGCAGTCTTCGCAGTCGTCGGCTGGGTGGCTCATTGTGTTCTCCCTTTATTTCGTTTGATTCGTTAAGTTCGTCACTGCGTACGTGATGATGCGGGGTCGGCCGGTGCCGCCGTCCGCAGGCACCTTGACAGTGGTGATGAGGTTCCGGTCTGCGAGTTCGGACCGCAGCGCGTCGAGCCTGTCCTTGCTCTTGTTGTTCGAGAACACCGCTGACTGCTGTGTCGCGTCGAGACCGCGTTCACCAGCTGCACGTATGGCGTCGAGTAGACGGTCTGCGTCGAGGTTCCGGTGCGGTCACCGAAGATGCGCTCAGCGGAACCACGGCAGTACCGCCACAGCGCCCACCCCGCCTCGACGTGCTCGATGCCGATGGCTTTCGCGCCGTCTACAAGCGCGTAGAGCAGGGAAAGGCGCAGCATTGTCGGCGAGTCTCGAGCGGTGATCGCACCGAGCATCCCGCCTGGGTCGTCCTTCCACATCGTCTCGTAGATGCCGTCCCAGAACAGGTCCGCTTCGCTAGTGCGTTCCATGCGGCCACGGCGGTACGCCTCACGGAGGTTGTCGCGCAATGGCTTCGCGTACCGCTCGAATATCTCTGCAGGGACGTTTCCGCCGTTGGGCATCGGGTGCGTTCTTCTCGCGCACACCCACAAGAACCGGTTGGCCGATCCGCCATAGATTTCGACAGCGCTCAGGACGGAGCGCAGTTCCTCGGTCGTGATATGGCCGATGATGCCGGTGTGATAGTTCTCGGCGAGGACAACGCCGTTGTTGCGGGAGCGGGCCTCGAGCTTGGAGCCGTCCCACATCGTGCGGACGATGTCACCGAGCGTGGAGCCTTCGCGGCCGATGACTCGCAGAGCACGGGCCAGTTCGGATTCGACGATGAGCATGCGAGTGTCGCCGTGTTCTTCGTCCTTCGGTCCGGCGAGCGCGTCGACGAGAGCTTCGCCCGACCCGAATCCTGCGCGTTGTCGCGTCTCCATGAACGTCTTGTCGACGCGTGACATGAGCCCGAAGGCTGCACTCTTGCTTGTGCCCTTCCGGCCCTTCGCGGTTTCGGCGACTATCGCAACGTTCAGCGCCGCCGGGTGGCGGTCGTTGCCTGCTAGTTGATGGGGTCCGCTATTCGCTGCGATACCGAACGCGACGAGCGCCTGCGCGAGTATCGCTATCGGGTCGGCCTCCGTGAACGGTGCCGCCGCGAGCGCGAATTCACCGATCGGTCCGTGGAACACAGCCGGCCTACAACGGGGCCACCCACTAGACGAACTTAACGAACCTAACGAAATAAGTGGTTCGCCGTCGTCCTCGATCGCGCGCAAGCCACTCAATTCGCTGTGAACGCGCATCGTCTCAGGGTCCGCGAGCGCCCTAACGCGTGCGAGGTCGTCTTCGTAACTGGGCACGCCCAGCGCGATGCGTTCGGCTTCCATGCGGCGCGCATCCTCGATGTACGTCGAGTCGTCGGCAAGCATCAAGCCACCGCCGCGAGGTGGCGTCGCGCGATGCGGCACAGTTCGATGTACGCAGGCAGCGTGTCAACCGATTGCAAACCAAGAACGACTCGCGCCAGCCCGGACTCGACCGACTCGAGCCGCATGTCGGCCTCGTCGCGGCGCGATAGTGCTGTACCCTTCATGCTCAACCCTTCAGAGAAAACAACGGCTCGGCTTTGCGTTGCGGCGGCCGGGCCGTTGTCGTTGTGGTGGTGGACGTCGACGCCTCGCACGTCGATGGGTGCTGCCCGCCCCGGGAGTGGAGGTCAGGCAGCAGTGCCAGAGGGTCGGACGGTGTTCTCTTCGATCCACCGATCCACGTCGACCTTGCGATAGCGCACGGAGGCACCGAGCTTCACGTACGCGGGGCCTTCGCCTTTCCAGCGCATGTTCTGGAAAGTCTTGGCTGACTTGCCGGTGTAGGCCGCGACGGCCTTTTCGTCATCGACCTCACGCATGTTCAATTCTCCGGGGTTCTTGCAAGGGGGCTGCGTACTTCCCAATTGATACCGCGGATTACTTGACAGCGGAACAATGTGTCCCTATATTCGGGACATGCCCAAACAGCACATCCCCGGACCTGAGAACCTCGACCTGCCCGCGGATGCGTTGGCTATCAACCTCGTGAAATTCCGCACTGGCCGAAAGTGGAGCCAGGCGGAGTTAGCCGAACGGTTAGCCGCGCATGACTTGAAGTGGGTGCGGTCGACGGTCGCCAAAGTTGAAGGCCGCGAACGAGAAGTCACCGTTGACGAGGCCTGCGTTCTGGCCTTCACGCTTGGAGTGCCGCTCGTCGCGCTTCTGTGCCATAGCGGTGTCGACCCGCAGATGAGAATCACGCCGCAGGTCACCACGAGCCCGCACTACGTGTGGTGGTGGATGGCCGGCGACTATCCGATCGGCGAAGAGCGCTTCTATTTTGCGGCTTGTCAGGACACCGAAGCCGAGGGCGAGCGCCGAGTCCCCGGTTTGCAACGGTTGCGGACGCTGGTGCGGCATGCGCAAACGCTGGCCGGGACGAAGGTTCTGCCGGCCCGCGACCGTCAAACTCGAATGGTGCGCCAACTCGTGGACATCCGCGACAGCGCGAAAGAGATTGCGGATCGAGTCATCCGCGAGGCCGACGCACCCAAGAAGAAGAAGTAAAGGGGCACACGAAAATGGCGTCAGTAAACAAGAGACCCAACGGGACGTATCTGGCGCGGTGGCGCGAGTACCCGAACGGCCCACAGAAAACCCTTACGTTTCAACGGAAAGTGGACGCTGACAAGTTCCTCGTCTCCGTGCAGCACGACTTGATGACGGGACGGTATGTCGACCCAAGGGCCGGACAACAGACCGTCGCAGAGTATGCGGCGCAGTGGGTGACGCGTCAGGACTGGCGGCCGTCCACCCACGAACGGGCCGAGCGGGTGCTGCGGTTGTACATCTTGCCGACGTTCGGCGCGCGTCCGCTGGCGTCGGTCAAGGCAGCCCACATCGACGAATGGGTCCGTTCACTGCCACTGGCGCCCGCCACGGCCCTGTCGATCGCGACGACGTTCGGAGCGTTGCTCACCGCAGCGGTGCGTGACGAACTGCTCGCCGTGTCCCCCATGGCGAAGGCGACATTGCCGAGAGTCGAGTATCCCCCGCTCGTACCGCTGACCGTCGAGCAGGTCCACGGCCTCGCCGAGTGCGCACCGGACGACTTGCGGGCAGCGGTCGTGCTCGGAGCAGCGACGGGGATGCGGCAAGGCGAAGCGATGGCCGTCACCGCCGACCGCATCGACTGGATGCGCCGCGAGCTCCGGGTGGATCGCCAACTCGTGTCACTGCGTGGCGCGCCGACGACGTTCGCCCCACCGAAGTCGAAGCGCGGCTATCGCACCATCGCGTTGCCGTCCGTCGTCCTCGAGACGCTGTCGGCGCACATCGCCACCCACGGCCTCGGGCGTGACGGGTTGCTGTTCCACCGCTCCGGTGGACCGGTGAGCCGCTCGGCGTTGTCGGAACGGTTCATGCGGACGTCGAAGCTGGCGAAGGTCGACGCGACTTGGCCGACCTCCGCCGCCACCACGCCTCCGTGTTGCTCTCAGCGGGCGTCAGCCCTGCGCTGGTGGCCGAACGCCTGGGCCACGACATCGGGACGTTGCTCAGCACCTACAGCCACGTCATCCGTTCCGACGAGGACCGCGTACGGGCCATTGTCGACGCGTCGCTCGGATCTGCTGAGGACTGGCTGAGGACTAGCGCACTCTAAACCAGCGCGATAAGCGGCACTTCCGCAGGTCAGAGCACTGGACGGATTGAGACCGTGCAGTCGCTCTACGACTGACGGTCAGTGGTTCAGGCCTCTTGGCCGAATGGCTTGAACAGCTCGAAGCCCGAAGGGGGCGCGGGCGGCGGGGGCGGAGGCGGCGAAGCCGATGCGGCGTTGGCCATCGCCGGCGTCGGGGCCGGCATCGAGGTGAGGTCGACAACGGGCGCCGGTGCGACGCCGTTGGTCATCGGCATGTCGTCCTTCTCGTCGCCGATGGCGGCGAGGAGGGAGTTGGCCATGTCGCGGACCGCTTCTTTCTCTGCCTCGATCGCTCGGCGCACCGAGTCGAGCTCGACACGACGGCGCTTGAGTTCGTCCTCGAGACGCACGAGGTCTTCTTGCGTGCGGCTCGCGGCCTCGAAGGCTTTGCGGTCGGATTCGCGATTGATCTCGGCGGCCCGGTACTTGGCCTCCGCGATGATCTCGTCGCCCCGCAGGCGGGCGTCGCCGATCGCTTGCTCGGCCGTCTTCTGAGCGGCTCGCAGGATCAGCTTGAAGGACTCGTCGGCAGCGTCGGACGTGATCGACGGCTGGGCTTGCACCACGGGAGGGGGCGGTGCCGGAGCAGCGGCCGCCGGGGCCACGGCTTGGGTCACGATCGGCTGGGGTTGCGCAAAGGACAACCGCACGACCTCGTTGGTGAGACGATCGATCTCGAGGTTGAGCTCATCGACCTGACGGGCCACGTCCATCAGGTATGCATCGACCTCGGCGGGGTCATAGCCGCGCCGCGCCTTTGCACTGAAGGACTTGGCGATCAGATCACGTGCCGTGAGCCGTTGTGTCATGTTCATGACTTCTACCTCGGGAGAGAACCCAGTCGTTCGGGGATATCGGCTGGGGTTGCTGCAAGATTCTGGCGTACGAGGTCGGGAGATTCCAGACGCCAGCCCGGAAATCCCCCGATCAGCCTCGATTTGAGAAGGGAGACTCACCACCCGGGCTCGTCGTGACTACTTCGGGTAGGTCTATGGCAGGAAAAGCATTGGGTCCTTGGGCTCACCATTGATGCGAACTTCGAAGTGGAGGTGCGGTCCGGTGGCGACCCCGGTGCTGCCCACCCGGCCGATGAACTCACCCTTGTTGACGCTGTTGCCCACCGAGACGTCGATCGACGACATGTGCCCGTAGAGCGAGCTCACCCCGGTGCCGTGCTGGATGATCACGCAATTGCCGTAGCCGCCGAAGACGCCGGCGAAGATGACCCGCCCCTCCTTGGCCGCCACGATCGGGTCACCGTTGCGCCCGTCGATGTCGGTGCCCGTGTGCATGCGCACATCGCCGTAAATGGGGTGTTTTCGCATGCCGAAGCCCGAATCGATCTTGCCTCTCAGCGGCATGATGAAGCCCTGCACCGACGCCGGCGAGGGCGCCCCGGCGCTGGCCCCGAGGATGCGGGCTTGTTCTTTCAGGATGAAGGCCGTCATGTTCGCCGAGTCTTTGGCCAGCTGGTCCTGTTTGCGGCGCCACTCGACGATGCGCCGTTCGAGTTCGCCTTTGAGTCGTTGCTGATCGGCCAGGCGGCCTTGCAGCGCGTCGAGTTCGGCGGCAAGTTCGGAGCGATAGTGCTGGGCCTGCTCGACCGCGGCATTGGCGGCCGCGAGGGCCGCGTCGAGATCGGCCTGAAGACCGCGCAGCGACGACGTCAGGCGACGGCGGTCGGTGGACACCGCATCGAGCAGCGCCGCCTTCTGCAGCCCCTCGATGAGCGACGGGGAGCGAAGGATCGCCGTTGCGTCCTCGGCCGAGCGACCCATGTAGTCCTCGACGAGGAGGTCGCCCACCTGTGCCCGCACACCCGCGATGCGCACCTGCGCGTCGGCGACGAGCGCGTTCTGGGCGGCGGCCTCCTGCTCGGCGCTGGCGATGCCCTGCTGCGCCGCCTCGACTCGTGCCTGTTGGGCGGTCACGGCCACGTTGACCTGCTCGACGGCGTCTGCCACATCCGCGTCTTGTGCCTTCAAGAAGTTGATCTGGGCCGCCGCGTTGGCCTGGGCGTTGACCGCTGAGTCACGTTTTTGCCGCGCGTCTTTGATCGAATCCTGGGCCGACGACGGGCTGACCAGCACCGTAGTGACGAGCAAGCCGACGATCAGCTGGATCGGGCGATATCGAAGTCGTGTGGGCATGCGCGGGTGTCTGGAGCTCCTGGTCAGGGCCCCTCGATCCCGCTGCGCCAGCAACGTTAGCAGCGCCCGGCCGAGAACCGACCGGCGCCCTCGTCCGGGGGGATGGCACCGATTGGGGCCGCCGCTGCGCGATCATCGATGCCCGAGATGCCGAACCCCCGCCCTCAGCCAAACCCGCGGCCCTCGCCTCGGCCCACCCCGCGCGCGGCGCGCCCGTCGCCGCGTCCCGTCCCGCGTGCTTCGGCGCCGCGACCAACGGCGCCGCGACCAACGGCACCGCGACCAAGGGCAACGCGACCCGCACCGCGCGCTTCGGCACCGCCGCCTTCAGCCCCGCGCCCAACGGCGCGGCCCGCGCCGCGACCGCGCCCCGAGCAGCCCGCCGCGGCGCGTGAGCCCGCTCCGGTGACGCGCCGCTCGGCGACGTTGACGGTCGACCCGCGCTCGTTCGTCATCGCGGCGCCGGTGGGCGAGCCCGATATCGAGATCCTTCCGGACAAGCCGCCCACCATCGAGCCCGCGGTGACCCCACCGGGCGGCGACGAGCCGCGGACTCGATCAGGACGATCCAATTTCCGGCGCCGCGCCAAGTGGACCGCGTTCGCGATCCTGAGCGTGCTCACGGTGCTCGCCTTGGCGTTCATCGGGCTCGGCTGGCGGTCATATCGCAAGATCGAACGCGTGCCGGTCAAGGCGGCACTCACCGAACACACCGATGGCGGGACCAACTATCTCATCGTCGGCTCGGATTCTCGCGACGGCATCGCCGACGACGATCCGAACGCAGAAGTGTTCGGGGACGACTCCGGCCCGGCGCGCACCGACACGATCGTGATTCTGCACATCGGACCAGACGGCAATCTCATGTTGCCGTTGCCCCGCGACCTCTTCCTCCCGATCGTCGGCGGCAAGGGGCGAGACCGCATCAACACTGCGATCCAGGGCGGTCGCGGCCCGGTGGGCTTGATCCAAACCGTGCAACAGAGCCTTGGGATACCTGTCCATCACTACATCGAGATGGATTTCGTTGGGTTCCTCGAGCTGGTCGATGCCGTCGGTGGCGTGGTCATCGACTTCGACGCGCCCGCCATCGATTTGAACAGCGGCCTCGACATCAAGACCGCCGGACCGCACAAACTCAGTCGTGACCAAGCACTGGCCTACGTGCGCTCGCGCCACTACACACGCATCATCGACGGCAAGAAAGTCGTCGACCCGACCGCCGACTTGGGCCGTATCGAACGCCAGCAGGTGTTCTTCCGGGCGGTCATGTCGAAGGTCGGCGACGCTCGCAATCCCCTGACCCTCTTGCGCATCGCCGACGGTGTCGCGGCGGGCCTGCACACCGACGATGCCATGAGTTTCCGCGACATGATCGGCTTCGCCCGCAAGCTCCGGGGGCTCAGTCCCGAGACCGTCGAGTTGCCCGTCAAGCCGACCATTACGGCCGGGGGTGCCGCCGTGTTGTTGTTGAGCGAGCCCGAAGCGCAGGCCGCTCTCGAACGCGTTCGCCATTAAATTCCTTCCGTGCGCGAGACTGCGCCTCCGTCGGACGCAGGGGATGGACTCGAGGCACATGAGCGAGCAAACGACGACCGCACAATCGCGACCGCTGGATGGGTTGCGCGTCATCGACATGACCGGCGAATGGGGTGCGCTGTGCGGTCGCCTGCTCGGTGATTTCGGCGCCGATGTCGTGCTGGTCGAGCCACCTGGAGGCTCACCGGCGCGGGCGTTGCCCCCCTACACCGACGACGGGCAGAGCCTGTGGTTCCTCTACCGCAATTTCAACAAGCGCGGTGTGGTCCTCGATATCGACGACGACAGCGATCGAGGCCGATTGCTCGCGCTCTTGCGGGACGCCGACGTGTTCATCGAGTCGACGCCGGTGGGTGCGCTCGCATCGCTCGGGCTGTCACCGCAGTTGTTGTGCGAGATGTTTCCCCGGCTGGTCGTGTGCTCGATCACGCCGTTCGGGCAGACCGGGCCCTACGCGCACCACGTCGCCACCGATGATGTCGTCTTCGCCCTCTCGGGTTGGCTCGCCAACTCCGGTATCCCGGCCAAACCGCCGCTGTTGATGCCGGGTTCGGTGCCGTCCGATACGGCATCGGTGATCGGGGTCTTCGCCATCGTGTCGGCGCTGATTCAACGGCGCCGCACCGACCGCGGCCAGCACCTCGACGTCTCGGCCCTCGAGTCGACGACACAACTCAACACGTGGGGCGTGCCCAACACGTCGGCGATCATCAACAGCGGCGCCAAACCCAACACGTTGCGCAGTGGCAACTCTCCGCTGTATCCGCATCTGCGTACCAAGGACGGCTTCATCCGGCTGGTGATCCTCGCGCCGCGCCAATGGATCGCGCTGTGGGAGTGGATGGGTTCACCCGAAGCGCTGAGCGATCCGATGTGGGCAACGACGGTCGGACGCATGCAGAACATGGACGTACTCAATCCGATGTTCGAAGAGTTCTTCTCGACGATGACGATGGTCGATGCCGCGGCCGAAGCCCAACGGCGCGGCATCGTCGCCACGCCGATGTTGAAGCCGGCCGATGTGTTGGTGAACGAGCATTTCGTCTCGCGCAAGACGTTCCGCGAGACCGAGATCGCACCCGGTGTGAGCGCGCAAGTGGTCGATGGGTTGTTCGCGCTCGACGACGAACGCATGGGCTTTCGCTTCCGCGCGCCGGGTATCGGAGAGCACCAATCAATCGTGCCGGCACCCATCGACCCGCCGGCGCCCGTCGATGCGCCGGCACCCGCGCCCACCGCGCCGCTCGAGGGATTGCGGGTCCTCGACTTCGGCCACGGCGGCGTCGGCGTCGAAGGTGGTCGCATGCTCGCGGAGTACGGCGCCGACGTGATCAAGATCGAGTCGCGGACCTATCCCGATTTCATACGACTCATCATGGGTACCGAGATGACGCCCTCGTTCGCGTCGTCGAGTCGGTCCAAGCGCAGCTTCGGTGTCAACGCCAAGAAGCCCGAAGGCAATGCGGTGCTGCACCGGTTGGCCGAACAAGCCGACATCGTGATCGAGAACAATTCGACCGGCACCATGGACGACATGGGCGTGGGGTACAACACGCTGCACACGCTGAACCCGGGCATCTCGATGGCGTCGAGTCAACTCGTCGGCTCGCGTGGCGCGTACGCCTCGTGGATCGGCTACGGGCCGACGACGCAGACGTTCGGCGGCCTCAGCCACCTGTGGAATTTCGACGACGGTGACGCGCCGCCCGGCAATTCGGCGATTCACCCGGATCACTTCGTCGGGCGCCTCTGTGCGATCGCCGGGTTGCTCGGCGTGTACGCGCGTGACGCGACCGGCTCGGGCGTCCACAGCGACATCGCGCAGGTCGAGGCCACCATCGCCAATATCGGCGATCTCCTCGCCCGCGAATCAATCTCCCCCGGGTCCGTTCGCCCCGATGGCAACGACGACCAACGCGGCGCGCCGTGGGGAGCGTTCCCGTGCGCGGGCGAACAGACGTGGGCGGTCATCTGCGTGCGCGACGACCGCGACTGGCTGGCGTTGGTCGATGCGATGGGCCGGCCGTCGTGGGCGAGCGATGCCCGTTTGGCCACCGTGGACGGTCGCACGGCAGCGCGCCGTGAGGTCAACGACAAGGTCGGTGAGTGGACATCGACGCTGACGCCGCGCGAGGTGATGGAACGCGTGCAGGCGCACGGCGTGCCCGCGGGCGCGATGTTGTCGTCGTTCGATCAGTTCAGCGATCCGCATTTCATGGCACGAGGTTTCTTGGTTCCGGTGCAACAGCAAGACGCCGGGCCGTTGACCTTCGAAGGCCCCGCGTTTCGCGGGTCGGGCATGACTGACCCGCACATCGCGCAGGCACCGCTGATCGGTGAACACACCCGCGAGATCGCGCGCGCACTTCTCGGTCTGGACGATGATGAGATCGACAAGTTGATCGCTGATGGCGTGCTCGAGATTCCCCGGCCGCGTTGATGACCGAACTCGATGCGGTGGTCGTCGGAGCAGGCCCCAACGGCCTGTCTGCCGCGATCACGTTGGCCCAGGCAGGCCGGTCGGTCGTCGTGCTCGAAGCCGCGGCCACGCCGGGCGGCGGCGCACGGTCGAAAGCGCTGATCGAGAGCGACGTGATCCACGATGTGTGTTCGGCCGTGCACGTCCTCGGTATCGCGTCCCCATTCTTTCGGTCGCAGCCACTCGAACGGCTCGGGCTCGAATGGGTGCATCCGCCGACACCGTTGGCGCATCCCCTCGACGATGGCCGCTGTGCGGTGGCGGAGGCCGATCTCGACGCGACGGTTGCGGCACTGGGCGCCGACGGCAAGGCGTACCGATCGGTGGTGGGGCGTCTGTCGCGCCGTTACGACGACCTCACCGACGATGTGTTGGGCCCGGTGGTGCACGTGCCGCGCCACCCGATCTTCTTCAGTCGCTTCGGTCTCAACGCGGTGCAACCGGCCGCGCTGTTGTCCCGCCGATTTTCGACCGACGAGGGCCAGGCGCTCTTCGCCGGATGCGCGGCGCACGCGATGTTGCCCTTCCGCCGCTTGCTCACCTCGTCGTTCGGGATGTTGTTGCTGGCAGGCGCGCACGCCCACGGTTGGCCGTTCGCTCGCAGTGGTTCGCAACGCATCATCGACGCATTGGTGGCGCGGTTGGTCGAGCTGGGCGGTCGGGTCGAGTGCGGTCGTGAGGTGCGCTCACTGGCCGACGTACCCGCGGCGAGAACCACGCTATTCGACACCTCGCCTCGCCAACTATCGGCGATCGCGGGCGACGCGCTGCCCAAGCTGTATCGGCGGCGCCTCGACTCGTTTCGCCATGGCCCGGGTGCGTTCAAGATCGACTACGTGCTCGACGCGCCGGTGCCGTGGCGGGCCGAGGCCTGCCGGCGGGCGGGCACGGTACATGTCGGTGGCACCAGCGCCGAGATCGCATCGGCCGAGGCCTTGGTGGCGGCGGGCAAGCACGCGGATAAGCCGTTCGTGCTCGTGGCGCAGCCGTCGGTTGCCGACGACACACGCGCCCCACGGGGTACCCATCCGCTCTGGGTCTACGCCCACGTACCGAACGGATCGACGCTCGATCAGACCGACGCCATCGAGGCGCAGATCGAGCGGTTCGCGCCGGGCTTCCGAGACGTGGTGCGCGCCCGGGCGGTGATCACCGCCGCACAGTTCGAGGACTACAACGCCAATTACGTCGGCGGCGACATCGCGGGCGGCGCGCACGCGATGAGTCAACTGATCGCGCGGCCATTCGTCAGCCGCCACAACTACCGCACGCCCAACCCCTCGCTTTTTTTGTGCTCGGCCTCGACCGCTCCGGGCGGCGGCGTGCACGGTATGTGCGGATTCAACGCCGCCCGCGCCGCCCTCCGCACCACCCTCAAATAGCGGTTCAGTCGACGAGGCCGAGGCGCTTCGCGCGGGCCAATTCTTTGTTCGCGGTGTGGACGTGCGCGACATCGATCAGGCGCCCGTTGAGACGGATTGCGCCGAGCCCTTCGTGCTCGGCCTCTTCCATCGCGGAGACGATCCCCTTCCACTCGTCGAGCTCGGCTGCGGACGGAGTGAAGGCTTCGTTGACGATCTCGAGGTGCGACGGGTGGATGACCATCATCCCCTCGTAGCCGAGGTTGCGAGTGGACCGCGCGAACGTGCGCAATCCGTCGAGATCTTCGATGTTGCCCCAGAGCCCGCTGATCGGGTTGGCGATGTTCGCGGCACGCACGTCGATGAGCGCCTTCGAACGTAGGTAGAGCGTCTCTTGGCCTTCGGGAGTGAAGCGGAAGCCAACCGAACGAGCGAGGTCGCCGCCACGCGACGTGGCCCCGCCCATGTACGCGACACGAGGCGAACTGCTGGCGATCTCGTACGCGGTGCGCAGCGCGTTGGCCGTCTCGAGCAACGGCACGATGATCGTGCTGCCGACCGCGACGCCCGCTGCGGCTTCGGCGCGGCCGAGAGCGGCGTCGGTGGCCACGACGTCGTCCGCCGAGACGACTTGCGGCAACACGACGGCGGCGAGGCTCGGATGCACAGCCGCGGCGAGGTCGTCGGCGAACTCATCGGTCGTGACGGCGGAGATGCGTACGCAGATGCGGGGCCGCACCGCGTGATGGCTGTCGAGCACCGCTCGCACCATGCCGCGGGCAACGGTGGCCTCGCCGCGGGGAATCGCACTTTCGAGGTCGAAGATCACCGCGTCTGTGTCGAGAGTCAACGATTTTCGCATGCGGTCTTCGCGATTTGCCGGTACGAAGAGGATGCTGCGAATGGGGTGTACATCGATACCAGTGCTCACCATGATGCGCTCCTCGTTGTTCGTGGCTGACAGAATCTAGGGTCCGAGCGGCCGGCGGGGACACCCGTGGTCGCACGCAGAGGGGGTTCGATGTGACGACAGCGCTCGAGGGACTGCGAGTCCTGCAAATCGGCGCCGGCGAGGCCACGGCGATCGCCGGCATGGTGTTGGCCGAGAACGGCGCCGAGGTCGTGATCGTCGAACCGCCCGAAGGTTCGAGCGACCGCAACCGGCCTGGTCATACGGTGTGGAATCGGGGCAAGAAGAGCGTCGTGATCGACCTCGATACGCCGGCCGGGCGCAGGCAGTTGGCGACGCTGGCGCAAGCGGTCGACGGTGCCGTCGTCGCGCTGCGTCCCGGCCGCGCCGAGCATTTGGGTGCCGACGAGACGACATTGCGGGCGGCGAATCCGGCACTCGTCTACGTCGAGATCGGCGGCTTCGGCGAACACGGCCCGCTGGCGAATGTTGCCGGTTACCAGGGCGTGGTCGCCGCGGCGTCCGGTCGCTTCGAATCGACCAACGGATACCGCAGTGGCCCGATATTCGCGCCCGTGCCGATCGAGGGCTACGGCGCCGCCATGCTGTCGGTGCAGGCTCTGCTGGCTGCGCTCTACGCCCGCCGCCGCACAGGGCGAGGCCAGCACATCTACACGAGCCTCTTGCACACACTGTCGACCTACGACATGACGAGTGGCTACGGCAACCGATCAGCCGCGACCACGAACGACGGTTTCGTCTTTGGTGTGATGCGCGTGCCGTTCATGACCGCGCCGACAAAGGACGAGCGGTTCCTCCAGATGTGCGCGCGGCAAAAGCGGCACTTCCGCAACTGGTTGCACGCGATGGGCCTCGAGTCGTTGCTGTCCGAACCCGACCTGCCGTACATCCCCGACCTCTTCCCTTCCGAAGAACGCCTCGAAGAAGTGGTCGCCATGGTCCGCGAACGCATGCGCGAGCGCACCCGTGACGAGTGGATGGACATCTTCAGCCGCGACGACATCGGGGGCGATCCGTTCTTGTCGGCGCCCGAGTACCTCGAACACCCCCAGTGCCTCGAGAACGATCGCTCGAAAGTCGTCATCGACCCGATCGTCGGGCACACGCGTCAGATCGGGCCGCTGGCGCTGCTCTCCGACACCCCCGCGGTCATCGGCGCGCCGGCGCCCGCACTCGGTGCCGACACCGCTGCCGTGTTGGCCTATCCCCCACGCGTCGAGAGCGCCGTCGACGGCTCCCCTCCACGCCGTCCGCTCGAGGGCGTGACGGTGCTCGAATGCGGCTACTTCTACGCCACACCGTTCTCGTCGACGCTGCTGAGCGAAGCGGGCGCGCGGGTCTACAAGGTCGAGCCGAACGAAGGTGACCCCGGCCGCCGCAACTGGACGACCGCGTACGTCAAGGCGATGGTCGGCAAGGAGTCGATCGTGCTCGATCTCAAGAGCGACGAGGGCCGTCGTTT
>JBDSMH010000010.1:0-39120 GCA_039915945.1 Acidimicrobiales bacterium | reverse complement strand
CGCGTGCTCCAACGCCTCCTCGCGCTCACCGCCGCCATCTGGCACAACGAAACCACCAACAAACCCGGACCCGCCCGATCACTACTCGCCTACGACCACTGACAACCCTTGGAACCAATCATCTAGTAGAGGTCGTCGCGTGAATCAACGGCGATGTCAGTGCTTCACCGCCGCCATCGAGGCCGCGAGCAGCGCCTCGTTCTCCTGGTGGGTCATGGTCAGCTTGACCGAGCTCAGCCGCCAGCCATCGGGGGTACGCACGGCGACGTTGTCGTAGAAGCCGACGACCAACCAGCAGTTCGGTCCGCCGGCCGCGACCTCGGGCGGAGCCCAGTGCTCGGCGCGTATATGAGCCCGGATGGTCGCATGATCCCCGTCGATGGCGATCCGATGGTTGGTGATCGCATGGTGGGTCGCCGTCCAGCCGGCGAACGCCTGCTTCGATCGCTGGCACCAGGCGTCACGGCTCGCCGTCGTGACCGGTGCGCCGAGTGAGCTGAAGTCCGACGTGACCTCGTCGCAGAACACCGACCGCGGCAGCTCGTCCCAATTCTTGGTGTCCGGCATGTTGGCATACCGGCCCATGAGCTCCACGAGCTCGTCACGGTCATGTCGTTCGGTCATCGCGACCTCCATCGGGCGTACGACTCGCAAGTGCGCCAAGCATCGCGGACCTCGACCACCAGGGTGCGGACCAGGGATCCCAACGGGCTCGAACCGGTGACCCAGGGCGCGACGCTCTACGTCATCACCTACCCGAAGGAATGCAACATGAAAGTCCGTAGATCGGCACTCGCGAATTCGGGTGTAACGCACGCGTTGGATCAGACGCTCACCGATCTCATCACGCTCGACCTGGTGGTCAGGCAGGCGCGCACGAACCTTGTCGGCGCGCGCTACCGCAACGTGCACCTTCTCGGTCCTGCGTGGCGACCGATCCACTCATACCGTCGCGCTAGGCCCGTTCGATCGCACCCGCAGAGACCCTGGCCGATCCCCTGGTGCGCGCCGCAGAGTGCTGGGTTACGGTTCGTCCGTCGACAGCGAACAATGTGGGGTTGGTCATGGCGAATGTCATCGTCGTCGGAGGCGGCCCGACTGGGTTGACCGCAGCAATGAAGTTCGCTGGTGCGGGCGCATCCGTGACTGTGCTCGAACGCGACTCGGCGCCGATGCCCGATTCACCGACCGACGCCTGGGAGCGTTGGGACCGGCGGGCGGTTCCCCAGTTCCGGCAGATTCACTATCTACAGCCTGGTGGTCGACGGGCCCTAGACGAACACCTTCCATCGGTCATCGATGAGCTTCGCGGCGTGGGCGCGATCGAGCTACATGCCGACGTGATCTTCTGTGCGCCGGAATCAGTACCCGATCCGGATCCGCGGTACGCGACGCTCACCACCTCACGCCGTCCCGTTCTCGAGTTGGCGTTCGCTCGCGCGGCGGCGAAGACAGCCGGCGTCGAGATTCGCCGGGGAGCGATCGTCGAGTCATTGCTCACCGCTCCGGAGGTCCTGCCGGGCGTCCCGCACATCGTTGGTGTCCGCCTCGCTGACGGCGAGACGTTGTTGGCCGATCTCGTCGTCGATGCCTCCGGCCGGCGTTCGGCGATCGGACAGATGATCGTCGACGTTGGCGGCAAGGAGATGCGCACCGAGTCGACAGAGGTGGGCTTTGTGTACACGACCCGGTTCTACCGCGGTGAGCTTCCGCAGTACCGGACCGAGATGCTGAGCCCCCTCGGCAGCATCTCGGCGTTGACGATCCACGGCGACGACAACACCTGGGGCGCAACCCTGTACAACCACCCTGCCGACAAGGCGTTCCGACGGCTGCGCGACCCCGAAGTGTTCGAGCGCGTCTACCGACTCCTGCCCGACCACGCCCACTGGGTGGACGGCGAGCCGATAACGGACCCGGCTTCGATGACCAGCACCTCCAACACGATCCGAGAGTTCGTCGTCGACGACAAGCCCATGGCGACCGGGCTGGTTCCGCTCGGCGATGCATTCGCCTTCACCAACCCTTCGATCGGCCGCGGCATCGCGATCGGCATCATCCACACCGTCGACTTCGTCGACGAGGTCGCCGCGGTGCTCGACGACCCGGCCGCGATCGCGACGGCGTGGAAGACAGCCACCGATCGGCGTGCCCGACCGTTCGTCCAAGCGACCATTGACTACGACCGCGTCCGCGCGCCGGAGGTAGAGGCCGCGATCGAAGGTCGTAGCCACAAACACACCGACCCTGCTGCGCTCGGATTCATCGCCATGAACAACGCTCGCCACCGCGACCAGTTCGTTTATGAGCACTTCCGAGACATCGCAACCCTCAACGCCACCACTGCGGAGGTCCTCTCGCGCAAAGGCGTGTTCGAGCGGGTCATCGAATCTGGCGCCGAGCCGTGGACGCCGGCGCAGCCGACACGAGACGCGCTACTCGCTGCCGTGACCTGAGCACCGCTTGCGTTCAGCGTCGGCGGAACTATTGACGCTTACGCACTGATAACTGCACCGGGACAGGCATCGACCAGCAGTTCGCCGTTGGTGACGATCGGGATACCGGCCACCCACGTGTGGTGGATGCCCCTCGCACGCGAAATCAGACGGTCGCCGTCCGCGGGGAAGTCGTAGACCCGCTCGAAGTCGGTCTCGCCGACGGTCGCCGGGTCGAACGCGACAAGGTCGGCCGCGAGCCCGGGCCTGATGAAACCGCGATCGGTGAGACCGAAGATCTCTGCCGGCTGCCCGGCCAAACGGTAGACCGCCTCTTCGACCGTCAGCGCGCCCTCTTCACGCACCCAATAACGCAAGGTGTACGTCGGGAAACAGGCATCGCACAGCATGTCGACATGCGCGCCACCGTCGTGCGCGCCGAGGATCGCCCGTCGATCTTGCACGAGTGCGCGCAATTCGTCGTAGGTCGCGCGCGATCGCGTCTGGAAGCGAGTCTCGAGATTTTCCTCGAGCGCCAATTCGATCATCGTGTGGAAGGGATGCTCACCGCGCTTTTTGCCGAGCTCGAGCAACGTGACGCCGATCAAGTCCTTGTGCCGCTCGGTCTCTACGACCGATGTGCGTTCGAACCACCAATCCATGTCGTGGTCGAGGAAGTTGGTCGTTTCGCACAACGCCTGGCCTTCGGCGATCACTCGCTCGCGCCACGCACGGTCGGCGTAGATGGGCATCTGGACATCGACCGAGGAGCCGATCACGTCTTGATGGGTCGGCACCCGGGCCCAGGTGTTGGGGTTCTTCATGCTGTGCAGCGTGGTGATGAAACGCGTGCTCGTCTGAGGCCAGAGGTCGCCGCCTTCCACCGACTTGCCGCGCTCGAGCATCTCGATCGCAGCACCCGGCGGACCGAAGAGGCCGGGCAGCACCGAGCCCCACGTGATGCGCACCCCGGTCTCCTTCGAGAGCCGGGCGCAATCTTCGATCTCGAGAATGTCACCGTAGGTGATCTCCGCGATGCCGCGCCCTACATCGGCCAGAACCTCGAGCAGTGCCCGTAGCTCGTCGACGTCGGCGAACCGGCTCGGCACCGGTCGTCCGTGCGGACCGTGGTGCGAGAGCGCCTGCGACGTCGAGAACCCGATCGCGCCGGCATCCATCGCCTCGCGCAACAGGCGTTGCATCTCCCGACGCTCGTCGCCCGTCGCGGCACGCGAGAACGCCGCGTCCTCGCCCATCACGAAAATTCGCAATGGCGTATGCGGCACCATCGCCGCGATGTTGATCGACTTCGGCAGCCGGCGCAGCATGTCGAGGTACTCCGGGAACGTCTCGTATTCCCAACGCAGCCCGGCCTGCAGCGTGTCGAGGCGCATACCCTCGACCAGCGACAGCGTCTCCATCGCGAGGTCACGGTCCCCTATGCGCACCGGCGCCACACCGAACCCACAGTTCCCCTGCACGACCGTCGTGACTCCGTGCCACGACGATGGGCTCAGCGTGGCATCCCACGACACCTGGGCGTCGTAGTGCGTGTGGATGTCGACGAATCCCGGCGCAAGCACGAGCCCCGCCAGATCGACCTCGACTGCGGACGGATCATGACCAATCGCACCAACGGCAACGATCACGCCGTCGCGGAAGGCAACATCAGCTCGCACCCCCGGCTCGCCGGTGCCATCGACCACGGTCGCATTGCGAAGAACTGTCGTCACAGAATTCATCACACCTCATCCCGAATGGCACCAGGTTACTCAATCAGCCCTTGCATCGAGGCAGCGCTGCAATCAGGTCGTCCTGCAGGTCTTGAGACTCGGCTGCATCGACGGTGTCTTCGAGTTGCGTCTTCACAAAGAGCTCACGAATCTTCGCCCGGTCCAGCAGCTTCGCGCACCGGATCACCTCCGCCTCGGAGAGACCTAACGAATCCTTGCCCTCCCGAAGAAGCAGTTCCGCAAGATTGGTACATCCATCCAATACACCAACCGCCTTCTCTGCATCGGAGCGGCTCAACACGGGCGTGTCCTTACTCTCCAACTTGAGTTCCTTCGCGCGTGCAAGCCCGAACGCGCGGACGACTCCCTCCCCAACGCACCGAGCCTCCGCGACGGAACCTAGATCCTCGTTCGCGGCTGCTATCTCGGCGGCATACTCGCTCTCCGCCGAAGAAAGCTTCCGTGACCCGGCGGCGTCTCCCGACGAACCGCCCCCACCGCAACCGACCGCCACGACCACGAGAACGCACGTTGACACGTGGACCCACCTCATTCGCACTCCCCACAGACGCATTCAAGAACCCTCGGACACAACCCAACCTGACCAAAGTCCTCGAAACGTACGCCAAAGACCGTACCCAACGAGGGAATCATTCGCGGTGAGCCGCGAGGCGCCTATCGTCGAGGGGCGTCTCAGGCGAACGCGGTCATTCGGGAGCGCGCCTGTTGCCATGAGCGCGCGCCGATCAGTAGGGCCGCGATGCCTGCTGCACCGACGAGGTACCACAAGTGCACGTAGTCGCCTACTCCGTCGCCGGGCCGCCACGCATCGGTCAGTGTGATCGTCGCGGCGACGCCGAGCGCGCCGGCGATGCGCTGGAACGCTTGTTGCACACCCATCGCTTGTGCGAACAACGACGTCGGTAATCCTTCGGCCACGAGGCCGAACAATGCCGGCCACGCGAAGGCGCCACCGACCCCCAGCACAATCATTCCCATGACCCACGGTACGACGTGGCGTTCGGCGCCGAGCGTGAAGGCCATGGTGCAGGCGCCGGCAATCGTGAACACGCCGGCGATGACCAACATGAGTCCGAGACCGATACGTTCCGCCAAGCGGCCCGCGATCGGTGACATCACGACCATCGTTGCGGGAGTGGCGACGAACAACAGGCCCGCCTGCATCGTGTCGTACTCCCACACGAAGCTGAGGAACTGGATGGCGCCGAAGAACAGCGCGAAGAATCCTGCGCCGTAGAACACCGCACCGGTCACCGCGAAGCGCACGCCGGAGAATCGCAGCAGGGCGGGGTCGATGAGCGGAGTCTCGATACGCGACGACCTGAACGCGAGCGCGCCCAGCGTCGTCACGCTCGTGGCGAAGGCGACAAGCGTCGACGGAGACGTCCACCCCCACGTGCGGCTCTGGACGAGGGCGAGCGTGAGTGATCCGATCCCCACGAGCAGCAGCGCAGAGCTCCACGGGTCGGGAAAGCGACGCCCGGTCACTCGCCGTTCTTCGAAGGTGCGGAAGCCGAGTATCCACGCGAGGAAGCCGAACGGGATGCCGGTCCAGAACGCCCAGCGCCACCCACCGATGTCGACGAGCCACGCGCCGAGCGACGGGCCTGAGGCCGTCGCGACCGATCCCACGGCGCTCCAGATCGACATCGCGAAAGTGCGGCGAGTCGCGGGAACGGCATCGAGCAACAATGCGACTGCGGCGGGCCCAAGCATCGCACCGCCGATTGCTTGCACTACGCGCCCGGCGATGAGCACGGACACGTTCGGCGACAACGCCCCGGTGGATGAACCGATCACGAACGTCGCCAGCCCGACGAGCGCGATACGGCGATGCCCGACGCGGTCGGCGACCACGCCCGCCGGAATCATCGTCGCCGCAGTGACGATCGTGTAGACGCTCAACACCCACGACAACGATGCGCGGCTGGCGTCGGGCCATGAGCGCTGCAGGTCGGGAAACGCGACGTTCATGATCGACAGGTTCAAGCCCGCTTGGAAACTGCACATCGACACGGTAAAGATCACGAGCAGCATTCGGGGCGTGAGCGGTTCGCGAGCCTCCGCCGCGGATTGATCAGGCTTGGACACGCGCCGAACCCTAGGGGGTTCGGCCACTGCCGTTACATGTGACCGTGACGAACGGGACCGACTGGTTCGTAGGTGCCGATCACGATGCCGAGATCGGTAACGGTGAGGTCGACGGGACGCAACGTCGCCGGGAGTATGCCGTCGTTGAACAAGCGGTGACCGGAGCCGAGTACCAACGGGTACGTCATCAGGCGCAAGCGGTCGACGAGCCCGTGCTGCAACAGTGTCTGGAGCAGTTTGCTGCTTCCCCAAATCTGCAGCTCATCGCCGGGTTCGTTCTTGAGCGCCTGAACCGCCGCCACCACGTCGCCCGTCACGAGGTGAGCGGTGTCGGGGTGCTCGCCGCGCCAGGTGGCATCGGCCTCGCCGAGCGTGTTGGACACGACGTACTTGGGCAGCGAGTTGATCGCCGTGGCAATCGGGTCACCGGGGTCGGTCTGATCAGGCCAGTGGCCGCGGAAGATGTCGAATGTCCTGCGACCGAACAGGAACGCGCTTGCATGGCTGTTGAGCTCGACGACGAACTCGCCGATGGCCGCGTCGTCGAACGGGGCCTGCCAGCCGCCGTGGGTGAAGCCGCCGCTGAGATCTTCCTCAGGCCCGCCAGGAGCCTGCATCACGCCGTCGAGGGTCAGGAATGTCTGCACTGTGAGTTTCATGTCAGTGGAGACGTTACGCCGCACTGATTCTCATCGCGGCCAAGGTGTCGGTTTGGATTTGCTGACGACGGGAAGCATGGGAAGGTGTTCTTATTCTTTTCCAATCGTTTTCGTCCTCATGGGTGAGCCTGACGAGGCGCCGGTGTCGGGCGCGAGCCGGATACTTCGCTTCGGCGAGAACACCGTCTATGCGCTGGCCGGCGTGCTGCTGGTCGCGACATCGGTCGCGGTTCTCGCCGTGGTCGGCTATCACCTCGCTTCCGACCTCGACGACGGCGTTGAGACAGCCGCTATTTCAGCGCTCGACGGACTGTTGCTGGTGTTCATCCTGCTCGAGCTACTGGCGGGCGTACGGGCCACCATGGTCGAACGAAAGCTGGTCGCCGAACCGTTTCTGATCATAGGGATCATCGCCTCGATCAAGGAGATCATCGTGATCGCGCTGAAAACGGAAGGCGACCGTGGATCCCAGCAATCGTTCGACAACGCGATGACCGAGATGGCAGTGCTCGGCGCCTTGGTCGTCTTGCTTGCCGTAGCAAGCTTCCTTGTGCGCCGCAAAGAACGCGAACCGACCGAGGGATAATGACGCCACCATCTGATTGCGGTCCCGACAACCGGCGTGTTGTCGAGTGATGTCCGGCGTAGCGGCTACGACCCTTCAGGGGTCGGAACGTCGTATGCCTCGGGGAAATTGTGATTCCACGTAAGTTGCTCGCGTCGTTCGCAGATCTTCCAGCCCGATGCAGTCCGTATCAGTTTGTCGTCGAACCAGATCCCCGAGAACGCAATTTGGCGCCCGCCACCGGGAGAAGGCACCGAGATCGGGATGATCTGCAAATGCCGCGATGTCGCTTCGTCACCCTTCACTCGGATCTGAAAATTGGTGCAGTAGTGCTGATACGCGGGGTACGGAAAGTTCTCTGTACTGAGAACGGGCTCGGCCCACGCACGCACCTCCTTCGGGTTGCCCTTGGCTCCGTTGTTTCCCGACCAGTCGATGTGCGCGTTCGGGGTGTACACCGCCTCCCACCGCTCCCAATCACGTTCATCGATCGAGGCGCCTTCGTCGACGAGCAGATCCTGGATCAACAGGCGATCCGAGATCTCCTGCAGCGACAACGACGTCACCTGTGCGGCGTTCTCAGACATCGGCTGGCCTCGTTTCCAGGAGCAGTTCGTCTCGGATCGCACACTACCGATGAGTCACGGCTGGATGGCGGGCTTCGGTAGGTATCCTTCCGGGTTCACGGCGAGTGACGCCACCAGGAACCAACGAGGACCCGCAGCGAGTTGATCCGAGAACTCAAAGACAAGGTGGTCGGGTCGACCACCGCGCTCTTTTCTCACGGTCCGCAAGCCCTCGAGCACACGCTCGACTACCGCGACGATCCCGGACTGCTCGGCCCCGACTCGGTCTCCTGGCGAGTCATCGGCGACGCCGCGGCATTCATCGGCGGCATACGCGCACTTCTGGTGCAGACAGCCCATCCCGAAGTCGTCGCAGGGGTGGAACAGCATTCGCGATACCGCGCCGATCCGCTCGGGCGCTTGTCCCGAACGTCCGTCTACGTCACGGAGACCACCTACGGAGCGATGCCCGAGGTCGACGCGGCGGTCGCTGCGGTTCGCCGCGCCCACGGGCCAGTGCACGGTCGATCAGAACGCAACCGGGCCTACAGCGCCGGCACTCCGCAACTGGCCGCCTGGGTGCACAACGTGCTGACGGATTCCTTCCTCGCCGCTTACCAGACGTTCGGACCCTGCCCGCTCACCGTCGACGAGTCAGACCGGTTTGTCGCCGAACAGACGCGTATAGGGGCGTTGCTCAAGGCCTCCCCGCTGCCGTCCACCGCAGACGACCTGGCTCGCTGGATCGTCGAACATCCCGCGCTCGTAAGCACGCAACACCAGGCGGACGCAGTGGAGTTCCTCCGTGACCCGCCACTCCCCCTTTCCGTTCGCGTCGGCTATCGCCTGCTCTTTCAGGCTGCGGTCGTGACGATTCCTCCGGCGATTCGCGACATCATCGGGTTGACCCCGACGAACGGCGCGAGACAGATCGGGAGCGCGAGCGTTCGCAGCTTGCGCTGGGCCCTCGGTGCGTCGCCATCGTGGCATCTTGCGCTCGTCCGGACCGGGACACCCGTGCCCAAAGGGCTGTTCCGTCAACCACTGCCCGCTGCGCGAGCTGCTGAGTAGGCTGCCTGGATTCGGGAGGTAGCGGACGTGTTGCGAGAACCGGAGTCGATGACCGGAAACGAACACGAGCGGCTGCATCGAGCGATCCGCCTTGCCATGGAGACGCGAGCGAATGCGTACGCTCCGTACTCCGGTTTCGCAATGGGCGCCGCCGTGGTCGGGATCGACGGGCGGACCACGCGCGGCGTGCTCGTGGAGAACGTGTCCCTCGGTCTATCCATGTGCGCCGAGCGCGTCGCGTTGTTCACCGCGGTAACCGAGGCAATTGCGCCCGCAGTGTTAGCCCTTTGCGCGCCGCGCACGGGAGGCCAACTCACGTTTCCTTGCGGCGCGTGCCTGCAGGTCGGCCTCGAGGTCGCCGGGACCGAGCTCGTCGTCGTTGCCGTCGATCCCGACGGCGTTCATGAACAGACAGCGCTCATCACGTTGTTGACTCGAGCACCGAAGCGGCACACGCCGACCACGAGACCCGCGACAGGGTGACCTCCCGTCCCATTTGCGCCAACCCATGCGTTGGATGGAACAAGAGCTGACCCACCAATCAGTTGAATCACTCGGCCCGCTCGACTCGCGTGATCCATGTAACGCCAGTTTCGTCGCGCTGCATGTGGCCGACGGCGCCGTCGCTATAGCTGTCGACTGTCAAGCCATCCTTTGCCGCAAGAAACAGAAACCAGAGCATGTGGCAGCTCGAGATCGCTGCGACGAACGCGGCTTCGGGGTCGACAAGAGAGGGATTGCCCATCAGCGACGCCGCCGACGAGGCCTCCACCGTGGCGCCACCGTCGAAGGTCCAGCGGTGATCCCTGTCGTACTCGGGTCCAAAAGCGCGATCCCCTCGCTGCCACTCGACTGTCACCCGATGCTCCGACACGAATTCCCCTTCTCGGGAATCGAGTCAACATGACTCGATAGCCGTGGACCCTATGAGGCCCATACTCGACGAACTACTCCCTTTCGGTTCACTGCGAGCACATCACGGTCAGCCCGCGTCGATCGCTACAACGTGACAGCGAATCGGTTCTGCCGGCTCTTCGGCCAAGAGGAAGCGCCAGAACACCGACCCGTGCGTACGCCCGCCGGTGTCGAGCCAGTTCGCGACGCCGGGATCACGCGGCGCCACCACCACTCGCACGCGGCCATCGGCATCGCGCACTGCCGACCGGTGGTTGATCGTCGAACGATGAAACCGCGGATCGATACTCTGCGAGAAGCGATTCCATACCGTGGCGCTCGCATACGCGCTGCGCGGCAGGCGGGTCTCCATCACCAACGCTTCGTCGCGACCCAACGCGAATGAACCCGATGCGTAGATCTGGTCGATGGCACCGCGCCCGGCCAACGAATCGGTCTCCCATCCACTCGGGTCGCCAATCGTGTTGGGCGTGTTCGACACCCACGGCGGCGGCGGATCGCGGAGAGGCGACATGGTTGCGAGCGCCCGAACGAGACGGGCGGCGCGACGCCAACCTTCGTCCGTTGCCGCCTCATTCGGTGGCGAGGGCGGTGGGCCGTCGAGTACGTCGATGGTGAACGACCCGGCCTCATCGTGCGCTGGATCGAGGAAGTACTGCCGCGTGATCACGATCGAACCGCCGTCCGTTGGCGTGAGCTCGAAGGCAAATTGTTCGCCGCGTTCCACGCCGAGGTCGATGTGATTCGCACTGCTCACCTGTCGGTCGGGCTGACCGGAATCCGCCGCGTACAGCGAGACCGCCAAATAGCATTCCTCCGCGCGGCCACCGTGGATGCGGTACCGATGGCGATCATCTACGAACGCCATGCCGTACGCCGAGTCGAGCCCGTTGTCGGTGTAGCGGCGCGTCGGTGTCTGCCAGGGCACGAAGGCCGGCCGCGCCGGATCGACGGCAACCAGCTGCAACGCCGTTTCGATGACTTGCGCGCAAAACGCTTCGCCATCTGCTCGCTCGATTGCATCGAGCTCACGCTCGTCGGCAAGTAGCGTCTGACGGGCATCCGCAGCCGCCGCAAGGAAGTCGGCAAACCCCGATGCGTCGGCTGCCTTGCTCATCAGTCGGCGCTTGTCGGCACGAAGTAGTCGGGAGTTCCCGGTAACGGCTCGTAATACGCCTGGACTCGAATGAATCGACCGTCGTCAGCGAGTTCCCAGATCTCGATGTCCGTCATGAGCACACGCTGGCCACCGAGGATGCTGAGGTGTGAGGCAGTGAACGCACCGGCGTTGCCGCAAACATGGATCGCCCCAGGCACGACAAACCACGGCTCTAGTGAGAACCCTGCTTCCCAGCTCTTCTCGACGGCGGACATCCCGTATTTCGTGGGCGCGCCGACGGGATCGTCGATGACGGCGTCCGGATGCCACATCGCGATCCAGCCCTCTCGGTCGCCGGTATTCCAACGGTGGTGGGCCTCGATGATGGCGTCGACGACTTGTTGTCGCGGTAACACAATGGCTGCCTTTCGCTTGTTCGAACTGATGACGTGCGGTTCAGGCCTCGGCGGTCGAGATCGCGTTGGCGCTCGTTCGCTCGAGCACGGTCACGGTGCCAGCGGTGCCGTCGATGCGAATGTGATCGCCTGTTTGCAGCAATCGCGTACCCGGGTAGTTCATCACGCACGGGATGCCGAGTTCGCGGGCCACAATCGCACCGTGGCTGAGCGTGCCCCCGATGTCGATCACGACGCCGCTTGCCATGAGGAAGTAGCTGGTCCAGCTGGGGTCGGTGGTGTGGCACACCAGAATGTCTCCGGGCGCGAAGTCGGAAGGGTCGCCGGGGTCCGCGAGCACGTGTGCGACGCCGTCGACAACACCCGCACTCACGCCGATCGCAACGGCCGACGCCGCGGCTGCGGTCTCTTCGAAGCGACCAGTGTCGACAAGAGTGATCGGAAGCGGCTCGGGCATCCCCGTCCACATGAGCGGGAGCTCGATGGCGTGGTAGGCCTCGCGTTGGGTGCGACGTTCGGCAACGACGCTGCGCAGATCGTCGGGCACCGCGTCGAGCTCGGCGACTGAAAGGTAGAAAACGTCATCCGCGTGATCGAGACGACCCTCGCTGACAAGTCGCGCACCAATTGTGCGCGCCGCGATCCGCGCGACATCGAACGTCTGGGTGAACGCGGCCTTTGCTACGACGCGCAGCGGAATGATCCGGCGTCCCTTCGCGAGCACGCGGCGAGCCTTGAGACGCTCGCGTCCGCGCAACGAGGCCAGCACGGCGCGTTCTGCCGCCTCCCTCGCCGCAGTTGCGCCGCGCTCTGCGGTGCGAGGGTCCGCGTCCTCGTCCATGCGGCGAAAGGTGCTCACCAGTGACTCGACGGGATGGGGTTCTTCGCGCCACGTGAAGCTCGACAGCTCTCCTTCGGCCGGACCGTGGAATCCGTACTGTCCCAAGATGTCGGCAAGTGGAAGGCGTTCGTGGGCGACGTCCCACATTGCCTGCGCGACGTCGAGCTCTTCGGTATGGCCGAAGCCGCCGATGATCTTCATCTCGAGGTCCGCTTGACCGGTGCGCGCCAACAACGTCTGAATCGCACCGTGCGCCATACCCGTGAGCGTTGACACCGCGATCTGTGCGGCAATCTCATCGGCGGCATGACCGATGGCCTCGTGCAGCCAACGTGTCGCGACCGCGCGATCGGCACTCGGCAACTCGGCTACCGCGGCATGCCAACGGGAGCGACTGGCGTCGCGAATGCGGGCGAGGCGGCGAGGCACGAGCAGCGCGTACAGCGGCAACCAAACGCGCACGGTGATGCGGCGCCGCGTCGTCACCGAGTCGCGCCGGCCACCTCCTTGCGACCCGAAGAACCCTTCTTCGGCGGCATCGCGCGCATTGCCCGGCATCGCCGCGAGCGCGGCCCGGAAGGCATCGAGGTTGCTCGCACCTTGGCCGTAGAAGACGGCAGTGAACTGTTCGTCGATCGACGCCGGAATTTCGAGAAAGGACTTGGGTACCAACTTGAGTTGGCAATAGCCGAGGCGAAATGCCCGCTCGCCCATCTCGTCCCAGCAACACCAACTGAGCGGCGTCTGCACACCGACAACGCTCTCGGCCATGTTGACGCGTGACCACGTCACGTTCGGGCCACTGTGTTGGTGGAGGACATCCTCTGCCATCTTCGAATCCCCCGCTGACGCGCCGAGTCAGGATGCGACTCACGCCCGGCGCACAGTAGTGGCTCAACGCAGCAGCAGCCGTGGTGCTGTAACGCTCCCCGCAGACCGTGCACCCTTGCGGTCAGTGATCCGTGGTCACGACGATCTTCCGTGTCATCACGTGGCAGTCGTCCTCGGTGACCTTGATGTTGTACACCGTCTTCGTGCTCGATCCGACGGTTACCTGGATGGAGTAGGTGCCTGCTCTCTCGTTGGCGCCGGCGTAACGGCAGTTGTGGGCGGCGTCCCTCGCAGCGCCATCAACTCGGTCTCGAGAGTGCGCAGCGCGCCACGATCCTCGCGTCAACACACTGGGTCTCCGGAAGCGCTGAGCACCCTCGCATGCAATGCGGCCTCGGCCTGTATGTCGCAGTTCACTGCTGCACATCCAGTCCTGAGTACGAGCCAGCGGCGCTCGAGCGGCGGCTCCGCAGTCTCAACTGGGACATCACCGTCGCCGGAACCTCCGGACCTTGGTACTGGACAACAAGCACGTCCCGGTCTGACACTCCCGATCTCGGATGCGGCTACGGCACGGCTACCTGATAGTGCGACACACCCGTACGAGCCTGCTGCTAACCCAGCCACGACCCAACAGGAGCAGATCCATGAACCCCCAAACTGGGGTCGCATTGACCCTCCGCCAAGACCTCATCGCCACCACTCGAGGGCGCTGGCGTTCAGGCCAACTAGCCGCTTGGGCGTCGAGCGCCGCTGGCGCGCGTCCTCACCTGAGCCCGTGCTCCTTCGCAAAGGCGGCCGCGGCGACGAGGTCGATCGAGAAGCGATCCGCTGTGCGGTCGGGGAGCAGCGACCACGGCATCGCGCCGGCAAATCCGTGCTGGCGCCACATCTCGAACCGGTCGCCGAAGCCCGCGGACCCGACGTACTCGCCGACGACGATCGGCTTGTCGATCTTCAATGCGTCGCGCACATCGGCGTAGGTGACGCACGCGAGGCAATGCTTGCGCTCCTTCATCTGGTCGTACCAGTGGACCGTGTAGTAGTCGAGCTTGAGCCCGGTCAGCAGCGAAAGGCCGTCCATGCTCGCGCCGCCTACCGAGACTGGAATCGAGGTGGTCGCATGCGCGGCGTCGACGATGCCGGCGATGAAGACGCGGAGTACCTCGGCGGTGACTTTGCCGGACCAGACCTCGTACTCGGGCTCGTTGATCACGTCCCACGTCATGATCTGCGGGTTGTTCCTGTAGCGCGTGAACAGCTCGGCGAGCACGAGCGCCACGCGCTGACGCCCCTCGTCGGTGAGCCACGTCGACGGGAGCGGGGTCAGTCCGGAGAAAAGAGTGAAGGTGTAGGCGATTTGGTTGGCCCGTGCCAGCTCCAACGCCGCGTCGATGTCCTGATACACGGTCTGCTTGAAGCCGGTGGGAAGGTTGCGGGCGTCCACCGTGAACTGGCCCGCGTCGCCGGGAAACAACCACCAGCGCACGACGTTCATCCCGCCGTCGTGGGCAGCGCGCAACGCCGCATTCACGGCAGTTTTCGTCTCTGCCGAGCTCGCGCCGCCGTCGTCGGGTCCCCCGCCGAAGTCCCGCCCGAAATTGAACCAGGGCAGGTTGGCGCCGTGGATGTACTGCTGCTTGCCGTTCCACGCCACCAGCGGTGCGTTCGCGGGCGTGAGTGGGGGCAGGGTGGTGGTCGCTGCCGGCGCCAAAGCGCTTTGCGGGCTCGCGGTTGTGGCGCTGCTGGTCGCGGCCGCTCTGGTCGTGGTCGGGGGGACGGAGTTGAGCGTTATAGTCCGGTCCGAGCTCGAGCACGCACCGGCCGTCACGACGATGACCGCCACCGTTGCGATCCACCTCATGGTTGGCACGATGCGAATCGAAGCCTCATTCATCGTGTCTCGACCCCAGCAGCGAGGCTGCGCTCGCTGAACGCGCGGTCGTGCTTCAGCACAACTGCAGAGTCTCGGTACAACGCGGGAAACCAATAATACGACATTTCAAACATCTTCAGTATTTATCCATGCATGTAACACCGATTGGGAGGACCGTACCACTGGGTTCCACGTAGAGCGAGATTGGCGCCATGGGCATTGTTCGCTTTCGGGCTTCGCCGCATGACGGACCATCAGCCGGCGGAGGCCAAATTTCTGCCGAGGCGCCGCGACTTCGGTGCGAAACGCCGGACGTTCTTGACTGTATGTAGTCACTCTGTTTCCCGCTCGAGATGGACGGTGGTACGACGTTCCACTTCCTCGACGCCGCGCCAGCAGATGCACTTGAGGTGGCGCGGGTAGCAGCCGCCGGGTCTGGACGTCCGCATCGGCGGGGGCCCGACCATGATGCGCTCGTTCCTCACCGCCGGCCTCGTCGACCACCTGCACGTCGTGTTGGTGCCAATCCTGCTCGGCCGCGGTGTTCGGCTGTGGGACAGCCTCGAAGCGATGGAGCAGCAGTACGTCGTGGAGGCAGTCTCGACGCCCTGCGGCGTCACCCACCTCACGTTAACCCGATGACCTCACAGCGCCACGTCGCGGTCATTCTGGACGCGGAACTGTGGGCACGCGCGCGGGCGAGTTCGTCGTCGACCACTGTGAGCAGCAGGACCTCGAAGCACTCATCGCCGCGGTCCTGAGCAAGATGGGGTGGGCGTAGGGTCTATGGACGACGCTCTGCCGCGTCGGCCACGGCAGAATGTGTCATGTTTCGGGGACGCGGGAGAGGCCAGACAAGTCGCTCCGCGGTAACGGCTGAGGTCGTCCGGCAGTCCGACCGTCCGGTCGTCGTATCCGCGCTGGCCCTCAAGGCCTCAGCCCGAGAGCACCTCGCGCGTTCTCTTGGCGATGTCGAGGTTCGCGATATTCGTGATGACGTGCTGACCGCTGACGTCGTGCTGGCCCCGTCCTGCAGCCCCCAAGCGATCGCGGCACTCAATCGCGCGTTTCCGACCGCTCGACTGCTCGTGGTCGAGCTCGACGACAGTGAATGGGACGTCCACCTGTCCGGCCCAGTGCAGCGGCTCCTCGCAGCTGGAGCAGATGCCTACCTCACCGCCGACAGCATCGTGAATCTCTCCGACCAGATTCGCCTGCGCAAGGAGCAGCCGGCCGATGCCGCAGAGGAGCAGACCGCGTTGGAGGACCCATCGGTCGATGACTTGATCCTGGCGAACGTTGCCGACCTCCTCCGACGCCGGACGGAGACCACGGTCGTTGTTCGTCGAGAAGGCGATCGCTAAACCGAGCGGCCGACGCACACCGGCTCAGACCCGCGGCGGCGTGCGATGTGCAAGTCTTCGGTCGTGCGCCCTGACGATCCCGCCCTCGGTCCATCGACCATCACGGTCGCGTGCGTCAACTTCGAGGCGGTGCCGCGCGACAAGGCGGCGACGCTGCAGAAAATCGACGCCCGCATCGCCGAGGCCGCGTCTCGCGGGAGCGACCTCGTCGTGTTCCCCGAGCTCGCGCTCAACACCTGGGGCGAATGCCTTGACTGCGCATCCGAGCACCAGCCCTGTTCGTGGCACCGCGGTCAGGCCGAGCCCGCGAACGGCCCGTCGTGTCGCGCCATCGTCGACATGGCCGCGGCGTACGGGGTGCATGTCGTCTACGGGTTCGAGGAGACAGGCGACGCCGCGAGCGGTGCGATCCACAACTCGGCGAACATCGTCGCCCCGGACGGGCTCGTCGGTACGTACCGCAAACTGCACCTCGGCATCCCGCTCGAGACCGATCGCTTCACGCCCGGTGACGCGCTGCCGGTGTTCCAGACCGACCTCGGGCCGATCGGCATCCAGATCTGTTACGACTTCTACATGGGTCCCGAGCTGAGCCGGGTGCTCGCGATGAAGGGCGCGCGCCTGCTGCTCAACCCCACGGGACGGTCCGCTCTCCCCCGCGCGCGCGAGCACCTCGAACAGGTCACCAACGCCCGGGCGCACGAGAACCTCATCGCCGCCGCGTCGGCCAACCGGGTCGGCACCAGCCACGGTCCACCCGAGTGGGCCGGCGGCAGCGTGATCGCCGCCGTTGAATTCCCGGGCTTCCCGGTCACGCTCGCCAAAGCCGGCGTCGGCGAAGAGGTCATCACCGCCACGATCGACTTCGCTGAGATCGGCAAGTGGTACGACCTACTCCCTTGGCGCGAATGGCGCACCGGACCGCAACGCGCGATCACCGACCTCGTCGCCCGCGAACTCGCGCAAGCGGCCGATGCGCCGAGGGCCACGTCGCGCTGATTCCGCTCATCGTGAACCTTCGCGGCCCGCGTCAGGGTCGTGCTGGCGAAACTCTGCACGCAGTTTGCGCATGACCGATCGGTCGACTCCGGTCCGGGTCGCGAACTCCCAGTCCTCGAGTGCCTCGAGCGTCTCGCCTAGTGCCGACGCGACAGCGTTGTATTCCACCTGCGTCATCTCGATCGTGATGACGTCTTCAACGACACCTATGAACTTCATTGTCAAAAGTGTTCCAGAAGTAGTCGACGCCCGTTCGTTGGGCGAAGGCTGCGCGGCGCCATTCCACGTGCTCGCCTGCCCGACCCGGCAATCTGCACAGGTGACAACTTCAGTTTTCTTGGTCTTTCACTCGCGTTCCGACAGCCATAGCCCTTGGTCGGACGAAAACGTCATGTTGCTCGGCGTGTATTCGTCCGATGAGAAGGCACAACGCCGAATCGAGACGGCGCGGCTCCTGCCAGGCTTCAGACGATTCCCGAATGACTTCATCGTCGACGAATACGAGGTCGATCGTGACCACTGGACGTCGGGCTTTGCGACTCCGCTAGAGGATGGATGGGTAGACGACCCCGATCCCGAATGAGCACGCGGTAGTTGCTTCGAGGCTCAGAGAGGAAGCGTGTGCTGGAGAACTCCACTCGCGGTAGTCCGCTCGGCGAGTGTGCGGACGAAGTCGATGACGCTGATGTGGATCTCTTCGCCGCCGACACCTTGCACGAAGGTGCCGCCAGCGGGACCGTCGAGAACGAGCGTGAACGGCTCGCCGTGGGTGGCCGCCCACTCGGCGACAATGTCCGCAACGATGCGTCCGTCATGGACTGCGTCGTGGGCGGGTTCTGCGGCGAGGACGTGGGCGATATCGATGCGGTGAGCCCATACGTCGCGGGTGAAGCCGATGTCGAACAGATACGACAAGGGCTGGCGGCCGACGGGTTTCGGCAAGTTCAACAACTTCAATCCGGCGATCGGTCGGGGCATCTTGGTGCGCGATTTCAGCGCCTTCGCGGAGACCGTGTCCCACTCGGCGATCAGTTCCGCTGTCGTCAACGAGGCGCGTTCGCGAACCTGAAGTTCGTTCATTCCGTCCCACCAGAACGGCGACTCGAGCTCCGCGCAGATCGGCTTGCCCCGTCGCTTCTGGCGGATGAACTCGCGAGGCGACGCTTGGCTCGCCGCGGAGCCGACGAGGTGCGCTGCCATGGCACGGACATCCCACAGGGTGCATTCGGTCTGCGTGCCCCATTGTTCGGGGCTCAGCGTGCGCATCAGGTCGCCGAACTTGCGATTCTCTACAGCGGTGATCTTCATTGCTTCGTCGTGGTCGATACGAATGATCGCCGCGACATCGACGGTCGCCGTGGGGGTCTCGTTCACTTCTTGGTCCTCCTGATCGTGGGATGTTCGATGTTCGACGGATGTGTTGAGCGCCGATCGATGTCGCCGAGGAACATCTGCACGACGCGGCGAGCGAGAATGATCCATCGGTCGCCACCCGGATCGTTTGCCACTTGTTGGTGTGCCAACCCGGAGACGATCGCCGAGAAGAGATCGACGTCGTTCTGCTCGTGCGCGCCGGCGGCGCGGAGTCGCTCGGTCATGAGTTCGACGAACCGCTGCGCTGGCTCCATCGCGGCCTCCGACGGTTCGAAGCCGGGGATGGTGCGTTGGAAGAGCAGTTGATGGCGAACGGTGTCCTCGCTCGAGAAACGGACGAGGTCCTCGACGTTGGCGACCAGTTCTTCCCGAGCGTCCGCAAGCGGTTCGCGCGCCACACACCGATCGAGCAGTTGCTGTTGACCGTCTTGGAACATCAAGTCGTAGAGACCGAGCTTCGACTCGAAGTATGCGTAGAGCGACGGCTGCCGGAGATCGACGCTTTCGGCGAGGTCGCGCAGCGATATGCCGGCGAGGCCATCGCGGCGGGCCAACGACCACGCTTGCCCGATGATCCGGGCACGTTTGACCGCGTGGCGCCGACCGCGTCGGTCGGCCGTAGTTGACGGTGGCTGTCCGTGTGTGGAGGTGAAACTATCAGTCATAGTTAATCTATGAGTGATAGTGTCACCGGCCAGGCGTGAAGTCAAGCGGTTTCAGCAGGTAGAAGGCCGGAAATCGAGGAGCGGCGTCTCTGCTTGACTGTGCCCTCGAGCAATCGCCCGCCGTCAACATGCTGTGGGAGTCGGTCGATCCGACCGAGCGGTTGGCGCAACGCTTTGGCTTCCGCAGTGGTGCTGCAGTCGCCGAGTGGGTTGCCGACGCGCTACAGCAAGGTTGGGAACTTGACGTCACGGACTGCGACCGCGTGGTGATCAGCGATTGGAACGTGATGGCTTGGGTCGTGGCCAACGAACGCCGCCTCATCGCCAAGTGGTCGGCGCTGCCGCAGCGCTTCGCACTCCTCGCGGACTCTGCGCGAATCGTCGCGTGGCTCGACAGCCGCGGGATACCCGTCGCCGCGCCGATCCCCGCGGCTGATGGCCGCTTGCTGGTTGAGTTCGGCGATGACTCGACAGGGCGAATGAAGTCCCGGTTGCCACTGCCAGAAAGCCGGTTTCTGCTTGGAGTACTTCCTGCCGTCGAAGGCGATCTCCTCGACGTCAACGACTCAGGCCATGTCATGGATGCGGGACAGATGCTGGCCGCGATTCACGACGCGCTCGCTTCCTATCCCCATCAAGTCGGCGGCCGTCGTTCTTGTGGACAGGAGCAACTCGTTCACAATGACTTCCGCTCGGCGAACGAGACCGTTGGAGCAAGGCGAGGGCGACAGCGTCGTTGCGGTGTTCAGCTGCGCGTCTGATGCGCTCGCGGCAGCGCTGGATATACAGCGCGCGATGACCAATGAGGTGTGGCCGGGAAATCAACCGCTTCGTGGCGCGCGGTGAACGCAAGAGACCCTCGTCGGGGTGGGACGCACTGACACCGATGGAGACTCAGGTCGTCGCGCTCGTGGCCGCGGGACTCACCAACCCCCAAATAGCAGAGCGGCTATTCGTGGCACGAGGCACCGTAAAAATTCACCTCAGCGACATCTTCTCGCGGCTCGGTGTATCGACACGAGCCGAACTCGCCAGCGCGGCCACCCGACACTCTGACCCACGTTGAAACGCTTCACCGTCGCGAATTGAGCTCGTCCATCACCCCGACGCAGACGCTTACCCTACGCGGCGCGACAGCGGGGTGGTTCGACACGCGCTCTGGTGACAGGTTGGCAGTATCCTCACCGTTCTATGAGGATCCGGCGTGCAGTTCGCAGCGTCGGAGTCGAGCGGGCGGGGGCGTGAGCGTGCGGTCGCTTGTGCTCATCGAGGATGATGCGGGCGACACGCTTCTGGTAACGGAGATGTTGTCGGAGGTCGATCCGGACACGAAGCTCACGTGCTTCCCGACGGTGCAGTCGGCGTTGCGTGGATGGCCATCGGACGCCGAATGCGTGCTGTTGGACCTCGGACTTCCCGACGCCGTGGGACTGTCCGCGCTAGAGAAGGTCCGTGCGCAAGTTCCCGATGTGCCGATCGTCGTGTTGACCGGCCATGTCGACGATGGGCTCGGGCAGGAGGCCCTCGCGGCCGGGGCCCAGGATTTCCTGGTGAAGGCTCAGGTCGACGGCTGGGGGCTCGAGCGATCGGTCCGGTACGCAGTCGAGCGGGGCCGGGCCGCCGTGGATCGGCGCAACTTGATGGCTGCGGAGATGCGCGCACAGGAGAACGCCCGCCTGTATCGGGGGCTGCTGCCGCATCCCCTGGTCGACACCACCGAGCTCGGCCTTGCCCCGTTCTACCGGCCGGGCGATGGCCGGGTACCGCTCGGCGGCGATTTCTATGACGCGGTGCAGACCCGTTCCGGCGTACACCTGTTGATCGGCGACGTATGTGGTCATGGCCCAGACGAGGCGGCGCTGGGCGTGGCGCTGCGGATCGCGTGGCGAGCGCTGGTGCTGGCGGGACACTCCGGGGCAGAGGTGGTGCGCGGCGTCGAGCAGGTGCTGCTGGCAGAGCGGCAGGACGAGGACCTATTCGCTTCCATCGCCATGGTCTCCGTTGATCCGACGCTGACCCAGGCGAGCGTGCTGCTGTGCGGGCACCCAGCACCGCTGCTGATCCGGGACGGCGACGTCAGCGAACTGGACGGGCGCCCGCTACCGATCCTCAGCTTCCTGGAAGGAAGGATCATCGAACCCTTCACCGTCGACCTCGCCGGTGATTGGGGCTTGTTGCTGTTCACCGACGGATTGTTCGAGGGACGTGCGACGCCAGGGGCGACCGCCCGCTTCGGCGTCGAGGGGCTCACCCGTCACCTCCGGTCGCTCGTTTCGACTGGCATCGCTCGCGCGGAGCTGACTCCGACCCTTTTGGCCGAGGCGGAGCGATGCAACGGCGGGCCTCTGACGGACGACGTCGCCGCGTTGCTCGTCGGTAGCTCTGGCTGGTGGTTTTGAGCGTGCAGGTCGGCGGATTGTCGGACTGGTCGCTCGCCCACCGGCTGCGAGTGGCGCTCGGGGCTCTGTCCGTGCTGTTGCTGTTGGCGGGCGGTGTGCTCGTCGTGGTGCTGCGCAAAGCTGATCGAGCCCGGTCGGAACAGGTGGAGCGGACGTTCCCCGCCCGCCTCGCCGCCAATCAGCTGTTGACATCCCTTGTGGACCAGGAAACCGGCCTCCGGGGGTACGCGCTCACGGGCGACCAACAGTTCCTCGAGCCCTATCGAGTCGGCCTCGTCGACGAACAGACCTCACGCGCCGCGCTCGAGCGCCTCGTACGACCAGACGATCTTGCTCGCCTCTCGCTCCTCACCGTTGACGCTGCGATCACCGCGTGGCGCAACCAGTACGCCTCGTTGCGCATCGGGGGCACGAGCCGCAGCGGGACGGACAGCACCATCGAATTCGGCCGACAGCTCTTCGAGCGAGTCAGGCAGACCAACGCCGACCTCGACGTCCAGCTCACGCTCCAGTTGACGAGCGCCCAGGCGGAGGCCGACCGGGACCGTCGTCTCGTGGGCTACGTGCTCGCCCTCATGGCTGTCGCCCTCGCCACAGCAGTCATCGGTCTGCAGCGGGCACTGAAGGTCTCTGTCCTCCGACCCATGAATCGCTTGGCCGAACAGGTGCGAGTCGTGTCGCACGGCGAGCACGCCGAGACGATTCGCCCTGAAGGTCCGCCCGACCTCCGGGAGATGGGTGAGGGCGTCGAGTCGATGCGGCTCGAACTCCTGAGCGCGCTCGACGAGGTCGAGCGCCAGCGTCAAGGCCTCGAACGCAGAGCGGCCGAACTCGCCCGTTCCAACGCAGACCTCGAGCAGTTTGCCTATGTGGCGTCCCACGACCTCCAAGAGCCGCTGCGCAAGGTTGCTAGCTTCTGTCGACTGCTGGAACAGCGATATCACGGCAAGCTCGACGATCGCGCCGACCAGTACATCGAATTCGCGGTGGATGGCGCGAAGCGCATGCAATTCCTCATCCGCGACTTGCTCACCTTCAGTCGTGTCGGCCGCACGAGCCAAGGGTTCGACTCGGTCGACCTCGATCGCACCATCGCCAAGGCCTGGGAAGGGTTGGGCGATTCGGTCTCGCAGGCAGGCGCGCGTATCGAGGTCGCGATTGACGAGCAATCACGACACGTTCACGGTGATGCGTCTCTGCTACACATGCTGTTCGCCAACCTCTTGGGGAACGCCGTGAAGTATCGGCACCCGGATCGCGCCCCCGTCGTGCGCGTTACGACCGCGGCCGAAGGGCAGATGTCTCGGGTCGAGATAGCCGACAACGGCATCGGTATTCCCGAGGAGTACGCCGAGAAGGTCTTCGTAATCTTTCAACGGCTCCATGGCCGCGACGAGTACGAGGGCACCGGCATCGGCCTGGCGCTCGCGAAGAAGGTCGTCGAGTTCCACGGTGGCTCCATCTGCGTGCTTCCGTCCCCGTCCGGCGGCACTTGCCTTTCGTTCACGCTTCCGCTGGAGGAGATTCATGCCCATGCCTGAGCCACAATCATCACGGCCCATCGAGGTCCTCCTCGTCGAGGACGATCCCGGTGACGTGCTCATCACGCAAGAGGCCTTCAGTGACTACAGGATCGCCAACCGTCTGACGGTCGTCTCGAACGGAGAGGACGCGATTGCATACCTGCGCAAGCAGGGTCGCTTCGCCGGCGTCGCCACCCCGGACCTCGTCCTGCTCGATCTCAACCTCCCGCGCCGAGACGGACGCGAGGTCCTGCGCGAAATGAAGCAGGACGCCGAGCTCCGCCGCACTCCCGTCGTGGTCCTGACGACCTCCGAGGCGGAGGAGGACGTGATCGCCGCCTACGATTTGCACGCCAACGCGTACGTCCGCAAACCAGTCGACTTTCACCAGTTCGTCGCTGCCGTCCGCGCCATCGACGACTTCTTCATCACCGTCGTACGGCTCCCGTCGCGTTGAACGTCCTCGGAAGCGTCAGTAACGCTCGCCCGCGCCACCCGGAGGTCAAGCCGTGCCTAGCCTGAACCGCAGAAGCGTCCTCAAACTCGGCGCGGCCGGAGCTGCCACGCTGTTGTCAGCCGACCTCATCGCCGCATGCGGAGACAGCGATGCCGGCCCGACGGCCCTCGACCCGAACGGCCTGAAACCCTTCGACTCGACGCGCTCGAAAGCCACGGCGACCGGACTGCCACCGCGCGTCGCGTGGGCTTCGACGGCCGGCTCGGAGTTCTTTCTCGACCTCGCACGCGGCATGGAGCAGGCCGCCGCCGAACGCGGCGTCGACTACGTGACAGCGACCTCGGGTAACGACCCCGCCAAACACGTCGAGCAGATGAACGACTTTCTCGCGAAAGGCGTCGGCGCGATGGCGATGCAGCCTCTCAATCCCGACGCCGACAGCGTCGCCCTCAAACGAGCCATCGACAACGGCGTCTGCACGCAGGGCATCATCACCGCTCCGAGCACCATCCAAGTCGTCGCCAGCCAGTACCAGATCGGATACGACCAGGGGAAGGCCGCTGCCGACTACGTCCGCGCAGAGCTCGGCGGCAACGCCAAGGTGCTCTACTTCAATCTCGACAGCGCGTCGCCACAACTGAGGATCCGCCACAACGGTGTGCGCGATGGACTCGCCACCGGCGGCGGCGGCCTCGAGGTCGTCGGCGATCTGACCGTCGCGGACATCAGCACCACGTCGGGCTTCAACACGATGATGAGCGCGCTGCAGACGTACTCGGACATCAAGGTCGTGCTCGGCGGCGACACCATTGTCGTCGGCGCTTTCAAGGCGCTGAAGGAGAGCGGGAAGCTCACCGACGACATGTTCCTCGCCGGCGTCGACGGCGACAAGGAGGCACTCGAGCTCATCAAGGCCGGCGGCGCATACAAGCTCAGCATCGCGTTCGCCTGGACGCTGATGGGGTATGGCCTGGCCCAGTTCGGGGCCGATTGGATCGAAGGCAAGGACGTGCCCCGACTCATCGTCGCTCGCGGCGTCAAGCTCGACTCCGGCACCGCGGTCAGCGACTTCGCCACCGCAAGCGCTGAGCCCGCGACCATATTCGCCGACCGTGACCGATACGAGAACTACTTGCCCCTCTATGGCAACGTCAGTTATCGGACCCGGTTCGACTACTGGACTTCGGCCGTCGACCCGCCGGCCGCCAGCACGGGTACCCGGTAGTCGCACACGTGCGCGATGGGCACTGTTGCGTTGCCGGCCACGCGTATCGCCGAGTCGGGTCGTCCGGGACGTCCGGCAAGAAAGTTGCTCACCCATCTGGATAGGGGCCGAGAAACGTCGCCGCGTGCGGTCGCCCTCAACGATCGGCCCCAAGCGCCGATGGACCCTGTGTAGGAGTGTTCCATGGTGGTTCTTGTACTTGCAGTAATCGCAGTGACGATCGTGATTGGGGTCGTCGTGGTCGAGCGGTATCGCACCGCCAGGCTAAGCGACATCGATATCGACTCCTGCCTGCGCAACGTAGCCCGGCTCGACGCGCTGGCAGCGACAGGGTTAATGGATGCCCCTCCGAACAGTGAACTCGACGCGTTGACGTCAGAGGCAGCGCAACGTCTGCGCGCGCCGATGGCGATCATGTCCCTGCTCGACGAGCGCCGTGCCTTCTTCGCCAGCGCGCATGGTCTCGATGGCGAGATCGCGGTGCGCCGCGAGAATCCGGTGCATCACTCCTACTGCAAATACGTCGTCGCGCTCGACGAGCCGTTGAAAGTCAACGATTCCCGCCGGCACCGCCTGGTCAAAGACCACCCGGCGACTCTGAACGGCACCCGCTCATACCTTGGTGTGCCAATACGAACCCAGTCAGGTCACACAATCGGCTCATTCTGTGTCGTCGACACCGTCGCCCGCCACTGGACGGAAGGCGACCTGCACATCCTCAAAAATATCGGCGACCGCGCCATGGCGCGAGTCACGAGTTGACATACCGGCGACCCGAGCATCATGAGTGCGATCGCTCGCCTGCCGCATGTAACGCGTGCCGAGAGCTCTGCCGAGCTGAGCCAGATCGGCAGTTCGCCGCTCCCGTCACAGTGCTGACTCGGCGCCGACGCGATGAGTTCGCGCCGAGCGGACCGTCGGTAGACCATGCAGAACCCACCTTTCGTTATCAGCCTGGCGACCGCCGATCGACGTGTCGCATACGACTTCTACTGCGCGTTGGGTCTCGCCACACCGGGTGAGCTCACGGACGACGGCGTGCCCGAACCGCTCCAGGTGGAGGTCGGCGGGACCAGGATCATGTTCGTGCCCACCGGCGGATTCGGTTGGGGCCTCGGTGCCCGCCCCCTCTCGCCGGGAGGCACCAGCGAATGCATCCTGTGCGTCCCGCTCGCGACGGCGGCCGAGGTGGCGACCTTCGTCGAGCGCGCAGTGGCGGCCGGCGCCGCCGTGGTCACGCCGGTCGGCGACCACGAGTGGGGCCATGTAGGCACGTTCACTGATCCCGACGGCCACCTGTGGATGGCGATGGTGGAGTTCCGCAGCTGACGAGCTGAGAACGTAGGTGGCGAGCGCACGTCGGCCTTGATCCGCATCATGTGCAATCGGATGCGACGCTCTGGATTCAATGCGGTGTTCGAGGCCGACGTACGGACGCAGTTGACTTAACATGACGCCTGCTACTGGCCGGTGGGGGCAGATCGCGGAGGTGCGGTATGGCGATGGCGCGGTTGGAATCGCACGTGCGCGAGGGCTTGTTGGCCGCGTCCGATGAGGTGATCGAAGATACCGTCACATTCGCGGACATGATGGTGCTTCGCGGGCTGTTGTATCAGCTCACGGGCGACGAAGAGGTCGCCCGAGCACGGGTCAACCCTGTCGGCCCTGCTGCACGCGGTCTTGCCGGCGGCGACGACGACGCACCTCTGTTGCGGCGGAAAGCAGCCGAGTTCCTGAAGGCATACCGTGACGCAGGAGCGGGAGAGATCTCGATCGGCGCCGAGGAACGTCTACCGACGAGTCTGCGGCTTGCGAGCGACTTCGAGCTTGCCGATGAAGACATGGGCCTCTACATCGAAGAGCTGTCGCTGGATCCGTGGGCCCGCGGCCTTCAGTGGCAGACGCCGCCGCCGCAGGACCGCCTCGACGAGTTCAACGTCATCGTCATCGGCGGTGGGTTGGGCGGCCTCAACTCGGCGATCCAGCTGAAGCGCGCCGGGATCCCGTTCACGGTAATCGAGAAGAACGCCGATGTCGGCGGTACGTGGTGGGAGAACCGGTATCCCGGCTGTCGGGTGGACAGCCAGAGCCGTGCCTACACGAACCTCTACGGCGTCGACTACAGCTATCCGTACTCGCACTGCCCGGCGTCGGAGAACGAGCGCTACTTCCACTGGGTGGCGGACACGTTCGAGCTGCGCGACGACATCCTCTTCGGGACCGAAGTGCGATCGATGGCGTGGGACGAGACCACGAACGAGTGGCAGGTGTCCATCGCCGGCCCCGCTGGCGAGCGAGTGCTGAGGGCGAACGGCGTCATCACCGCCGTTGGCTTCCTCAACCGTCCCAAGCTGCCCGACATCGAAGGCATGTCCGACTTCCGGGGCCCGTCCTTTCACTCGGCGCGTTGGCCGAACAACCTCGAGCTGAAAGGCAAGCGATTTGCCGTCATCGGCACCGGGGCCAGCGGCTACCAGATGATCCCCGAGCTCGCTCTCGAAGCGGCACACGTGGTCATCCTCCAGCGCACGCCGCAATGGTTCATGCCCACCCCGGACTACCGAACGCCCTATCCGCCTCAGGTCAACTGGCTCGATCGGAACCTGCCCTTCTACACGAACTTCATGCGGTTCCGAGCGGCCATGACGATCCGGTTCATGGCGGACGTCAGCGAGATCGACCCGCACTTCGACGATCCCGACGCGTGCAACGCCCGGAACAAGGCGAGCCGCGACGCGTGCCTCGCGTTCCTCGAGCACAAACTGGGAGACCCCGAGTTGGTGCGCAAGATGACACCGCCGCACCCCTACCTCTCCGCTCGGCCGCTCGCCGTGGACAGCGAGTACAGCGTCCTCGACGCGCTCCATGCGGACAACGTCACCCTTGTGACAGACGGGATCAGCCGGATCACCGAGACCGGGATCGAAACCGTCACCGGCGCGCATCACGAGGTCGACGTCATCGTTTACGCCACGGGCTTCCACGCAACGGACTATCTGTTCCCGATGACGATCATCGGACGTGACGGAGTGACGATCGAGAAAACGTGGGCCGACGACGGCGCTCGCGCGTACCTCGGATGCATGGTGCCGCGCTTCCCCAACCTCTGGATGGTCTATGGACCGAATACGAACGGCGGCATGCACCCCGCCAGCTTCCACGAGGTCGTCGCCCGGTACGCGCTGGAGTGCATGGAACACCTCATCGTGAACGATAAGCATGCGATTGAGGTGACCGAAAACGCCTACTGGCGATACAACCACCTCGTCGACGACCGCAACGCCCGCAAGGTCTGGAGCGACCCGCGAGCGCACAACTACTACTGGACGGAGTTCGGCCGCTCCGCCGTGATGTGCCCGTTCTACCCGTCGGAGATCTGGCACTTCCTCCGTCACCCCGCGTTCGACGAACTCCTCGTTCACTGACGACTGTCAGATGGCATTTCGAGATTCATTTGTCTCGGAGGAACGACACAGACGCTGAATGACAACGCTCATTGTTCGATGCCGACAACGGCTGGGTCGAGAAGGGCCATCCGTGTCACAAGCTTGAATGACGCTTCTCCTTATTCAAGGATATCTGCTAACCTTGAATAAGGAGGCAGCGTGTCCAAGCTTGTGACCCGCCGGTGGGTAACCGACTACACCTCAGGCTTGCCGCGCCGCGACCGCGCCTCCTGCAGTTACAAAGCGTACGTGCCCGACCATCTTGTGGGGCGGCCCGTCCGTCTGGATGGCGACGTGGCCGCGGACGTGGCCGACGCCGAAGCGGCCGTCACCCGGTTCGACGCTAAGGCGGCGGCTCTGGCCGATACCGAGGCGCTCGCGCGTCTGCTGCTTCGCGCGGAGTCCGTCGCGTCGTCCAAGATTGAGGGGTTGGAGGTCGGTGGAAGGCGCCTGCTGCTCGCCGAGGCAGCGACCGCCCTCGGCGAGGACGCGCGGGACGTGACCGCGACCGAGGTGCTCGGCAATATCCGGGCCATGACGTGGGCGCTCGGCGCCGTCGGCCACGGTGACGACATCACCGTCGGCCATCTGCTCGAAGCTCACCGCCGCCTCCTTGACGGCACGCGACTGCAGAATTTCGGCGGGAAGATCCGCGAGGAGCAGAGTTGGATCGGTGGGAGCAGCTTCAACCCGTGCTCAGCGGAGTTCGTGACGCCGCCACCGGAGATGCTGCGCGAACTCATGGATGATCTGTGCCGGTTCTGCAACGCGGACGATCTCCCGGCAATCGTGCAGGCGGCGATGGCGCACTCTCAATTCGAAACCATTCACCCGTTCGTCGACGGCAACGGACGCATCGGGCGAGCCCTCATCCATCTCGTGCTTCGACGTCGCGGCCTCGCCGTGCGCGTCCTGCCACCGATCTCGCTAATCCTGGCAACGTGGTCCCATGACTACGTCGCGGGTCTAACCGCAACGCGCTACATCGGCAAGCCGACATCCGCGGCAGCGAGTTCCGGAGCAAACAAATGGGTCGCGCTGTTCGCGACCGCGTGCCGCCGAGCGGTCGAAGATGCGGAGACATTCGAGCAGCGCGTTTCCGCGCTGCAGGGTCACTGGCGTGAACGGCTCGGGAAGGTCCGGGCCAAGTCCGCCGCCGATCTCTTGATCGGCGCGCTGCCCGGTGCACCGATCGTGACCGTGAACGGCGCGGCCGTGTTGATCGGGCGGACATTCCAAGCGACGAACGTAGCGATCGAACGCTTCGTCGAGGCAAAGATCTTGCGCCAGATCAACATCGGCCAACGCAACCGCGCGTTCGAGACGCCTGGACTCATCAAGATGTTCACGGATCTGGAGCGTCAGCTCGCAAGCCCTGCGGGGAGCACGCGGTCGTCTCCTCCGGCGCGACGCGTCCCGCAGCGTCTCTAACGAACCTTCCTGTCGGAGCGATCCAAGTCGGTCTGGCTCGTCGCCGGCGCCGACACCGTTGTCGCCCCGTGAAGCTGAGCCCTCAAACCACTTCACGTCACGTTTCATGTACCGGTCGGCTGTAGCGTCCCGGCCCACCCGGGCCTGACGTGACCGGCCCTGTCCGTTCCAGTCCTCCAGCCTCGTCTCCAGCACGGCCTCCCAGAAGGCCGTGGTGTCCGCCGTCGGCAACATGTCGAGCGGGCGACTCACAGGGGTGCGCAGCTCTGGCCGTCGCTTACCAAGCGGAGCCAGGCCAACCCGCTTAGGGCCACGCTGCCAAGAGCAGCCATCCGTGCTCAACGTCGGAGCTTCCACAAGGCGAAGCCGGCGGGCACCACCACCGCCGCCACCGCGATCAACACCATCGTCCTCCGGTCGGAAGAAGTGGGCATGACCTCGCAGTCATCGAAGCCCGCGCCGTGCACCCCCATTGCGAGCCCGAGCGCGCAGTAGTTGATGACGAGGAACCCCACCAGCCACAGACGGCCGGGCGACCGGAGCGTCCAAAGCCAGGGCCGACGCTCAGGGATGGTGTGATAGGTCAGGTCGGCGCCTGTGGTGCTGGCATCATCGGGGATCTCGTCAGTCACCTCAACACCCCCTTGATGTGCCGACCGATCAGGCAGTTGTGTAGATCACGAGGGGGCTATTTTGGTCGGGCGCGTTGCTGGGGATGGATCGTTTCGCCACGAGCCAGCATCTCTACGAATTGTTCGATCCGACGACAGCGAGTCTCGGCGCGCTTCGCCGTTTCGATGCGGTACAACACCGCGTATCGGTTGGCGCCGTTCAGGTCGGCGAACATCTTCTCCGCAGCAGGGTCGGCCGACAATGCGGCCGCGAGATCGGCCGGAACCGTCGCCTCTGCCTGTCCCGAATACGCAGCGGCCCAGCGGCCATCGGCCTTGGCTTGGTCGATCTCAGCAAGCCCGGCTGGCAGCATCCGGCCCTCCGCGATCAGTGCTTCGGCTATGCGGAGATTGCGCTTCGACCACTGACTTGTGCGGCGCCTGGGAGTGAACCGCTGCGCGAATGTCGTGGTGTCGCGGCTTCGCTTCTGACCATCGATCCATCCCTGGCATAGCGCTTCTTCCAGGGCCTGGGCATAGGTCAGGCTGGTCGGGTCCGTCATGCCTTTCTTGGCGAGGACCAACCAAACGCCCTCGGAACGGTCGGGATTGGCGTTAAGCCAGTCCCGAAACGCTGCCGCATCCGAAACGATCAAAGTCGGACCATCAAGTCGTGCCATACGCCGCCCAGATTGCCCGCTCGGGGGCGTTTGCACCAGCTATCTCAGCGGCTGAGTACCCGCGTTCTGTGCGTGTCGAGATCCTCAACGCACGAAAGGCGGGGACGCCCTCGTCGCGCTTGTTGCCCGTCACGCACTGTTCCTCGCGTTCAGGGAATCGACACGCCTGCACAACATCAGCGAACATCGCAAGGGGGTCACCATCGAAGAGTGAGTACACGCGCGTGCACCTGGCAGGCGTGGCTAACCGCGGCTTGATGCGTGTTCTCGCAACATCACTTGCCGGCAACTGCAGACGACACGCACCGCGTACGAGTGGGCGTGTCACGATCCCATATCTCGCAGAGTTGGCGTGCTTAGCACGGTGCGCTCCTCGTAGGATCCGGCGATGGAAATCTCGTCGTTCGAGCAGGCCGCTGCGACGTTCCGGACGGTGTTGCTTGGTGTACGGCCGGACCAACTTCATGAGCCCACACCGTGTGAGCCGCTCGATGTTGAGCAACTCGTGACTCGGGCGATCGGTCACCAGGACTGGGTGCGGAGCGCCCTGGCCGGTATCGCGGCTTCACGCGAATACCCGAGAGTCGATCCTGCTCACTTCGTGACTGAGTTCGACCAGTCGACCGAAGCGATGGGCGACGAACTGCAAAGCGATGGGGCGATGAATCGAACCGTGGCGCTGGCGGGATCCCTCACGTTCCCCGGGTCGGACATACTGATCCTGGCCACACGCAACATCTTCCAGTTCGCCTGGGACCTCGCCCGCGCCACCGGTCAGAGCACCGACCTCGCACCCGAGCTAGCGGGTCAATTGCTGGAGGTGAGCCGTACCCACCTTGTGCCACAACGTGGACCTGACGGCTTCTTCGGTCCGGAGTACCCACCGAGCATCGGCTCGACGACCGCAGACGAGCTCGCAGGGTTCCTCGGCCGAGAGATCTACAAAGGCAACTGACCTGGCTCCGCTATAGGAGGGGCGAGTCGAGGCGCGCCGTCAGTCGAAGTAGCCCACCACGTCCGCGATGACGTGCGTCGATCCAAAGCCGTTGAAGAAGTTCGTACGACGGTCAGCGCCGATGCGGACCACGATCAGATTGGCGGTGGTCTCGCCTGCCGCGAAGTTGACGTTGGACGTGCCCGGCATCGCCCTGGCGCCCGGCCACACCGTCAGGTAGCTGGCCGCCGTCGGGCGATCGACGGTGACGTTCATGACGACGGCGGTTGGGTCGAACGAACCTCGTAAAAGCTGCACCGCGACACGCGGACTCAGGTCGCGTTGCACTCGCGGTCGCGACGTTCCTGGCGGCCGGCTGACGAAGTCACAGGTCGCAACTACAGACTTTTTGTCAGCCCCAGCGTTGTTTGTCGTCGGGGTTGACGCCCAGGCACAGCTTTCCAATCACCTCGTGTGCGAGGAAGGTGTTGCCGGGGTGAAACTTGCCCATGCGGACGTCGCGGAAGATCTGTTCGAGCCGGTTTCGCTTGAACACACCAGCGCCACCCGAGAGGTCCAACGCTTTCTCAACCACGTCATACGCATGGTTGATCACGGTGAAGCGGGTCCCGACGATGCGAATCGCCCAGTCTTCGTGCGCCACGCCCTGCGCCCAGTCGGTCGTGTTGGACCGCAGGAGCGCTTCGCAGACGTCGAGTGACATCCGCATATCGGCAACGTGATGTTGGACTTCAGGGTGGTATGCCATCGAGCGCTGCATGTTGGCGACCGACGTCTTCTGCGGAATGCGCGCCACGGTGAGATCGAACGCCCGCCGGGCCGCGCCGTAGTACACACTCGCCATCCCGCACAACGACCAAGCAAACGCCATACGGAGGAACGGTGGCCCCGCGGCGAATCCCGTCGGTCCAACCGATATGACGAGTTCGTCGGGACAGAACGCCTTGTCGAGCAACGTGTCCTGGCTCTGGGTCGCGCGCATACCGAGCGTGTCCCAGGTGTCAACGATGGAGAGGCCCGGGCTGTCCTTGGGTAGGAAGCCGTGGATGACCTGCGGGTTGTCGGGATCGGAGTTGTCCTGGGCATGGAATGCGGCGTACGTCCACACGGGCGACAGTGTCCCGAAGATCTTGCGGCCCGTGATCGCCCACCCGCCATCCACTCGGGTTGCGGTCGCCGCCGAGTACGCGCCCGGAAAATCGTTGCCGGCCTCGCCGTACAACGCCGCGAACACCTCGCCCTCGGCCGCTTTCTCCAGGATCCACCGCAACGACGTGTTGCCCTGCTTCAAAAGATCCGCGGCGACACCAGTCCAATAGATGTGCATGTTGAGCGCCAGCGCGGTCGCCGGCGCCACGTACCCCAACTGTGTCGCAAGCTTCGAGTACTCGTCGAGAGCGACGCCTGCGCCGCCGTACTCCTCGGGTACTGCGCAAGTGAGATAGCCACTCTCTCGTAGTTCTTGAAAATCCTCGGTGAAGAAGGTGTTTTCACGGTCATAGATAGGTGCCCTCTCGTCGAACCGAGCGTGCATCTCGTCGGTCAACAGACCGCGCTTCATCGTCATGAGCTCATCCTCGTTGAACTGCTCACGAAGTTGTGCTCGATGATGTAGAGCGGCATGGCATCCCCCTTCGCCATGCTCGCCCGGCGAGCGAGCCGTATGTCCGAAATCAATCGTACGCCTGTCGCCGGGGGGCGTCATGACCAGATCTGCGCTTGTGCGCGGCGCTTCAGTCGACAGTTGCTGAGAGTGCGCGGGCGAGATCGCCTCGGTTTTGGATCTCGACGTTGTCGAGATCGAGCCACGTGGCCATCTGGCGCAGCTCATTGGCCAGGGAAACCACAACCTCCTCGTGGTCCTCGCCGGGTTCGGCAAACGCCGAGTGCACGAGCAGGCGCCGGCCGGCCCGATCGGCCTTCAGGTCGACGCGCGCCGCGAACCGTTCACCGAGCAAGAACGGCAGCACGTAGTACCCGTAGATGCGCTTGGGTTTCGGCGTGTAGATCTCGATGCGGTAGTGGAAGTCGAACAGCTCTTCGTTGCGGTGGCGGAACCACACCACCGAGTCGAACGGCGATACGAGCGCCGCGGCGCGGGCGAAGCGGGGCAATTTGGCGTCCGGGTGACGGTAATGCGTGCCCTTGCGGCCGTTGACCGCCACCTCGTGCAGCAGCCCTTCCTTCGCGAGGTCGTCGAGGATGGGGCGAGCCGCGGTGATCCCCATCCGTGGATAGTCGGCCAGATCCTTTGCGGTGCCGACGCCGTGGCAGCGGGCGGCGAGGAGCAGCGACTGGCGCGTCGCCTCGTGATCAGTGATCTCGTCTCGGCGAGGGACCTGGCCGTCGAGCACGTGGTCGAGCGACACGTACGCACGGGCGAAGTTGCCGAGCCGAACCGCGCTGATCTCGCCGCTGAGAAAGAGAAACTCGAGCAGCAACTTGGTGAGGTTCCAGTCCCACCACGGTGCCTTGGGGGTGCGGCGCGGTTCCAACTCGCTTGCGGTGATCGGTCCTCGCTCAGCGACCACCTCGCGGAGACGTTGCAGCGCGTCTTCGTTTGCCTTGGCAGTCGCTCGCAAGAGGTGCCGGCCCTTCTGGTCACGCATCCGCCACGCCAGCAGCGGCCAGGTCTCCTTCGGTACGAATGATGCTTCGTGGCCCCAGTACTCGACGATCTCACCCCTCGGGCCGTCGAGACGGTCAAGCAGCCCACGGTCGTACGGTCCCAGTCTCGAAAAGAAGGGCAGGTAGTGGGACCGCACGAGCACGTTGACGGCGTCGATCTGCACGATCCCGACGTGGTCGAAGACGCGGCGCAGGTGCGCCTTGTTGACTAGCCCACTTGGACGCGGCCGACCGAAGCCCTGCGCCTCGAGCGCGATCCTTCGCGCCTGAGAGATGCTCAGCTCGTCAAGCTTCCTCATGGGCAGGTCAGGATAAGCACTCGCACGGCCCGGAACATCGGCTTGTGCGGTCGGATCGGTTAGGTCGTCCTTGGCTGGTGATTGGGGGAGATCGTGTAGCGAGTCGAACCGCTTCGCCCGTCGTCAGCGCTGCCAGATCACTGCGCGATTCCCGACGGGGTCGTGAATGAGCGCGTGTCGTGGCTGCTCCTCGCCCTCGGTCGGCGGGTAGTGCTCCTCCAGCCTCGTCTCCAGCACGGCCTCCCAGAAGGCCGTGGCCATGTCGAGTTCCTCCTTGGACCGCACGCCGATGTTCAAAGCCACGAGCCGAACGTCGTCTGCTGTGGGCATCGGGGCCTCCCTTGTCGACCGCACCAGCGTCGATCACGGTCCCGATCTCGTCAAGCGGCACGTCGATTCGAGCCTCGCGTGAGGGCTCCGGAAACGCCAGCACCACCGGGAATCCATTCGGAACGGGCCCCGTCGAAGTTGTGACGCCGGCGGCGAACCGTCAGTCATCACTCGTTGGATCGAGGAAGTTCAGCTCGAGCGCAAAACCAGCGAACACCAGCTCCGCCAGTCCGAGATTTCGGCGACGAAAGCACAAGCGAATCAGGTCAACTGCAGCAACGCCGCGTAGAGAGTCAATCCTGGCCCGAAGGCCAATGCGACGACATAGTCATCGTTCGTAAGAGTCCTATTGGCGAGTAGGCGATCGAGCACCAGAACCACCGTCGCCGAAGAACAGTTCCCGTGGTCACGGAGCGTGTCACGGGAGGGTGCCATCGCTTCGTCGTCAAGGTCGAGCGAAGTTGCGCAAACGTCGAGAATGCGAGGGCCGCCGGGATGGATAGCCCAGCCTGCGACGTCGGCGACATTGAGGCCATGGCGGCGCAGCAGATTCTCGATCATGGGACGAACGACTAGCGCGAGCATGGACGGCACGCGCGACGACAAACTCATCCGAAAACCGAGGTCGGTGATGTTCCACGTCATGGCGTTCTGATTCGACGCGTCAGTCTGCGCGGCGATGTCCACGAGCCGCAAACCTGGGTTCGACGGTCGAACGACCATCGCCACTGCGGCGTCACTGAATAGAGCGTGGGACACGAGTTGATCGATTTCGCGGCTCGGTGGTTGCACGTGCAAACTCGTCAGCTCCGCGCACAGCACCACCGCCGTCAAACCTCTCGCCACTACAGCGTCCGCGGCGGTGGCGAGTCCGGGCAACGCCGCGTAGCAGCCCATGTGTCCGATGCAGACGCGTTGAACTGCCGACGACATTCCGACATCATGAGCGACCAACAAATCGAGACCGGGCGTGGCGTACCCCGTACACGAGACAACCACCAACAGGTCGACATCGTTGGGCTCCACCGCTGCGGCGCGAAGCGCGTCGGTGACGGCTTGTTGCGCGAGCGGCACCACTTCGGCGAGATATCTGGTCATCCGGGCCGCGGTAGTCCAGCCGCTCAGGTCCTCGATCCTCGGGTCGACCACTGCATGGCGCGTTTTGACACCAGCGGTGTTCCATATGCGCTCGGCGCCAGCGATGTTGCGGTAGCACTCGCGGAAGCAGTCGTCCCACATCGCGCGTTGCGGAATCGGAGCGGGCAGGGCTGCCGCGATCGACGCGATGTGGGCCATCGTCACCACCTGGGCACTGCGCTGTCGGCGTCGGGGTCGAGTCCAAGGGCGGCGGTGCCGAGCCAATCGGCACAAACATCGCTGGTCGCTGGTTGCAGAGATCCACAGCGAGCATCACGAAAGAGGCGTTCGAGTGGTTGTCCCCGTCGAGTTGCCGATGTTCCGCACGCTTCGACCATCGATGCTGCGACCGACATGGCCGTTTCCCCAGCGAGCAATTTGGCGCGGTACACCCATCGATTGGTATCCGGTACGCCGGGAGCCTCGTCGATTCGTCGTGCCGCCTCCGCGACGACCAACCATGCGGCGTGCGTCGCAGCATCCGCACGACCCACGCGAGCGCGGACGGCTGGCAAGTGCGCTAGCCCACGCGCAATTAGCTGATTCGTCGCGGCGTGAAGCGCAGCTTGTGCAACACCGACGTAGACGGCGGCATAGGAGGCGACTAGCCACTGCGGCATTACCTGCGCGAGCAGCGGTGCCAATCCCTCGACGCCGCCTAGGAGCGCGTCGTGCGGTGCGTGAAGTTCGAGGATCAGATCGTTGCTGGCCGTCGCGCGCATGCCGAGCGAGTCCCACGTCTGTTCGACAATGATGCCCTCGGACCGGGGGACGAGGAACTGGCTGATGCGTTGCCCATCGACAGATTTCGCGACGACCAGATAGGCGTCGGCATAGCCCGCGCCCGTGCAAAACGTCTTGCGGCCCCGTATCCGCCAACCGTTGCCTTCTGGTTCGTAAGTGGTCGTCATCTGCGAGAACCGCGAGCCGGCGCCGGCTTCACTCATCGCCACTTGATACAACGAACCCGCCGCCGCGCCCCGTAATACTTCGTCGCGCGCGGCGAAGAACGACTCGGTTGCGCCGAACGCACGAGCGACGTCATCGGGAGTAGTTGCCAACGCGCCCGTCACCGACGCATGCATGTTGAACACGAGGGCGGTGGCGCCACTCCCTGTGGCGAGCTCACACGCGACCGCCGCATAACTTGCGAACGACGCCCCCATACCACCCAGCGAGACGGGCACCATCAAGCCGAGCAGCCCTGCGTCGCGGAGATCATCGATGTCGGCTGTGGGAAACTTTGACGTGCGATCGTAAAGATCTGCGCGCTCTTCGAATGCCTCTGCCATGCTGCGCGCGAGTAGGACCGGATCGTTCATGGCTTCTTTACACCGAACCCTTGATACACCATGCCAACCGACTTCGTGATGCGCATCGTCGCCTCGTCGCGTCGGTGAGCCAACCAGGCGAGCACCTCGGGAATCGACGGGCGCAGTCCCCGTAGCGTCAACTCGATTCCGGCCTCTGCACACAGTCGTTGCAGCCGTTGTGGGTTGACGAACAGCTTCGGGTCGTGAATACCCCTCGGCACCACCGGCAAACGTTCGCCGACAGTGACGAGCCAAAAGGCGCACCGCCTCGTGTCGGCCAACGTGTCACACACCAGCATGCCGCCCGGCCGTAGAACCCGACCGATCTCCGCGATCGTGCTCTCGAGATCAACCACGTGCTCAAAGATCTCCCCCGCCACGACCACATCGAAAGTCTGCGCCGCAAAGGGAAGGTCGCACACGTCGCCTCGCACTACATCGACGCCATGCGCGCGGGCAAGACGAGTCGTCGACTCGCCAATGTCCACTCCGACGTGATGATGACCCTTGTCGGCCACCCGCGGCGCGAGCAGACCGGCCCCGCACGCCAAATCGAGCAAGACCGAACTGGGCCGTCGAGCTTGCGGCACGAGCCCCGCCCGCGCGGTCGCGAGCCAATGCAGCGGCGCGAACGCGCCGTGCGGCTTCCACCACTCATCCGCCAAGTCGTCGTACAACAACGGATCATTCGGACGTCGTTTTTGGGCCACGCGCTACTCGTCCATTTCGCGAGTCGGTTGCGCAAGCACACGATTCATATCCCGGTTTAGCACAGCAGAGAGCCGACCCTCGCTTTGGCTACGATCAGCGCGTTGACTATCACAACCTCGACGGCGGTCGGGCTCCTCCGCGCCAGCCATGCGCCTCCCGCGATCGCGGTCACAGCGATCGCGACCGCTTTGGCTGTCTCGGTCGGACGCGGTGTAGGCGTGGCTGCGGTGACATCGGCAGTGGCCGCCGGTCAACTCGCTGTCGGCTGGAGTAACGACTACATCGACCGTGACCGTGACCGTCTCACGAGCAGAGTCAGCAAGCCAATCGTCGCCGGGCAGGTGCCCGCGAGCACCGTCCGTCGTGCGGCGATCGTGGCACTCGTCGCATGCATGCCATTGTCCTTGCTCTCTGGTTGGCGCGCGGGGCTGCTTCACGTAGCGGCCGTCGCCGC
>JBDSMH010000107.1:0-10362 GCA_039915945.1 Acidimicrobiales bacterium | reverse complement strand
CGAGCGACGACACCGACGCCGTGTTGACGATGGCGCCGCCACCCTGTGCCAGCATCTGTCGCAACTCGCGCCGCATGCACAGCCACGTACCGGTGAGCATCACGCCGATGACGAAGTTCCAGTTCTCCTCGGTGCAGTCGGCGGTGCGGGCCGGTTGGCCGGCCACGCCGGCATTGTTGAACGCACAGTCGAGGCGCCCGAACTCACCGACCGTACGCGTGACCATTGCGTCGACCGCGCCGGCATCCGCGATGTCGACTTCGAGCGCGAGCCCGGTGCCGCCCGCCGCGCGCACCATCTCGGCGGTTTCATCGACCAGGTCGACATCGATATCGGCGACGACGACCGCGCGTGCTCCTTCGCGGTGAAACAGCAACGCGGCGGCGCGGCCGATGCCCGAAGCTGCCCCGGTGACGAGTACGACCTTGCCTTCGGCCAATCCGCCCATGCCGCGATCATCGCGCGTACGGCAGCACGGGGGTGCTGCGACACGCGCGGCGGCGACGTGCCGTGTGTGCGGACGGCAACGAGCCGCGACGAGCCGCCGTAAGAGGACAGGCACGGAGTGCGGCGGGTGGGGTAGGGCAAACCTCACCCGCCGTCCCTCCGTTGCATCGTCTGGTGGCTATGCCACCAGAACCGAGCCGACCTTGGACGGCACGGGCTGCGATAGATGTATCGACGCGGCGTACCGAGCAGCTCAATAGGTCGCGCGGATCACTCGCCGAGAACTCCGCGACGCGTGCCCTATTAGGCTGCCGCGGTGCTCGACATCTCCGATGATTCCCGTGTCCGCGTATTGACCCTCAACCGCACCGAGGCGCTCAACTCATTCAACGAAGCCCTCTACGATGCGACGACCGATGCGTTGCTCGCGGCGGCCGATGATCACTCGGTGGCGGTGGTCGTGCTCACCGGCGCGGGACGGGCGTTCTGTGCCGGCACCGATCTGCTCGAGATGGCGCGGCGTTCGCAGGGCGATCCCACCTTCGTCGCGGGGCGTCACGGCTTCGCCGGCATGATCGATCTGTTGACGCTGTTCCCCAAACCGCTCATCGTGGCCGTCAACGGCATCGGCGTCGGCATCGGTGCGACGATCCTCGGCTATGCCGACCTGGCGTTCATGTCGAGCGCGGCACGATTGCGGTGCCCGTTCACCAGCCTCGGCGTCGCCCCCGAAGCCGCCAGCAGCTTCACGTTCCCACAGTTGATCGGGCGTCAGAACGCCACGTGGGCATTGATGAGTTCCGAATGGCTGTCGGCCGACGATTGCGTGACGATGGGTCTCGTCTGGCGGCAGTGCGAGCCTGACGAATTGATGGCGACGACACTCGACTACGCACGCACGCTGGCCGCGCTCCCGATCAGTTCACTGGTCGAGACCAAGCGCACCATCATCGAGTCGCAACGCGAGCCCATCGCGGCCGCCCGGGCGCGCGAGAACGCGGCGTTCGCCAAACTCATGGGCGGGCCGGCCAACGCGGAAGCGCTGCGCGCGTTCGCCGAGAAACGCCCCCCTGATTTCACCGCGCTGCCCCAAGGCTGGTGAATCGCCTGCTGTCGGAGGGCGATGAGCGCTTGCGCTAGCCCGGTGACGGAGGGCGATGAGCGCTTGCGCGAAGAGCTAAAAGTGCTAGTGCAATGACTTCGGCTCGTTGTCGTAGCTGCGCTTGGCCACCGCCGACAGCACCTTGCGGGCGATCGACGGGCTCTCGTCGAGGAGCGTGGCGAACTCGGCGCGGTTGAGTGCTTCGATGACCATGTCGGTGTCGGCGATGACCGTCGCCGTGCGCGGTACCCCGGCGAGCAACGCGAGTTCGCCGAAGAAGTCGCCGGGGCCGAGCGCCGCGATCTTGCGCCCTTTGCGTCGGACCGTTGCTGCGCCGCTGGCGATGATCATGAACTCGCGACCCGGGTCCCCCTCCTTGGTGAGCACTTTGCCCGCCTTCACGTGGATGGGGGTCACGAGACGGGACACTGCCTGCAGCTCCTTCTTCGTGCATTCCTTGAAGAGGGGGATTTTGGCCAGTGTGCTGTCAACCGATGCTCGCGCCATGGTTACTCCCGGATCGTCGGACGGCATATCTCACCACACTCGCCGGGCACGTGTGAAAACCGTCTCATCGAATCTCGGTTCCCTTCGTCGGGCGCCCCGGGGCTGTTCTACGATCCGGCCACGTTTTCGAAGGGGGCCGAACATGGCGAACACCGACGCGGTTGGTTTCTGGAAAATCGCCGAGGCCGACCCTGACCACATCGCGGTCATCGACCCGGACCACCAGGTGATGACCTACGGGGAGCTCTACGCTCTCACCAACCAGATCGTGCACGGGCTGCGCGCCCTCGGGCTACAGCGGGGCGATCAGGTCACGACCGTGTTGCCCAACAGCTTCGAACAGGTGGCGTTCGCGCTCGCCGCGTTCCAGGGTGGCTTCTACTACACACCGGTCAACTGGCATCTCGTCGGCCCTGAGATCGCCTACATCGTCAATGACAGCGAGACGAAGGCCTTCATCGTCCACGAGCGCTTCGCCGGCGAAGCCGTGCGCGTGCTGGCCGAGTCGAACGTGCCCGCGACCAATCGATTCTCGATCGGTGCCGTCGAAGGTTTCCGTCCGTATGCCGAACTGATCGCCGGCCAGTCGAGCGAACGGCCCGACGACCTCGCGACGGGCGCGTTCATGTTCTACACATCGGGTACGACCGGCCGGCCCAAGGGCGTGCGCCGGGCGTTGCCTGCAGTCGATCCCGACACGATGGGCAAGAACTCGGGCGCACTGTTCTTGTTGTTCAACTGTCGGCCGCACGAAGGCAACGTGCACATCACGCAGGCGCCGCTCTATCACACGGCAGTCAACAACTGGACGACGACGTCGTTGCAGATCGGCCACACCGTGGTTTTGATGGATCGGTGGACGGCCGAAGGCGCGCTCGAACGGTACGAGCGCTACAAGGTGACGCAGAGCCACATGGTGCCGACGATGTTCAATCGCATGCTGCAACTGCCCGACGACGTGCGGTTGAAGTACGACGTGTCGTCACTGCGCTCGATGGTGCATGCGGCGGCACCGTGCCCGGTCGAGACCAAGAAGCGCATGATCGAATGGTGGGGCGACTCGCTGTGGGAGTACTACGCCGCGACCGAAGGCGGAGGTACGTGGACCAGCGCCAAAGAATGGATGGCGCACCCGGGTACCGTCGGCAAGCCGTGGCCGAACAGCGAAGTCATCGTTGTCGACGAAGAGGGCGAGAAGCTGCCGCCGTACCAGTCGGGCACCATCTACATGCGGATGGGGGGCAACCAGTTCGAGTACTACAAAGACGCCGAGAAGACGAGCAAAAGTCGCTTGAAAGAGTCGGGCTTCTGGACCGTCGGCGATGTCGGCTATTTCGATGCCGACGGGTTCTTGTTCCTCAACGATCGTTCGAACGACATGATCATCGTGGGCGGCGTCAACGTCTACCCGGCCGAGATCGAGGGTGCCCTCATCCAACACCCTGCAGTCGCTGACGTCGCGGTGTTCGGTGTGCCCAACGAGGACACCGGCGAAGAGATCAAAGCGGTCGTCGAGCTACGCGCCGGCTTCGAACCGAGCGACGCCACGACCAAGTCGATCATGGACTACTGCCGCGACAACATCGCCCGGCAGAAGCACCCGCGCTCGATCGACTACACCACCGAGATGCCGCGCGATCCCAACGGCAAGCTCTACAAGCGCAAGCTGCGCGAGCCTTACTGGGTCGGCCGCACCCGCAACATCTAGCGAACGGGAGCCCGCACTCAGTCGATGTCGGGGCTCCGCGGCAGTTTGCGCTCGATCAGGTCTTCGTACCGTGCCTGCATCTGCTCGGTGAAACTCGGCTTGGTCGGGATGTAGAAGTCGTCGGCGACGATGGCATCGACGACGATCGCCGCGACTTCGTCGGGGGCGATGCCGCCGGCGGTCGAATCACTGAGCGCCTTCTTGATGAACGCCACATCGGGGGGCTCTTCGAGGCCCGGATCCATGAGCTTTTCGGGTCGGTTGCGATCGGAACGCCCGATGTTGGTGGCGATGAGCGACGGCACGAGTACCGAGACGCCGATCCTCGACCCCACCGATCGAAGGTCGTGGGCGAGACATTCGGTGAGGCCGACCGCGGCGAACTTGGACGTGTAGTACGGCCCCGAATACGCGTTGGTGAACAGACCACCCATCGACGCGGTGTTGACGATGTGGCACTCGGTGTCCTGCTCGATCATGCGCGGTACGAAGCTGCGTATGGCGTGCACGATGCCGTAGACGTTGACGCCCATCACCCATTGCCAGTCGCGCAGCGTGCGTTGCCACAACAATCCACCGGAGAACACGCCCGCGTTGTTGCACAGCACGTGCGTGCCGCCATGGTCGGTGAACGCGGCGTCGGCCAACTGCTGCACCGAGTCGGCATTGGCGACGTCGGTGACGACAGCGGTCGCCCGGCCGCCGACGCGTTCGATCAGTTCGACGGTCTCGGCCAGGGCGGGGGCCTCGATGTCGGCCGCGACGACGAACATGCCCTCGTACGCGAACCGGCGGGCGAGTGCCCGGCCGATGCCGCTGCCGGCGCCCGTGACCACCGCCGTCTTACCCGTGAACTCTTTCATGGCGTCACCTCGAGCATGCGGGCGAGCGTCTCGGACGACGGTGCGAAGTAGTAGGCGCCGGAGACGGTCTGGCTGAAGTCGACGACGCGGTCGTGCACGCCGTCGCCGGAGGCGCCGTACATGTTGGCGAGCATGCGATCGATCTTGCCGAGGTCATCGGTGAACGCGAGGAAGTAGAGGCCGGCCTCGGCGGCGGTGCCGTAGGGAACCGATCGGCGGTAGATCTCGATCTCTTCGCCGGCGTCGTCCTCGATCACCACTCGGCTCAAGTGCGCGGTCGGTGCCTTGTCCTCGATCTCGGTGCTGTCGACTTTGTTGCGGCCGAACGCGGCCTCTTGATCTTCGATCGACATCGCATGGAACGCGTCGAGGTCGTGGATCCAACGCTGGGTCAACACGAAGCTGCCGCCTTCACCGGTCTGGCCCTCGCCGAGTACAGCCAGCGTTCGGGCCTCGGCCGCGTCGGGATTCTCGGTGCCGTCGATGAACCCGGTGAGGTCGCGCGAATCGCGGTAGACGAACGATGGCGTTTCCCGTGCGAGTTCACCGATTGGAGCAAAGGCGCGGCGGGCGTCGCGCGCAACTTCGTAGTTGCGGTCGTGGCGATTGCTGTGTGCCCAGAAGAAGACGTCTTCTTGTGTGGCAACCGCGGTGCGACCACTGCTGCCCGTGACCTCGGTGAAATCGTGCAGTCCCGTTGGCAGCTCGCTCGGCGCGAAACGCTGCAGCATCGACCGGCCGAATCCCACGACGAGCGTCACGGTTTCGGGAGGCGATCCCGCATCGGCAACGGCCTGCACCGAACGGATCGCGTCGCGGAGATCACCGACCGACGCGTCGGGTCGCACCCGAAAGTGCAGGAACCAGTGGAATTGCGTGCCTTCTTGGAAGATGCCCGGCTGGGGTGTCGTCATCGTGGCCTCCGGCGTCCGACGCTAGCGCTCGCAGGGCGGGTTCTCCCTCCCGCCGTGTGGTGCGGTAGAAACGCCGTTCGAGACGAGTAGGTGTGGGAGATCTTCGATGGGCAAACTCGATGGCAAGGTTGCGATCATCACGGGTGGCGCGCGAGGTCAAGGTGAGGCACACGCTCGCTTGTGCGTAGAGGAAGGTGCCCACGTCGTCATCGGCGACGTCCTCGACGACGACGGTCAGACCGTCGCCGCCGAACTCGGTGAGAAGGCGCGCTACGTCCACCTCGATGTCTCTCGCGCCGAAGACTGGGCCAATGCAGTCGCCGTCGCCGAATCGATGGGGTCGCTGCGCGTGCTGGTCAACAACGCCGCGATCCACTGGACGCGACCGATCGAGTTCGAGACGGCCGACGGCTTCGAACGAATCTGGCGCGTCAATCTGCTCGGAGCGTTCCTCGGCATCAAGGCGGCGATCGAGCCCATGCGCCGCGCCGGTGGCGGATCGATCATCAACATCTCCTCGACTGCCGGTCTGACCGGGCTCGCCTATCACGGTGCCTATGGCTCCGCGAAGTGGGGGATGCGCGGCCTGACCCGCACCGCCGCGGTCGAGCTCGGCGGCGACGGCATCCGCGTCAATTCGGTACACCCCGGCCCGATCAACACCGCGATGATGAGCAAGAGCCCCGGCTTCCAAGCGGCCGACTCCGAGGAACGGTTTCAGAATCTGCCGGCGCGCCGTTGTGGCGAACCGAGCGAGGTTGCGCAGCTTGTGGTCTTCCTCGCGAGCGACGACAGCGCGTTCATCACGGGCACCGAGCACACCATCGACGGTGGCTCGATGGCGGGCCCGCCGATCGCGTTCAAGTGGGATCCCGCGGTCCACGACAAAGGTCCCAAGTAATGCCGGTCGAGGGCTACGACCACGTCGCCATCACGGTCGCCGATGTGCAGACGACGATCGACTTCTACGGGCGCGTGCTCGGCGCCGAGTTGTGCTTTGCCGACCGCTGGCGCAGCGGCGAGATGCCCGTGGCGATCATCCAGCTCGGTGGCTGCCGCATGTCGATACACCCGGCCGCCGCGCCGGCCAAGCCCCACGCGCTCGCGCCGACGCCGGGTTCGGCCGATCTGTGCTTTCGCTGGCGGGGTCCGATCACCGACGCGGTCGCCGCGCTCGACAGCAACGGTATCGCCATCGTCGAAGGCCCCGTCGGCCGGCCCGCCAGCAACGGCGAACGCGGCCAGTCGGTCTACTTCCGCGACCCCGACGAGAACCTGATCGAACTCCTCACCGTCGAGTGAACCACTTTCTTGCGTTCCCTCGGCGAAGCCGCCGGTCCGTTGCGGCGGAGCCGCACAAGTAGCCTTACGAGACGCGGACGCGGAGGTCGCGGGGGCCGTTGGCCCAGAAGACTGGCGTCTTCGTCCGGGTCCAGCCCGGCTCGGTCTCGGCCGCGTCGACGCGGTCGAGGAAGGTCTCGAGCGCGACGCGTGCTTCGAGGCGGGCCAGCGACGCGCCCGGGCAGATGTGGGGGCCGCCGCCGAACGCGAAGTGCTCGCGCCAGTTGGGCCTATCGAGGCGGAAGTGGTGGGGGTCGTCGTACTTCGATTCGTCGCGGTTGGCGGACGCGACGCCGAACGCGATCTTTTCGCCCGGCTGCATCTCGACGCCGAACATCGTGGTCGCCTGTTCGCAGTTGCGCAGCAGCACGTGGACCGGCGAGTCGATGCGCAGTGATTCTTCGACCGCGCGCTCGACGAGAGAACGATCAGCCTTGAGCGTTGCGAACAGTTCGGGATCGGACACGACCGTTGCGATGAGATTGGCGATGAGGTGACGGGTCGTCTCGTTGCCCGAGATGATCAAGAACACCAGTTGTGTGCGGACCTCGACATCGGTGAGCCGTTTGCCGTCGACTTCGGTGTACATGAGCCGGGTCACGAGGTCGTCGGGACGGTCGCCGTCGCGATGGCGCTCGGCGATCAGGCTGTCGATGTATGCGGAGAACTCGGGATGCGCGCCGGCGAGGCCTTCGCCGCGCTCGTTGCGGAACTGCGTCGGGTAGGTGCCTTCGACGACCTCGTCGGACCACTGGCGGAATTGCATCCAGTCGCCACGTGGGACACCGATGAGATATGCGATGACGTTGATCGGGACCGGCGCGATGAATTCGTCGATCAGCTCACCGTGGCCCCGAGCGAGGATGGGATCGAGGTACTCGTTGCACAGTTCGCGCACGAAGCCCTCGACATGCATCGACTTGTGATGGGCGACGGTGGCATTGATGATGCGGCGGATCTTGCCGTGGCGCGGTTCGTGAATCTCGTTGATGAACTGCTCTTCGGGCGGCACCACGATGCCCGGCTGGCGAAAGCTCGACAGGAACACGTCGACGTTCTTGGACGCTTCGACGACGTCGTCCTGCATGGCGAGATACCAACCACCGGCGCTCTTCGCGACGGGGCACGTGGCGCGCACTTCGGTGAACAGCTCGTGCGGAACGTCCGACCACTCGAATGGATCGATCTCGACAGAAGTCATTGGTTCCCCCGTTGTGAGGCTCAGGTGGTGAGGAGCACCAGGCCCATGGTCACGATACCGAAGATCAGGACGACCAACAGTGGCACGCCGAGCGCGTAGGCGAGGAGGCCGCCCACCGCAAAGAAGCCCAACGACACCGCCACCCGGCGCAGGATCAACTGCACGGCTTCGTCCCGAGACTGTTTGTCCTTGGGGCTGTCGTGCAGGCGCATGGATCCAGTATGGAGGCTCAATAGCCGAGCTGTACGTCGACCACGTTGGCGAGTTCGCGCCCGTCGACGTAGCGGCGCAGGTTTTCGCGGAAGGTGTCGACGAGCAACCCCTGAGCTTGCGGCATGCTCCAGGAGATGTGGGGGCTCAGCCGCACGCCGGGATGCGAGTAGATCCAATGGCCGTCGGGCAGCGGTTCGGGCTCGACCGTATCGAGCGACGCGCGGGCGACGTGGCCCGAGTCGAGCGCGGCCCGCAGCGCGTCGTGGTCGATCAGCCCACCGCGGGCGATGTTGACGATGTGCACCCCCGGCTTCATGGAACCAATGGCCTCGCCGTCGATCAGGTGGCGCGTCTCGTTGGTGAGCGGGGCCGCGATCACTACATGGTCGGCGCCGTCGAGCACTTCGGCCAGAGTGGCGACGACCTCGAGGCCATCGGTATCGGCCGGACGCAACGAACGCCGCAGCGCCTTGACCCGCATATCGAAGGGCCGGGCGAGCGCGGCGGTGCGTTCGCCGATGCCGCCGAGGCCGACGATGGCGAGTGTCTTGCCGTAGAGCGTGCCGAGGTCGGCCTCGAACCAGCGTTCGGGTGGCGCGTCGAACCACGAGTGGGGCAGACGCTTTTCGAAGGCGAGCATCATCGTGAGGCTCCACTCCGCGATGGCGATCGCGGACCCACCGCGTGAGCACGTCAACGTGACGTCGGCGCGCAACAAGTCGAGCGGAAAGCGATCGACGCCCGTGCCGATGAGATGGACCCACTGCACGCCTCGGCCCAGCGCCTCGGCCAAGACGGGCGACGACGTGGGATTGGTCACGAGAACGTCGCCGGCAACGTCGGCATCGAGCGTGCCGTCGCGGGGGATCGCGACGAACTCGACCGTGGGGAAATCGGCCGCCAGCGCCCCGGCCATTTCGGCGTTGAGGTGGTGCAGTACTCGGACCATGCCCGAGTAAAGCACGCTCGCTTGGGATGTGTTCAACTGCGGCCGTGGCTACCCGAACACCGGTGATCTGTGGAATCGGTTTGTCCGACTACCCGATCGCACCGCATCTCACGAGCACGCAGCACCATGCCCAGGCGATGCAGCGGGCGCTCGAAGACTGCGCCATGTCCAAGGCAGACCTCGACGGGTATGTCAATGCGTCGGCGAGCGCGAACGACATGACCGTGGCGATGGCCGAGTACCTCGGCATCAAGCACCGCTACTTCGACTCGACGATGACCGGCGGGTCGTCGTTCGAGTTCCATGTGCAGCACGCGGCGGCGGCGATCAAGGACGGTCTGGCCGAGGCGATCCTCGTGACCTACGGGTCCGACCAACTCACGCGCATGGGACGCATGCTGGGCACCGGCGGGTTCCACACCAGTGACTCGCGCGTCGAGGGCGCTTCACAGTTCATGTCCAGCTACGGCATACCGCTCGTCGGTTCATATGCGATGGCGGCGCGCCGTCATATGCACGAATTCGGCACGACGTCCGAGCAACTCGCCGAGATCGCCGTCGGTGTCCGCGAGTTCGCGGCCTACAACCCACTGGCGCGCTATCGCGATCCGCTCACCATCGACGACGTGCTCGGCTCGCGCATGGTGGCCGACCCGCTGCACAAGCTCGATTGTTGCGTCATCACCGATGGCGGCGGCGCGTTCATCATGACGACCGAAGAACGAGCCCGCGATCTCGCGCAGCCACCGGTCTACGTACTCGGTGCCGCGGGTACGCAGACGCATTGGAACATCATCCAGATGCCCGACTTCACCGAAGTGGGCATCGCAACAGCCGGCCCCGAAGCCCTCGGCCGTGCCGGTGTCACCGTCGACGACATCGACGTATTGCAGATGTACGACAGCTTCACCATCACGGTGTTGATGATGCTCGAAGGCCTTGGTTTCGCCGGCCGCGGCGAGGGCGGCGCGCTCGTGCAAGAGGGGCACTTCCGCAAGGGTGGCAAGTGGCCGATGAACACCGATGGCGGTGGCCTGTCGTCGAATCATCCGGGCATGCGCGGCATCTTCCTCATCATCGAAGCGGTACGCCAGTTGCGCGGTCAGGCGGGCGAAGT
>JBDSMH010000078.1:0-24687 GCA_039915945.1 Acidimicrobiales bacterium | reverse complement strand
AGCTTGCGATTAAACCTCAGCTGGTTTCGCGGGTGGTCTCGTTGAGGATGAGTTTGGTGGCTTTGGTTGCTGTTTCTCGCATTTGGGCGAGTAGCTGGCGGGCTTGGCGGTCGTTGGCGATCCACTCGTTGTAGAGCTGGGCTTCACGCGGGCTGAGTCGGCGGTTGATGGTCTTGCCGTTGATCTTGGCGGTCCATTGCCAGTAGGGGCCGTGCAGCTTTGGTGGGTCTGCGTGGCACGCGCAGTTGGCTTTGCCGCATCGGTTGAAGCGTTGCGCGATGCTCCCCGACGCGATGTAGCCGATGTCGGCTAGTTGGCGGGCGAGTTCGCGGTAGCGGCGTTCGTAGGCGGCGAGTCGCGTCGCGGTTCGCTTCGTGGCCATGTCGGTTCCTTCCGGGGTCAGTATCCCAGGTTCGGTGTCCGATAGTATGAATACTATCGGACATGTATTCTCCAAAACTTTCCCCTCGCCGACCACCGAGTCGCGTTGGCAGCCCGATCGCGCTGCGCGGGTTCCGCCAAGCGTTCTACGACTGTCTGACTGGTTGGCGCGACGCACAGTTCGAGTTGTGCGACGCCGCGCTGTGCTCGCCGTCGCCGGTGGCGTCGGTGCCGTCGTTGAGCCTGGAACCGGCGTTCCGTCGCGGACATGGCAGCCTCTACAAGTCCCTCGCGCTCGGCGGCATCGACACCGACCGCTTACGCCGGCTGCTGACCGCGAACCTCCCGGCAGACGGTCCGCCGGTGTTCGCGGTCGACGCGTCAACGTGGGACCGCTGCGACGCCGAGTGCAGCCCCGAGCGCGGCTTCTACTACTCGGCATCGAAGCACTCCGCGGGCCAACCGATCGTCGCCGGCTGGAACTACCAGTGGATCTGCCAACTCAGCTTCACGCCCGACTCGTGGACCGCGCCCTGCGACGTGATGCGCATCGCACCAACCGCGGACACCACCAACGCCACCATCGATCAAGTCCGCCGCGTCGTCGCGTCGCTCCCGGCGCAACGCGACGTGGCGATGTTCGTGTTCGACGCCGGCTACGACCCGATCGCCATCGGCCACGAACTCGCCACCACCCGAGCGCAAATCCTGTGCCGCATCCGCGACGACCGCGTCTTTCACGCCGCCGCGCCCCCGCGACCGAACCGCCCCGCGAGCACCGGAGGGCGCCCACCACGACACGGCCCCCGGTTCAAATGCTCCGACCCAACAACGTGGACCGAACCCGCCGACCACCTCGTCGCCACCGATCCCCGCTACGGGACGGTCACCGTCACGGCATGGAACGATCTGCACCCACGCCTGACACGACGCGGGCACTGGGCACACCACCACAGCGCGCCGATCGTGTGTGGCACCGTCATCCGCGTCGATGTCGAGCACCTCCCCAAGCCCACCGCGCGAACGAAGAAAACCCTATGGCTGTGGTGGTCCGGACCCGGACACCCCGACTTGGACCTGTGCTGGCGCAGCTACCTCCGACGCTTCGACATCGAACACACCTTCCGGTTCATCAAGAACACCCTCGGCTGGACCACCCCATCGCTGTGCACCCCCGAACAAGCCGACCGGTGGAGCTGGCTCATCGCCGCCGCCTACACACAGCTCCGACTCGCCCGCAACCTCGTCGAGGACCGACGACTCCCCTGGGAACGACCCCTCACACCCCAACAGCTCACACCCGCACGCGTCCGACGAGCGTTTCGACGACTTGGCACCACCATCGACACACCCGCCAAACCACCAAAACCCTCCCGCGCCGGCCCCGGCCGCCCCAAAGGCACCCGCACCGGCCCACGAACCCGCCACCCAGCCCAAAAAAAGACAGCCTGACCAGCCCAGTCAAGGTTTAATCGCAAGCTAAGACAAGGGATATTGACATCGCTCATCAGATCTGATCAGGATCGATATCGCCATAACGGCTCGGACACGCGTCCGGTACAGAGTTACTGCGCAGGTGGTGCGGTTGCTATTGAGGTGAGGCGCTGGGGAAGCCGTCCCAGCGCACGACGACTACCGTGGCGTCATCGGCAAGGTTCTCGAAACCGTGATGTTCGCTGACGCTCCTGATGAGCTGACGCAAAATGGCTTCCGGCTTCAGCAGATCGGAGGCATGGCGGTTGGTGAGATCGATCAGTCGCTCGACGCCGAAGAAGTCACCTGTCGGGGTGCGGGCATCGGTGACACCGTCGGTGTAGAACAGCAGGCAGTCGCCCGGTTCGAGGTGCTCAGTCGCCACCGTGGGTGGGCGGCCGCTGACGCCCCACGGCGGAGTCGGCGGGCATCTGAGTTCAGTGATGACCTGGCCGTGGCGAATCAGCAGCGGGAGCGGGTGCGCGGCGTTGGTCCAACTGAACGCGCCGGTGTCGAGTTCGATGCGACCGAGTAAGCCAGTCGCGAAGGAGCTGTCCGGGTAGTGCGCCGCGATGGTGGTCCCCAAGTTGTTGTGCATGACAGCGAGCGATTGCCCGTCGCGGCGATCATGGCGATAGCAGCCCATGACCAGCGACGCGATACGCGCCGAGCCCAGGCCGTGGCCCATAGCGTCGATAATTGCCACATCTAAGAACGCACCGTTCACGGCGTAGTCGAAGCAGTCGCCGCCGATGTCGTAGGCGGGCTCGACGAGACCCGCGACGGTGACGCCTTGGGCTTCGAGGACCAGTGGCGGAAGGAGGTCCCACTGCATGCTCGCCGCCAGGCTCATTCTGCGGTGGCGACGATAGAGGTTGTAGAGGTCGGTGCAACGAGCGTGCGCTGCGATGAGATACCCCGCCAAAATGCCGAGCTCTTCGCAGGTCGCCAGCAGAGGTGCGTCAACGGCTGGCAGCGTGAACGCGATGACACCGGTGTGGTCGGAGCCTTCGACGATCGGAACCCACACGCGGGCACCGTTGTCTCGATCCGCGGTCACGACATGTTGCTCGGTGAACGCTCGCCCCGCCATCGTCGTGGCCAACATCTCGCTCACCGGCACCTCAGCGTGCGCGGAACGGTCCGGCATCGCTTCAAGCACCGTCTGGCCGAAATCAACGAGATACACCACAAGATCGGTTGCCCCGAAACCGGCCGCCGCCCTAGCCAAGATCTCCGGCATCGACGCCGGATTCGCGCCACGAGCCGAACGAAGCGCTAAACCAAAATCGATCGACGACACCGCCGCACCCTACACACCGTCCATCCCACGAGTCCCAAACGACGATCCGACCATATGGCTATGCAGGGTTACCTTTAGGGGTCCCTGCGACTTGCTGAGATCTCCCAGAACTGAAACGGTGGCGACGCCCCGCCGAATGGTTGCGACGGTCAACGAAGCACCAGCGGGGCGACCATCATGATCCTTCCGCCACCCGGCACGCATCCAGGCAACCTTGAACGACGAGATCCAGCGGGGCACCACTGTCAAGATCGCGTTCGGATCAGCACGCCGACGGCGTGGTACCAAATCCGGCGAATCGAACCGGCACCCGACCCGAGTGTCGTCTACTTCGGCGTCCAGTTCGTTTCGCTTGACACCGCCCTTCAACCACGCATCGACGACACAGTCGGTGCTCACCGACCGTCTGAACACGACTCGCGATTAGAGCACCACAGTGCCGGTTCGCCAATACCTCGGCGCGGCGGCGTAATCATCCGACCGCAACGGGACAAACCGTCAAGACCGACGCTCCACGCGCCGATCACTACTGAATGAAACTGAATCTCGAGGCGGGCAAGCCGCGAGCGGTGTATGCACACACAGTCGAGCGGGTCGACGGCGGATGGAAGGCGACGATCGTGCTGAGCAACCGTCTCGGCGTCATCCTCGAGCGCCATGTTCGATTCGCACCAACAGAAGAGGCGGCCACCAAGGCCGCACTCGACGCATTATCGGGCCGGTGGACGTGGAGCCCACCACACCAGCGCTAACCGGACGCCGGACCAGGTTTCGAGCCGTAGGACTGACTCATGTTGCTGCCAGCATTGCGACCCAGCACAATGTCGCGCTTCATGCGCCCGCCTGATGTGCGGTCAGGCCCGATCGGCGCATCGTCGTTTCCCGGTGCGCGGCGAGTCGATGACGGGCGAGACAGCTGCGCAAGCAGCGGAGAGCGGGTGGGGAAAGACCGCGTTTCTGTTCGTAGGCGGGCTGGCGCACTGCGGCAGTGGCGCGCTCGGGCGACTTTACGGAACCCCAGCCGCCGCCCGTCCACGTTGGCTTGAGCTTCGCGGTGTCGATGATGGGTAGACGCGATGGCTGATCGCCGGTGCGATGTCAGACGGGATGCCTCAAATAGTCGCGCTTCGGGCCGACAGGCAAAGAGACTGCGAAATCAACGTACCGCTCGACCGATTGGCGCCGGCGGCTCGTTGCTGCCCTGCACGTCAGGCCAGAGATCGAAGCCAGGGCTTCGGATCGGAGCGTCAGATGTACAAAGTAACCGGGATCGGGACGAGCCTGTTCTTCATCGCTGTCGGCGCGATTCTGGCGTGGGCGATTGACGTCGAAACAGCCACCAACGGTGGAACCAAAGGTATCGATTGGAACATGATCGGATTAATCGTCTTCTTCATCGGCGTCGCTGGGTTGCTCCTTACCCTCGTGCTGACCTTTGCTGGCCAAGGCCGCGAACGCACAACCGTAATAGAGCGTGGAACTGTTGAACCTACGCGCGAACGGATCATCGAGCGCTAACCTCCCGCGGCACTCATCGGCGCAGGCTCGACTGCGCCAACAATGGGACCATACGACTGCGTTGTGGGCGACAAACACCACGACTTCGCGTCGCGACCCTGGGTCGTGCCACTAAACCCGGGTCATCGATGAACCGATGCATTGAGAACGGACTGTTCACACGAGGTTCTCATGTCGAATCGAAGCAGAATTGATCCAGTGTCGTCAGGTACTTGCTACGTCGTCACCGCCATCAACGACCACCCTCCGGAGCGGTTAGACGACTTTGTCATCGACGATGTCGTTGCCCTCACGGTGGCGTCGGATCGCCAGGTGGTGACAATTCAAGGCTCGTCCCGACTGAATGGTGATTCCATAGTCGTCTACGAAAAAGACTGCGATGGCGTCGGTAAGGACGTCAGGACGTGGCGCATCAAGCAACAGAACGGTCGCTTCGAGGCGTTCGAACGCGGCATGTATTGAGCCACCCGTAGCGAGGCGACGGGTTCGGCAGCGTCGACAGCGGTTGCTACCCCGCGCCACGCGGGCCGCTAAAGCCGCGCGGTGTCACCCTTTGCCAGCCGTGCGCGACCGAACTGCGGGCAGCGACTGCGTGGGCCACGTTGCTCCGCAGTTCGAATCCTCCGCCTGGGGCGGGATTGGTACAGTGATCGGCAGCGAACGCCGTATCTGCGCCAGTACAGCGACGGTCAGGCGTGACGGCGTCGGCGCGCGTGGGCTTCGATGGCGATACCCATCGCCAGCAGCATGAGGCCGGTGAGCGCAAACGGAACCGAGTTGGTACCGGTGCGTGCGAGCACGACGCCCTGAACCGCCGTGCCTGCTGTCGTGGTCGGTGCGGTGATTGTTGTTGTCGTGGTTGTTGGTGCAGTTTGGACCGCGCCTTGGACGCTGACGCCGACAGTGGTACTGGTGGTCGGAGGATTCGTATTTGGTGGCACCGTGGTAGGTGGCACGGTGGTGCTCGCGCTGGCGCTGGGGCAAGGCGTCGGAGCGGTGACGGTGGTCGAGCGGGATTGCGGTCCGACGGGGACGACGATCTCACCGTTGGGGCCCCAGAACTCGTTGGTCGAGGCCACCGCGGTGTAGGTCTGGCCGTCGGCGGGGACGTTAACGGTGATCGTGAACGAGAAATTATTCGACGGCGAGAAGGCGCGGTGGAAGGTCTGGCTGTAACTCGGCGCGGTGAGCGTCACCACGACGTCGTTATGGGTGCGCCGCTCAGGGGAGGAATCCGCCCAGGCGGCGACGTCGAGCGTTATCCGCGCCGTATCGGTCGGGACGCACACCGCACGCGCGGCGATCTCGGGATGATGCGCTGCGCTGGCACCTTGAAAGGCAATCAACCCGACCGCGATCAGCGAACCGAACAATGCGAATTTTGCTCGGTAATGTGTGTGAGCAAGCATTGGAGACTCCTTGAGGGAAGAAGGCGTCGCAACCGACGCCAAGTTGCGTAGTCACCCTGCAGTCCCAAGGAGTTACCCACAGCGAGTGCCCGTCGCACTGGGCCAAACGGATCATTCGCTAACGCGCCTCGGCGGCGTAAGGACTGAGGTCGCCAGGCGACCTCAGCCGGCCCGATATAGAAGATGCGGGCCGTAAGTGTCACCAGAAGCTAGTGCGGGCGCCCCCAGGGGACGCTTAACCAGCACCTGAGGACGCTTAACCAGCACCTGACCATGAGTCCTCGCGGAGCAAAAGTGCGCGCGCGGCTGTGCGGCTCGTCGACTGCGTCACGATGCTCGAGATGCAGTCGACGAGCCGCAGCGATCGTCCTCGCGGGCAGAGACGCCTGCGAGCAGATCGATGCCGCCATCGCGCGTTCGCCCGGGCTATCGACGAAGCAAGGCTCGAGGACGGCTCAACCTCGGTAGATGAGGGGCGCGTGTTCTAGTTCTTGGCGGATTCGTCGTCGTCGCCAAGTATCACTACTACCTCCTCGTCAGCAAGCAACACCACGTCTTCTAGTATCTCGGCGTCGGTGCGCCGCTGCGATTCCATGCCGATCGCGAGATCTCCATTGAATGGCAGGATCTCGTTACCTTCGGCGTCGACCTCAAGATGCACGCACTTGTAGGCGGCCTGGTAGGCGATGGTGAGCACCCTTCGCCAGGTGACGAGGTCGTTGTGTATGTCGCCAACGTTCAGTTCGGGCCGAATCTCGACGTATTCCCCGACGCGCGGAACGAAGTCGCTGTCGAAATCGGCCAACAGAACAAGGGTCTGCGTTTCGTTGATCCGTATCCGCATGTTGCCCATCCTCGCAGGGATCCGCGTCCGCTAACCGTCCGATGCTTGGGTGCTCGGCTGACGTGCGTATCGCTTCGACGCGGGTAGAGAACCGAGCTCTGGCGCGAGAATCAACGAAGTTTACCTTTGAGCTTCTGGCCGGTCTTCTTCACCGTCGCCTTCGCCTGATCGGCTTTTCCTTTTGCTTCGAGCTTGCGGTTTTCCGTCGTCTTGCCGGCCGCTGCTTTCACCTTACCCTTGACGCCCTTTGCAGCGTTGCTGGCTTTGTTTTTGATTTCGCCCATGTCGGTCCTCCGTGAATGTGCCTGCGAGTGCTTGCCGATTACCCAGCTCCCACGTGCGTTAATCCGAAGCTCGTGCGCGAGCCGACGAGCTCAATGTCGGGTTGTCAAGAATTGATCGCGAGCATTGCACAAGGTTGCAGCCGCGGGATTAGTTTGGCCGAAGACGGGTGTCGGGTAAACGCTCTGGAACGGCGGAGCGCCGATTCGGAGGCACATCATGTTGGGATTCATTGTCGTATTGTTGATCGTCGGCGCGATAGCAGGGTTCCTCGCCCGCTTCCTCGTCCCTGGGCGCGATTCGTTGGGCGTCGGAGCGACGATCCTGCTCGGCATCGTCGGTTCGTTCATCGGTGGTTTTCTGGGGTGGGCGATCTTCGGCAAGGATTTCGATGAGGGCGCGCTTCAAGCATCAGGGATCATCGGGTCGATCATCGGAGCGGTCATCGCTCTGTTGGTTTACAACGCCGTAACACACAGGTCGGGGCGGCGCCACCGGCTTCACGCGTAGCCGAAGAGACGTCGAAGGAGGGTCCTCTTGACACGCACCCGCAGGGACTCTTCTTCAGGTCACGGAGGCTTAGTCGCTTCTATTCAACCCTCTGAACTCCTGTGTACGGGGCAGAGAAGTGCCGTCGGTGTAAGCGGACCGCATCACCCACATAGACGAAGGATTCACGTGCCAAGGCGCGGCTGCTGTCGCCTGATTGCGCATCGGCTAGGTGATTCGAATGCGGATCGTGCTCGACGGGTGATGGAGCAAAGATGAAAATTGCACAGATTGCGCCACTTTATGAAGCGGTCCCTCCTACGGGCTACGGGGGCACCGAGCGGGTAATTGCCGCTCTCTGCGATGGGCTCGTTGACCGTGGCCATGACGTGACGTTGTTTGCAGCCGGTGCGTCGAGCACTGCGGCGCTACTCGAGCGTTTCGTACCAACACCGCTTCGTGTGCGCATGTCACGACAAGAAATGGTTGACGTCGCACCCCATCTTCACCTTCGAATGCTCAGCGAGGTGTACCGCCGGGCTGACGACTTCGACATCATTCACTCCCACGTCGATATCTGGACACTTCCGTTCGCGCAAGATGCACCCATTCCGACCCTGCTCACGATGCACGGCCGACTCGACCTCGATCATGTGCGCACAACGCTGCCGCTATACCCGAACATACCGCTCGTGTCGATCAGCGATCATCAACGCCTCGCCGTCGCTGGACTCGACATCAACTGGGCCGCGACCGTCTACAACGGCCTCGACCTCAACGCCTACCAGCGGGCGCCGCATCGCAACGATGCCTACCTCGCGTTCGTGGGCCGTATCCACCCCGAGAAAGGCCCTGCCATAGCCATCGAAATCGCGCGCCGAACTCAGCGGCCGTTACATGTCGCGGCAAAGATCGATCCACTCGACATCGACTACTACCGCAACGACATCGAGCCGCTGTTCGGCGCGAATGAAGTCCGTTTCTTCGGCGAATTAGACGAGCCATTCAAACCGGCGTTCTACGCGGGTGCGGCGGCAACGCTTTTCCCTAGCGATTGGCCCGAGCCTTTCGGCCTCGTGATGATCGAATCGATGGCCGCTGGCACACCCGTCATCGCCCTGCGCAGAGGATCAGTGCCTGAAGTCATCATCGACGGCGTGACCGGCTTTGTGTGCGACAGCATCGACGACATGGTCGACGCCGTTGACCATGTAGATCAACTCGATCCTGCTGATTGCCGCCGACACGCCGCAACCTTTGACGTCGCGGCGATGTGCGGCGCCTACGAACGCGTCTACGACGCAATCAGCTCCGAGCACGCCGACAAGCAGAACATATACACCCCGGTAAAAACGTGGCACGAGACCACGCAATGAGGTTTAAAGACCGATTCGCTGACACCACGCGGCGCATTTGCAGGCAATCCAGAGCGCGAAGCAGTGGTTCGAGATGCCAGGGGAGTGGCCGAGGGTTGCCCGTCCCGATCGCGCATTGTTTACGACGTCATGTGTCGCGATTGGAGCGACTGAACGACACCGTCGTTTCGATCGCAGTGATGGTTCAAATTAGCCCGCCCTAGCAGGGGTACCCCGCCGGCTACGGCGTCTTAGCCCGGTGGGCGAAGGCGTGACCGGTTGCGCTCCCAATCGGGCGCGAAGGGGATTCCGGCTTGCGCCTTTTGAGCAGGCAGGCGTCCAAGCCAGGCTGCGCCCCGTCGACGCAGTTGCACGCCGGGACGACATATATGAGTCCCGCGGTGTGGTGGGGTTTCGGTAGGTCCACCGTTGGGTGAGCCATCGGCGTGATTCTTGGTGTGTTCCGCAAGAACCCACTGAAGGAGAACACACCGATGGCTCTAGATGAGTCTGCCCTGCCTGAGCTGCTCGCCGCGTTGCGTGCTGGTGATGGTGTTGATCTGATCCGGGACGCGGTGCGTCTCGTGATGCAGGAGTTGATCGAGCTCGAGGCGACCGAGGTGATCGGCGCCGGGCGCTATGAACGCTCGGACACCCGGACCAACGAACGCAATGGGCATCGGCCCCGGCGTTTGGCAACGCAGACCGGCGATATCGAATTGAAGATCCCGAAGCTGTCCCATGGGAGCTTCTTCCCGACGTTGCTCGAGCCCCGCCGGCGCATCGACAAGGCGTTGCACGCGGTGATCATGCAGGCCTACGTGGAGGGCGTCTCAACGCGCTCGGTCGACGATCTGGTCCAGGCGTTGGGGATCGACTCGGGGATCTCGAAGTCGCAGGTCTCTCGGATCTGCGCCCGCCTCGACGTCGAAGTCGACGCGTTCCGCAACCGGACGCTGAGCCATATCGAGTTCCCCTACGTCTACCTCGACGCCACCTACGTCAAAGCCCGCGACAGTGATCTGCATCAAGTCGTGTCCAGAGCGGTCGTGATCGCCACCGGGATCACCGCCAACGGCGATCGTGAAGTGCTCGGCCTCGCCGTCGGCGACAGCGAAGAAGAATCGTTTTGGACAGAGTTCCTGCGCTCGCTCCGACGCCGCGGCCTCGCCGGTGTCCGCCTGGTGATCTCCGACGCCCATGAAGGCCTGAAGAACGCGGCCCGCAAAACGCTCCAAGGAGCCAGCTGGCAACGCTGCCGCGTGCACTTCGCCCGCAACGTCTTGGCCCGCGTCCCGAAGGGCCACCAAGACGTCGTCGCCGCCGCCGCCCTACGCACCGTGTTCGTGCACCGCAACCCGACCGAGATCTCCGCCGCGTGGGACCGCACCGCCGACCTCTTCGCCCGCCAGTTCCCGAAGGTGGAAGAACTGATGGATGCCGCGAAGACCGACGTGTTGGCGTTCACTGCGTTCCCGCCGGATCACTGGCGCAAGATCTGGTCGAACAACCCGCTCGAGCGCGTCAACAAAGAGATCAAACGACGCACCAACGTCGTGCAGGCCGACGCGTCGATGCTCTTCGACATACTCGGCGAGGGCAGGCGCGGAGGTGGCGGCTGCGCCCTTCAAACTCTTTGGAGAGACCCGCGTGAGCTTGACCAGTCTGAGACGTCACCCAGTCCGCCACCAATTCAATGGAGCGACGCCGACGACGATGACGATGACGAGGAGGATGACGAGAACGTCGACGATGACGAATAGAAGACGAGGCAGAACCGGACATCCACGGACATTTCCGGCGTTACGAAATCCGTTAAATCCGTTCCCACACCCACGCGCCGATCCACGCTGGCCTGCACTGACAGTTTCGCGCCACCCCCACGAGGGCGGGGGTTGTGGAAAAGGTGGCAGAAAACCTCGGCGCGCCGAGCCAGCTGCGGGGCCACGATAGCGGGCGTTTGTCGTGGCCCCGATTCTTACGCTGGCTGCTCGCGAAGACGTCGGGCTCGGCGTTCACAACGGTGTCTTGGCGGCCGGAGGTCTGCGTTGTCGGGGAGCCTTGCTGAGGCTTCGTCCCGGAGGATTGTTCAGGCGGCGAGTGCAGTCGGTAGTTGGTGTCGAGCGAGGGCGAGTGAGTTGACCATCAGGGCGTAGCCGAGCAGGTTGAGGGTTTGGCGGCGGTGCCCGAGGCTGTGGGCTCGGCCGATCCAGAGGCTGTCTTCGATGTTGCGGTTGGTTGACTCGGCGTCGTTGCGGCGTTGAAACAACGCAGCGACGCCGGGGTCATCGGTTTGGATGGGCCGGACGTTTTCGGTGCGATTGAATTTGCGGTTGGCGTCGGATGCGTCGGCGTGAAGGCGCACGGTGATCGTGCCGCTGCCGTGCCGATGGGGTTGGTCACGGGCCCGTACATGGCACCTCAGTGCGTCGCGGCAGGGGATTTCGGTGTGCTGATTCCGGCGACGAAGTAGCAGGCCGCGGCGATGAGAACTGCGACCCACACGCCGAATGCCACTACGGCGTCGGTGCCCCAGTCGTCGCCGAGGATGGGCAGGCTGACGAGATAGATCACCGGTAACGACGCGGCGAGCATCGCTGACGCTTTCAGTCGCTTCTGCCTGAGGCGATCACTGTCGGTGACGTCCATCGAGCGCGCCAACTTGCTGCGTTGTGTGACCGCCACGAGCATCGCGAGCGGGAGCAGGAGCGCGCCGGGATACAGACCGGCGAACGGGCTGACGATGCCGACACATGCCATGACGACGATCGCCGCGGTCAAGACGGTGGATGTGTGTCGTTGTTTCATGAGTGTCTCGATTCGGTAGCGCGGGACAGTGACGATCAGATCGAGGGTTACCCGGCGCCATGCTCGGCGCGGACCGAGTTCGGCGGATAGGTCGGTGTGGATCTGCAGGAGGTCGTCGCCGTATTGATCTCGAAAGGCCCGCGGGTAGAGCCGCAGGAGGTTCTTGTACACACGACCCGTTGACTCGGTTCTCATGTCAGGCCAGACCCGGTTTGAGGTTCGAGCGGGTGATCGTGACGAGCGCGGCGAGACGATCGGCTTCTGCCCGGCAGACGGTTCGGCCGAGTCCGGTCAAGCGGTAATAGCGGCGTCGAGCGTCGTCGTCGGTGGACGGACGTCGATCGGATTCCTCGACAAGACCGTGCTCGACCAGCTTGTGGAGCGTCCCATACAGCGTGGCCGGACCTATGCGCACCACACCGCCCGAGGACCCCTCGACGGCGCCCATGATGGCGTACCCGTGACGATCGCCGGCCGTGAGCGCCACAAGGACATGGAACTGGGCTTGCGGGAGCGGAAGAAACGACCGGGGATCGGTGGAGGCTTCGGAGTTGTTCACTGCCCTACTATGTATCGGTTGCCGATATATTGTCAAGCAATAGATCGGTACACGATGGTGAGGTATCATGACGACCCGACCGAATCCCCCAATGCCACGGCCCGGCACTGTTGCGTTGGCTGATCGCATCGTGGCAGCGAGGGTGTCGAGAAGAAGCGTCGTCGCCATGTTGCGCCGCCCGTGCCAGAGCCGTCGGCGTTCGCACGCATTCGTCGGCTTGGCGGGGAGCGTTGGCCTCGCGGGAGCTGGTGAACCCACGCTGGCAACGCGCTTACACTTGTCAAATAAGTCACCCCGTGCGTGGGAGCTGCGGGCGATTTGATTCAACGCCGCGGATCGAGTTGATGCCCCGGGCGAGAGGGGGACACGGTGACGGGTAGCGCAAAATCAGCGCCTGCGCGTTCATCGGGCACCGTTGCCTTTCTCTTTTCGGATATCGAGGGATCAACGCGACGCTGGCAGGACGACCCGGACACAATGCGCGAGCTCCTTGCTCGCCATGACGAGATCTGGCGACAGTCAGTCGCGAGCGCCGGAGGTCGCGTGTTCAAACACACGGGCGATGGCGTCGCCTGTGTCTTCGCATCCGCGGGCGATGCGGCGACGGCCGCCCTGGTGTCGCAGTCACGACTGCGGGACGTCTTGCCGGTTCGCGTCGGCGTCCACGTGGGTGAGGCGCAGGAACGAGACGGCGACTACTTCGGCTCGACGTTGAACCGGTGTGCACGATTGATGGGTCTGGCCCACGGAGGGCAGGTCGTTTGCTCGGAGGTGACGCGGGATCTTCTGGCCGACAGCGACCACGTGCTCGTCGATCTCGGCGTACACGGGTTGCGCGATCTGTCGCGTCCGGAACACGTGTTCCAGATCGGCATTGGCGGGCACCCTTCGTTGCGTTCGGTCGATCGCTACACAAGCAATCTCCCCGAGCAAATGACGAGTTTCGTCGGGCGAAAAAGCGATCTCGACGGGATCGGCAAAGCGCTCGACCAAGCGCGGCTCGTGACGATCGTGGGAGCGGGCGGGGTGGGGAAGACACGGCTTGCGATCCAGGCCGGTTCTGAGTTGCTACTCAGCTTCGCTGATGGAGTCTGGTTGTGCGAGCTCGCCGCGGCAGCCGACGCGGCTGCGCTCGAGCAAGTAGTGGCGAGCGCGATTGGCGCGACGCAACGCCCCGGGCTCTCGCTCGCCGCAAGCATCGTCGATGTCCTGCGCGACCGGTGGATGCTCTTGGTGCTCGACAACTGCGAGCATCTGCTCGACGAGGCGGCCAGCATGGCCGAGTCCATGTTGCGAGCTTGCCGTCATGTCGCGATCATCGCGACAAGTCGCGAAGCATTGTCTGTCGACGGCGAGCAAGTGTGGCCACTTCATCCACTCGAACTCCCGGCGAGCGGCGACGATCCCATCGCCGCCGACGCGGTGAGGCTTTTCGTCGATCGAGCGACCGCGGCCAAACCGGATTTCGTCATCGGTGGCCACACCGACGCAGTTGTCGAGATCTGCCGGCGACTCGACGGCGTGCCGCTTGCTATCGAGCTTGCTGCGGCACGCGTGACGTCGATGACGCCACGTGACATCGAGGTCCGACTACACGAACGCTTCCGACTGCTTACGGGCGGTCGACGCAGAGCGGTCGAGCGCCACCAGACACTCCGGGCGACGGTTGAGTGGTCCTACGACCTTCTGACTGAAACCGAGCGCGTCGTATTCGATTGCCTCGGAGTTTTCGCGGGGTCGTTCGACATCGCCGCCATCGAGGGTGTCGTGACGCACGGCGACTTCGCTGCATGGGACGCCATCGACACCGTCGCCAGCCTTGTCGCGAAATCGATGGTTGTCGCCGAGGATCATGACCAAACGAAGCGCTATCGACTGCTCGAGACCATGCGACACTTCGCGCTCGAACAGCTCGCGCAAGTGGACACCGTGCAAAGGCGACACGCGGGGTACTACGCCGAACGAGCAGAACAGACGGGTCGTGGTCTCCGCGGACCTGACGAGCTCGCGTGGCGCGCGTCGTTCAGAGCGGATCAGGACAATTTGCGTGCAGCGGTGTCTTGGGCGCTTGACTCGCCGGATTCGTCGAGTCGCACGTTCGGACTGCGGATAATCGCCGCGCTTGCGCATGAATCCATGCAGGAGGGCGAGTCGATCGGTGTCGCCGCCGAGGCGGCACTGGTCCACATGGCGGACGCGCCTCCAGGGGTACGTGTCGCCACGCTGGCCGGCGCGGCATGGTACGTGCATCGCCGCGGCGACATCGCCACTGCCCGCGAGCTGTGCCTCGAAGCAGTGCGTGACGGTCCGCCGGCCGACAGTCCATCGCCGGAGCTTGCCTACTTCGTCCTCGCGCTCACTGCGATGTCTGACCCGTCTGCCCAATCGGAGATATTTCGCAACGCTCACCTGTCTCTCGATGCGATCGCGGCCGACGATTTCGCCCACGCGTTCTTGCGGTCGGCAGAGCTGTACATGCAACTGATCGTCGGCAACACGCCGCCTCCCGCCATCGCGCGCGAGGCCTTGCTCGATGCCCGCCGCATCGGAAGCCCATCGTTACTGGTCCGTCAGCTCTGCAACCTCGCGACGCTCTCGTGGCTCGACGAGCCCGAAACCGCGCGCCTCGAATTGGAAGAGGCCGTGACGCTGACCCAACTCGGGGCCAGCGCCCACATGCTCGGCTTCGGATGGTCGGTCCTGGCGCGGCTACGCGCCGATCGCGGCGATCTCCACGGTGCATGAGCCGCCATGCGTTCGGCCATCGCCCGCGCGTACGAGGACAACGATCCCTTCATTCTGGCCACCGCATTGGACCGCGGCATCCATGTACTCGAACAGCTCGATCTGCACGACGATGCCGCCGTCTGGGCCGGGGCGGTCGTTGATGGCGCGATGAGTCGCGTAGCCCACCTGCCCGCGCGCGAGCGGCCGCTACGCGCCGACGCCATCGAACGGCTGCGAGCGGCGCTCGGGGAGCAGCGATACGAAGCAGCCGCTGCGCGCGGGTCCTGCATGTCCGACGATGACCTCGTGCGTCATGCACTCGGAGCACTAGGAGACTGAAATGGAGCGTGCCGTGGGGGTTGCCGTCGAAGTGTTCGTCGATGAGACGCGACCTACGAACTTTGTCGAAGGCATCGCCGCCGCGGCCGCCACGCGCACCCTGCCTACGATGTTTTGGTACCCGGTCATGGCTGACGCCGAGCCCGATGTCGACGGCGGCCCGTACCCGCTCATCGTGGTTGCGCACGGGGCCACTGGTCACGCCAGCGATCTCGGGGATCTCGCGTCAGTACTGGCCGCACATGGGTATGTCGTAGCGAGCCCCGACTTTCCCGAGACCACGGGAGGCGCCACCTTCGACGCATTCCCGAACGTCGTACACCAACCACAGGACGTCATCTTCACCATCGATGCGATCCTCGCCTCGAACGACGACCCTACGTCTCGATATCACGGGCTGATCGACCGCGAGAAAATCGGTATCGGGGGACGCTCGTTGGGTGCCGCGACCGCGTTGCTCACTCTCTACAACACTCGCTTTGGCGAACCGCGGATTCGCGCCGCGTTCTGTGCGGCGGCGATGGAGTTCCCCGTCGACGGAGGCACCTTCGATTATGAGGGCGGGCCTCCGCTACTTGTCGCCTACGGCGATGCGGATCCGATGGCCCAGCAGGTCACCAACTTTGCCACCAGTGTCGACGTCTACGCCCACGCGCAGTCACCAAAGTATCTGCTCACGTTGAAGGGACAGGGACACGTCAACTATTTCGACCATGACGATGCCTGTTTCGCGCGCTTCTCGACCACGGTCCTGGCCTTCTACGACCGGTACGTGAAAGGCGATCGCGCGGCGGTGCTGCCCGAGAGCTACGAGGACGAATTGATTCGTATCGAGGCGCAAACGGGGGAACACGCATGAATCGACGACGGGTTGTTGTAACGGCAGTGCTCGTGACACTGGGGCTGTTGGCCGCCGCGTGCAGCGACAGCAGCGAAAGGGCGGGGTCGGGCACGACCGGGCCCACTATCGCGTCGGCGACGACGACCGCCAAGCCACCGCAGGTGGGTGGCACGCTGGTCTTCGGCGAGTACTCACAGCCGCTCGGACTCGACCCCATCGTCGCGTTGGGTGGGGGCCAAGTCGGCGGGATCGAGATGGCCGCGATCTACGACACGATCCTCCGTTTCGACACCACCACTGGGAAGTACGAACCAAACCGCGGAGTCGTTTGCACCCAATGCTGATTTCACCGAGTGGACGCTCAAGCTAAAGCAGACTGTCAAGTTCAGTGACGGCACCGCGTACGACGCTGCCGCTGTTGTATTCGGATTGAACCGGCATCGGTCGGGTCTGCCCGGTGCGCCGGCGTGTCAGGAGATCGTCGCGTGTCCGCGCAACAGCCAGGGAACGGTTTCGTTCATGGCGCTCGTGAAGGACATCCAAGCCGTCGACCAATACACGGTGAAGATCACGCTCAACGAGGCCTGGAGTGGATTTCCGTATGCGCTGACGTCGGAAGCGGGCATGATCCCATCGCCGACGGCACTACGTAAGTGCGACGCGACGAAGGCGATCAGCACGTGTGATTTCAATTTGAAGCCCGTCGGCGCGGGACCGTTCCTCGTCGATTCGTTCAAACAGAAGGATTCGATCAATCTCATTCGCAATCCCAACTACTGGGGTGGGCAGGTTTATCTCGACGGATCAAGTTCGTGAGCTTCACCGACGCGGGAGGCACCCAAACGTACGACAGCTACAAGACTGGTCAGACCCACGCCGCACTCCTTGGTGTTCCGACGACAGTCATCGAGGCTCATGACGCCAAGGTGACCGGGTATTCCGCGCACCTGCAAGCGGGGACGGCGCTGCTGCTCAACATGGGCGTCACCGTGACCTGCGCTGGTGGCAAGCCCGAGCCGCTGTGTACCGGCAAGGTCGACGGGCCGACCGCGACGAACCCGGCAACCAAGGACATCAGGGTGCGAAAAGCCATCGCGGCCGCGATCGATACTTCGGTCCTGAACGAGCGGACCTACAGCGGCAAGGCGATGCACGGCACGCAACTGATGCAGAGCGACTTCCCGTGGTCCCCCAACGTCGCGGGACCCAAATACGACCCCGAAGCAGCGAAGAAGCTGGTCAGCGAAGCGAAGGCCGCGGGCTGGGACGGCAAGCTCCGACTGTCCTACCCCAACACGATTACCGGGCAAAATATGGGCATCGCCACGCAAACCATGCTCCAGGCGGTCGGCATCGACGCTCAGCTGGATACGTCGAAAGATGGCGCTGCGATCGCCAACGCAGTGATCGTCGACAAGAACTTCGACGTCGCCGCGTGGGGTCTGACCCTCTCGCCCGACGATGGCGCACTTGTCCCCCTGGCGGCGAACTTCTCCAGCACCAGCGGCGCCAACCGCAACGGCTACAAGAACGCAGCTGTCGACCAAGCAATCAAGGATTTGCGTAAAGCCAACACCGACGACCAGAAGAAGGCGGCATTCAAGATCATCGCCGAGCAGGTCGCGACCGAAGTACCGCTCCTTCCCTTGTTCAAACTCGAGTACTTCATCAATTGGGCACCCAAAGTTCACGGCGTCGTGCCGACGAGCCGCACCGTGATCTTGTGGGACAAGGTCTGGATGGAGAAGTAGGCAGAGCCTGCACTCGACGTTCAGTCCGCGAGCGCGCCTAGCCCGTGGCGCACCAACTCATCGTCGGACATCCGCGCTCCCCGGGATGCGGCCGCCGCATAGCCGTCCTCGCCGAGCGCCAAACGCAGGCGGTCGATGGCCTGGGTGCGCAGGGGGCGTTCGCGCGCCGGAAGGTGCACTGTGCGACTCAACGCGCCCTCTACGACCGCGCCCGCCCAAACGGCGGCGTCCTCGAGTCGGCCGAGATCCTCGAGCACGTGGATGCCCCGGTCCACCGCGGTCGCGAGGATGAACGGATCGCTGTCCTCGCGGCCTCTGATGATCGCCGCTCGCAGCGCGTCGCGGGCTCCGTCGAAATCCCCGCCACGCGTTCGCAGCCGCGCCAGAATCGCCAACCCGAACCCGAGCATGTGCGCGCTGGCGCCTACCTCGGCGAGCGCAACAGCTTCTTCCAGCTGGTGGCGCGCCGCTTCGGGATTGTCGAGCCACGAGAGCGCAGCGAGGTTGCACAAAAGTCGCACCAGCAATGAGGGGTTGCCGATGCGCCGCGCGGTGCGCAGAGCCTCGCGACTTGCCGCCTCATTGAGCGCGTCGCCGGCAACGAGCTGCATGTACAGCTCGGCCGACCACAGGAACCCGTGCGCGAAATCGTCGGCGTGAGCCTGTTCCAAAGTTCGGTGCGCATCATCGAAGATCTGCGCGCGCCGGGTGGCGTCCGCCATGGCAGTCAGCGCGAGCACGAAATACACCATCTCCGGCGATGGGCAGCCTGAAGGCAATCCGTCACGGAGCGCCTCGAGGCACAACTCGCGGGCCGTGTCGACGTCGCCACGACGGTGGACGAACCACGCCGCGCTGGCGAACACCGCGGTACGGACGCCGGCCGGCGCCGTGTCGGCGTGCACAAGCGCCGCTTCGGCGAGCACGCCGATCGGCTCTCCCTCTTGCATGGATTCGTGGGCGAGCGCGGCGATGATGCGAAGGCCAAACGTTCGGTCCGATTCGACTTCCGAACTGAGAGACCACGAGACGGCGGCGCGCAGGTTGTCGCGGTCGGCTCTGAATCGAGCCCGCCACGCGAGTTCGTCCGGTCCTCTGAGCGCGTGCCCTGTCGCTTCGGCGACTTCGGCGTAGTGCTCGGCATGGGCGCGCCGTGTGTCGGCCACCTCACTCGTTTCGGCCAGGCGCTCGAGCGAGTAATGGCGGAACGTCTCGAGCAGTAGATACCGCGTCACATCGCCCGCGTCGTCGACCGTCACCACCATCGACTGACCGACCAATTCGCCGAGCGCGTCGAGCACATCCCACGCTTCGATGCCGAGGGGCGAGGACACGGCCGCCGCGGCAGCGGCGTCGAACCGGCCAGAGAAAGCGCCGAGGCGGTCGAACACCCGCCGCTCGACGTTTTCGAGGAGCGAGTACGACCAATCGAGCGTTGCCCGAAGGGTGCTATGGCGGCCGTCGCTCGGCGTCGAGGTGCCTCGCAGCAACCGGAAGCGCACGTCGAGATGAGTCGCAATCTCGGTCGGGGTCATGACCGCGACTCTCGCCGCGGCGAGCTCGATCGCGAGCGGGATGCCGTCGAGTCGCCGACAGATCTCATCCACCGCCGCGGTATTCGCCGGCCCGATCGTGAACGACGGCTTCACCGACTTCGCACGATCGGCGAAGAGGACGACAGCCTCCGTCTCACCGTGCGCGCCGAGATCTGAAGGGTCAGGGACGGACAGGGAACCGAGGGGCCAGATCTGTTCACCGGAGGCCCCGAGACGCTCTCGGCTCGTGGCCAGGATGCGCAGGCGCGGACACGATTGCAACAACAGCTCCGCGAACCGGCGGGCACCGTCGACAAGATGCTCGCAGTTGTCGAGGACGAGCAAGATTTCCGTGTCGCGAAGCCGATCGACAACTGATTGCTCGACGGTCAGTCCCGCCCGAGTTCGCGCGCCGATCGCGGCGGCCACCGCATCGGCGAGTTCACCGGCCGACGCCGCCGCGGCGAGCTCGCAGAACCAGGCACCATCGGCGTAGTCGACCACGTTCTTCGCGACCTGGATCGCCAGTCGCGTCTTGCCGACTCCTCCGGCGCCGATGATCGTCACCACGCGACTGTGGAGCAATGCCGCGGCCACGCCGCTGAGATCGCTGTCGCGACCGACGAACGACGTGAGCTGCGCGGGAAGGTTGCCGGCGGTTGCACCGGGGCGACTTCCTTGTCCGCCCGTCAACCCCGACGTTGGATCGATTGCCGAACTCGATTCGACGCCGTCGTTCACGCGGAGACGACCGAGTGTCTGCGGCCCTATCGACAAATCGCCCGCGCCGATCGCTCGTTCGAGCGCGCGCAACTCAGTGCCGGGAGTCAATCCCAACTCGCCGAGCAACGCGCTGGCGCGCTGATAGGAACGCAATGCCTCTGCGTGTTGGCCACACCGATACAGCGCCAGCATCAGCAAGGCCCACCGATGCTCACGGAGGGGTTCTTCGGAAACCATGTTGTAGAGCCGCGCCAGCGCCTCGCGGTGCTTGCCGCAGGCCAGTTCGGCTTCGGCGTGCTCCTCGGTGACCGCGCGGCGCTGCTCCTCCAACCGAGCCGCTTCCCACTGGCCCTGCTGCCAATGATCGAGCTCGACCAGCGGCCGCCCTCGCCACAATTCCATCGCCGCGGCCAACGAGGTCGCCGACGCTTCCCACGCTGCATCCTGCGCCGCTGCCCGCCCTTCGGCGACGAGACGGTCAAAGCGCCGAACGTCTATCGCGTCGCTCTCCGCCTGCAGCACGTACCCGCCCGGCCGCGTCGCGATCACCTCGCTGCCCAACACTTTGCGTAGGCGCATCACAAGGTTTTGAACGACCTTCGTACCCGAGCGAGGTGGCTCCTCGCCCCAGAGCGCCTCGACGAGCCGATCGCTGCTCACGACCTCGCCGGCCCAGCCCACCAGCGCGGCGAGAACGATTCGTTCGTTGCGCCCAGTGATCGGCAGCGCCCCGTCGGGTCCCGCGACCTCGAGTGGCCCGAGCACCGAATATTCGTGCATTCGCAGACAGTAGTGAACGCGAGGCGACAGTGATACCGGGCTGTTACCAGACCGAGACCGCACTCCCGGATGCTCCTAATTGCTGATCAACCGATCGGGAAAAGCCTAGGGAGCCATGATGACCACAACCGTAACCGCCGAGTTTCGCCCCTCGCATGCCAGCCGCATCCGGCGCAACACCGTTGCTCTCTTCGCCGCAGCGGCGATCGTCGCGTCGACCGCCTTCGTCGTCAGCGAGATCCGTGTCGATTCCCCGCTGTCGGGCGCCCAGCGCACGAACGTGTCCCCGCTGCCGGGCCTCGGCGACATCGTCGCCGGCTCGAGCTTCCGCAATCCCGTTGCCGCCACACCGCTGCCGGGCCTCGGCGACATCGTCGCCGGCCGTCCCGCACAGCCCTTGCCCGGCCTCGGCGACATCATCGCCGGCCTTCCCGCACACCCGCTGCAAGGCATGGGTGAAATGGTCGCGGGGCTGGCCTCGGTGGCCCAGCAATGACAGATCGAGGCCGTAGTCGATTCGACTTCGCACTCACTACACAACATCCGAGATGGCCCGCTCGTCCGAGCGGGCCATCTGCGTTGCACAAACCCGGCCGGGCCCCGGGGGGAGCCTCGGTAGGCTGGCCCGATGCTTCGTGACCAACTCGTCGGCGCGCTTCGGGATGCGTTGGTCGCGCTCGACGTCCAACCGCTGCCCGCCGTCATCAACCTCGAACGGCCGGCCCGCCGTGAGCACGGCGACTGGTCGACCAACGTGGCCTTGGCCTCGGCCAAGAAAGCGGGCCGCAACCCGCGTGAACTCGCGCAAGCGATCGCCGACCGGCTCAACAACGACCTGCCGCCCCACGTGCTCAAGGTCGACATCGCCGGCGGCGGGTTCGTCAACTTCCACCTGGCGCACACCTGGCTCCACGACGTGCTGCGCGACGTGATCGACACCGGCGTCGCCGACTTCGGCCGCCATGGCTTCGGCGCCGGGCAGCGGGTCAACGTCGAATTCGTGTCGTCCAACCCGACCGGCCCGATCCACGCGGGCCACGCCCGCGGCGCCATCTTCGGCGACTCGCTGGCGCGCCTGCTCGAACGGTGCGGCTACGACGTCACGCGCGAGTTCTATCTCAACGATCGCGGCGTGCAGATGCAGAGCTACGCCGCGTCATTGCTCGCCCGTAAGAACAACGAAGAGCTGCCCGAAGGCGGGTACGCCGGCACGTACATCCAACTGTGGGCCGGCGAGATGCCCGACGACGTCGACTCGCTCGAATGGGGCTACGCCCGCGCGTTGCGCGACCAGCGCGAAGTGCTCGAGTCGGCGCGGATCAAATTCGACGTGTGGTCGAGTGAGCGCGAGCTCGTCGGCGCCGGCGCGGTCGAGGCCGCACTCGCCGAACTGCGCGAGCGCGACATGGTCTACGAAGAGGACGGCGCGGTCTGGTTGCGCTCGACGACCTTCGGCGACGACAAAGATCGTGTCCTCGTCAAGAGCGACGGCCAATACACGTACCTGGCCCCCGACATCGCCTATCACCGCGACAAGTACCAGCGCGACTACTCGTTGCTGATCGACATCTGGGGCGCCGACCACCACGGCTACATCCGCCGCATGAAGGCCGCGATGCAGGCCCTCGGTCACGACCCGACCGAGCTCGAAGTCTTGATCACGCAACTCGTCAAACTGATGAGCAACGGCATCGAAGTCAAGATCTCCAAACGCACCGGCGACATCGTCGAGATGCGCGACGTCATCGAAGAGATCGGCACCGACGCGACGCGCTTCACCTACCTGTTGCAGTCGATCGACACGCAACAGACCTTCGATCTCGAGTTGGCCAAGAGCGAGTCGATGGACAATCCCGTCTTCTACGTGCAGATGGCCCACGCCCGCGCCTGCAACATCACGCGCTTCGCCGCCGACCGCGGCGCTATCCGTGGCCCGCTCGCCGACGCCGACCCGTCGCTGCTCGTGCACGACCGCGAGCTCGACATCTTGCGCGGCTTGTCCGAGTTCGCCGAGACCATCGCATCGGCGTGCAACGACCGCGCGCCCCATCGCATCACCGCATGGCTGCGTGAACTCGCAGCGGCCTTCCACGGCTTCTATCACGACTGCTACGTGGTCGGTGACGGCGTCGCGCCCGAGCTGACGCAAGCTCGCCTCTGGCTCACCGAGGCCGCCCGCATCGGCCTGCACGCCGGGCTCGACGTCATCGGCGTCGCCGCCCCCGAAACGATGTGACCCGCATGGCCGGTCCGCTGCCTCATCACCTGTTACCCGACACCGCCGCCATCGACGACCGCGGCCGGCTCTCCATCGGTGACTGCGATCTGCTGACGCTGGCCCGCGAATACGGCACGCCACTGTTCGTGTACGACGAAGCGCAACTGCGCGCTCGGTGTCGCGAGGCCGTCAGTGCGTTTCCCGACGGCGCCGCCTACGCCACCAAAGCATTTCTCTGCCTCGCCATGGCCAAGCTCGCGCACGAAGAAGGCATGCAACTCGACGTCGCCACCATCGGCGAACTCTTCGTCGCCCGCCGCGCCGGAGTGCCGGCCGAGCGCATGGTCATGCACGGCAACAACAAGTCGCTCGACGAACTGCGCACCGCCATGGTCGACGGCATCGGACGCATCATCGTCGACAGCTTCGACGAGCTCGATCGGCTCGACGTGCTGCATCGAGAACTCGGCCTGCGACCCCGCGTGGTGTTGCGCCTCACGCCCGGTGTCGAGGCTCACACCCACGAGTTCGTCGCCACCGGTCACGACGACACCAAGTTCGGCTTCACCGTCTCGTCGGGCGCGGCACAACGGGCGGTCGATCGCGCGAGTGCGAGCAGCGGCATCGAGCTCGTCGGCGTGCATGCCCACATCGGCAGCCAAGTGTTCCGTCTCGATTCGATCGAAGAAGCGGTGCACATCGTGGCCGACGTCGCCCGCCCCTACGGTCTGCCCGAGCTGTCGATCGGCGGCGGCCTCGGCGTGGCCTACGTCGAAGGCGAACGCGCACCGACGATCACGCAGTGGGGCGACGCGGTGCGCAAGGCCTGTGCCGATGCCGGTGTCACGGCGCGCATCACCGCCGAACCCGGCCGCTCGATCGTGGCGTCGGCGGCAGTCACTCTCTACACGGTGGGCACCATCAAAGAACTGCCCGGCATTCGCACCTACCTTTCGGTCGACGGCGGCATGAGCGACAACCCGCGACCGGTGCTCTACGGCAGCGGCTACGAGACGTTCCTCCCGCGCGCGGCCGGCGCGTCGAGGCCACGTGAGGTGCGCGTCGTCGGCAAGCACTGCGAGTCGGGCGACATCTTGGTGCGCCAGGCGTCGGTGCCCGACGACATCGTGGTCGGTGATGTTCTCGCGACACCGGTGACCGGTGCATACGGGCACAGCATGGGTTCGAACTACCAAAAGGTGCAGCGCCCTGCGGTGTTGTTCGTGCGCGACGGCGATGCTCGCGTCGTCGTGCGCCGCGAAACGCTCGACGACCTGATCCGCTTCGACCAGTAGCCGACTCGGAGAGTCAGCGCTCGGCTTCGACGACGGCGGATTGTTGCGGCGCGATCC
>JBDSMH010000030.1:0-21758 GCA_039915945.1 Acidimicrobiales bacterium | reverse complement strand
CGCGGATCTATGTCTACGCCGGCGACGAGTTGCAGCAGCTGACCGAAGACCACAGTCTCGTCGCGCAACTCGTCCGCGACGGCAGCCTCACTGCGAGCCAAGCCGATCGGCACCCCCAGCGCAACGTGTTGACCCGCGCCCTAGGCATCGATCCCGACGTCGCGGTCGATGCCTGGGAGGTGCTGCCGTTCGCCGGCGATCGTTTCGTGTTGTGCAGTGACGGATTGAGCAACGAGCTCACCGACGATCAAATTGCTGCCGTGCTGCGGCGGCTCGCCGACCCGCAAGAAGCCGCCAACGAACTCGTCCGCCTGGCGAACGAAAGCGGTGGTCGCGACAACATCACCGTGGTCCTCGTCGACATCGTCGGTGACGAGCGCAACGAAGCCGTCTCGCCGTCCGTCATCAAGCAGCGCGTGCCCGATATGGCCGGCTTCGAGACTGCACTCCACGAACAGCCCGTCGACGGTACGACCGTGCGGGCGGTGGTCGCCGAGCCCGCTGAGCCCGCGGTGCCGGCCGCGCACGCGAGCCACGAAATACGCGAACCCCGACCGCCGATCTTCACGGTGCGCACGGTGCTGTTTCTCTTCGCCTGTGTGCTGGTTCTCCTCGTGGCGGTGGGTGCCGTCTTTTGGATCGGTCGGCGCACGTACTACGTGGCGTTTGACGATGCGGACCAGGTCGTCATCTACCGCGGTCGACCGGGCGGCGTGTTGTGGATCGATCCGACCGAAGCCGAAACGACCGACCTGACCCGATCCGACATCCCAGAAGCGCTGCTGCCGACCCTCGAGAAGGGCCACGACGTCAGTTCGCTCGCCGACGCCCGCCGTTACGTCGACAACGTGCGGGCCGAAATCGCACGTACCGATGCCACCAACGGCACTGCCTCGTCGACAACCGTGCCGGGGTCGGTGTCCGTGCCGCCCGCACCCACGACGACCGCGCCCGAAACGACGACGACTTCGGCCGCGACCAGCTCACGATGAGACGCCGCGTCGAGCTCGGTTTGGTCATTTTGGCCGCGCTCATCACCGTCGCGGCGTACGTCTTGGTGAGCATGGGCAGCGACGCATCGGTGCCGGCGAACATCGGGCCGTTCTTCGGCGCAGTGCTGGTGTTGCTCATCGCCGCGCACATTGCGACTCGACGGCTGGCCCCCAACGCGGACCCGTTGTTGTTGCCGTTGGCCGTCTTGTTGAACGGCTTGGGCTACGTCTTCATCGTGCGCGTCTCCAACGACGTACGCGGCGCCAAAGACCTTCCCGGCTTGCAGGCCACGTGGACGTTGCTCGGCGTAGGGGCCTACATCGCAACACTGATGGTGCTGCGCCGCGTACGCGTGCTCGATCGCTATCGCTACATCTTCATGGCCATCGGCGTGGCACTGCTGTTGCTGCCGCTGACTCCCGGCCTCGGTATCGAAGTGAGCGGCGCCCGCATCTGGATTCGCTTCGCCGGCCTCAGCTTCCAGCCGGGGGAGATCGCAAAGATTGCGCTCGCCATCTTCTTTGCGTCGTACCTCGTCGAGCACCGCGAAGTGCTGCGCATCGGCAGCTTCAAATTCGGTCCGCTGCACCTACCCGAGCCGAAGCATCTCGGTCCCGTAGGCCTCGCTTGGGGCGTCTCGCTGATTGTGCTCGTGTTGGAACGCGATCTCGGGTCTTCGCTGCTGTTCTTCGCGGTGTTCGTCACGATGGTCTGGATTGCGACCGAACGCTCCGCCTATCTGCTGATCGGGCTGCTTCTCTTCTCGGGCGGCGCGTATGCCAGCTATCAGAAGTTCGACCACGTGCAAACGCGTGTCGTGGCGTGGACCGACCCGTGGCAAGACCCCAAAGGCAAAGGGTTCCAGGTCATCGAAGGTTCGTTTGCGATGGCCGAGGGCGGCCTGACGGGCACCGGCCTCGGTCTCGGCAAGCCCTACCGAGTGCCCAAGGTCGAGACCGATTTCATCTTTGCCGCCATCGGTGAAGAGCTCGGTCTTGCCGGCTCGACGGCCATTCTCATCGCGTTCCTGTTGATCGTCGCGTCCGGTCTGCGCATCGCGGTACGCGCGCGCCACCCGTTCGAAAAACTGTTGGCGGCGGGCTTGACCGCGATGATTGGTTTCCAGGCGTTCATCATCATCGGTGGTGTCACGCGCGTCGTACCTCTGACGGGCATCACGTTGCCGTTCGTCTCCTATGGCGGATCGTCGTTGCTGGCGAACTATGTACTTCTCGCGCTCTTGATGCGCATCTCGGACGAGTCCGCCGGCGTTGCGCCGCGCGCGCGGCCGATGCGTCGGCGCCGTGTTCGTGAACCAGAACCCGTAGCGATCGGCGAAGTCGCAGGATGAACCGCCAAATACGCCGGCTCGGCATCGCGATCATCTTGCTGTACTCGATCTTGTTCGCGCAGCTCAATCGCATCCAGGTCTTCGGCGCGAAACGACTCAACGAAGATGTCAACAACACGCGCGACATCTTGCGCGACTTCGGCAAGCCGCGCGGCGCGATCATCACGGCCGACGGCATCTTGTTGGCGCAATCCGTTCCCGTCGACGACAGCAAGCGCACGTACCAGCGGCAGTATCCGCAATCCTGGAAGTTCGCGCACGTCACGGGGCATTTCTCGTCGGTGCTCGGCTCCTCCGGCGTCGAGCAGGAATACAACGACCAACTGTCGGGACAGACGTTGAAGCAGCGCTACAAGTCGCTGGCCGATCTCTTCGTCGACCGCGATACGACGGCCAACCTGACGCTCAGTGTCAACAGCAAAGTGCAACAAGCTGCCATCGACGGTCTCGGCGATCGGCGAGGGTCGGTGGTCGCGATCGACCCCCGAACAGGCGAGATTTTGGCGCTCTACAGCAACCCGGCGTATGACCCGAATCTGCTCGCCGACATGTCGACGCAGAACGCGACAGCGGTCAGCACGCAACTCAATGCGGATCCACAGAAGCCCTTGCTCGCGCGCAGCTATCGAGAGATCTTCTTTCCCGGTTCGACCTTCAAGGTGGTGACCGCCGCCGCGGGCCTCGACGCCGGCGTCGTCACTACCGATTCGCCGGTGTACGCCGCCGCGCAGTCGTACACACCGCCCAACGTGCTCGATCAGTTCGCGATCTCGAACTTCAACCGAGAGACCTGTGGTGGTGCGCTGTTCGCGATTTTGCGCGACTCGTGCAACTCGGCGTTCGCTCGCATGGGTACCGAAGACATCGGGCCCGATCGAATGATCCGCGCGGCCGAATCATTCGGGTTTAACAGCAAGGTGCCGGTCGACCTGCCCGGCGCCGCGACCTCGAATTTCCCGGCATCGTTCGGGAAGCGCCTGCAAACATTGCGTTCGTATTACGCTTCGCGCGGAATCAACATCCCAGAAAGCGCCGATCCGGTCTATGTGACCGAAAGTTCAGGTCCGTTGGCGCAGTCGTCGATCGGCCAGAACGATGTCAAGGCAACTCCGTTACAAATGGCTTTGGTCGCGGCCGCGGTCGCCAATGACGGTGTAATGATGAAGCCTCACGTCATGAAAGAGATCCGTGACATCGACGGAAATCTCGTCTCGCGCTACGAACCGGCGGCGTGGCGTCGCGCGATGACCTCCCAAACTGCATCCACTCTGCGCGAAGCAATGCGCGGTGTCGTCGACGCGGGTACCGCAACGGCGATGTTCGTCGACGGCCTCGAAACCGGCGGCAAAACGGGTACCGCGCAGCTGGGCACCGCCGAGTTGAACTCACACGCCTGGATCATCGGCTTTTCTGGTTTGCCCGGCCAACCGCCATCGATCGCGGTCGCCGTGATCGTCGAGGCGCAGCCGGGTGCCAGTGAACAAACCGGTGGTCGGGTCGCGGCGCCGATCGCTCGGGGCGTCATAGAGGCGGCCCTGCGATGAGCGATAGGTACACTACAGACCCTATGTCGCAAGTCTCACCGACCGTCTTCAACGGCCGGTACGAGCTCCAACGACGACTGGCGCGCGGCGGCATGGCCGACGTGTTCCTCGCTCGTGATCGGCTCCTCGATCGTCCCGTGGCGATCAAGGTGCTGTTTCCCGACCTTGCAGCCGATACGGCGTTCGTCCAACGATTCCGCCGCGAGGCGCAGGCCGCGGCCAACCTCAACCACCCCAACATCGTCAGCATCTTCGACTGGGGCCAGCAGGACGACACGTACTTCATCGTGATGGAGTTCATCGACGGGCGCAGCCTGGCTGATCTCATCCGAACACAGGGTGTGCTCGATGCCGATCGCGCGGCGGAGATTGCCGGCGATGTGGCGGCCGCTCTCGGCGCCGCGCATCGCAGCGGGGTCATCCATCGCGACGTCAAACCGGGCAATGTGTTGATCACGAGCGACGGACAAGTCAAGGTTGCCGACTTCGGCATCGCGACGGTACTCAGCGACACCAACACCGACCTCACACGCGCCGGCACGGTGATGGGCACGGCGACATACTTCTCACCCGAACAAGCCCAAGGCCGTTCGGTCGACGCTCGCAGTGATCTCTATTCGCTGGGTGCCGTTCTCTTCGAGATGGTGGTGGGCCGGCCTCCGTTCAAGGGCGACACGCCGCTCGCCGTCGCCATCAAACACGTGCAAGAGCAGCCGCCATCGCCGCGCGCGTTGGGTGCCAACATGGCCGAGTCGCTCGAAGCAATCACGCTCAAGTTGTTGGCCAAGAACCCTGACAACCGTTATCCCACTGCCGACGATCTGCGCGCCGATCTCCGGCGCTATCGCGAGGGGATGCACTCGCTGCGCCGAGCCAATGCGGCCGCAGCCGCGTCGGGCACCGCGCCGACCCAAGCCGTCGGCGTGGTGCGTTCGACGACCGGCACCGGCGTGCAGTCGCAAGCGACGACTGCATTGCCCAGTGCACCCATGACGACGCACTACGAACCGCCGCCCGAGAATCGTGTCGGCATGGTCATCGCAGTGACGATGCTCTTGTTGTTGTCGATCGCGGGTCTTGTGTTCGCGTTCGTCAAGGTGCTCAACAATGACGACGGCCCCCCTGCTGCGACCGATATCGAAGTTCCCGACGTCATCGACAAGACGCAGGGCGACGCGATCTCGATACTGGTGGGCAGCGGCTTCCCGTCGTCGCAGATCAACGTCGTCGAAGTAACGCGCGACGACAAAGCGTCCGGTCTCGTGTTCCAGCAGTCACCCGAGTCGGGCAAGCTGGTCAAACCGACGTCGACGATCGTGTTGCAGATCAGTTTGGGTGCGGGCAGCGACTTCCCACCCAACGTTGTCGGCCTCACTGCGGACGACGCCGACAAATCGCTGAAAGACCGGGGCTTCGGCGTGCAGCGCGTCCCGCAGGCGAGCGTCGACGTGGCCGAAGGTCTCGTGATCTCGCAGGACCCGACGCCCGATCGGCAGTTGCAAAAGGGCAAACCGGTGTTGATCCGCATTTCCACCGGCGGTCAAGAGATCAATATGCCCAACGTGGTCAACCAGCCCATCGATCAAGTGCTCACCAATCTGACCAACCTCAAGTTGAAAGTCGATCAGGTGCGCGAGCCGTCCGAGACGATCGATATCGACCGCGTGATCCGCACCGAGCCTGTGGCGGGCAAGATCAAAGAGGGCGCCCGCGTCACCGTGGTCGTGTCCGACGGCTTCCCCAAGTTCGAGATGCCCGACGTGCGCAACCTTTCCGAGGATGATGCCAGGGCGCAGTTGACGGCCAAGGGGCTCGTGGTCACCGTCGAGACGACCAACGTCGCGGCCGATGACGCGAGGGCGGGCAAAGTGATCAATCAGAGCCAGGTGCCCGGGTCACAGGTGCGCAAGGGTTCGACGGTGCGGCTCACCATCGGCAAGGCCCCACCGCCGACCACGACCACCACCACCACCACCACGACGACCACCACGCGACCTTCAGGGACCACCACCCGGCCGTAGGCGCTCACAACCTGGTTTCACATCAGCGCGAGGAAGTTGCGCAGCATGTCGTGGCCACCCGTCGTCAAGATCGATTCGGGATGGAACTGCACGCCTTCGATGGCGTACTCGCGGTGGCGTAACCCCATCACGAGCCCGTCGTCGGTAGTGGCGGTGATCTCGAGGCAATCGGGCACCGAGTCGCGGTCCACGATCAGCGAGTGATAGCGCGTCGCCTCGAGCGGATTGGGGAGGCCGGCGAATATGCCCGCTCCGTCGTGGCGGATCAGCGAGGTCTTGCCGTGCATCACCTGAGGGGCGCGCACGACGTCGCCGCCGAACACCTGCCCCATGCACTGCAAGCCGAGGCAGACGCCGAAGATCGGCACCCGGCCGGCGTGGTGGGTGAGTACGTCGTTGGAGACGCCGGCGTCTTCGGGCCGGCCCGGGCCGGGGCTGATCAAGATGCCGTCGGGGCCGAGTTCGTCGATGTCATCGACGGTGAGTGCGTCGTGGCGGTAGACCACCGGCTCGGCGCCCAGCTCACCTAGGTACTGGACGAGGTTGTAGACGAACGAGTCGTAGTTGTCGATCACGAGAACGCGCGGGCCCGGCATCGCCGTGCAGAGTAGCCGTGGCGCGCCCGCCCCCCTCCAGGCTTTAACCTGTGGCCATGGCCAAACCCGAGAAGCGCAAGATCGAAGGCGGTCGAGTCACTCCCAAGGGAGGACCCACGGCCACGCCGTCGGCGCGCTACACCCCGCCAGTGACCCGCAAGCAGGACATGCCGAGCCCCATGTGGGTGCCGGTGTTGATGTTCGCGCTGCTCGGGCTCGGCATCCTCGTCATCGTGCTCAACTACGTGTCGCTGCTGCCCGGTGGCGAGGTCAACAACTGGTACCTGGTGATGGGGCTGGTGTTGATCCTGGGCGGCATCATCACCGCCACCCAGTTCAGATAGCGGTGTCCGTTCCGTAATTACAGAGATGTGATTCCCCACAGCTTTGTGCACAGTCTGTGGATAACCCTGTTGCCAATGTGCAAGTTGTGGCCAAGGGTCGGGGAGTCACTCGATGGGGGCGACGAGATCCATGTCCTCCAGGCAGTGCCGCGGCGCATCGGGGACCTCGTCGTTGGAGATCGTCATGCGCACTTCGGTGCCACAGATCGAGCAGCGATACATGATCTTGACCTTGCGCAATTCGCCGGGCGGCGGAGGCTCGGGGATGGGCTGAGCGAACGCCCGTAGGAAGAAGAGCCCGAAGCGCACGATCACGAGCATCGCCACGAGAGCGACGAGGACCTTCACGATGATCATCGTGCACCCTTCTTCCTGCTCGGGCGGGCTTTCCCGCTCAAACGGCCGCTCGGGCCGGCCAAGACGGTGGCCAGCGCGGTGTCTTCGCCTTCGACGACCGCCAACCCGACGGTATCTTCCGCTAGCGCGTGCGCGAGTGTGGCGATCAACCGTCCCCCGGTCACGCCTGTGGGATGGCCGAGAGCGATCGATCCGCCGTCGGGATTGACCCGGTTGGCGGCGAACCCGCAGCCTTGGATGACGCGCAGCACCGTGGCCGCGTGCCCTTCGTGCATTTCGACGCGGTCGAGGTCGGCGACGGTCAGGCCGGCACGGGTAAGGGCCCGTTCGACCGCGGTGATCGCGGCCGGCTCGATATCGCGGGGGCCGCGGGCGGCAAAACCGCTGCTGCGGATCGAGCACAACGGCGTCATCCCGAGGCTCGCCGCACGGGCGCTCGTGGCGACGACGACGGCGACCGCCCCGTCCCCAATGCTCGCCCGGTTGGCCGCGGTCACCGAGCCGTCCTCGGCGAACATCGGGCTGAGCTCGGCGATGTCGCCGATCTCGCGGGCGCACCGCTCGTCGCGGCCGACGAGCGTGTAGCCGGTGTCGATGGGGACGAGTTGCCGGGCAGTCCGCTCGGCCGCGGCGCGGGCCGCGGAGTGCGAACGCTGGGCCCACGCGTCCTGTGCGCCGCGCTCGATCGAGTGCAGGCGGGCGAGTTCGTCGACCCGCACGTCGTCGGGCAGCAGGCCACCGTCGGCGGCGTACCGAGCAGCCGCCCGATCGCCCCACGGCTTGCCGTACGCATGGCGGGCCATCGCGGCTGCACCCATCGGCACGAGGCTCATCACCTCGATACCGGCGGCGATCACGATTTCTGCGGCCCCGGTCTGTATCGATTGAGCGGCGCGCAGTAGCGCCGCCATCGACGAGCACGAATGCTGCGTGAGCGTCTCCGCCGCGATCGTGTCGGGCCATCCTGCGGCGAACAACGCGGCTCGCCCCACATCGCTCTGCGCGCCCACGGGCATGGCGCAACCGACGATGATCTGCTCGACGTGGTGCGGCTCGAGCCCCGCGCTCTCGGTCAACGCGACGAGGACCGACGCCAGCAACTCCGCGGGATGGCAACCCGACAACGCTCCGTGCACCTCGCCGATCGGGGTGCGCAGGGCAGCTGCGATCACCGGCAGGTCCGACGCCATCGCGCCATCCTCTCCCGCGAATCGATCCGACCACGAGTCGCCCCCCGAGGGGGAGTACCTTCGGGTGAGTTTCGCCGAAGGGGGAGACACTTGAGCTTTCTAACGTCTGACGAGCTCGCAGCAAAGGTGGCCGGCCAGACCGTTGCCTCGGCCTTCGTCGGCGCGGTGCAACGCTTCGGCACCGCCACCGCGCTGCGCTGGAAGGATGGCGAACAGTGGCGATCGCTCGACTGGGTCGGCTACGCCGATCGTGTCGCCCGTGTCGCCGGCGGACTGCGCTCGCTCGGGGTCGGGCCGGGCGACCGCATCGTGATGATGATTCGCAACGTGCCCGAGTTCCACGTGCTCGACACCGCTGCGTATTTCTGTGGGGCAACGCCGATCTCGATCTACAACTCGTCGTCGCCCGAACAGATTTCCTATCTCACCAACCACAGCCGGTCCGTGATCGCCATCGTCGAGGACGAGGGATTCCTGGGGCGCTTCGCCGCGGTGCGAGCCGACATACCGGCGCTGCGCAACGTCGGTGTGGTGCGAGGCGCGGCCGACTTCACGTACGACGAATTGCTGTCGCACGAGCCGATCGACCTCGACCGCTCGGCGGCCGCCATCGACCCGGCCCAACTGGCCACGGTCATCTACACGTCGGGCACGACCGGGCCGCCCAAAGGCGTCATGCTCACGCATCAAAACATCGCGTGGACAGTCGAGAGCTTGTTGCGCTCGATTGGTCGCGACGACCTCGCCGGCAGGCGTCTCATCTCGTATCTGCCGATGGCGCACATCGCGGAGCGGATGACGTCGCACTACCAAGGCATGTTCTTCGGTTACGAGGTCACCACGTGTCCCGACGCCTCGCAGTTGGCACCGTATTGCCGCGAGGTTCACCCCGAGATCCTCTTCGGCGTACCGCGTGTGTGGGAGAAGTTCTACGCCGGTGTGATGGCGAGTGTCAGCGCCGATCCTGAGCGCGCGGCAAAGTTCAACGGGGCGGTCGAAGCGGCGACGCCGATCGTCATCGCTCGTGATGCGGATGGTTCGACTGCCGAACAAGACGCCACACTTCAGTTTCTCGATTCGGCCGCGTTCGCGCCGCTACGCGAACTGCTCGGCTTCGACGCGTTGATCTGCGCGGTCAGCGGAGCCGCGCCGATTCCGCGCGAGTTATTGACGTGGTTCCGCACCATCGGCGTGCCGTTGTCCGAGATCTACGGGCTGTCCGAGACGAGCGGCCCGATGACCTGGGACCCGTGGCAGGTGCGCGCCGGCACGGTTGGTCGGGCCATCGCGGGATGCGAGGTGGTCCTCGCCGAGGACCGTGAAGTCTTGTGCCGCGGCGGCAACATATTCAGCGGATATCTCGACGATCCGGCAAAGACCGCGGAGGCCCTCGACGCGGAGGGCTTCTTGCACTCGGGCGATATCGGTGAGTTCGACGCCGACGGTTACCTGCGCATCGTCGACCGCAAGAAAGAGTTGATCATCACGGCCGGCGGCAAGAACATCAGCCCGGCGAACCTCGAAGCAAGGTTGAAACTCGTGCCGCTCATCGGTCAAGCGGCGGTGATCGGCGACTCGCGTCCGTTCGTGTCCGCGCTGGTCGTGCTCGAGCCCGAAGCCGCAGTGGCGTTTGCCAATCGCGAAGGCATCACCTACGGATCGGTGGCGGATCTCGCGGGCGACCCGAAAGTCATGGATGCCATCGCAGTTGGTATTGCTGGGGTCATGGCCGAATTCAACAACGCCGAGCGCGTCAAGAAATGGACGGTGTTAGGCGACGAGTGGCTGCCCGATTCCGACGAACTCACGCCGACGTCCAAGCTCAAGCGGCGCGTCATTGCCGACAAGTACGCCGCCAAGATTCAGGCGATGTACGACTGAGCCAAGCACCGCCGAATGGCGTGACACCGCGCTAAAGCCCGAGGGCTCGCTGGTCGATAGTCCAACGCGATGCGTCTGGAGGACTTTGTCATGGCCGATCTACCCGTCAATCATCCCCGCCCGGTGGGCGTCATCGACACCATCGACGGGGACGTCGCGGTTGTGCTCGTAGGGCACGATCAGGAGCCATGGCATTTCCCGATGGACGTGATCCCGCAGGAGGCCACGGAAGGCAGCGTGCTACTGCTGCGCCGGCGGGCCCGTACCCTCGACGTGGTCGCGGTCGATCCCGATGGCGAAGTGATGAAGCGTCGACCCTTCGACGAACGGTTGCGGCGGGCGCGGCGCAAAGAGCGCTTCATTCGGGTTATCGCCCAGCTCCAACTGACCTGATCGACCAGGCATGGTTATGCTCCCCGCCGCGACGGAAGGGGAGCCATGAGAGATGTCGATGTCGATGCAGTGAACCTGGTGCTGCTGATGATGCGCGTCGGGTTCGGTCTGATGATGGCCGCGCACGGTTACAACCATTTCTTCCGCGGCGGCAAGATCGCGGGTACGGGACGGTGGTTCGCGAGCCTGGGCATGAAGCCGGGCAAGCTGCACGCGGTCCTGGCCTCGGTCACCGAGATCGGTGCGGGGTTCATGTTCGCCGCCGGTGCGCTGACACCGCTGGCCGCGGCCGGTCTGATCGGCACGATGACGGTCGCCATCGGCACGTGGCACCGCAAGAACGGCTTCTTCATCATCAAAGAGGGCTGGGAGTACGTGACCCTCATCATCGTCGCCTGCATCACCGTATCGACGCTCGGCCCCGGTGAGTGGTCGATCGACAATGCCCTCGACATCGCTGATGATCTCGACAGCTGGACCGGCTTCATCCTGTCGAGCGCCATCGGTATCGGCGCGGGTTTGGTGCTCATGGCGATCTTCTACCGACCACCAGCTCCCAAAGCTGAGTAGTCCGTGAGCCTCTGGCGCAGCTCGTCGCCGAGCGCGAATCCCACGGCGAACCAACGGCGGGGATAGCGCAGCCGGTGCCGCGCCGGGCTGAGCACGAGGTCGGCCCGCGTGGAGGACCACGGTCGGGCGGCGGCAACCACATCGAGCCGCCCACACATCCATGGCATCGACAACGATCCTGAGATGACGTCGATGCCTTTCTCGTCGCCGGTGTGCCGCGACCCGGGGTCGAGCGACAAGCGACAGTCACCGATCTCGATTGCCCCGCGGCCGGCGACGCGCCACAGGGCCGTCATCAGTTCGTCGGCCGGCAACGCGACCCGCAAGCAAATGGGCGCGTTCGTTGCCGTGACGCGTACTTGGTAGCGGTGAGAGGTCAACCGCAACTCGTTCACGGCCCGCTCCGCTCGATCGAACCACGGATGGTCGCGAGCGATGATCCGTCCGTAGGGGACCCATGTGTCGACGAGCGTCGTGGCCCGAGTGGGGGCGGGCCGCCCGGTCGTAGTGAGCGGCGCGGCATACATCGGGAGGTCGGCGTGGAGGCCGGACATGACGATCAGGTTACTGGGCGTGATATGGATCACGCTCGCGTGACGTCGAATCGCGGCTGGTCGGCGCTATCGTTACGCGATTCCCAGCGATCGCTCGCCTGGTTCATGGACTCGATTCTCGTTCCCCCGCTCAATTTCGCTCCCTCCGACACCGCGCCTCCGCCGACGAAGGCAATTGCCGACTCACGACTGCCGGTAGTCGTATTGCTGCAACGACTGTTGTCGCCGCCCGTGGTGCGGGTGCGCCTCATGTTGCTCACGGGGTTTCTGGGCTCATTGCTCGTCGTCGTGACCGCCCCGGTACGCCGTGAGGCCGCTCCGTCCTGGCGCTTGACGCTTCCTTTCGTACCGCATCCCGGTCACGCGCTGTTCTCCGCGATGAGCTTCATCGTCGGCATGGCGATGCTCTCGCTGGCCTGGATCCGGCTGGGTGCACTCACCGTCGATCACTCGGAGACCCGGCGCCGGCGCCTTGCCATCGTGCTGGCCGCCGCCGCGCTGTGGACCGCACCTATCTTGTTGAGCCCGCCGCTGTTGTCCAACGACGTCTACAGCTACGCCGCGCAAGGCGAACTCGCCAGCCGAGGGGTCGACCCGACGGTCGTCGGTCCCAACGCACTCGGTGGCGGTCCGTTCATGCGCGCCGCCGACGCGATCTGGTGGAACAACCCTGCGCCCTACGGCCCCGCGTGGAACAAGATCGCCGAGACGGTCGTCGTTGCCGCCGACCACGACGCCGCGCTCAGTGTGTGGGCCCTAAGGGCCGTCGTGCTGCTGTCAGTGATCGTGGCGGGTTTTGCGCTCTACGACCTCACGCGGGCACACAACCCGGCGCTCGCGTTGGCAATGGGCATCGTCAATCCGGTTGTGGTCGTGCACCTCGTTGGCGGCATCCACAACGACGCGGTGATGGTCGCGTTGATGATGGTCGCGTTGGCCGCGGCACGCCGTAGTTGGTTTTTGACGTCGGTCGTCTTCATGACGCTCGCGACGGCGGTCAAGTTGCCGGCAGCGGCCGGCCTCGTCTACCTCGGATGGCACTGTCCCTATGCGCGGGCCCAAGCGCAGCGGGTCTTCGCGTCGGCCGCCACGCTCTTCTTCGGCATCATCAGTTCGGTGGTGCTGTCATTCGCGTGGGGCATGAGCCTCGGTTGGGTCAGCGCCCTCAAGGGCACCGGCAAGGTGATGTCCACCTTCGCGCCGACCACCATGTTGGGGCTCAGCCTCAGCGACGCGTTCTCCGCGGTGGGTATCGACGTCGATCCCGATCACACCGTCGCCTTGTTCCGTCTCGTCGGTTTGCTTGGCGCCGGCCTCATCGCCCTGTGGCTCTTGCGTCGCAGCGAGCGCAGCAACATGGAGCGGGCACTCGGTCTCTCGCTGGCACTCGCGGTGCTCTTCGGGCCGGTGCTGTGGCCGTGGTACGTCGCGATGGCCTTCACCGTGCTCGCCGCGTCCGACCTCACGCGAGCGCGTGCCGCATCGGTCGTGTGGACGGTGGCCGTCGCCCTGTTCGTGTTCCCGACCTCGGTGGGTACTCAACTCGGGTTGGCGCAGTTCCAAGCGTGGCTCGGTATCGCATTGCTCGTCGCGCTCACCGCGCTGTCGTCGGTGGCCCAGGGCATCGTCGGTGATCCCGTCGCGCCGGCGTCGCTGCTGCGGGCCATCGCAACACGGCGCGAGCGGCTCGCGGTCGAGGGCGCCGAACTCGCACGCGTGTAACACTTCTCTCCGGGGGAGAGGGGCGTCACATGAGGCTCGAGGGCAAGGTCGCGGTCGTCACCGGAGCCGGTCGGGGCATCGGCTACGCGTACGCCGAACGTTTTGTGCGTGAAGGCGCGCGAGTTGTCATCGCCGAGCTCCGCGAAGATCGCGCCGCTGATGCGGCAGCTGCGCTGGGCGCGCTCGGCGACGTATACGTGGTTGCCACCGACGTCGCTACCGAAGAGTCGACAGAAGCTGCCGCCCGAGCCGCGGCCGAGCATTTCGGCGGCATCGACATCCTCGTCAACAACGCCGCGATCTACGGCGATTGGAATCCGACCGATCAGAGCTTGGCGTATCTACAGCGCGTCATGGAGGTGAACCTCACCGGCGTGTGGTTGATGAGCAAAGCCGTTGCGCCGTTCATGGTCGATGGCGGCGGCGGCCGCATCATCAACCAATCGTCGGGCGCGGCCTACAACTACACACCGGCCGTCACCGAGACCTTCACCGGCCTCAACTCCTACAACTACGCGATGAGCAAGTGGGGTGTCGTCGGGTTGACCAAGTACATGGCGGCGCAACTCGGTCAGTGGAACATCACGGTCAACTGCATCGCTCCCGGCGTCATCGACACCGAGGCGACGCGTACGGTCGTCGACGCTTCGATCTTGGCGATGCTGGCGCAGCGCCAAGCGGTGCGGGGACAGCTGGGCCCCGAACATCTCACGGGGGCCGCAGTGTTCTTCGCCAGCGACGAGGCGGCGTTCATCACGGGCCAGGTGCTCGTGGTCGATGGCGGTAAACACATGCCGGCCTGAACCGACAGTCAGAACCCGTTGTCTTCCGGAAACGCGAACACCTCTGCGTCGCGACCTGTGCGGGCGAGCGAGTGATAGCGGCGGCGGGCGAACCACCAACGTCCGTCACGGCGACGATAGATGTCGTGGTAGATGCCGTAGGCATGGGTGAAGCGGCCGGCCTCCGCGTCGTGGCGCAGTTCGTTGATGTACATGCGCGCGGCGGCCTGGTCAGGGTCGCCCTCGTGGTCGAGGAACACGCGCGTGTTGAGAATCACGAACTCGAAGAAGTCGAGATGCGCAATGGCGTTGCCGATGAATTCACCGACGGCGTCTGGTCCGTTCATCTCGAGGGGCGAAGCGACGCGCCGGTCGACGGTGACGACAATGTCGGGGAGGAAGATGTCATGGAGTTCGCTCCACGCGCGGCGAGAGGCGATGTCGGCATACGCGTCCTGCAGCCGGCGTAGCGCGATGTAGTCGATTGTTTCCGAAGCGATGTCGTCCATCGCCTGAAGCTACCCTCACGGTCGTGCGTCGCCGCGCACCGCCCGCAACGCCGTTCATACAGCCAGTAGGCGACGCACCGACTCGTCGTGCAAATCGCTCTGCGAGCCGGTCCGCACGACTTCGCCGCGTTCGAGGATGACGAAGCTGTCGGCGAGGCGCAATGCGAAGTCGAGGTACTGCTCGACGAGCAGGATCGACAGACCGCTCGCATGCAACGCCGCTATTGCCTCTTCGATCTCATCGATGATCGACGGCTGAATACCCTCGGTCGGTTCGTCGAGCACGAGCAGGCGGGGCCGCGTGATGAGTGCGCGGGCGATCGCCAACTGTTGTTGCTGCCCACCCGAGAGAAAGCCGGCCTTGCGTTTGAGCATGGGCTTGAGGCGCGGAAACAACTCGAGCGCTTCGTACACCGCGGCACTGTCGCGATGTTTCGTCGCTTCGAGGACGACGGTGAGGTTCTCCCACACCGTGAGCTGTGGGAACACGCCGTGTCCCTGCGGCACATAGCCGATGCCGGCGCGAATGCGCTTGTGTGTCTTGGCCCGTGTGATGTCGTGGCCGTCGAAGGTGACGTGTCCGCGCGTCGGCGTGAGCACGCCCATCAACGTGTTCAACAGCGTTGTCTTGCCGACGCCGTTGCGTCCCATCACACAGACGAGCGAGCCCGTCGGCACCTCGAGTGACACGCCGAAGAGCACGCGGGTGCGTCCTCGTGCGACATGTAGTCCTTCGGCGACGAGCATCTCAGACCGCCTCTGCTGCGGCGTGGCTCTTGTTGCGACCGAGGTAGACCTCTTGCACACGGGGGTCGGCTTGGACCTCGCTCACGGATCCTTCGCAGAGCACCCGGCCCTCGTGGAGCACGGTGACGACGCTGGCGAAGTCGCGGAGGAAGTCCATGTCGTGTTCGATGACCACCACCGTGCGGTCCTTCGCGATTTGCTGGAGCAACTCGCCGGTGCGCCGGCGTTCGCTCTTGCTCATGCCGGCGACCGGTTCGTCGAGCAGCAGCAGTTGATGGTCTTGTACCAACAGCATGCCGATCTCGAGCCACTGCCGTTGGCCGTGCGACAGCACCGCGGCCGGCCGATCGGCGAGATCGGCCAATCCGGTTGTATCGAGCGTGGCGGTGATGCGATCGTCGACGTGGCGCCGTCGGCGAAACAGTGATCGGGAGCGCGCTCGGTACGTCGCCGCGAGGTCCAGATTGTCGACGACGCTCAACTGTTCGAACACGAACGCCGTCTGAAAGGTGCGGCCGATGCCGAGGCGCACGATGTCGAACTCGCGCATGCCGATGAGCTCGAGGCCTGCGCCGGTTGCGGTGTTGAGTTGCCCGCCGTTGTAGGTGACAGTGCCGCCCGCCGGTTTGGTGAGCCCGGTGATGACATCGACGAGCGTGGTCTTGCCGGCGCCGTTGGGCCCGATCAAGAAGCGCAGTTCGCCTTCGTTCACCGTCAGGTCGATGCCGTCGATGGCGCGGAACCCGTCGAAGACGACTTCGAGCCCTCGCACTTCGAGCAGAGGGACACTCATGCGACGGCCTCGGCGCGGTCGATGACCTCGGTGGCCGACCCGGCGCCCGGCGCGCGGTCGCGCCAATCGAATCGAGCGCGGAGGTGGGCGACGGTGCCGCTGACTGTGCTGCGAATGCCGGCGAGACCACGAGGCGCGAACATCATCACGATGACGAACAGTGCACCCTGGAAGTACAGCCATCCCGACGGATAGCGCTCGGAGAGATTGGTCTTGGCCCAATTGACGACGACCGCACCGAGTGCCGCGCCGTAGATCGTGGCGCGGCCACCGACGGCGACCCAGATGACCATCTCGATCGACGGCACGACACCGAGCAGCGCGGGCGAGATGATGCCGACAACGGGGACGAACAGTGCGCCGGCGAGCCCTGCCATGCCGGCCGAGATGGCGAACGCCGAGGTCTTGACTTTCGCCGGGTCGTAGCCGAGGAAGCGCACGCGGTCTTCACCGTCGCGCACGGCGACGAGCAGGCGACCGTAGCGGCTGCGTACCAACTGGCGGGCGATGATGAACACGACACCGAGAACGCCGACCACGATGAGATAGAGCGCATGGCGATCGCCGCTGTCGCGCAGATTGAGCCCGAGCAACTCGCGGACGTTCGTGAGACCGTTGGTGCCACCGGTGAGGCCTTGCTGGCCCACGAGCAACGTCACGAACGCGACCGCCAGCGCTTGCGTCAAGATCGCAAAGTACGCGCCTCGTACCCGTTGGCGAAATATGAGCGAGCCCAACATCCACGCCACGAACGCCGGCAACAGCACCGCCATCGGCAGCGCGAACCACGCGTAACGGAACGGCTTCCACAAGGCGGGGAGCTTGTCGACGCCGCTCCACGTCATGAAATCGGGCAGCTGTCCGGGGCCTGCCGACTTGAGCTTGAGGTACATGCCCATGCAGTAGCCGCCGAGGCCGAAGAACACGCCTTGACCGAGCGCGAGCATGCCGCCGTATCCCCAGGAGAGATCGACGCCGATCGCGAGAATGGCAAAGCACAGGTACTTCGCCAAGAGACTGAGCCGGAAGTCGGAAAGCATCGACGGTGCGCCGAATATCAAGAGCAGCCCGACGAGTACGAACAGTATGTGACTGCGTAACGATTTGGCGTTCATGTCAAGCCTCGCGTTCGGAGTACGACGATCCCTTGCGGGCGGAATTGCAAGAAGGCGACGATGCCGACGAACACCACCACTTTCGCGATGCTCCCCGACGTCCAGTACTCGACGAACGAGTTCATCAGGCCGAGCGCGAGGGCGGCGATCACTGCGCCCCGAAGATGTCCGAGGCCGCCGACGACAACGACGAGGAATGCGTCGACGATGTAGTTGGTGCCGAGAGTCGGCCCTATGGAGCCGAGCAAGGTGAGCGCCACACCGGCGACTCCTGCGAGGCCGGATCCGATGAAGAACGTCAATCGGTCGACTTGATCGGTAGGTATGCCTGCGCATGCGGCGAGTGGACGGTTTTGCATTACCGCACGCATCCGTCGACCTTGCGCGAGGCGATTGAGGAAGAACCAGATCATGGCCAAGCACGCGATGGCCAGAGAGATTGTGAACAACCGGGACTTCGCGATGACGGTGCCGAATACCTCGACACCGCCGCGCAACCAGTCGGGCGCGTTGACTTGCACATTGGGAGCGCCGAACAAGTCACGGGCAAGTTGCTGCAGCATCAGGCTGATGCCCCATGTCACCAACAATGTGTCGAGTGGGCGACCGTAGAGCCGTCGGATGAGGACGACCTCCAGCACCAACCCGATCGCGCCCGCAGTGACGAACGCGACGGGTAGTGCGATGAGCAGCGATCCGGTCTCGCCGAGCGGACCTTGCAGCATGAACACGGCGTAGGCGCCGGCCATGATGAGCTCCCCATGGGCCATGTTGATGACGTTCATCTGTCCGAAGGTGAACGTCAGCCCCATGGCGATCAGGAGGAGCACAGCACCAAGGCTGATACCCGTGAAGAACTGCGAGAAATAGCTACTCATCGCACTACCACTGTTCTCGTTCAGTTACCTACGACAGACCGGCCGCCCATGGGTAACCCTTCAGGTACGGATCTGGCTTGACCGGCTTGCCGGAGTTCCACACCTCTTTGATCTGTCCGTCGCTGCCGATGAGACCGATGCGAGCGGTCTTGTAGACGTGCTGGTTTTCGCCGTCGATGGTGACAAGGCCTTCGGGCGCCTCGAACGTGATGCCCTTCGACGCTGCCTTGACCTTTTCGACGTCGACGCTGCCCGCCTTTTCGACGGATGCCTTCCACAGGTAGACCGCGGTGTAGCCGGCTTCCATCGGGTCAGAGGTGACCTTGTCGCTGCCGTACTTGGCCTTGAACGCCTCGACGAACTTCTTGTTCGCGGGGTTGTCGGTCGTCTGGTAGTAGTTCCACGCAACGAGGTGATCGGCGAGGTACTTGGGGCCGATGCTCTTGACTTCTTCCTCGGCGATCGAGACCGAAACCGTCAGCATGTCCTTGGCCTTCAGGTTCTTGCCGTCGAGTTGCTTGAAGAACGCCACGTTGCTGTCACCGTTGAGGGTGTTGAACACCGCGTCGGGCTTGGCGGCAACGAGCTTGTTGACGATCGTCTCGAATTCAGTGTCGCCGAGTGGCTTGTACTCCTCACCGAGGATCGTCATTCCGTTGGCCGCGGCGTATGCCTTGATCTCTTTGTTCGCGGTACGTGGGAACACGTAGTCGCTGCCGACGAGGTAGATCTTGGTCTTGCCTTGCGCCTTGAGATAGTCGAGCGCCGGGATGATCTGCTGGTTCGTGGTTGCGCCCGTGTAGAAGATGTTGGGCGAAGCCTCGAGACCTTCGTACTGCACCGGATACCACAGCAGGCCCTTGGTCTCTTCGAACACCGGCAACATCGCCTTGCGGCTTGCCGACGTCCACCCACCGAACACGGTCGCGACCTTGTCCACCTGGATCAACTTCTTCGCCTTCTCGGCGAAGGTCGGCCAGTCTGACGCTCCGTCTTCGATAACCGGTTGGATCTTCTTACCGAGCACACCACCGGCCGCATTGATCTCGTCGATGGCCATGAGCTCGGAATTCTTGACTGTCACCTCGCTGATGGACATCGTGCCGCTCAATGAATGCAGGATTCCCACCTTGATGGTGTCACCGCTGGCCACGGTGCCGGTTGATCCGCCTTCGCTGGTGGTGGCTCCGCCGCCGCTGTCATCACCACATGCCGCTGTCACCAATGCGACTGAAGTAAGCACAATCGCGAGCCATCGCCATTGTCGTCGTTGCATCAAAACCTTCTCCCTTGGGTTGGTGGCGGCCGAACCTAGGGAGACGCGGTTTCGGTTGGTTTGCCGCGACATTTCCCGCGTGTAAAGAACCGCTGAACTGAAACTGGCAACACTTCCTCGCGAAGTGTTAACAACATGTCAACACGTGGCCACTGGCGCGAACCCCGCGCGATACTGCGCGCATGTTGATCTCCGCGCACGAGCAAGAGAAGCTTCTCGTCCACGTTGCCGCTGAGCTCGCGCGTCAACGGCGAGCGCGTGGCTTGCGGCTCAACTATCCCGAGACGATTGCGGTGCTGTCGTCGTGGGTGTTCGAAGGAGCGCGTGACGGTCGCAGCGTCGTCGACCTGATGCAACACGGTCGCACTGTGCTCACACGCGACGATGTCATGGAAGGTGTGCCCGAACTCGTGGAAGAGGTGCAAGTCGAGGCCACCTTTCCCGACGGCACCAAGCTCGTCACACTCCACCATCCGATTCCCTGACGCGGCGCGACTCGAATGATTCCCGGAGAGATCGTCGGACCCGACGACATGATTTCGCTCAACGTCGGTAGGGCCAAGGTGACACTGCTCGTCGAGAACACCGGCGACCGACCGGTGCAAGTTGGTTCGCACTACCACTTCGCCGAGGTCAACCCCGCGCTGTCGTTCGATCGCGTCGCGGCGCGCGGGTTCCGTCTCGATATCGCGGCGGGCACTTCGGTTCGCTTCGAGCCAGGCATCAGCATCGAAGTGAATCTCGTTGCCTATGGGGGAGCGCGCATCGCGGCCGGATTCCGCGGCGACGTGGCAGGAGCGATCGATGGCTGAGATCAGTCGCGAGGCATACCGTCAACTGCTGGGACCGACGACCGACGATCGCATTCGCCTGGCGGACACCAACTTGTTCGTGCAGGTCGAACGCGATCTCTGTGTAGGCGGCGACGAGGTCATCTTCGGCGGCGGCAAGGTCATACGCGAATCGATGGGCCAGTCGCGCGCCACGCGTGCCGAAGGCGCGCCCGACCTCGTCATAACCGGTGCGGTCATCCTCGATCACTGGGGCATCATCAAAGCCGACATCGGCGTGCGCGACGGCCGCATCGTGGGCATCGGCAAGGCCGGCAACCCCGACACGATGGACGGCGTGGACCCGGCGCTCGTGATCGGTCCGTCGACCGAGATCCTGTCCGGCAACGGCAAGATCCTCACGGCCGGCGCGATCGACTGCCACGTGCACCTGATCTGCCCGCAGATCATCGACGAGGGCCTCGCCTCGGGCATCACCACGCTCATCGGCGGTGGCACCGGCCCGGCCGAGGGCACCAAGGCCACCACCATCACCCCCGGCGCGTGGAACCTCGCGCGCATGCTCGAGGCCACCGACCCGTACCCGGTGAACATCGTGCTGCTGGGCAAGGGCAACACCGTGTCGAAGGAAGCGATGTGGGAGCAACTGCGGGCGGGCGCCGCGGGCTTCAAGCTCCACGAGGACTGGGGCACCACGCCGGCGGCCATCGACGCCTGCCTGCGCGTGTGCGACGAGCAGGGGGTGCAGGTCGCCATCCACACCGACACCCTGAACGAGGCGGGCTACGTCGAGTCGACGCTGGCGGCCATCGCAGGCCGGGTGATCCACAGCTACCACACCGAGGGAGCCGGTGGCGGCCACGCACCAGACATCATCACGGTCTGCTCGGAGCAGAACGTGCTGCCGTCATCGACCAACCCGACGCGGCCCCACACGGTGAACACCATCGACGAGCACCTCGACATGCTGATGGTCTGCCACCACCTCAACCCCACCATCCCCGAGGACCTGTCCTTCGCCGAGAGCCGCATCCGGCCGTCGACCATCGCGGCCGAGGACGTCCTCCACGATCTGGGTGCCATCTCGATGATCGGGTCCGACTCCCAGGCCATGGGGCGGGTGGGCGAGGTCGCCCTGCGCACCTGGCAGACCGCCCACGTCATGAAGCGGCGCCGGGGCTCGCTGCCGGGAGACGGGCCGGCCGACAACCAACGGGCCCGGCGCTACGTGGCCAAGTACACGATCTGCCCGGCCATCACCCACGGGCTGGCGGCCGAGGTCGGTTCGGTCGAGGTGGGCAAGCTGGCCGACCTCGTGGTCTGGGACCCGGCCTTCTTCGGCGTGCGGGCC
>JBDSMH010000027.1:0-12486 GCA_039915945.1 Acidimicrobiales bacterium | reverse complement strand
TTAATTCCTGAGCACGTATATTGCCATGGGTGACATCTTAGTTTCATCGCGCCACTCTATTGAATCATCACTATAACCGAGCGGTTTGTGAAGCTTGGCAAGCATTAGCCCAGCGCGTTCGGCGGCTCGTCTGTAATCATCCTCAGTCCAGTAGTAGTCGTACAGTACTACGTCAATGCCCCGGATAAGCAGTTTAACCGTGTCGCCGCTATGGAGCGGCTTGTCGTTCTCTGGAAACGAGTATGACAACGATACCCAATTTCCTTCGGTAGCTTCCGTCGAAGCGGTCACGAATATGATGATGCCATCCTTCCGAAGCACTCGCTTCATTTCTTTGAGAATGTCCTCGATCTCTTCGATTCGCGACACTTCCAGAAAGACAAAGCTAGAAAAGACCAGATCGAACGCAGAATCCTCGAAAGGCAGGTGCCCGCTGGGAATATGGTGATACTCGCCCGACCTATCTTTGGATCGAGCTTGCTCTAGCATCTCCTGGCTAACGTCTACGCCAACCGCATCGAAGCCTTGGCGCTTCAGAAATCGTGTTGAACGCCCAGCGCCGCAGCCATAATCCAGCACAGATGCGATGGACCCTGCATACTCCCGGATCAGCATGGGAATGTCGCGAAATGCCAGGTATTGTGTTCCTTGCATTTCGAGCTCGGCATATTCGCCGGCATGTTTTTCATAGTCATGTGTCTTGATGCTCATCTGACCCTCCTTGGCAAACGAACTGCGCCCGTCGATCATAAGCGATGGCGGGTAGCAAGTCTTTGGATAGCGGGTCCACCACTCTGCGCGCGAGGGATGGGGTGATGGGTGGGTGCCGGATGATCAGCGCGGCAGAGTATGAGACCGTAACGCCGCGAACGCGCCGCCGCCGACCTGCCACACCCGCTCGCACGAGACAGATCCGGCAGCCGATGCTCACCCAGATCCCGTAGATCATCACGCTCACGAACCAGCGACGCCGTCGACTCACTGCACACGATCTGGCCGCCATGCCCGATCGACATCAAACGGGCACAACGATGCAACGTCGCACCCAAATAGCCCCCGTCACGCAACTCCGCCTCACCGGTATGCAAACCCATCCGCACCGGCAACACACCGTGTAGTCGTTCTTGCGCATCGAACGCCGCGTTCACCGCATCGCCCGCCGACGCGAACACCGCCGCCACCCCGTCAACGGTGTGCCTGAACACCAGCCCTTTGTGCTTGTCGATCACGTCACGAAAGATCGCGTCATGATCCACCAACAACGCCTGCATCGACTCGGGTTCGTCTTGCCAACGTCGCGTCGAACCCTCGATATCAGTGAACAAAGGTAACCGTGCCGGTGGGCGGCTGCACCAAACCGACGCTACAGACGGCCGTCACACGCCGCCATTGATCTGACTTTGCAAGCTGACCCCACCCCTCGCGCCCGCCGTCGCCGGGGACTGAAGGACTTTCGCTCAGCCGTTCGGTAAATCACATGCCTGTAAGACGTGGACGAGTTCGACGATGAAACGTTTTCTTAATACATAGATGACTTTGGACTCGTCGTTCAAATGTCTCGCCTCGCCGCGGATTCTCTATAGGAGTGCAACGCGCTCTGCCGAGAGCAACGACGACGATCACGAAGAACACTCGCCAGACGCTGAGCTGTCGTACACGGATAGCCATCTGAAATTCATGAGACATCTCGACGTCCGCTCATTTCTTGTCGGAATCGTCGATTCTGCCCGAGGTCTTCACGCGACCCGTGTAACTGTGAACAGATGGCGCTGCGTAAAAATCTCCGTTTTCGTGCCCATTCGCGCGGGGTTGCCCGTTTTGTTCTGTTCGCTCTGGGCGCGCTGTGTGTCGTCGCCGTGTCGGGTCCCGCCGACGGCGCGCTTGCGCCATGCGTCGCCCCGACAGTCGGCGAGCCCGTCGGCGGCGTCGCCGGAGGGTTCACCCCCATCACTCCGACCCGTCTTCTGGATACCCGCAACGTTGCGGGCAAAGAAGGAGTGGGTGCCGGATGCGTGGCGCGCGTGCCGTTGTCGTTGAGCGCGCCCGCTGGGGCCACCGGTGTGGCCGCGACGGTGACACTCACCGAGGCAAAAGGGGTTGGGTTCGCGACGGCGTATCCGTGCGGTTCGCCGCGGCCGTATGTTTCCAACGTCAACACCCGGACCGAATCGGCCGTTCCCAATATGGTGTTGGCACCCATCGACTCGACGCGCGAACTGTGCATCTTCGTCTCGGTCGCGGCGCATGTCATCGTGGATGTCACTGGTTGGTTCAGTAGCGGCGGCGGTCAGTTCCACGACGTGGCGCCGACGCGCACACTCGACACGCGCTCTGCGGCGGCCACCACCACAGCGCCGGTGGGTGCCGGTTCGGTGGTGACGCTTCCGATGACGCAGTGGGTGCCCACGCACGCCACTGCAGTGACAGTGAACGTGACCGTGACCCAGACGAAGGCCACCGGATACGCCACGGCGTTCCCCTGCGGTACGGCGCCACCGAACGCGTCGAACGTCAACTTCATCGCCAACGAGGATCGCGCCGCGCAGGCGGTCGTCGGACTCGGCAGCGGTTCGCTGTGCATCTATCTTTCGGCTAGCGCCCACTTGATCGTCGATCTCTGGGGATGGTTCGGCGGTGGCGACGGCGCGAAGGTCGTGCCCACGAAGGCGACGCGCCTCATCGACTCTCGCACCGGCGAGGGCGGTTGGAGTACACCCCTCGCCGCAGACGAAACGCGCGCGTTGGATGTTCCACAGATCCCGGGTGGAGTGCGCACGGCGATCGTCGACGTCGTCGCGGTGGGCGCGCAGGGTGTCGGCTTCCTGACCCTGTTCGCCTGCGGCACCGCGCGGCCGGCGACGTCGTCGGTGAACTATGTCGACCCGAGGCCGGTGATGAACCTCGTGACGGCCCCACTGGGGGTGGACGGTCGGCTGTGCGTCTACTCGTCGGCAGCCGTCGACGTGATCGTCGATCTGCTCGGCGTCACCGATAATCCCGGCCCGCTGCGATCGATCCGCGTGAGCCCGAAGGCGTTGACGACCAACTTCGTGCCCGCGGGACACGACTATGCCGTCATGTGTGATGCGGGCGCGAACTCGCTCACCGTCACGGCGACTGCGTTGCCCGGCCATGTGGTGGCGATCGGCGCGGCGAGCGGGACGAATCAACTGACGACGTCAATCGACGTGAGGCCCAACCAACTGATCACGATCGAGGTGCGGCAAGGATTGGTCGTCATCGACCGCTACTACGTCCGATGTCTGCCCCCTGACTTCCCCGTCATGAAGACGCTCGCGTACGGCATTGCGACCCCGGGCTGGTACTTGGTGACGCCCGGAACATTCGGGCCCGGATCGCACTACGCGGTAATCGTCGACGAGCGCGGCGTACCCGTGTGGTATCGCAAGGCGACCACACCGATTCTCGACCTCAAGCGGCTCGCAGTCGGTCCGCTCGCCGGCCGGCTGGCCTGGGTGCCGGTACTCGGCCAAGGCTTCGGTGTGGACCCGACCCGGGGCTACGAAATTCACGAGCTCGACGGAACGTTGGTGCGATCGGTGTTGACGGTCGGTCCACCGACCGATCAACACGACATGGTCGCGCTGCCGAACGGCAACTTCGCGTTGTTCGCCTATGAGGAGATCACGAACGTGAATCTGACGGTGTTGGGGCCCGGCTTCACGTCGAACGAAGCCGTGGTGCGGGGTCGGATTCAAGAGATCGATCCAAGTGGCGCGTTGGTGTGGGAGTGGAAGGCCGAAGATCACATCAGCATCGCGGAGAGCACGTTCCAACTGCGCTTCAATCTCACCGACACGTCCGTGGTCGACCTCGAACACTTCAACGCGCTCGACGTCGCGTCCAACGGTGATTACATCGTTACGGCGCGGCACATGGACGCGGTATTCCGCGTCAGCCGAACGACGGGCGCGATCACGTGGAAGCTCGGTGGCACCGCGGCTAACAAGGATCTGGCCCAGTCACTGCAGATAGCGAATGATCCTTTCGGCGGCCCCAAGCGTCCGCACGATGCGCGCCTGTTGCCTGACGGCAGTATCTCGTTGTTCGACAATCGCGTCGGCGCTACGGGCGCCACGCGATCCGCCGTGTATGCGATCGACACCGCAAGCAACAGAGCCACTCTCATCGCTAGTTACGCGCGGCCCGACGGTGCCATCACCGCGACGATGGGCAGTGCGCGGGTCAACGTCGATGGCCATATCGTCATCGGCTGGGGTGACAGCGCGCCGTTGGTGTCCGAGCTCGACAGCAACAACAAGTTGGTGCTCGAACTCAATGGCCCGGCGGGAGGGAGCTATCGAGCAGTCAAGGAACCCGCAACCTCGTTTGATCGAGCAACGCTGCGCGCGGTCTCACCGGGCTGACACGACGAACCGCGCGTCGTGCTCCCTGGTTGCGCCTTCATGAACGCGCAGACGTGCTCCAGAAACGGGCGAGTGAACTCAATATGCAGTCATGCGGTGCATGGCGGTACTGCGCATCGGCGAATTGGCCCGCGCGTTGACCGTGGCGCTCGTAAGACGTCGACCAAACCCCGATCAGATTGGCGGCCTTGATCCACTCTCGCCGCTCTATTGCGAGGCCACTGGTGAGTTCATTGATGGAACAGTAGGCACAGTCACGAATCCTTCGCGACTCACCGCCACGCGGCGCTCCGTGCGCAGGCGGTTCCGCGAGGACAACGAGCCAGCGCAGGTTCTTTATCAAGTTGGGCGACCCGACGTTTTGTTAATCATGAGATGAGTTCCGGCGGTGAATCGCAATCATGCGCCGGTCGATTCGCGCGGCCACACGAGTTCCCAGTTGGGTCGAGACGACGGACCAATTCGCCGGTGCCGATGTTGTGTGGCACCCCCGAATCGTGGTCTTGTGCCGCCGAGACGGTCGCCGTGGGAGGCTGTGGTGGTGGGTGCGCCTTCGGGGACGGTGACGTTCCTGTTCACGGATACCGCGGGGTCGACGCGGCAGTGGGAGGAGCGGCCCGATGTGATGCGCGCCGCGCTCGTTCGGCACGACGAGATGCTCCGTTCGGCGATCGAAGCGCGTCAGGGCTACGTGTTCTCGACCTGTGGGGACGGGTTCGCGCACCGGCGGCGCGATCTGGGGAACCTCGTCCATTTTCAGTCGGACCCCTTGACCCTTGGACGTTGAGGCTGCGGGACCGGCAGTATGTGTCCGCGATCGCGCAGAGGGGTGAGCGAACAGCTGACTGGGCCGCGATCTTGGGCGAGGATTCTGCATGGATGATGAGGAGCTGTCGAACATCTCGGGCGTGCCCGCGACCATGCTTGTGGCGTTGGCGGCGAGGTCTTTGGCCCGGTCGGTTCGCCCTGACATGGAATTCGAGGACGCCTACGCGGAGGCGATCGTCGACGCACTCGGCATCGACGCGGCCGAGTACTGCACCTCCTTGCCGTCGCTGCTCGTGACTCGAAGGGACAGTTATGGTGCTCGACTCTGCGAAGGTTGCTCGGCTCATGGCTGCGGCACAACGAGGAACCACCGACCCTGGGCGCCTCCCGCCGTCGATGATCGAGGACGACGAGGATCGGGAGGAGTTCCTGCGCCACGTCGCCGACGTCAAGGCCGGCTTGTACTACTGGATCCCGAACGACTTCTGAACGACCCGTTTACCGAACGGCTTGGGGTTCTGGTTGATGCAGCCGTCGCAGGTGTCGACGACTTGACCGCCGACCTCACGTTGACTTCCCATTTGAACGGGCCGTCGACCAACCGCTTGATATCCGCAATCCCTCCGGCCTCCGACGGCACGCCCCGCCAACGTTCATCGCCTTCGAAAGCACGGGCCTTGACCGTGCATGTCGAAAACAGTACCTTGCGCCCTTTCATTAACCTTGGAGTGGTTCTGTGCGGCGTTTCGTGGCGGGGTTGGTAGTTCTGATCTTTTTCTTCGGGGCTGGTGTCGGTTCGGCGTCGGCAGCGCCTGTGTAGGACCCTAAGCCACCGAAGGAGCAACGGCCGCCCAAGCCCCCGAAGCCGCCAAAGAACTCGGAGACATGTCTGACCGCAGTACCGGTGAAGGTCGACCTATGTCAGGCGACCGTCATTGCCGACCCGATGCCGAACAACGAGTACTACACCGGCGGGAGCCAGTCGGCGACCGGCCCTGCGTTCCTCGGGCTCGGTGAGAAACAGGACGAAGCGGCAGGGTTCCTCGTGCCGTCGACAGGCGACGTTTTGCTCGGCTCGTTCGATCTAGCGCTCTGGTGGCGTGGCGGGGCGAACGAGCTTGATGTCTACCTGGTCGCTGAACGCCAGCGGACGCCAACGAACGGCACCGAGCCGTACGAACCCGATGACACTGCTGTTGTTGAGCGGTGGCGGCTCACGAACATCCCGACGCAGCTTGCAGCCACAGGGAATGTCGTGCACGTCGAATCGGCGGTGCACCCCCGAATTACGGCCAACACGCGGAATTGGGTCTACATCTCGGTCCCGCAGGACGATTCAGCCGTCGCATGGATGAGCTCGCAACTCGGCTACGACGGCCCCGGCTGGCGGGCCGAGCGCAACAGCGTGATCGGATTCGAATGGAAGGTATTCGCGAACGCCGGGCCAGCGCTTCGAATCACTGCGTTGAGCTAAAGGTGTCGGTCCAGCCCTTCGTCGTGGATGGCCCGGCGCGAGGCGGCCGACGTGGTCCGTGCAAGCGACGGCCTCCCAGCCGGCCGACTCCCACGCCGCGCACTCGCGCGCCGCCTGCCGGTACGACCGATAGCGAAGGTGACCCCGGAGGAGTCGCCGCCCCTGGCGCGTGCCGGGGTGGAAACACCTCGGATGACCTGAGTTCGCCCTTTCGGCTACCATCCGGGGGATCGGCGGGGGCGGCGGCGATGGCGATCCTACGAACAGTTCCGGCGACGGTGGGGCGGTCGGCCACCGCGGTGCTTTTCGCGCACGGCGAGCTGCGCCTGCTCGCCGCACGGGCCTTCGACGCGGGTGAGGCGATCGACTACCTGCAGGGCGACTTGTGCGACGAGCGGACGCGCCACAGCGTGGAGGTCGGCTGGGCACGGCACCTGCGCGCGCCCGCGGACTGCGCGTTCGAGGACCACCTCGAGCGCTACTGGTGGCGCTTCGTCAACCACAGCTGCAATCCGAACACGATCGTCTGTGGGCGAGAACTCAGGGCCGCGGTGCCGATCCAGCCCTATGAGGAGCTCTGCTTCGATTACGAGACGAGCGAGTGGGAGCTCGCCGAGCCGTTCCAGTGTCGATGCGGCTCGTGCGACGGGCGCATCGTCCGCGGCTTCCGCTATCTCTCGCCCGCCGAGCGGCACGCCCGGTCGGTGCTCCTCGCGCCGCACCTGCACGAACGACTCGGACTGCTCTGAAGAGCGACGTCGCCATGGCCGAGCTCGTCGACCCGGAGCAGGCGTTGCTCCACCGTTTCCTCGATGCTCCGACTCGGAGACATCCCCACCAGTGTGCGATCGACGTACCTCCGGCACCCGGTCGCGAGCGGCGCACGCTCACCTACGCAGCGCTCCGCGAGCGATCGTGTGCACTCGCCGGTGTGCTGGCCGTCCACGTGCGGCCCGACGCCGTCGTGGCGATCCTGCTCCCGCGCGACGTAGAGCTGTTCGTCGCGCAACTCGCGGTGCTGCACGCCGGTGCAGCGTTCGTCTGCCTCGATCCGTCCTTCCCCGACGACCACATCCGGTTCGTCCTCGAGGACGCGGGTGCGACCGCGATGGTCACCAATCCCGAGGGTGTCGCACGCACGGCACGGATAGACGTCGGCGCGCTCCGGGTGATCGACGTCCTGCACGAAGACCTGGGCAACGGTGCGGTTCCTGCGGTAGCCGACCCGCGCCCCGAGCACCTGGCGTATCTGATCTACACCTCGGGCACCACGGGGCGACCGAAGGGCGTGATGGTCGAGCACCGCAACGTCGCTAACCTCGTCCGGTCGAACCTCGTGACGTTCGGGCTCGGGCCCGCGGATCGATGTGCGCAGAGCTCCTCGGCCGCGTACGACTCCTCGATCGACGAGTCGTGGCTCGCGTTGGCGTGCGGCGCGACGTTGGTGGTGGCCGATGATCGAACGGTGCGCTCCGGCCCCGATCTCGTGGACTGGTTGCGCAAGGAGCGCATCACGGTCTTCTGCCCGCCGCCGACGCTGCTCCGCACGACGGGCTGTCGTGACCCGCAGACCGCGCTTCCGCACCTGCGGCTCCTCTACGTGGGTGGTGAGGCGCTGCCCGACGACATCGTGGAGCGGTGGAGTCATCCGTGGCGACTCGAGAACGGGTACGGCCCCACCGAGTGTGCGATCGTCGCCACGCGGGCCACGGTGCGTCGCAACGAGGAGGTCACGATCGGGTTGCCGATCGCGGGCAACGAGGTGCATGTGCTCGACGATGCGCTGGAGCCGGTGTCCGACGGTGAGGTGGGTGAACTCTGCATCGCCGGAACGGGTGTGGCGCGCGGCTATGCGAACCTGCCGGCGCTCACCGCCGAGCGGTTCCCGGTGCACCCCGTGTTCGGCCGGATGTACCGCACCGGCGATCTCGTGCGGCGTCGCGCCGACGGCGCGCTGGTGTACATAGGCCGGCTGGATCTCCAGGTGAAGGTCCGCGGTCACCGCATCGAACTCCAGGCCGTCGAGGCGGTGCTGGCGTCGTGTGCCGGGGTGCGCGAAGCCGTGTGCACCGTGCAGGGGTCGCGCCTCGTCGGGTTCGTGGTCCCCGATGTCGTGGGCGCCGCGCCCGACCCGGGTGCGTTGCGCGACCAGCTCGCGCGGCTGCTCCCGCCGGCCATGGTGCCGTCGCGCCTCGGCGTGCTCGACGGGCTTCCCACCACGGTGGGCGGCAAGCTCGACCGGCAACGGCTGCCGGTGTTCGACGATCGCGGGGCCGGACCGCTCGGCGACGACGCGAACGACCTCGACGACATCGAGGTGCTCCTCACCAACGGGTTGTCGGCGGCGCTTGGGGCGCACGTGGACATCGACGACGACCTGTTCGACGATCTCGGTGCGGACTCGCTCGCGATCGCCGAAGCAGTGTCGAGGTTCCGCGAGGATGCGCGCACGCGGATGCTCACCGTGCGCGACGTGATCGAAGCGAGGAACGTACGCGGGCTCCGTGCGCTCTGCCGTACCCCCGACAATCGGGTCGATCGCCCCGCATCGGTCACGCTCGACGACTCGCCCGCGATCGTCGTGTCGCCTCTGCCGATGATTCTCGCCCAGTGCGCCTGGATACTTGGAGAGCTGGCAGTGATCGGGCTCGTCGCCCGGGCGATGGTGTTCGGCGTCGTGCCGCACCTCGTGTCCGGTACGGGTGCGGTGGGCGCGATCGCGCTCATGGCGCTGTCCGGCATCGCGGCCGCGCTGCTGTGGTTCCCGCTCGCCCTCGCGATCACCGTTGTGTTGAAGACCGCGCTGCTCGGCCGCGGCGTCGGGACCACCATGCCCTACTGGAGCAGTGGGCACCTGCGCGTCTGGATGGTGACGCGCGCAGCGCGCCGCATCCCCTGGCGTTGGACGGCGGGCACACCGCTCGCCGCGTTCGCGCTGCGCAGGCTCGGCGCGCAGGTCGGACGTGGGGTGCACATCGCGCGTGGCGTCGACTTCTCCCAGGGCGGGTGGGACCTGCTCCACCTCGGTGACGGTGCGGTGCTCGCCCGCGACGCTGCGGTGCGCCCGCTCGAGCGCGGCAGAGACGGCCTGGCGACCGGCCGGATCTACATCGGCGCCGGTGCGGTGGTGGGGGTGCGTGCGTACGTGGGGCCGGGCTGCGTGCTCGGCGAGGACGCGATCCTCACCGATCTGTCGGCACTCGATCGAGGCGCCGAGGTCGGTGCAGGTGAGCGGTTCGACGGTGTGCCCGCTCGGTTGGCGGGCGCCACGACCCGACGTGACGACACGACGCCGGTCCGTTCCGGCGAGGCCTTGCGTGCGTCTCGCGCCGTGGCCTTCGGCATCGGCGTGCGAGCGATGGTGGAGGTGCCCGCGGTCGCGGTCGCCGTTGCGATCGCGTGGATGTCGGGAACATCGCGCGCCGAGGTGGCGGCCTGGTTGGTCGAGCCACATGCGGGCGCGGCCGTCATCGCCGGCACCGTGGGGTTCGCGGTGCTCCATACACCGTGCACCCTCCTCGCGGAGGCGCTCGTGGTGCGGGCCGTCGCGCCTCGCGTCTGCGGGCGAGTCGCGCTCGACTCGTTCGCCTGGGAGCGCGTGCGCGTCACGACGCAACTTGTGGACGCGGCGAGTCGATGGTTGAGCGGTACGTTGCTCTGGACGCGTTGGCTGCGCCTCGCAGGCATGAGCGTCGGGGCCGACTCCGAGATCAGCACAGTGATCGACGTCGTGCCGTCGCTCGTAGCGGTGGGTGCCGGCTCGTTCCTCGCCGACGGCATCTACCTTGGGCCACCGCCGGTGCGCCACGGCCACGCGACGCTCGAGCGCACGATCCTGGGTCGCGACACGTTCGTGGGCAACCATGCGGTGATCACCGCGGGCGCGTCGCTGCCCGACGACGTGCTGATCGGCGTGTCGACGGTGACCGGCTCGCACCAGATCGACGGGCCCGGTACCTGGTTCGGCCGTCCGCCGCTCCGAATGCCGCGGCCCGGGACGTACGGCTTCGACCGTTCGCTGACCCACGAGCCCTCGGTCGTGCGGCGCGTGAACCGATGGTTCTGGGAACTACTCCGCGTTACCGTGCCGGCGGTCGCCGTGCTCCTCGGCTTCCTCTGGCTGGCCTTAGTACAGGGCGGCGGCATCGTCGCCGTGATCGCGGCGACGCCCATCGTGGGGGTCGCCGCGGTCGCGACGGTGCTCGCGGCGAAGTGGGTCTTGCTCGGCCGCGTTCGGCCGGGGAAGCACGCGCTGTGGTCGTGCTGGGCGAGCCGGTGGGATTTCCTCTATGTCCTGTGGGCATGGATCGCTCGTCCGCAGTTGATGCAACTCGAGGGCACGCTGCTACTCAACGGCGTGCTCCGCTGCTTCGGCATGGACATCGGTCGACGCGTGGTGCTCGGCCCGCAGTTCGCACAGGTCGTCGATCCCGACATGTTGCACTTCGGCGACGGTGCGGTGGTCGAGGCCGACTTCCAGGCGCACACCTTCGAGGAGCGCGTGCTGCGGATCGGACACGTGCACGTGCGGCCGGGCGCGCACGTCGCGACGCACGCGGTGCTCTTCTATGGCTCCGATGTCGGCGAACGGGCGACCCTGCGCCCCGGATCGGTCGCGCTGAAGGGCGAGCGCCTCCTCGCCGCGGGCGACTACAGCGGCGTGCCGGTGAGCGAACACGCCGACGAGGTCAGTCAATCACCGTGATGACATCAATCTCGACGAGCATGTCGGGGTACGCCAGCGACGCCACGCCCACGGCCGTCGCGACCGGCGCCGGGTGGGCCTCGTCGCTGAGCACGTCGTGCATCGCGCGGACTAACGCGTCGAGGGCCTCGGCGACCTGGCCCGCGATGCCCCGGGTATGCAGGTCCGGACCGTGTGGCCCTCGCTCAGATCGACGACCTGTTCTACCGCTGGCGGCGCGACGGATGGGCACTCGACGAGCACATCGGCCTCGAGGTCATGACCGACATGTGGGTGGCGGCCTTCGCCGGCGCTCCACGACGAACCGCCAAGCGCGGAAGCTGACGGGCAGGGTATCGAGGCGAGGAGACGGCACTGCGGCGCGTCGGGTTCCGACCTCGCGAGACAAGCTTGGTCTCGTTGAACGAGCGCGCGGCGTACCTCTGCCGCCCACTCGCCCGTGCGCCCCGGGGCGGGCGCAGCGAGCGCGTGCTCGACGCCGAGGAGAGCCTGGTGAAGATCGGCTCGCCGCATCCGTGCCGCCTTGAGGGCGGGGCTGTCGTCGTGAAACGCCCGCGTCGAGAACCAACTCGTCGTCGCGCGCACCGTCCGCACCCGGCTCCTCGCCATCGCAGGCCGGCTCGTCAACCACGCCGGAAAGCCAACACTTCGCATGCTCACCCACTGGCCATGGGCGAACGCGTTCGCCACCGCGCTCGCCGCGCTGCGCGCCCTTCGACCCGCAACCGGCTGACACAACACAGCGGCAGGCGCGCCGCACACCAACACCGAGCGCAGACAACCAAACCGACAGCGAAGGTCTGCTTCAGCGCGCATCAACACACCACGGTGAACATCACAGCGATCAGTTGCCGCTGACCACGTGCCAACCCGCTACCCCAAGAACCGAATCGGTGGATCGAGGCTTAAGCCGAAAGGCGATTCCGGTACGCTCCGCACCACGACCGGTGGGGGATCGTCGGACCCGGCTGATTTCCCGGCGTGGCCGGCCCTGGTTCAGGTCTGGCGGTAGAGCTCGGTGGACAGGTAGCGCAGTCCCGAGTCGCAGAGGATCGTGACAACGGTGGCGTCCGGGCCGAGGCGTTGGGCGACGCGCAGGGCCGCGACCACGTTGGCGCCCGAGGACGCCCCGGCGAACAGCCCCTCCTCTC
>JBDSMH010000006.1:0-22873 GCA_039915945.1 Acidimicrobiales bacterium | reverse complement strand
GCAGCGCGTCGTTCTTCACGACGGTGCTTGCGAGGGCCAACGCTCGTGATGCGGACTTGGCGCGACGGCCGAGGTCGACGATTGGTGATGACGGCTGAACCACGCCCGCCAGGGTAGCCCCGTAGGTGGGGGTGGGGCATCTACGCTCGTTCGCATGGTGCCGCGCGGTGGTTTGCTTCGCACGAACGCCGGCATCGCCGCCGGTACTGCGCTGTCGCGGATCACCGGGTACGGGCGCGTACTAGCACTCGCGTACCTCATGCAGACGTCCACGGGCACGGGCGGCAAAGGGTCCCAACTCTCCGCCGCCTACTTCCTCGCGAACACCACCCCGAACATCATCTACGACCTGATCCTCGGCGGCATCCTCTCGGCAACCCTCGTCCCGCTGTTCACACAGGCCTTCGAGGACAAGGACTCGGACGCGGTCAACGCCATCGTCACGACTGCCGCCGCAGCGTTGGTGGCGGTCACCGCGGTCGCGACGCTCGCGGCCCCGCTCATCATCAAGTTCTATACGGCGGTTCGCCTCGATCCTGATGTCGACGCGGCTCGGTATCGCAGCGTGAGCACCACGCTCGCCTACTTCTTCCTGCCGCAGGTCTTCTTCTACGGGATCACTGCCATCGCGACCGCCTTGCTGAACGCGCGCCGGCACTTCTTCGCGGCCGCGTGGGCTCCGGTGCTCAACAACGTCATCGTCATCGCGATGTTGTTGCTCGCGCGTTCGGTGATCGACGAAGCGCCCGGCCTCGAACTCGTGCAGTCATCGCCAACCTTTCGTTGGCTGTTGGGTTTCGGCGCGACCGCCGGTGTCGTCGCTATGGCGTTGGTGTTGTTGCCGGCACTCACGAAGGCCGGAGTGCACATAAAACCCCGCCTCGACTGGCGCCACCCCGCCATCAAGAAACTGGTGCGGCTCTCGGGATGGACTGCGGGCTATGTGGTTGCCAATCAGATCGCCTTCTTGATCGTGACACAGCTCGCCCAACGGTCGTCGGGCGGGTTCACCGCCTACAGCACGATGTACATCTTCTTCCAACTTCCCTACGGACTGTTGGCCGTCACGGTGATGACCACCCTCAGCCCCGAGCTCGCCCGTGACATCGCGCACCGTGATCGCGACGCGTTTCGTCGTCGGGTGCGCGACGGCCTCTGGCTGATCGTGTTGTTGATGGTGCCGGCCTCGATTGTGATGGCCATCTTCGCCGGACCGATCGCGAAGCTCGCCGGTTCGTTCGGCGAGATCGATGCGGCGCCGGGCGTGCTCGCCGCATTCTCGTGTGGCCTCGTCGGGTTCTCGGCGTATCTCTATTTCATGCGGGGCTTCTATGCCATGCACAACACGAAGACGCCGTTCGTCATCAACGTGGTCGAGAACATCCTGAACATCTTCTTCGCGTATGTGCTCGTTGGTCGCTACGGCGTCAAGGGACTCGCGTGGTCGTTCACCCTCGCCTACCTGCTGTCCGCGTTACTCGCGTATTGGGTGCTGTCGCTGTGGTCCGGCGGCCTGCAAGGCTCGACGCTCGCGCGCGGCTTGTCCCGACTGACGCTGGTCGCATCGGGTACGGCGATCGCGGCGTGGGCGGCGCGTGACAACATCGTCGGGTCGGGGGCCGCCCTCTTCGGCCGGCTCGGGTTCGCGTCAGCGATCATCCTCGGGATCTACGTGTTGCTGTTGAAAGCATTCGGATTACTCGACGCCGCGCGAGCGCGCACCCTGATGCCCGGCAACCGACCGCGAACTAAGGGAGCATCACCAGGTCGTCGCGATGGATGACCTCGGGCGCCGCGCCCTCGGGTAGTTGGGCGGTGCGCTTGCCTGCCATCATGGTCAACTCGACCGAAGAGCAACGCACCAGACCTTTGGCAAAAATCGTGCCGTCGGGCGTGCGCACTTCGACCGCATCGCCGGCGTCGAAACGACCATCGATCGAGACCACCCCGGCAGCCAACAGCGAATGTCCTCCGCCGGCCAGCGCGCGTCGTGCGCCGGCGTCGACGGTGACCTGTCCGGACGCACCCACCGCGAACGCGATCCACAACTTGCGCGCCGGCAGGCGATGCGGCTTGGGGACGACCATCGTGCCGACGCCGGCCACACCGTCGAGCGCATCGCGCAGCACGTTCTCGCGCTGCGCGCTGGCGATCACCGAGCGCACGCCGGACCACGCCGCGATCTTGGCCGCCGCCAGTTTCGATGCCATGCCGCCGCTGCCGCGCGCCGAGCCTGCGCCCCCCGCCATCGCCTCGAGTTGATGGTCGAATTCGACGATCTCCTCGATCAACGATGCGGTCGAGTCGCGCCGGGGATCAGCGGTGAGCACGCCCACGGTGTCGGTCAGCAACACCATGAGATCGGCGTCGATGAGATGGGCCACGAGCGCGGAGAGCCGGTCGTTGTCGCCGAAGCGGATCTCGTCATCGGCGATCGCGTCGTTCTCGTTGACCACCGGTACGACACCCAGTTCGAGCAGTCGTTGCATCGTCGAGCGCGCGTGCAGATACTGGCTGCGAACCATGAAATCGAGGGGGGCCAACAACACTTGACCGCCCACGAGGTCGTGGCGGCGCAACTCGGCCTTGTAGGCACCGATGAGGCTGCCCTGGCCCACTGCGGACACCGCTTGCAACGTCACCGAGTCACGGGGCCGCTTGTCGCCGCCGAGCCCGAGCTCGGGCAGCCCCGCCGCGATTGCACCCGACGTGACGATGACGCATTGATGGCCCAACGCTCGCAACTCGGCTACTTCGCGGCAGAGCTTTTCGATAGCGCTGTGTGCAATCACACCTTGGGCATCGGTGATCGACGAAGAACCGATCTTGGCAACGATCTTGCGGGATACGCCCGCGGCGCGACTCATAGATCCTCTTCGTACTCGAATTCGAACTCGCCGACGCGCACCACGTCACCGGAACGCGCTCCGGCCCGGATTAGTTCGCGCTCTACGCCGAGCGACTTGAGCCGGTGGCGCACGTACTCGAGCGCGTCGGAGTTGGTCAGATCGGAGACACGTACGGCACGTTCGGCGGCGCGGCCGTGGATGACGAACGAGCCATCGACCTCACGGACGACCGCAACCGTCTCGCCCTCGGGCCGGCGCACGACGATGCCTTCGCGCGATTCGGTCGTCACGCGTGCCGCGCGCACGAGATCGGCGAGCTGGCCCGTGACCTGCGGCAGATTTTCACCGGTGACCGCGGACATGCAGAGGCCGTCGAACTCGTGCAGATTGCCGGCGATGTCGGCACGCGACCCGACCACGAGACGCGGACGCGCGATGAGATCGGGACGGTACGCCTCGAGTTCGTGCAAGAGCACCTCGAGCTGTTGCTGAGGACTCGTTTCGTCGACCATCGCGAGGTCGAGCAGTACGAGCAACACCCGCGCTCGTTCGATGTGGCGCAAGAACCGGTGCCCCAGCCCGCGACCTTCGCTGGCTCCCTCGATCAATCCGGGTATGTCAGCGACCACATACTCGAACCCGTCGTCGAGGCGCACGACACCCAAGTGAGGTTCGAGCGTGGTGAACGGATAGTCCGCGATCTTCGGCTTGGCCGCGGACACGCGCGAGATGAACGTGCTCTTGCCGACGTTGGGGTACCCGACGATGGCGACGTCGGCCATGAGCTTGAGCTCGAGTCGCAGCCATCGTTGTTCGCCGTATTCGCCTTGTTCGGCGAACGCTGGTGCGCGGCGACGATTCGACATGAACCTCGCGTTGCCGCGGCCGCCGAGGCCGGCGCGCGCCGCGAGGAATCGGTCACCATGGTGGACGAGGTCTGCGAGTACTGTGCCCTCGTCGTCGACGATGACCGTGCCCTCGGGAACCGACACCATCAAGTCATCGGCGCTCGCACCGTGCATGTTCTTGCCCTGGCCGTGCTTGCCGTTGCCCGCCCGACGATGCGGATGATCACGGAAGGCCAGCAGCGACGCAACGTTGTGATCCGCGACCAACCAGACGTCGCCGCCCTTCGCGCCGTCGCCACCGTCGGGACCACCACGCGGCACGTGCGCCTCACGGCGAAACGAGATCGACCCCGCGCCACCGTCGCCACCGCGCACATTGATTCGACATTCGTCGACGAAACCCGACACCGCCCGCAGGCTACTGCCGCGTTGCCGAAACGGAGGTGGTTGTTATGCGATGACGCGCACGGGGTCGCCCGACACGCGTACGACGTAGGTGGTGCGGTCGGTCGGTGTTGCCGGTGGATCGCCCGGTAGGGGCAACGACAGGCCGGTGAAGCGATAACGGATCTTCCACCAGCAGTCGGTCGAGCAGTTGTACCCGGCCGGTAGCGTGATCGAGACGTCGAGCCATAGCCCGTTGTAGATCGCGCCGCCCGAATCACGAGTCGTGATGCTGCACGGGGTTGCGGTCGTCGGAGCGTTGCCGCGCGCTCCGTAGCTGCACGACGGCGCCAATTCGCCGATGACCGCGCCGGAGCACGGGTCGTTCACGTTCGCACCCGCCAGGCCCGCATTGTCCGGGCCGACGAAGTCCAAGATGTACGTGCCTTCGGGGCCATCGCCCGGATCGAATAGCGAGACGGTTAACCGCTTGCCCCGGTTGTTCACGGGGATCTCCGCCAAATAGAACGCGGACTCCGTGCTCGTCGATGGATTGCCCGAGCAGTCCGTGCCGCGTGGGTTGGTGAACACCGACATCGTCGACAGCGCGTAGACGCGTGTCTGACCGACGCCCGAGGCGATGTTGGCTTTGATGGAGAACTGGTTGGTGCCCTCACCCGCATCGACTACGCCTGGGATGTTGCTGCTCTTGACTTGCAGCGGGAAGATGCCGCCGTTGTTGTCGGTGATGGTCACCGAACACAGCGTTTGCCATTGGTCCTTGTACGTCGCCGACGACGCGTTCGGGGCGAGTACCAACCAGCAGGCGTAGTTGCCCGACGGCCAAGCGTTGACCGCGCCCGTGTAGCTCGGACCAACCGCGGAACCGAACGGCAACGGCGGATTGTTCTCGTTGTTCAGCGGCGAGAGATCCTGATCGAGCAATTGGAAGCTGGTCGTCGCGCCGGGCAAGTTCGTGCCGGGCAAGTCGTAGCGGTCGGTCGGGTCCATCGGGCTGCACGGGGTCGCGTCGAACGGGCTCACCTTGGGGCGGCACAGGTTGTCGTTGTTGTAGTTACCCGCGTCGTACAGCTGCACGGTCAGCGTGCGGCCGGCGTTGCCCGCGGGCACTTCGATGCCATAGAAGTAGCCGGTCAATCGATAGTCGGTATTCGGCGTGGTGCAGGGGTTGGTCGGTGGGTTCTCCGCGCACTTCGCCGCATAAGGATCGCCACCGCGCTTGGTGTAGTACGGCGCGCCGATCGAGGCCCAGAAGTTCGGTTGCGCACCGCTGACCGTCGGATCATTGCCGTATTTGCTGATCGGGCTGCCGAGCGGGATCGGTTTGATGTACTCCGACAAGCTCGATCGGATGATGACCACTTTGCTGTTGTCGAGCAGCTGCGAGAACAAGCGACCCGCGCTGTTGTCGGTGACGGTCACCCGTAGACGTTCGGTAGTCGGCGCGTCGACCTGCACCGTCCAGTGGGGCGTGCCGTCACCGAGCAGCTTGGTGTCGTCGATGCCGTTTTGGACGAGGATCTTCTTCGCTTCGATGTCGGCCTTGGGCTTGTCGGGCAACCACACGACACCGGCCAGCGACGCCGCGTCGACGGTTCGCTGAAGGCGAGCGGCGGTCGAATACCAATAGCCCACGTCTGCCGCGAACGCCGCCATCGCGAAGAGCGGTATTGCCAGGAAGAGCGTCAGGATCGCGACATAGCCGCGCTCGCGCCGGCCGAAGAACAACACGCGATGTTGTTGGGACGCTGTTCGATGTCGGCGACGCATGATCACACCACTTCCGGTTCGAGGCGCATCACGGCCTTGTCCGTAATCGTCAGCTGTGCAAACGGGAACAGCTTCGTGCGCGACGTGTAGCGGATCGACAGCCACACCCCGATCTCTGTCGCCGGCAACGCACCGGACATCGGCCGCACCCGTGACGTTGGGCAGAACTTCGCTTGCAAGCCACCCACGCAACTCGTGAAGCTGCTTGCCGGTGCGGTGAAGATCTCACTCGCCGAGTACACGTTGCAGTCGTTGACGTAGCCGTGCAATGCTTCGGCCGCGGGCAGCAGGCAGTTCGGGTTTGTCGGGTTGCCGTTGACATCGGCCTTGAAGACGACCACGCGGTCGACTTGCACTTGCGGGATGGACCCGAGCGCCCCGCGCAGCGTGATGAGGCCTTGGTAGTCGGCGTCGACCGACGTGCCCGCGTTTGCGATCACCCGCGTCGTGCCGCGCACTGCGCTGTTGACGGTCAGCTTGTCGCGATAGGCAAAGCCGACATCGACGATCGAGAAAGCCAGGATCGCCAAGAGCTGTACGCATACGGCCGCTTCGAGGAGCACCACTCCCCGTTCGCGCCGTTGTCGCGCCGGATCGATTTTGAGAATTCGTGCGCGCCGCATCTAGACCGCCGTCCTCGGTTCGATCCGCACGACACTCGTGTCGCGGATCATCACGCTCGCGCCGAAGAATCCGGTCACGTAGCGATGCCGCATTTCGACGTACACGCCGACGTAGCCGAGCGCACTCATGCGCGTGTCCCGGTAGTACGGGGGCCCGGTCGGCGAGATGGGCCCGTAGGGGCAGAAGCGCTTGTCGGGCGAAGTGCTGGCGCAGGTGAAGTCGGTGACCGGACGGGCGAGATCCGCGACCGTGTAGACGTTGCACACGCCATCGACGGACGTGCCGGCCTTGCACGTGGCGGTCGGCTTGTCGCTGGTGCTCGTCGCCTTGAAGATGATGATCCGTTGAATGTCGGCGCGGTCCGCGGCGGCGGCCGATTGGTTGATCGTCTGGAGGATGCGCCAGTCGGCATCGATGTCGTTGCCCGAAGCAGCGGCGGTGCGAGCGCCGTCCCGAGTGGTGTTCGTGATCGTCAAATGGTCACGAAACAAGATGCCCATCTCGATGACGCCGAAGAGAAGAGCGAAGAAAACGGGCGAGATGAGCGCCGCCTCCGTCATTGCCGCGCCCCGACTTCGTCGGGACCCGACTCGTCCTCTGCGTTTGCGTCTCACGCGGACTCCTCGAAACTTTCATCGCTCTTATCGGCATTCCCCGCGATGACTTGAGCACCACTCTTCGTGGTATTGACGAGCACATCTGGGTCGGTGCCGGTGAGTCGTCGAACGCGGAGAGTAGTAACGGCGCCCTGATGCGACGGTCTGCGCCATAAGCCATCCGGACCGATGTCAGTGGTGGTCCGTAGGGTTGGTGCCATGGAGTCGCACCGCACCCAACGGTGGGCGGCAACGATGCACGGCCAGTTGGCCGGCGCGTTCCGCCTCGCGCACGACGACAGCGCGGCGCGAGTCGCGCTCGGCCCGCCGCAATCGCGTGCGGCTCGCGAGGCGCTCGAGCGGGCCACGCTCGCCGACGGGGCCACCTTGTCGAGTGGCGCCGGCAATCGCCGCCGCAATGAGGCGCCCGACGAGATGCGCACCTGTTTTCAGCGAGACCGCGATCGCATCTTGCACTCGAGCGCGTTTCGCCGACTGGCGGGCAAGACGCAGGTCTTCATCTTCCCGGCCGACCATCAACGCACGCGGCTCACGCATGCAATCGAGGTCGCGCAGGTGGCGACGAGCATCGGGCGGGCGCTCCGGCTCAATGTCGCGCTCGTCGAGGCGATCGCGCTCGGTCACGACTGTGGTCACGGGCCGGGCGGTCACGCCAGCGAAGATGCACTCTCGCCCTATGTGGCCGAGGGCTACGACCACGCCGTGTGGGGCGCCGATGTCGTGCTCGACGATCTCAACCTCTGTGCCGAGACGCTCGATGGCATCCGCAACCACAGTTGGTCGAGGCCGGCACCGGGCACGCCCGAGGGCGAGGTCGTGTCGTGGGCCGATCGCATCGCCTACGTGTGCCACGACTTCGAAGACGCCACCGAGGCGGGCATCGCCACGCTCGCCATGTTGCCCGAGGCGGTTCGAGCGGCCTGTGGCAATTCACGGCGCGAGCAGCTCGCGTCATTCATCTCGGCGGTCGTCGAGACGGCGTCGAGCCACGGGGTCATCGGTATGACCAGCGGCCTCGCCGACGCACTCGCCGGCTTCCGTGCCTTCAACTACGAGCACATCTATCTACGGCCGGCCAGCCAACGACAGGCGCAACTGGTCATCGAGGTGCTGCGGGCGCTCGTCGAGTCCTACGCGGATCGGCCCAACCTCTTGCCGCATGGGCGCGGCGGCGGGCTCGCCGCGGGTTCGGACGACGCGTTGCGCTGCGCCGTCGGTTATGTGGCCGGCATGACCGACCGGTTTGCCGTGCGGTGCGCCGTGAGTCAGCTCGGGTGGGATGTCACCAAGCTGCAGGCGTTCAGTCCGGGATGACGTCGATCAGCTTGCGGCCGCGGCGTTCGATGAATTGCACGACGCCTTCGGCGGTGGCGAACAACGTGTCGTCGTTGCCGATGTTGACGTTGTCGCCGGGGTGAAACTTGGTGCCTCGCTGGCGCACGAGGATGGCGCCCGAGTGCACGCGGGTTCCCGCGAACACCTTGACGCCCAGCCGTTGGGACTGTGAGTCGCGGCCGTTGCGAGTCGAGCCCGCACCTTTGGTCTTCGACATCGATCAGGCCTTTCGGATGGAGGAGATCTCGAGGGTGCTGTACTTCTGACGGTGTCCAAAGCGACGCCGTTGATTGGTCTTGTTCTTGTAGGTGAAGCCCACGACCTTGGGGCCCTTGGCCTCACCGACCACCTTGGCCCGCACCGCGGAGCCCTTGAGCTGGTCCGGCGTCGCGAGCACCGTGTCGCCGTCGACGACCATCACCACCGCAAGGTCGACCTCTGAGCCCACCTCACCGGTGAGTTCGACGTCGAGGACCTGTCCTTCGGTGACCCGATACTGCTTGCCACCAGTGGCGACGACTGCGTACATAGGGACGAGAGTCTACCCAGTTCGCTCGCCCGATCGAAACCGGCGGCCCCTACCCGAGCGGAAACAAGGCCCGAGCGGGCAGCAGGGCCGGAGCGGGAAGCTACGACTGGAAGGTCGTGGTGGTGGGCCGGGTGGTCGTCGTGGTGGTCGTGGCCCGGGTCGTGGTGGTGGTGGTCCGGGTGGTCGAGGTCGAGGAGGTCGACACCGTCGTGGTCGGCCGCGTCGTGGTGGTCGTTGTGGTGGTGGTGGCGCGAGTGGTGGTGGTCGTGATCAACGGCGCATCGCTGCGGTTGAGGATCACGGTCGCCTGCGTCCCGTTCCAGTTGCCGAAGCACGGTGTCGAGGCGTTGGCCGCCACGTTGATCACGGTCGCCCGGATCGTGGTGATCGCCGTCGACTGGTACGAGCTGTTGGAGTTGCAACTCGAACTACTGGTGGAGGTCGCGCACGTCTTGGTTTCGCTCGTTCCGTTACTGAAGTCGAATCTTATTGTGATCGTCAGCGGCACCCGAACGTTGCCGAAGGCATTGGTGATGTTGACGGTCGCCCGCAATCGCCACATGGTGTTGGTGGCGTCCTGGTAGTTGGCGGTCGCCGTGACGGTGGCCGCGACGGTGCCCGTCTTGACGCAGACATCACAACAGTCCGACCCGGTCGCGCCCAGGCTGTCGGTGGCACTGAAACACAGCGTCTTCAAGCCCGGCGAGTTCCATCTCAATACGGCGTTGTCGGTGCCTTGGTCCCGGGTCTGGTTCTCCCAGGTGGCGCCGTTGACCGAGGACCACGACTTGCTCGTGATGGGGTCGCCGTCAGGGTCCATCAAGACGTCGGGACTGAAGTTGCGGTACGTGCCCGGCTCGACGACGATGCCGTCGGGCAGGTGGACGACCGGCGGGTTGTTGGGCCGCAGCGTCGTCGTCGTGGTGGACGTGGTGGTCGTCGTGCTGCGCAACGTCGGCGCGACATCGGTCGGTACCGGCGAGCCGCCGATCTTGGCGCTCGTCGAGCGCAGCGCCGTCTTCTCATCGTTCTTGAGGTTCGAGATCGCGGGTACGGCGGCGAGCGTGAACAAGCTCAACAGCAACACGTACTCGACCAGCGCGGCGCCCCTCGGTCGTGTCCGACTCTCGCTTCGACGTAGCTTCCGCACGGGAGTCCTCCGCGTCCGTATAATTGCTCACCACTATCGGTGAGAATCACTGGGGACTTAACACGCAGAGTGGTTTTTCTTCCCTAGGTCATCCGATTCAAAAGTCCGCAGAGCGCGTGGGACGTCCGCACTATTCGAGCAGCGAGAGTTGCAGCTTGAGCCCGCGGCCTTCGCACTCGGGGCACACCGTCGAGATCGACTCGAGCAGACCTTCGCCGATGCGCTTGCGGGTCATCTCGACGAGACCCAGATCGGAGATGTCGAACGCCTGGGTGCGGGTCTTGTCGCGGGCGAGGGCCTCGCGGAATGTGCGCACGACAGCGTCACGGTTCTCGCGCCGCTCCATGTCCACGAAGTCGATGACGATGATGCCGCCGATGTCGCGCAGGCGTAGCTGACGGGCGATCTCGTCGGCGGCCTCGAGGTTGTTGCGGAAGACCGTTTCTTCGAGGCTCGAGGACCCGACGTTCTTGCCCGTGTTGACATCGATGACCGTCAACGCCTCGGTGTGCTCGATGATGAGCGAGCCGCCAGAGGCCAGCCACACCTTGCGGTCGAGTGCCTTGTGGATCTGCTCGTGCACGTGATGGCGCTCGAACAGCGGCAGCGGCTCTTCGTCGCGGTCGAAGTACTCGATGCGGTCCGCAAGTGCCGGGCTGATAGCCGCCACGTAGTCACGCACCTGCTCGAAGAGCGACTCGTCGTCGATCACCACGCCGCGGTAGTCCGCGTTGAATTCTTCCCGGATGACCCGCAACGCCATGTCGGGCTCGCGGTAAAGCAGGGCCGGTGCATTGACGGTGTTGGCCAGTTTGTCGATCTGGTTCCATTGCGACACGAGGCGATTGACGTCACGCTCGATCTCGTCGGCGGTGACGTTCTCGGCGGCGGTACGCAAGATGAGCCCATGCCCGGCCGGGCGCACCTTGTCGAGCAGGTTGCGCAGCCGGCGCCGTTCGTTGTCGGGCAGGCGTTTGGAGATGCCGATCGTCGAGCTGTTGGGGATCAACACGACGAAGCGGCCCGGCAGCGACACCTCTTGCGTGAGGCGCGCCCCCTTGTGGGCAATCGGATTCTTGGTGACCTGGCAGAGAATCTTTTGCTTTGCCTGCAGCAACTGCTCGATGCGCGGCTCGGACTTCGCTTCGATGTCGTCGGTGTCGTACTGCACGTCGCCGCGGTAGAGCACCGCATTCTTGGGCGTGCCGATATCGACGAAGGCGGCTTCCATACCCGGCAGCACGTTTTGCACCCGACCGAGGTAGATGTTGCCGTGGATCTCGGTGGTCTCGTCCGCCGGACGCGAGACGTAGTGCTCGACGAGCGAACGGCCTTCGAGTACGGCGATCTGCGTGACGTTGGGACGTACCGACACACACATCATGTAGCGACCGACCGGGCGGCCCTTGCGTTCGCGGCCCCTGCGGCGCTTCAGCGTCTTTTCGTCGAGTTGTATCGGATCGTCGTCGACGAGGCGTGCTTCGACCGGTGTCGGGGCCGAGCCGCCGCCGCTGCGATCGCCCGCTCCCCTGTCGCTCGCGCCTTGGCCGCCGCCGGTGCCTTGACCGCCACCGCCGCCACGGCCGCGACCACCGCGCCGGCGCCGGCGCCGCGGTGCGTCGCCTTTCGCTTCGCCGCCGCGATCGCCCGTCGATGGGCCGTCGTCGGTCGACGGTGCGGACCCGCGGGGCGCACGGGTGTCGCCGATCTTCGGCCGGGCATCGCTCGCCGGAGCGGGGCGGGAGTCGCCGATCTTGGGCCGCTCGGGCCGTGCTTCCCGCTCGGAAGGCCGCTCGGGCCGTGCTTCCCGCGCGGTTGCGGCGGCGGGCACGACCTCGGTCGCGCCCGCTGATCGTTCCGTTTCAGCTGGTTTGTCGGAGGCCGTCGAGTCGGGGGCCACGGGATCGGACATCGAAGAATTCCTCTCTCACGGCAGGCACGGTCGCCAGTGCGGTGGTGCCAGCGTGGTGATCGGGCGAGAATCGCCCCATCACTGCGCCCGCCGCAGCGAATGTGCCCGCGGAGCTCGCCGCCTCAGTACCGGCCACGCCGCCATATTGATCGGCGAGGAGCGGTTCGGATCTGAGGCCTTCGAGCTCGATCCATTGATGTGTTCGGCGCACGCGCGCCACCGCATCGACTGCGATGGCGGCGAGAAGCTCGGACGGACGCACGGCTTTGGGTTGGGCGGCGAGCTCTGCTCGCAATCGCACCATGCCCGGCCCCCCGCTCAGAAGGCCGCTCGGGCCCTGCCCCCCGCTCAGAAGGCCGCTCGCGCCTTCGTGTTCACTCGGACCCTCGTAGTGAAGCGCCAAGATTGCGGGGCGGATGTCGTCGGTGCCGACCACCCCTTTACGTTCGCGACTGACGATGACCGACTCGGCTGCGTTGACTCGGGCAACCGCGAGAGCGACCCGCTCATCGAGGGGAGCGGTACCCGGTACCGCCGAAAACTCATCGATCGCGAGGTCGATGAGGTATTCACAGCTGGTCACGATCTGCTGGAGCGACGGCGCCCCTGGCGGCAACACGGCGATCGCGGTTGCCTCCATACCGTCGGGCAAGAGGGCCGACAGCATCGGGGGCAGGGCGTCGATCTCGACCTGATCGGCCCGGGCCGCATCGAGTTCGATGTCGAGGTATTCGGCGTCGCTCTCGAACCCCGTCGACAGCGCGAGGCCGAAGGACAACTTGGCGTGCGGCGAGAATCCCTGGCTGTACGCGATGGGCAGCTGCGCCCGCCGGACCGTGCGCTCCCACACGCGCGCCGTATCCCGGTGGCTGGTGAAGCGGATCTTGCCTCGCTTGGTGAATCGCAGGCGCAACCTCACGGTGTCGTCCCGACCGGTCGCCGGGCCAACAAGCGCACCGGAACATCGCCACCGCTCGAGAGGTCTTGGCCGGTGCCCTGGCTGCCTCCCGCGGGAGGGGTCGCCGACGCGACGATGTGCTCGAGGCCGTAGCCCGTGCACGCCCCGCAGTCGTAGCACGGAGTCCACCGGCAGTCTTCGAGACCCCGCTCATTGAGCGCGTCGCGCCAGTCTTGCCAGAGGAAGTCTTTGTGCAGCCCGGCCGAGATGTGGTCCCACGGGAGCACTTCTTCGAAGCTGCGGTGACGATGCACGTACCAGTCGATCGACACGTCGCACGCTGCCGCCGCCTGCAACCACAGGTCGTAGTCGAAGTGCTCGTTCCACTCTTGGAACACGCCGCCATTGCGCCACACGTATTCGATGACCGGGCCGACACGACGATCGCCGCGCGACATCAAGCCTTCGACGATCGATGCCTTTGCATCGTGCCACTTGAACTGCACGCCCTTGGACTTGCGGGCATCGTCGCGCAGCAGACCGATCTTGCGTTGCAACTCGACGAGCGTGTTCTGGCCGAACCACTGGAACGGCGTGAACGGCTTGGGCACGAACCCACCGGCCGACACCGTGACCGATGCGCCGCGGGTGTGAGCCGCGCCAACGGCGGCGCAATTGCGCGCCATCTCGGTGATGCCCAGCGTGTCGACGTCGGTCTCGGTCGGCAACCCGGTGAGGAAATAGAGCTTGATGCGGCGCCAGCCCTGCGAGAAGGCCGACTCGGCCGCCCCGAACAGATCTTCTTCGCGGATGAGTTTGTTGATCACTTGGCGCAGCCGCCACGACCCGGCTTCGGGAGCAAAGGTCAGCCCGGTGCGGCGAGCCTTTTGGATCTGCGCGGCGAGGCCAACGGTGAATGCATCGACGCGCAAGCTGGGCAGCGAAACCGAGAGGTTGCCGCACCCTTCGCCACTGTCGATGGTGCCTTGCACGACGCTCTCGATGGCGCTGAAGTCGGCAGTCGACAGCGAGGTGAGGGCAATCTCGTCGTAGCCCGTTCGCCGGACGCCGGCGTCGATCATCGAACGCACTTGCTCGGCCGGCCGTTCGCGCACGGGCCGTGTGATCATGCCCGCCTGGCAGAACCGGCAGCCACGAGTGCAGCCGCGGAACACCTCGACGTTGAGCCGGTCGTGTACGACTTCGGTGAGCGGCACGAGCTGGTTCTTCGGATACGGCCATTCGGCCAGATCGGCAACGGTGCGCTTTTGCACGAGCCGGGGCACGTCGGCGAAGCGGGGCTCGACGCTCACCAGCGTGTCGCCGTCGTAGGTGACGGCGTAGAGCGACGGCACGTAGACGCCGGTGACATGCGAGAGCGACCGCAGGACCTCGTCGCGCGAGTGCTTGCCGGCGCGCTTCCACGCCCCGACGACCTCGGTGATCTCGGACACGACCTCTTCGCCGTCACCGATCACGAAGACGTCGACGTAATCGGCCAACGGCTCTGGGTTGTAGGTGCAGTGGCCGCCGGCCATGACGATGGGGTCGGTCGCCGACCGCTCGGACGAGCGGATGGCGATCCCGGCGAGGTCGATGCAGTTGAGGACATTGGTGTAGATGAGCTCGGCCGAGAGGTTGAAGGCCAACACATCGAAGTCGGCGGCCCGGCGGTGGGTGTCGACCGAGAACAGGGGCAGCCCCCGCTCTCGCATGATGGCCTCGAGGTCGCCCCACGGCGCGTAGGCCCGCTCGGCAACGGCGTCGTCACGCTCGTTGAGGATCTCGTAAAGGATCTGCAAACCCTGGTTGGGCAGGCCGATCTCGTAGCTATCGGGGTAGGTGAGCAGCCACGCCACCTTGTCGGGCGTGTGCTCGGGTGTCTGCACGCCGCCTTCGCAGCCGATGTAGCGAGCCGGTCGTTCGACCCGATCGAGCAGCGGTTCGAGCAGGGGCCACAGCGACATAACCCCGCCAGCCTACCGGTCGCGACCCCTCGCCCTTAGCTTCCCGCTCTGGCGAGGGCCGCTCGGGCCCTGCTTCCCGCCGGGCGTGCGGTTCTCGATCAGCTGAAACGGCGCATGTGCACGCTGAGGACCAATCCGATGCTGGCGTAAGTCGTGATGATCGACGACCCGCCGTAGGAGACGAACGGCAACGGGATACCGGTGATCGGCATGATCCCCATCGTCATCCCGATCGACTGGAAGACCTGGAACACCAGCATCGCGAGCACACCGACGACGATCTGGGCGCCGAAGGGATCGCGCGCGACTGCCGCGATGCGCCACATCCGCAGGAACAACAGGCAGAACAAACCGATCAGCAGCGCCCCGCCGATGAACCCCAGCTCTTCGCCGACCACGCTGAAGATGAAGTCGGTCTGTTGCTCGGGCACGAACCGGCCGCGGGTCTGTGATCCGTGGAAGAGCCCTTGCCCGGCGATGCCGCCGTTGCTGATGGCCACCTGGGCTTGCTCGAGGTTGTAGGAGACCCGCTCACTGGCCTTGTCGGGATTGATGAAGACCGTCAGCCGGTCCTTTTGGTACGCGTCGAGCGTGTTCGACGTGAGGACCGCCGTCGTGGCGAACGTGAGCATGAGCGCCAGCGCCAGCAGGTGGCGCGGGCGGGCGCCGGCCATGATGACGACGGCCGTGGAGATCACTCCGAAGACGAGGGCGGTGCCGAGATCGGGTTGGCGCATGATCAGGCCGACCGGCAACCCGACGAGCAGTAGCGCCACCAGCAGCCGGCGCACGGTCGGTGATTGGCCTTCGGTGGCCCGGTCACCGGTGAAGAAGGCGGCGAGCACGACGATCATGACGGGTTTCGCGAGTTCGGCCGGCTGCAGCTGGATCGAGCCGAACTGGAACCAGGCGCGCGCGTCGTTGACCTTCTGGCCGAAGACGAGGACGCCGCCGAGGAGCACGAGCAGCCCGAAGTAGGCCAGCGGCACGAGCTCGCGCAGCTTGCGGTAATCGAAGGCGGCGACCACACCCATCACCACGATGCCGATCGCGATCGCGGCGCCCTGACGCTCGACGAAATAGGTCGGTGACACGCTGGGGTTGTTGCGGGTCGCGCTGAAGATCATCAGCGTGCCGAGCGCGGTGATGGCGGCGCTGGCGATGATCAGCGACGGATCGATGTAGCGCCACAAGCCGTCTTGGCCGCGCAGGCGCGGCACGCGAGAGAGCACGGAGGCGGTCACGGCGGCGGACACCTGATGGGTGGCAGGTTGGCGGCGGCCGCGGGCACCATCAACACCGGCTGATTCGTGGCCGCGGGACCCGGCCGGGTGGTCGTAAGAACCTTCGTCGTCGACGACGAAGGTGCCAGCGTCGTCGTAGTGGTCGCCTTCTTCACGCTCTGGTCGTACTTCGACGGTGCCCTCGTGAACGCCGCCGGGTTCCGCAAGTCTTGGCACTGGCGCAGTTGGTCGGCGGACAACACCGGAGCGACGTCCTTGAACAACAGGTCGTTCAACACGAACGCGGCGACCGGTGCGGCAAAGCGACCACCGAAGCCCGACTCCTCGAGCAACACGCTGAAGACATAGCGGGGCGGCTCTTCCGGCTTGACCGGACCGAAGCCCACGAACCACGCGCTATCGGCCTTGCCTTGCACTTCGGCGGTACCAGTCTTGCCGGCGATCGGGAATTCGTTGAGCGCGAAGTCGATGCCTCCTTTCGCGATCGAATGGAACGCGTCGTAGGCCGTGCCGCGGTCGCCTTCGGGACCGGGCAAGTTGACCGCACCCAGCAGTCCATTGAGCAAGGGTCCGCGGATCTCGGGCGAGATGTCGACCGAGCCGACCTGCCGTGGCCCCCACGTCCGCAGCACTTTGCCGTCGGCAGCAGTGAGCTCTTTGGCCACATTCGGCGCGAGCACTGTGCCGCCATTGGCGAACGTCGCGTACGCGTTGGTCAATTGCAGCGGAGTAGCGAGGTTGTTGCCCTGTCCGACCGCCATCTGCACCGTGTCGGCGGTGACCCAATAGTCGCGGCCGTATACCCGCGGCGCGGCGGCATACGCCTTCTTCAACCAATTTTTGGTCGGCACGATGCCGGGCGCCTCACCGCGTAGACCACTGCCGGTGTCGTGGCCGAAACCGAACTTTTCCGCGGCCGCTTGGATCGTCTCGGAGTCGAAATCGTTGCGGAGGTCGTAATTGGCCGCGATCTCGTAGAAGTACGCGTCGCTCGACACCGCAAGAGCCCGGGAGACATCGAGCCCTTGATGTCGCGCCAGATCGGGGTTGATGAACCTGCATGACGTGAACTCGTCGCCGGTCTCCTTCTTCGTCTTGTCCCTTTGCTTCTCGCACAGATTGTCGGGGATCTCGTAGTAGCCGGGATCGTCCTTGGGGTCGAGATACCCGCCGATGCCCTGCGCACTCAGCATCGGGTACTCGCGTGGGCCGGGGGTCATGGCCGCAAAGGCGGTCACGAGCTTGAACGTCGACCCCGGCGCGTACTGGCCTTGAATCGCCCGGTTCAGGATCGGCTGGAACGCCGCTTTGTCGTTGAGCGCGTCGAGTTTCGCTTGAGAGATACCACCGACGAAGTCGTTGGGGTCATAGGTCGGATACGACGCCATCGCGAGGATGTCGCCCGTCATCGGGTCCATCAGCACGGCGGAACCGGCCGATGCCTTTGCCTCGGGCGGGTCGGGATCGGTGGGATTCTTCTTGGGCTCGGGCGGAGTCTCGCGCGCGGTCTGCAACCCGCGTGCGAGTTCTTGTTCGACCTTTTGCTGCACGTCGATGTCGATGGTGAGCTTGATGTTGTTGCCCGCGATCGGAGACCGCGACAACTCGTCGCGACGACGGATGACACGCTGGTTGCGATCGACCTCGTAGACGTCGCGACCCGGCGTGCCGTGCAACTCACCTTCGAACATGTACTCGATGCCGGTCTTCCCGATGTCGTCGTCGTTGAGATACACCTTGGCGGTGGGGTCGTCGAGGTTCCAGTCCGCGTTGCGGCTCTTCAATTCTTTCTGATCGATGCGTCCCATGTAACCCAGCACGTGGGCGGCCACGCTGCCGTAGGGATAGACGCGCACCGACTTGGATTCGATCTGCACACCGGGGAAGTCGTCTTGGCGCTCACCGAAGAACACAAACAGTTCGGGCGACACATCGGTGGCGACGGTGACCTTGCCGATGTTCGTCAGACCCGACGCGGCCATCGCGGTTTGCAGGTCGGCCACCTTGGTCAGCCGGCCCGACCCGCTGAGCTCGGTGGCGAGGTGGGTCAACATGGCGAGTCGTTTCGTCTCGTTCTGTTTGCCCGGCAGCGCGTGGTCGAGCTCTGCGAGATCGATGCTGACCACCGTGACGCGTTTGTTGGTGACGAGGGGTCGACCCTGTGCATCGAGGATGAGACCACGCGACGCCGGGGTGAGCACTTCCTTGAGATGGTTGCCTTCGGCGATCGAACGCAACTCTTCGTTCTCCACCGATTGCAGGAACCACAGGCGCGCCACGAGCGCGGCCATGAGCGACACGATGACCACGCCGATGAGCCGCAGGCGCACCTGTGTCGAATCGTTCATAGAGCGCGTGCCCTCATAAAGAAACTTCCCGCTCTGCCGCGGCCGCCCTGGCCCTCGTCACACTGTTCGCACTGGTCCGCCCGACGCGAACGCCCATCGTATGCCCCGACCGACGACCGGTGACAGCAGCAGGTTGAACACGGTGGCGATGGCGACCACATGCCCGATACCGCGGAGTAGATCGGTGCGCCCGACCATGGCCCCGGCCACGGCGAACGCGATGATCCCCCCGGCCGACAGCAACCCGCTCAACAGCCACAGGCCGGTGCCCGACGTGCGGTCGAGGTGCGCGCTGGCGACGCCGAAGGGATACGCCGCGAGGCAGCACACCAGCGCCCACAACCCGAGCGGCGTGCCAAGGGCCAGATCGTACGCGAAGCCGACGACGAACCCGATGACGATGCTGCGCTCGGCGCCGACGTGCATGCTGATGAGTACCGACAACAACAACGGCAATTCGGGCGCCACGCCGTCGATGCGCACGCCGGCAAAGAGCGTGATCTGCAACAAGAAGACGACGAGGACGACGGTGAGGACACGGAGCTTGGTCACCGTTGGCTCACTTCGGGGGCTCGTAGAGCAAGACGGTGACGAAGTCGAGCGCAGAGAGATCGACAGAGAGCTCGATGCGTACCGTTACTTGCTCACCGGCCGGAATGACGCTCGCCACACGGCCGACGACGATGTCTTTGGGAAACACCGGCCCACCCGCAGTGGTGACCAACTCGCCCTGTAGGCGGTCGTCGCGTGGGATGCGGTCGGCTTCGAGGCTGGGTACGGCATCGATCGTGTAGGTGCCGACGCCGCCGCGCGCGAGCATCTGATATTGCTCACCGATATAGATGGCGACGTTGGAGTCGGGATGACTGAGCAGCCGCACCGTCGATCGGTCGCTGTCGACGCGCACGAGGCGCCCGACGAGGCCCGCCTTGGTGATCACCGGCTGATTCACCTTGAGGCCCGACGACGAGCCACGGTCGATCTCGACGGTGTTGGGCGCGAAGTTGCCCGGTACTTGGTAGGACACGCGACCGATGACCGCGGGGATGGCGAGGTCGTCCTGCAGGCCCAGTTCGCCGCGCAACTTGCGGTAGTTCGCGGCGTCGGTTTCGTCGCGCAAGGCCTGACCCTTGAGCTCTTCGAGCTCGGCCCGTAGCGATTCGTTCTCGCGCTTCAGATCGTCGTTGCTGTTGAAGCTGTCGAACCGATCGGTGATCGGGCTGAAAATGCTGTCGGCGCGCGAGCGCACGGGGCTGAGCACATCACGCGCCCCTTGTTGCAGGCTGGTGAGTGGGCCGAAACCGCGTAGATCGAGCGTGAGAAACGTAATGGCAGTCAGCACGAGCATTGACAAGCGGTAGCGCCGACGACCGCTTGACCGAGTGAGGGCCACGATCGCAGTGAACTCCTAGTCGTCGGCGGAGGAGAACAGTACGTTTTTGAGTGCGTCCCACTCTTCGAGCGACTGACCGGCGCCGAGCACCACCGAATACAACGGATCGGGTGCGATGCGGATCGGCATGCCGGTCTCGTGGGCGATCTTCGCGTCGAGACCCAGCAGCAACGCTCCCCCACCGGCGAGCACGATGCCGTGCTCCATGATGTCGGCGGCCAACTCGGGTGGTGTCTTGTCGAGTGTCATCTTGACCGCATCGCACACTGCTGCGATCTGCTCGGCCATCGCTTCGCGAATTTCTCCGCTCGAACACACGACGGTCTTGGGTAGACCGGTGACGAGATCGCGTCCGCGAATCTCGGCGTAACGCTCTTCGACCAATGGCCACGCGGAGCCGAGCGCGATCTTGATCTCTTCGGCAGTACGTTCGCCGATGGCGACGCTGTACTCCTTCTTGATGTATTGGATGATCGAGTCGTCGAGCTCGTCGCCACCGATGCGAGCCGATTGGCTGGCCACGACGCCGCCGAGCGAGATGACCGCGACTTCGGTCGTGCCGCCGCCGATGTCGACGATCATATTGCCGGTCGGCTCTTGCACGGGAAGTCCCGCACCGATCGCGGCGGCCATCGACTCTTCGATCGTGTAGGCGGGTTTGCGCGCACCGGCGAACTCGGCCGCGTCGCGCACCGCGCGCTGCTCGACCCCGGTGATGCCCGACGGCACTGCGATCACCATGCGCGGCTTTGCCCACCGACGCGAGTGCACCTTTTGGATGAAGTAGCGCAGCATCTTTTCGCAGATCTCGAAGTCGGCGATGACGCCGTCGCGCAACGGTCGCACCGCGGTGATGTGCGAGGGTGTGCGTCCGATCATGCGTTTTGCTTCGGCGCCGACAGCGACGGGACGCCCGTCGTGTTCGTTGATCGCGACGACTGACGGCTCGTCCAACACGATGCCTTCACCGCGCACGTAGACCAACGTGTTTGCGGTGCCGAGATCGACGGCCATGTCGCGCCCGATGATGGCGCCGAACGAGCTCAAGATCTGGACCATGCTTCGCCCTTTATTCGTCACGACCGACGGCTACCGACGCAGAGTTTGGCCGCGTCGTAACGAAACCGCAATAGCGCCACTCAGAGTGCCGCGATGATCACAGATTCGGAAAGAAGATCGCAATCTCACGGGCGGCCGATTCGGGGGAATCGGACCCGTGAACCAAGTTTTCTGTCAGTTCGATGCCCAGATCGCCCCGGATGGTGCCCGGCGCCGCGTCTCGCGGATTCGTAGAGCCCATCATGCCCCGAACCACCCTGAAGGTGTCGGCGGGACCCTCGAGCACCAACACGACCGCCGGCCCCCGGGTCATGAAGCCGATGAGGTCGTCGTAGAACGACTTGCCCTCGTGCTCCGCGTAGTGCCGGCCGAGTGTCTGACGATCGAGTGTGCGGAACTCGGCGGCGACGATGCGGAGGCTCTTGCGCTCGAAGCGCGAGATGATCTCTCCGACCAAACCCCGCTCCACCGCGTCGGGTTTACAAATGACGAACGTGCGATCCATGAGGCGAGGGTACTCCCTCTATGGCGCGCCCTTCGCACCGCGTCGCAAGATGGATCGCGCCTGGCCGATCACATACGTCGTGCCGGCGATCAAGATCACATCGTCGGGTTGGGCGACGACGAGTGCGCGCTCGACTGCATCGTCGATCGCCGGAATCACCTCGGCGTCGATGCCCTTCGCGCGGGCAGTCGCGGCGATCTCGTTTGCCGGAAACGCGCGTGGTGAGTCGGCGGTGCAACAGATGACGACCTCTGCCGTTTGCGCGCCGAACTCGTCGAGCATCTGCCCGATGTCGCGACCTTGCAGCAAACCGATCACCAGGATGCGTGTACGCCCGTCGCCGAAGCCTTCGAGCAACGTCTCGGCCGCGACCCTCGCGCCCTCTGGATTGTGCGCGGCGTCGATAACCACGAGCGGATTGCGTTGCATGATCTCGAAGCGACCCGGCACGGCGATCGTCGACAACGCTTCGGACACGACGTCATCCTCGAGCGCGGAATCGAAGAACGCCTCGGCGGCCGCAATGGCGATCGCCGCGTTGTCGCCTTGATGCGCGCCGTTGAGGCTGACGAACACGTCGCGGTACGTGCGCTTGGGAGTACGCACGTCGATCACACGACCACCGACGGCCAATCGATTTTCGACGACGGCAAAGTCGATGCCGCGCTCGATGACGCCGAGCGCTGATTCGTCGAGAAATATCCCCCGCAATTCGGGGTCGGTCTCACCCAGCACCAGCATCGAGTTGGGCTTGATGATGCCCGCTTTCTCGCGGGCAATTCGCTGGCGCCAATCACCTTGACCGTCGGTGTGGTCGCGACCGACATTGGTGACCACGGCAACGTCGGCGTCGATCACGTTGGTCGCATCGAAGCGTCCGAGTACACCGACTTCGACCACAGCCACATCGACCACGGCGTCGGCGAACCACTGCAATGCTCCGGCGGTGACCAACTCGAAGTAGGACGGGCGTCGATCGCCGAGCAGCGGCTCGAACACCGCGAGGTCGGCGATGACATCGGCAAACGCTTGATCCTCGATCGGCTCGAGATTCCAGCGGATGCGCTCGTTGATCGTCTCGACGTGCGGGCTGGTGAATGTGCCGACCGACAGGCCTCGCGCGTGCAACAGCGCCGAGATCATCAGCGTTGTCGAGCCCTTGCCGTTGGTCCCCGTCACGTGGACGCAAGGGTAGCTGCGTTGCGGATCGCCCATGATTTCCATGAGCGCCCGCATGCGGTCGAGGGACAGCCCTTCGATACGACCGGCCACTACCTCGAGATTGATGTGCTCGTCGAGGTACCGAAGCGCGTCGAGGAAGTTCACACGAGACAGATCAGGACGCGGCGCGGCGCGGCCGCTCACCCCGTGGTTGCGTCTGCGACTTGGGCACGAGGGTCGGAGCGGCCTTCTCGCGCAC
>JBDSMH010000229.1:0-3105 GCA_039915945.1 Acidimicrobiales bacterium | reverse complement strand
ACGGACATCAAGTTTGCGGCCCGCATAGCGGACAGGGACCGAGTAGAAGCATTGGCGCACACAAACCCGTGCCTTCGTGTCGACCCGACACGACAACAGCAACCGGCAATCGAACACCTCGACCGGTAACGGTTGCAGCGTTTCGGCTTCGAGCTGGAAATGTTCCTTCACCGTGATGAACCGCTGGCCGATATGGCGGGCGTCGTCAGACTCAACGATGGCGTCGATCAACTCGTTGAGTTCTTCCATGGTTTCGACGTGCGGGACCGGGACGAACCGGCGGCGACGGAACCGGCCGATCGCTCCCTCAACGCCGCCTTTCTCATGCGCACCCTCAACACCAGGCATGCAGAAAAACGAGTCGAAGCCGTGATGCGAACGCATCGCGGTGAACCGGTCGTTCTCCACCCGGTCGCGGCCCTTCAACACCTTCACCACCGCTGGCGTCAAGTTGTCGTATCTGATCCTTAGCGGCACCCCACCAAACGTGTCGAACGCCCGCACGTGGCCATCGAAGAACACTTCTTGGGCTTCGTGCAGATACGCACGGCGGAACGCCTTCCCCGACGCCGAAAGGCGCATCACGAACAGTTCGCCCTCAACGAAGACGCCAGCAAGATAGAAACTGATCGCACCGAAATCGACCTCGGCTTCGAAACCCAACCGATGCTGCTGCGGGACCATCACCTCGATCTCGTTACACCCGATACGTTCCTTCGCGACTTTCACGTACTTACGAACAGCGCGTTCCGACGCCGTCGCCTGATGTTCATCAACCAAGCGTTCCCACACGCGTCGACCCGTGTGCCGCTGCTTACGCGGCGCCGTCAGATCGTCCGTCAACCACTTGTCAATGACGGCATCCAATGGCCCATCACCGGGCACGGGCGGGCCACCACCGCCTTACGAGGCTCAGGCACCGCCGACAACAACGCCTCACGCACCGTCCGACGATGCGTCGCGAACCGGCGACCCAGCTCATGAATCGAAACCCCAGGATCAACCCGACGCGCTCGACGAATCTCCTCGAACAACTCCACCATCGACCTCTTAACGCTCATCGGACAAGAGTCCACGAGCACCCAACAGGCCACGCGGACCCCCACCAATGACCGGCCCTACTAGGGCCAAATCAGAGTGCCAAAACCATCACAAGTGGGGCCAAATCAGAGTGCCATTCCCACCTTCGACCGGATACTCGTGTCGGTCGGTCGGCGACCGTCGACGGCCGACCTCGGCCTCGAGTCGGTTGGCGTCGAGATCGACGAGCGCGGCTACGTCATCGTCGACGATCACCTGCGCACCTCGGCGTCTGCGATCTTCGCCGCCGGCGATGTCACCGGAGCGATGCCGTTCACCCATGTCGCGGCTTACCAGGCCCGCATCGTTGACACCAACGCCCTGTTTGCGATGCGCCGCAAGGCGTCATACACGAATATCCCTTCGGTCACCTTCACCGATCCCGAGATCGCCCGCGTCGGCCTCGACGCCGCCGCGGCTCGGGAACGCTGGGGAGACAGGGCGCTGGTGCAGCGATTCGACTACGCGACGCTCGACCGTGCGATCGCCCATGGCGATGCCAGCGGCTTCGCGGAACTGATCGGCGACCCGAAAGGACGCCTCGTGGGCGCGACCGTGGTCAGTACTGCAGCGGGCGAATCGATCGCCGAGCTCACTGCGTGGATCGCCACCGGTGCGAAAATCGCGACGATCTCCCAAACCGTGCACGCCTACCCCACGTTCTCCGAAGGACCGAGCCGCGCCGCCGACGACGTACTGCGGGCCAAGTACTTCTCCCCGAAAATGCGTCGCGTCATCCGCCCGGTCCTGTCCCTGCTGCGCTTTCTCGATCGAATGAGGAACCGTGGTGGCTGAGCGAACGCCACGCGAACACGATTCGTTGCACCGCGGTGAGCCCGACCGCGGCGGCGAACACCCAGACGATCGCCTCGGTCGCGCTCGGCCAGAGACACAGCAACACATAGACGACGATGGTCTCGGCGCCCTCCGCGATCCCGCCGACGAAATGCAACGAACGATTGTCATGGATGTTGCGGGCCCGACGCTCGGCGAGAGACGACCAGGCGAGGAAGGCCGCGCCCGACACGTAGTACGCGAACAACAACACGACGGCGGCGACACGGGCTCCGGGCTGCGCGTACGCGACCCCCACCACGAACCCGCCGTACACCGCAAAGTCGGCCAGGATGTCGACGAAACCTCCGCGATCGGTCACACCGACACGCCGGGCGATCGCACCGTCGAGACCATCCGCGAGCCGATTCGCCAGCCACAACACCAACGCCACGATCCGCTGATCGAACGCGATCGCGACACACGCACCGCCACCCAGCAAGAAACCCACGAGGGTCACCCAGTCGGCGCGCACCCCGCGAGCCGCCGCCCTCCCCGCCAGGCTGTCGAAGGGGCGGTCAACGGCGGCCCGCAAGCGACGATCGAACATGCTCACCTTTCTCCCGAACGACGCGGCGGCATCCCACTCGGCCTACTCCCCGCATTGATGGTGCTCATTGTGCTCTTCGGTGGCGCGCTCGTCGGCCTCGTGCTCGGATCCCTGCGCCCGGGGGCGATCACCGGCGGCGAATTCGGCCTCGGCGACTGGCGCAGCATCATCGGCGACGCCGAATTCCGCGACGCGCTCCGCTTCACCGCGTTCGTCGCGTTCGCAGCAACCGCGACGTCCACTGTCCTCGCCGTACTCGGCGCCGCGTTACTGCAGCGTCGACCACGCTGGCTCCGCGGCGCCTTCGCATCGGCCGTACCCATGCCACACCTCGTCGCCGCGTCGCTTGCCGTCACCTGGCTCGCGCCCGGAGGGCTCGCCGAACGCGTCGTCGGCGCCCTCCCGTTCCGTCTCATCGGCGACCCCCACGGCCTCGGCATCATCGCCGTGTACACCTTCAAAGAGGCACCATTCCTCACGCTGCTCGCACTGGCCGCGTGGGACCAACACACACGCGACCTCGAAGAGGTCGCCGCGACGCTCGGAGCAAGCCGGTGGGCCCGACTCCGCGACACCGTGCTGCCCCGCATCGCCCCACCACTCGCCGCCGGCGCGCTCATCGTCGCCGCATTCACCCTCGG
>JBDSMH010000190.1:0-17720 GCA_039915945.1 Acidimicrobiales bacterium | reverse complement strand
GGCAGGCGGCGCGCCTGGCGTCATGGCTCGCCCACGAGCCGATCGACTACATCGTCACATCGCCCAAGCGCCGGGCGATCGAGACGGTCGGCGGACTGTTCGACGACACGCGGCCTCACGAGGTCATCGATGCATTGAACGAGCTCGACAGTCGCGCACAGTGGTACTACCCGACCGAAGAGCTGCATCTCGCCGGTGAATATTGGGACGCGATCCAGCGCCAGGATTGGGACTCGATCGGATGGGACTCCCCCGACGTGTTCAACGCCCGCATCACCGAAGCGTTCGCGGACCTCGTGGCGAACCACCGCGGCGAGCACGTACTGGTGTCGTCGCACGGAGGCGTCGTACGGCGCATCGTCGCCGACGTGCTCGGTCATGAGCACATGCGTTTGCCGATCACGATCTCGTACGCGTCGATCACCCGCATCGACGTCGACCCTGATGGCAAGCGGACGCTGGTATCGCTCAACGAGCACGGGCACTTCGGAGCAGATCGACACAGCGTGGTGCAGCCATTGGGCTCGCGACCGCGCTGACGTACCAGAAGGGGAGACGATGTTCGAGAACGTACGCCGAGTGGTCACCGTGATCGACGACGACGGGGTGTCGCGGGTCGAGAGCGATGGTCCGCCGCCGCAGATCGTCCGGCATCCGTCGGGCACGGTGTTGACCGCGGCCTGGACCATCGACGAGATCCCCGTAGCGGCCACTTCGCCCGGCGATCGCGACGAGTACGCGTTCCTGTCACCACCGCAGGGCATCATCTTTCGCCGCGTCGAAGTGCCGCCCGACGCGGGGCGGTTCGTCGACGACAACGGCAACCCGCGCGAGCCATTGCCCGACGAAGGCATGCATCAGACGCCCTCGATCGATCTCATCCAGGTGCTCGAAGGCGATCTGTGGTTGCTGCTGCCCTCGGGCGAAGAAGTACACCTGAAGCCGGGCGACCTCGTCGTGCAACGAGGCACGGTGCACGCGTGGCGCAACCGCACCGACCGCCCCACGCGTTACTTCGCGGTGATGCTCAGCGCCGAACTACCACCGGGGCAGGCGGGCGACTACTCCCAGGCGGAGAGCAACCGCAAAGCCTGACGGGGTTGTATCAATCCTCTCGGATGACCTTGGTCGCCTCGGGATTGTGGTACTCCCGCCACGAGCAGATCTTGCCGTCGCGGAACCGGAAGATGCCGACGTACTTGTTGCGATAGGGCTTGCCATTGCGCGCGACGACGGCGTCGCTCTCGTATTCGGCGACCAACATGTCGGGGTCGACGGTTTGGTAGAAGGCCCGCGGCTCGTTGCGAAACGACGTGAACATCGCGAAGGTCTGGCGCTGCATGCCGTCCCACACCGCGCGGCCGTCGAAGTGGTCGGGGATCGGTGGCCCGGCGTACGGCAATTCGAAGCGCAGGTCTTCGGTGACGTAGTCGGCGAGTTGTTCGTACTCTGCTGCGGTGATGTGCGCGAGAACTGCTCGCACCGTTTCTTCGTTCGTCATGTTCCCCTATCCCTCCTTCGCGATGTCGGCCAACACCCGGACACAATCGTCGCGGTTCGCGATCGCATCATCACCGACGCCGAACGGCGACACAACCACTTCGTCGGCGCCCGCGTCGAAGTACGCCCGGATCTTGTTGGCCAGCCCGGCTTGGTCGCCGTAGAGCAGGCTGGTTTCGATCATGGCATCGCTCCAGCCACCGGCCGTCGCGCGATCGCCGAGCGGTATGCCGGCGGACTCCCATTGTGCGCGGTAGAAGGGCATCATCGGATAGATGAACAGGTCGCGCGCGGCCATCGCCCGTACCTCGTCGATATTGCGAGTCAACGCCACCGGCACTTCGGCGATCACGGGGGGCGCAGCCCGACCGACCGCGTCCGCGCCGGCACGCACGTTGGGGACGATCGTCGAAGCGACGTAGTCGGCGGGTGGCAGCCACGGCAACACGCCGTCGCTGTGGCTACCGGCGAGGCGGCACATCTGCTCGCGCATCGCGGCGAGCAACACCGGCGGCGTGCCACTGTTCTCGACGTCGAGCATGCCTTGCACCTGGAAGCGTTCACCCTTGTGGTCGATCTTGTGCTCCGCGAGGAGCGTGCGCACGATCGTCAGGTACTCGCGCACGTGGGAGATCGGTCGATCGAACGGGATGCCGAGTCGGGCCATGACCGGCGCGTGCGAAGGGCCGACGCCGAGCCGGAAGCGACCGTTGCACATCGCGTTGGCCGTCGCCGCTTGTTGTGCGAGTACTTGTGGGTGACGGGGCCACGTGGGGACGACCGCGACACCGAGGCTGATGCGCGACGTCTGCGTGCCCGCGTAGGCCAGCGCCATGATCGGGTCGATACCGAAAGCGGTGCCGAGGAACATGCCGTGAAAACCCAACTGTTCGCTGCGTTGTGCGAGTGCGACGACGTTGTCGACGCTGCGGGTCTCGGGGAACAACAGCGAAAGTTTCATCGCTCGCTCACAGACAGCCGTAGAGGACATCGAAGATGGCAGGCCAGCGCGGATCGTCGCGCGTCGGCCCCCACACCATGCGGTTCATAACGTAGCCGAGCGACATGGCGGTATCGGGATCGACGACGCCGAGCGAGCCGCCGGACCCGTTGTGCCCGTAGGTGTTGGGGTTGGGCCCGAATTTCCATTCGGGAATAGTGCGCTCGAAGCCGAGACCGAATGCGGTCGGCAGCGCCATGACGCGGTCGATGCCGCGCACCCACTCGCGCCCGGCTTGTTCGACCAGCTCGGGCGAGAGGACATGCACCCCATCGAGCGAGCCCCCGCACGCGAGCGCGGCGTAGAGGCGGTCGAGCGAGCGTGCCGTGCCGTGCCCGTTGGCCGCAGGTATCTCGGCCGCTCGAAAGGCCCGCGTGTTGGTGTACGGCACGTTGCTGCAATCGGGCGGATTACGAAACGACCGCGGGCCGAGGTCGTTGGCCCGCCAATGATCGAAGAAGGTTTTCGATGGGTGTTCGGCAGTCGGCATGCCGAGCACCATCTCCGCGGTGCGCGACTCTTCGTAGTCGGGCAGCGGCATGTGGATGTCGAGAGCGAGCGGTTCACACAGGAACTCACGCATCGCCGTACCGCACGACACGCCGGTCACCCGCCGGATGACTTCTCCGATGAGATGACCGTACGTGACGCCGTGATAGCCGTGACCGTCGCCCGGTGTCCACGATGGCGCCTGCGCGGCGAGCGCGTCGATCATGACGTCCCAATCGCTGAGCGACCCGAACGCCATCGGATCGTCGATCGCCGACACCGCGGCTTGATGCGTGAGGAGCCACCGCACCGGGATCTCGGCCTTGCCGTTTTGCGCGAATTCGGGCCAATAGTCGGCGACGGGTGCATCGAGATCGATGAGCCCCCGATCGACCAACATCAGCGCCAGCACGGCAACGACGCCCTTGGTGCACGAGAAGATGCACGCAAGGCTGTCTCGTTGCCACGGGCGGGTCTGCGCCTCGTCGAGGTAGCCGCCCCAGATGTCGACGACATTGCGGCCCTCGACGCTGATCGACAGCGCCGCGCCAAGCTCCAGATCGTGCTCGAAGTTCTCGCCGAATGCCGCTCGCACCGGTGCGAATCGAGCGTCGCAACTGCCCTCGATCACGACTCTCATCGCTTCCCCCCGGCAGGACTGTAGTTCACAAAGTGGCCAGGCGATCACGGTCCACCGGGTAGCCTGGGGGCATGACCGCAACGATCGTGTATGCGTCGCGGCTGCTCCGCTTGCCCCTGGTGGCGGCCGACGGAGCCACCATCGGTCGCATCGACGACGTCGTCTTCGTGCCCGGGGGTGATGGCCCGCCGAGAGTCGTCGGTTTCGTCGCGCTCGTGCAACGCCGGCGCATCTTCGTCAACGCGGCCCGTGTCGGTGAGATCGCGGGCGATGGCGTGCGCATGCGCAGCGGCAACATCGACGTGCGCCACTTCGAACAGCGCGGGGGTGAGCTGCGCGCGCGCGAGCTCTTCGGGCGGCGCGCCGCCGACGCGTATGTGGTCGACATCGCCATCGAGCCTGTGCTCGGCCAGATGTTCGCGTGGCAGTTGGTGAGCGTGGCGCTCGGACACCGGTCGCGGTTGCGGGGCCGGCGCAATCCAAAGGTCGTGTCGTGGCGCGACACCTGGTACCTGTTCGACGGTGGCCCACTCGCCGCCGAAGTTGCCGAGCTGCGAGAGCTGCATCCATCCGACGCCGCCGATCGTGTGCGCTCGATGTCGTATCTGCGTCTCAAGCAGATCGTCGCCGCGATGGATGACGAGCACTTGGCCGACGTGCTCGCCGAGCTCCCCGACGACGAGCAGGTCGGCATCATCGAAGGGCTCGGTCTCGAGCGCGCCGTCGCGGTGATCGAGCATCTCGATCCTGACGACGCGGCCGACCTCTTGGCCGAGATGCCCGAAGACGAGCGCATGCAGTTGCTCGCCGCGATGGACGACGAAGATGCGACTCCCGTGCGGCGTCTGCTGTCCTACGGCCAAAAGTCTGCGGGCGGTCTCATGACGTCCGACCCGCTGATCCTTGCGGGCCACGCCACGGTGGCCGACGCGCTCGCGGTCATGCGCGACGACGACATCGAAGTTGCGTTGGCGGCACAGGTCTTCGTCGTCGAACCGCCGACGTCGACTCCGACGGGCCGCTTCCTCGGTGCGGTCGGCTTCCAACGATTATTGCGCGAAGCGCCGTGGATGCGCCTCGACGCCTGCGTCGACGACGAACCCGAATATCTGCGTCCCGACGCTCCCGACGACGAGGTGTCCGCGCGCCTAGCGGCGTACGACCTCGTCGCCATCGCGGTCTGCGACGAAGCCCAACGGCTCATCGGCGCAGTGACCGTGGATGACGTGATCGATCACATGTTGCCGCCGACGTGGCGGCGAGTTCGCCGTGGTGTGAGCGCCTGATGGGGAAGGAGAGTGAGTTATGCGTCGTCGTGAAGACCTCTCGCGTCCCCGCCGGGGCCGCCTCAGCTTTGGCGTGCACTATGACCCTGAGGCGTTCGGAGATTTCTCCGAAGCCATCGCGCGCCTGCTCGGCACGGCCCGCTTCCTCGTGTTCCAGACGGCGGTCGTCTTCGCGTGGATCTTCATCAATGCCGCGTTCCGCGATGTCCGCTTCGACAAGTACCCCTTCATCTTGCTCACGCTGGCGCTGTCGCTACAGGCCGCGTACGCCGCGCCCCTGATCCTCCTCGCGCAAAACCGTCAAGCCGACCGAGACCGCTCCGAATCAGAGCGCGACCGCGAAGTTACGACCCGCACCCAGGCCGATACCGAATTCCTCGCGCGCGAGTTGGCGGCGGTGAAGTTGTCGCTGTCCGACGTCGTCACGCTGTCCGATCTTCGCGAGACGACCGATCGGCTCACCGACGCGCTCGAACGTATCGAGAGCCGCCTGCGCGACCTCGAGGACGACCCGAACTGACGGTGCTGTTGGTGTTCTACACCCGTCGACAGGTGTAGAACACCAACAGAAAACGGAGTGCGGGGGTGGGGCATGGGTCGGTTGGACGGCAAGGTCGCGTTGATCACGGGAGCGGCGCGGGGGCAGGGCGCAGCGGAGGCGGTGGCGTTCGCCGCCGAAGGCGCGTCGGTCGTGATGACCGACGTACTCGACGACGACGGCGCGGCGGTCGCGGCGGGCATCGGTGCGGCGGCTCGCTACTTGCACCACGATGTCACCGACGAAGCCGCTTGGCAGAGTGCCGTCGCGTTGGCGATCAGCGAGTTCGGCCGGCTCGACATTCTCGTCAACAACGCGGGCATCTCGCTTCCGCCGAAGCCCATCATCGACGTACCGGTGGCCGACTATCGGCGAGTGCTCGAGGTTAACCTGATCTCGATGTACACCGGCATCAGATACGCCGCGCCCGAAATCAAAAAGGCCGGCGGCGGATCGATCGTCAACGTGTCGTCGGTCAACGGGGTGGTCGGTGCGCCCGGCATCGCGGGGTACGTGACCGCCAAGTTCGGCATCCGGGGCTTGACCAAGACGGCCGCACTCGAGCTCGGCCGCAGCGGCATCCGGGTCAACTCGATCCATCCCGGCCCGATCGACACGGCCATGGTGCAGCCGCAGTCGTGGGGTGGCTTCGACATGCGTCCGGTGCTGGCGTCGAAGATGCCCCTCGGCCGCATCGGGCAGCCCGAAGAGGTCGCCGAATTGGTCGTGTGGCTGGCCTCGGATGCGAGCAGCTACTGCACCGGTTCCGAGTTCGTCATCGACGGTGGCTTCCTCGCGGGTCCGTTCGACTCGCTGGGAAACCGCTAGCCCGCTGGGCCGCTCGGCCCTAGCTTCCGCTCTGGGCCGCTCAGGCCCTAGCTTCCGCTCTGGGCCGCTCAGGCCCTAGCTTTCCGCTCTGAGGGCCGCTCGGGCCTAGGGCCGCAGATCTTCCTTGCGGCCGGTCACTTCGCCGATGCGCATGTTGAGGAACATCCCGGGGCGCTTGGCCAGCGCGATGTTGCCTTCGTGGAGATCGGCGTCGTAGCGAACGACCATGGTGCCGGCGAGATAGTCGTGCAGGGCACGGCGGCGCAGATTGAACGGTGCCGTCGCGCCGGCGGCGAACGCCGCGAGGTTGCCGACGAGCATCAGCGCGCCCGGCACCAGACGGAACACCGCGACCACCGACGACCGCAACATGGCCTGGGCGATGGTCGGGTTCTTGCCGTCGGCAACGCGCGTGACACGGATCTTGAGGCGCTCTTTGGCAGGGGTTTGGCCCCGCGCCGCGATGAACACGACCTCGTAGATGAACGCCAACACGATGAAGGTTACGAGCGGGGCGAAATCGTCACCCCACGGCTGCGGGCCGCGGTGCGACACGTGGCGAATGGTCTGACCGTCGACGATCTCGGTGGAGCTGTCGATGTACCACAGCACGCCCAGGATCGTGAGTGCGAATTGCAGCCAGAACACGACGAGCGCATCGAGCATGAACGCCACGATGCGCCGCCAGAAGGCCACCGAACCGATGTCGGGCTGGCGGGGTGGGATTCCACCGCCGGTGGGGGCCGCCTCGACCAGCGTGTGCTCGTCGGCGACGGGCGGCGTGATGTCGGTGGCCGGGGCCGAGTCGGCCGGCAGTGGGGCGCGTAACTCACCGCGGACCCGCCCGATATGCGACGTGCGTTCGTTGGGTGTCATCGGCCCTCCCGAACCCATAACGCTACCTGCTGAGGCCAGCCAGCGCCGCTGCAGCACGGTGGGCCCGCTCGATGGGGTCGCCCGCCCCGAAGACCTCGACCCCGAGCGGCGCGGTGGAACCCCCGGCCCGCAGGTGGCCGATGGTGCCCGCCACGTCGGTGTCGCCCTCGCCGGGCCACAGTCGGGCGGCCATGCACTCCTTGGCGACCTCGGCGATGACCGGCGTCGCCGGCGCATCGCTGAGCTGGATCCCGATGATCCGCTGCATGTCGACCACGTCGAGATCACGGGCGAGGCCCCCGACCCGATAGTGATGCCAGGTGTCGAAGATGAGCGCGCCGTTGGGCTGGCCGGCCTCGTCGACCATACGCCACGCGTCGTGCACGGTGCGCAGCGGCGACCACGCGAAGAACTCGAGTGCGCACTGGTGGCCGTAGTGCGCCGCTTGCCGGCACAACTCGGCGAACGGATCGATCGCCTCGTCGATCGATCCTCGATAGCTGGGATCGACGAGCACACTGAGGCAATGCGGCTCGAGAACCTCGGCGATGCGCAGGATCTCGTCGATGGTGTGGGCGTTGCGCGGATCGAGCTCGACGCCCGGCAACCACGACATCACCGGATCGAGCTCGGCAACCGCAACACCGTGGTCGTCGAAGAACGTGCGTACGTCGGTCGGGCGCCAGCCCTCGTCGAGCCACGCGTCGTATTCACACGGTCGCACCGACATCGCTCGGAAGCCGGCGATCGACGCCGCACTCACCTTGTCGCGCAGCGGGACGCCCGCCAGCGTGCCGGTGCACAGCACCGAGTCGTGCGCACCCAGGTTTGCGCGGCTCATCGACGGCGCCCGCTCATAGCGGAAGTTGCTCGAGCTCGACCCACTCGCCATTGCGTTCGCTCGATTCGCGAGCGGCGTCGATGGCGCGCTGCACCATCAACGCATCGCGAAACGTGGGGCTGGGCGGCGCGCCGACATGCGGAGTGAAGTGCGGATCGTTCGCGCGGATGGCATCGCGGAATCGTTCGGCCAGCCGGATGAAGGGCGGCAGTTCCATGAACGTGAACGCGTGCTTGGGATCGTCGGGTCGCCGGGGGGGCTCGGGCGGGACCTGCAGATCGTCGGGCACCTCGAGTTCGCGGGTGCCCTCACTTGTCGCCAGGAACGCCGAATCGCGATCGACCCACACGCTGCCGCGATCGCCGACGCCGCGGATCGTGCGGAAGGACTCGCCCCAAGACGCCGAGCACTGTTGGATGAATGCGGTCGCTCCCGATGTCATGCGCAGCGTCATCGTGTACGTGTCCTCCGCGTCGTCGGAGCTGTGGTCGCCGACGATCTGCAGGCGCGCGCTGATGGCTTCGACCTCGCCGAACCACATGCGGAAGCGATCGATGTAGTGCGATCCACTTGCATTGAGGATGCCGCCACCGCGATCGCGATCGAACCACCATTCTTCGTTGAACGCCTTGTGCACACCGCCGGCGACGAGCGATGTGATCTGAACGCACGTTGCGAACTCGACCGAGCCCACGAAACCGCCGTCGATCGCCCGTTTGGCCACCGACTCCTCTGGGCGCCAGCGAAACTCGAAGGCGCACATGTGGACGACACCGGCCGCGACGGCCGCGTCGTACATTGCCTGGCCGTCGGCGGCATTGAGTGCGAAGGGTTTTTCGCACAACACGTGCTTGCCCTGCGCGATTGCGGCCAGCACCGGCTGGGTGTGCGCATCGGGCGGGGTTGACACCGTCACCGCATCGATGTCGGGCAGCGACAGCGCTTCGTCGAGCGAGGTGAACGCGTGGGCCACGCCGAGTTCGCGCGCGCGGACTGCGGTGCGGTCACGGTCGCGCCCCACGACCGCCACGACTTCGAACCCGGCGGCCTGCAGCGCCGGAACGTGCACTCGGCCGCCGAACGATGTGCCTACGACGACGGCGCGCAACGGGCGGTTCATCAGAGTCCTTTGGGTCGGTTGCCGATGATGCCGTCGGTGGCGAGTTGGTCGAACTCGTCGCGTGACAGCCCCAGGAGGCCGCAGAGTATGTCCTCGTTGTGTTCACCGAGCAGGGGTGCGGGGGTTTGTAGCCAGCGGTCGACGGTGGCGAAGCGGAAGGGCAGGGTGGGTAGCGGTTGGAAGCCGACGATGGAGTGGTCGATGGACTCGTAGAACTTGCGGGCCACCAGTTGCGGATGGTCGGTGGTGAGCCGGGGATCGACGCCCACCGCGGCGGGTACCCCTTGCTCGATGAGCAGACCCACGGCGTCGCTGACGTCGCGATCGCGGACCCAGTCGGCGAGGTGATCGTCGAGTCGATCTTGCGCGGCGCGCCGGCCTTCGATCGACGACAACGCGGGGTCGCGGGCCCACTGCGGATCTCCCAGCGCGCGGCGCAGCGCCTGCCACTGTTCGTCGGTCTCGATGGAGATCGCCAACCAGTTTTCCCAGCCCTTGCCGGCGTAGAGCCCTTGGGGCGCGGCGTTGGGAGAGTGGTTGCCATCGCGCTCGAGCATCGCACCGTAGGCCGAGTACTCCAACGCAATCTCGACCGCCGCGCAGAGCGCGCCTTCGACCATCGTGACTTCGAAGAAATGACCGCGGTTGGTGACGTCGCGTTCGGCGAGACCCACGATCAACGCGAAGGCCGCGTGCATGCCCGCGTTGGGATCGCTGGGACCGCGTTGGATCCGCGGCTGATCCCAGGGATGTCCGGTGACCCACGCCAAGCCGGTCACCTGTTCCATGGTCTGCGCGAAGCCCGTGTTGTCGCGCCACGGACCGGAAAGGCCGAATGCCGGCATGCGCACCAAGATGCAGCGCGGGTTGATCGCCTGGATCGTCGGCCAGTCGAGCCCGAAGTTGCCCATCACGCGAGGCGTGAAGTTTTCGATGATGACGTCGGATTCGGCGATGAGTTGCTTCAACAACTCGAGGCCACGGGGCTTGGTCAAATCGAGCGTGAGTCCGCGCTTGTTGGTGTTGGACGCGAGGTAGTGCCCGCTGCGCTCCCACCACGGCCCGTCCATGCCGAAGAGCGCACCGGTCATGCGCATTCCGTCGGGTCGCCCCGTCGATTCGACGTGGATGACATCTGCGCCGAGCGCGGCGATCATGCCGGCCGAGATGGGCCCGGCCCACCACGCGGTGAGATCGAGCACGCGCACGCCTGCGAGTGGAAGCGCGATAGGGCCGGTGGGTTCGGACGGTCGAGCCGGCTCGCGCGCTTCGATCAAGCCGTCGTGTTCACCGAGGCGCGGTGCGGGGCGCGGGGGAGGAGGCGCTTCTTCGTCGATGCTCCACGGTCGTCGCGGCATCTTGAACGAGCCGGTCGGGTCGTCGATGTAGACACCGCGCGCCACGAACTGTTCGCAGTCCATGACGTTTGCACCCGAGTGCACCGGCGCGACCGGTATGCGCAGTTCCGAAGCGCGGCGCACGATCTCGGCCGTCGTGAACTTGGGGGTCCACTCGTGCACGATCTCGTTCCAACGGTCCCAATGCTTTTGCCGGCCCGGTGCGCGGGCCAACTCTTCGTCGCCCAACAAATCGGGCCGCTCGATCAACAAGAGGAAGTCGTCGAATTGCTGACGTGAGTTCGTGCAGACGCCGACGTATCCGTCGAGCGTGGGTTCGACCGACGGTGTCTCGAACGTGCGATGCACGGTCGTGATCGGTGGTTGACCCGCAAGGCTGTAGATCAAGTTCGCGTAGTTGCCTCCCGCGATCGTCATCGTCGACGAGATCGAGAAGTCGATGTACTCGCCGTGACCGGTGTGTGTCGCGCGCCATGCGGCAGCGGTGACCGCGACCGCGGCGAACGTCGCGCCGACCCATTCGCTGATGCGACCGCCGGCTTGGATGGGCACCTGATCGGGTCCACCGCGCCCGACGAGACCGCCTGCCTCGGCCTGCACGATGAACTCGGTCGTGGGCCGGTCCGACAGCGGGCCGCCGCGGCCGTAGGGCGTGATCGCCAACACGACGAGGCCGGGAAAGCGCCGGGCGAAGTCATGGCGCTCGGCCTCGGCCGTCGACCATGCCTCGATGACGACATCGGCCGAGGCGACGAGATCGAGAACGTGCTTGTCGTCGGGGCTGCCGATCACCGACCGCTTGCCGTGTGCGAGGAAGCGGAAGAGCGCGCTGTCGTCGCCGTGCAGATCGGAGTGACTGCTCGTCCAGCTGCGCATCGGGTCGCCACCGGCTTGTTCGACCTTGATCACGTCCGCGCCGGCGTCCGCCAAAAGCTTGGTGCAGTACCCACCCGCGATGCCGCTCGTGAAATCGATGACCCGCAAGTGCGAGAGCCCTCGTTGCATGCGTCCCCTCCAACCAGTCACGGTAGTCGTGGTTACTCGGTCCAGCGATAATCCGCCGTCGTGGTACTCGGTCCAGCGATAATCCGCCGTCGTGCTTGTATTGGGCGGGGGAATTGCGGCTGGGGTACGGTCCTCACTGCCGTCGGTCGAAGGGGGAGTGGTGGCCAAGCACCCATTCCATGAAGTCGCCATCGTGGGTATCCACAACACGAAACAAGCGCGGGTACTCGAAGGTCACGACAGTCGCACCATCACGGCCGAGGCCGCGTTGGGCGCGCTGCGCAATGCCGGCCTCGAACCGAACGATGTCGACGGCGTGATCGGCTCGATCGCCAGCGAGCTGATCTATTACTTACGCATCGGGCCCTGCTTCCGATCGATCTCGCAACTCGGCATCCCCGCTGTTCTCGAAGGCGCGGCCGCCATCGCCACGGGCATGGCCAGCACCGTGCTCATCGCCGCTGGTTCGGCCGGCATCTACACCGAACGCACGTCGACTGCGCCGTGGACGCGTCCGGCCAACGAGTTCGTTGTCGCATACGGCATGTTCACCGCGGCAGAGTTCGCACTCATCGCGCGGCGCCACATGCATCTCTACGGCACCACCCCCGAGCAGATCGCCACCGTCGCGGCCACGATCCGCAACAACGGCCACGTGCACCCCGACGCGGTGTACAACGGGCGCGGTCCCTTCACCCCACAGGACATCCTCGATTCGCGCATGGTGGCCGACCCGTACCACCTCCTCGACTGCGCCATGACGTCCGAGGGCGGATGTGCGCTCGTGATGACACGGGCCGACATCGCCAAAGATCTACCGAACAAGCCGATCTACATCCTCGGCGGCAACAGCGATCACTACGGTCCGTCCTATCAGCACCCACCTTCGTTCGACCTGGGAGGGCGCAAGGCGCCTGAGTTGATCAATGGCCGCGCTGGGCGCAAGGCGGCGCGCGACTCGTTCGCGATGTCGGGTCTCGGCCCGGACGATGTCGACGTGTGCGAGTTCTACGATCCGTTCTCGCTCGAGATCATCCGTCAGTTCGAGAGCTTCGGCTTTTGCGAAGACGGCGAGGGTGGCGAGTTCATCATGAACGGAACCATCGGGCCGGGCGGTCGTTACCCGACGACCACCGATGGGGGCCTGATGTCGTTCAGCCACGGCGGTGCGACCGTGCAGTTGCTGCAGCGGGTGTTGCGCAGCGTCGAGCAATTGCGGGGTCAATGCGTGACCAATCAAGTTCCCGACGCGAAGGTCGCACTGTGCTCGGGCGGCGGCTCGGGTGCGCTCTTCACCGATGTGATGCTGCTCGGCTCCGAGCGCGCGTAGGAGGCTCACAGTGACGACACTGCAACCACAGACCGGCGCCATCCCGCTGCCGCAACCGACCATGGTGTCCCGCCCGTTCTGGGACGGCTGCCAGCGCGGCGAGTTGCTCTTCCAAAGGTGCAACGCGTGTGGCGGCGCCACGTGGAGCCCCGCGCTCATGTGTTGCCACTGCCGTTCACTCGACTTGCAGTGGCAGCAGTCCAAAGGCGAAGGCGAGGTCTACAGCTGGACCGTCGTGTGGCGACCGCAGACACCCGAGTTCACGGTGCCCTACGCCGCCGTCATCATGCGCATGGACGAGGGCTACGACTTCTTGTCCAACATGATCGGGTGTGACCCCGACGCAATCCAGGTCGGCATGCGGGCCAAGGTCGAGTTCCACAAGCTGAACGACGACATCACCCTGCCCTATTTCGTGCCGCTCAGCTAGCCCCGATGGAGCCGGCCGTCCAAGCCCTGCTGGCGAAGCAGGCCATCACCGAAGTCGTCTACCGATACTGCCGCGGCATCGATCGTATGGATCGAGAGCTGGTGCGCGATTGCTATTGGCCCGAAGCCACCGACGAGCACGGCAGCTTCAGCGGCACGCGTGACGAGTACATCGCGTGGGTGTTCGATCGGCTGCTGCCGCGCTACTCGTGGACGCAGCACTTCATCGGCAACGTGTTGATCGACCAACTCGATCTGGTTGCCGGTCGCGCCAAATCCGAATCCTACGGACAGGCACGCCATCACCGTCCCGATGGCCGACCCGAGCACAATCTGATCAACGGCTTTCGCTATGTCGACGACTTCGAGCGTCGCGATGGTGAGTGGCGCATCGCCCGGCGGATCTGCCCGCTCGAATGGGTTCGTTTGGACGACGCCGCGACCTTCTTCGAGGCCCCGCCGACGCACCGTCGAGGCACACGCGATCGCGTCGACCCGGCCTACTGGACCCACGACGAGTTCCACGCCTGGGGCGAGTGACGCAGGAGTAGCGTTGGCCTATGAAACCCCGCCGGCCACTCGACCTCACACCGGTCTTCGACGATCCCGATGACTTCGCGCGGCTCGTGCGCACCAACGGGCCGTTCCCTTCGTTGCAGCAACGGGTGATGCAGAGCGCGGTCGAGAGCGCCGCGATCACGAGTGAGTGGATCACCGACGAGATGATCGCCGAGACACGCGCCGGTGGCACCAAGAGCGTCGCGGTCAGTGCTTCCTATCGCAGCTTTTGGGCCCGTCTCGGCAAACCACTGCGCGACGATGCCGCTTGGTTGCTCGACTACGACCGCTTCTTCGCCGCGGCGCGCCGCCTCTACTCCGACGACGGCATCGTCGTGCGTCCCGACGAGATCTACGTGAACGTGCAGGTGCCGCAGCGCACTCGATTCGGCTCGGCCCACGTCGACATCCCCAAGTTCCGTGGCATGGAACGCCGTGAGTTTCCGGTTTGGTTGCTGACGACCATGCGCCGATCCGAGCTCTTCGAGCATTGGCGGGTGCCCGTCGCGACCGCGGTGTGTTGGTTCTACGACGGGCCCGGCGGTACGTATACCTATTGGCCCGAGGGGCCACACGCGGCGCCATCGCAGACGGTGCATCCGTTCAGCAACACCGCGGTGGTCGGTGAGAACGACACCATGTTCCATCGCGGCGACGGTTTTGCGTCCACCGGCGAGCAGGCGCCCGACGGCCTGACGCTCGACTGCGTGTGCGAGCCCGTGGGCGACGACGCGCGCACGTGGCAGATTCGTGAAGGCGATCGCGTGCTCGCGACCTATGACGCGGCGCGGGTGCGCATCGCGCTGTCCTGGAGTGCCGAGGTCTACGTCGACGAAGCCGCGCGCCGAGTGGCCGACCAACATTCGGACGATCTCGATCTCGACACCGTCGTCGACACATTCGTCGTCGATCTGCAGGCGCGCGGCCAAGCGGTGGAACGACCCGACGATCCGCTACACGACATCGACTTCGTCGCCCGATTGGCTCGCACCTATCGCGTGATGCCGACCGATTATCCGACTGTCGAAGAAACCGAGGCCGTCGCGCGCGTCGAAGCCGCGATCGGCGCGGAAATCTAGGAGGACGACATGCCTTCACTCAACCACATGGGCGTCACCGTTCGTGATGTCGAAGCATCGATCGTGTTCTACCGGGACGTCGTTGGTATGGAACTCTTCAGCCGGCGGCGCATGCAGGGCGATTGGTTCGACACCCTGACGCACAACTCGGGCGCGGACATCGATGTCGCCATGCTGCGCATGGAAGGGCTGACATTGCAGCTCGTGCAGTACCTCGCCGCGGGCGGTTCGACCTTGCCGCTCGCGCACCACAACGTCGGTAACCCGCATCTCTGTGTCAACGTCGACGACGTCGATACCAAGCACAGTGAGGCGACCGCTCGCGGCGGGCTCGACCCGACACCCATCGTCGACATCATGGGCCTCGGTATTCGCAGCTTCTACGTACACGATCCCGACGGTCTGCCTGTGGAATTTCTCACGCCCGCGGCTACTGGTGCGGCTGCGCCGCAACGCTAGGCGGCTTCGCTGCGGGAAGAGATTGACTGCGAAGTGGGTACCGGAGTTGTTGCCGTGTTCGTCTAGCGCTCGTTGATAGCACGCCATACGCGTTCGGGGGTGCAGGGCATGTCGATGTGGCGCACGCCGAGGTGCGAGACGGCGTCGATCACGGCATTTTGTACGGCCGGCGTGGAGCCGACCGTGCCTGCTTCACCGATGCCCTTGGCGCCGAGAGGATTCAGCGGGGATTTCGTGACCATCTCGACGCGTTCGAAGCTCGGCAGCTCGGCCGCCGAGATGATGCCATAGTCCGCGAAGTTGCTCGTCTGCGGATTGCCGTCGACGTCGTAACGGATCTCTTCGAGCAACGCCTGCGCAGCCCCGCTGGCCAGGCCACCGTGCACCTGGCCGTCGCACAACAGCGGGTTGAGCAACGTGCCACAGTCGTCGACCGCGACATGGCGCAACAGCTCGACGCGACCGGTGTCGAGATCGACTTCGACCACGGCGCAGTGCGCGCCGAACGGGAAGCTCGCCGCCATCTGTACGAACTGTGAGATGCCCACCAGCGCGTTGCCGTTGGTCGACGCGCCCGCGATATCGGCCCACGACACGGCTTTGGCCGGCGTGCCCTTGACGTGGAACACGCCCTTGGCCTTGTCGAGCACGACGTCGTCGGCTTTGGCTTCGAGCAAGTCGGCGGCTTTGTCGGTGGCCTGTGTCGCGAGGCGCACTGACGCGTCGACCATCGCCGACCCGGCGATCTGTGCGGAGCGCGAACCACCGGTCACGTTGGACCACGGCACGACATCGGTGTCGCCGTGGATGAAGGTGATTTTGTCCATCGGGATGCCGAGCTCGTCGCTGATGAGCATGCCCCACGTCGTGTAGTGACCTTGTCCGTGCGGCGACGACCCGGTGACGGCTAGCACGGTGCCGTCCGGCTTCAATTCGACCGACCCGTACTCCTTGGCACCATCGGGACCGGCCATACCGGTGATCTCGACGTAACACGACAGCCCGATGCCGAGCTGCTTGCGGTCGCCGCTGGCGCGACGCTGTGCTTGTTCGGCGCGCAAGTCGGTGTAGCCGACCGACTCGAGCACCAACTCGAGCGCATCGCCGTAGCGGCCGCTGTCGTATTTGGTGCCCGTCGGCGTCGTGTGTGTCGTGTCGAACGCGGGCAGTAGGTTCTTGCGGCGAACGTCGGCGGGGTCCATGCCGATCTCGGCGGCGAACAGGTCGATCGCGCGCTCGATCGCCGCGGTTGCTTCGGGACGACCGGCGCCGCGAAACGCGCCGGTCGGCGCGGTGTTGGTCGCGACGGAACGTCCGCTGAAGCCGACGTTGGTCCATCCGTACGTACCGGTCAGCATCATCATCCCCGCACCGATCAGTGCCGAGCCGATGTGCGGATAGCCGCCGGCGTCTTGGAGGAGGTCGAGGCTGTACGCAGTGATGACGCCGTCGCGGCCGCCACCGATCTTGATGTTTTGCACCTGGCCGCGGCCGTGCACCCACGCCAACATGTTTTCGGTGCGCGTCTCGGTCCACGTGACCGGGCGACCGACCTGACGCGAGAACTCGGCCACGAGCAGTTCTTCAGGCAACGGGAAACCTTTGCCGCCGAACCCGCCACCGACATCGGGCGTGATGACCCGCACCTGCGACGCGTCGAGTCCGTAGATCAGCAGATACTGACCGAGTTGCTGGTGCACACCCTGGCTGCTCGCGTAGACCGTGAGGTGGTCGCCGTTCCACAGCGCCGCGGCACAACGGGGTTCGATCGCGGCGATCGCCATGCGCGGGTTGAGGATGCGTTGCTCGACCACAACTTCACAGTCGTCGAAGTTGGCCTGCATGAACGCCGGAATCTGCATCGACGCGTTGGTCTCGGTGCCTTCGAAGAACAACAACTTGTCGGTCGCCGATTCTTCGAGATCGACCACCACGGTGAGCGGCTCGTAGGAGACGACGACCTGCTCTGCCGCGTCGGTTGCGAGGTACGCGTTCTCCGCGAGGACCGCCGCCACCGGTTCGCCGACGAAGCGCACGAGATCGGTCGCGAGCATCGGGCGCAGGTACGGGTCGGGCACGACGCCGGGGAACGGCGACGGCAACTTGGGCAGATGGGCGATGTCGGCCGAAGTGAGCACTTTGATCACGCCGGGCATGGCGGCGGCAGCCGACGTGTCGATGTCGAGGATGCGGGCGTGCGCCATCGACGACCGCACGTAGACCAGCGCGGCAGACCCCGCCAGATCGAGGTCGCCGACGTAGTCACCACCGTGGGTCAACAATTTGGGGTCTTCGGTGCGGATGACGCGGGTGCCCATCAGGCTCATGAAACGCTCCTCTGGTTCGAGAGGAAGCTACTAGGACCCCGCGCTGCTTACCTGCGG
>JBDSMH010000169.1:0-3587 GCA_039915945.1 Acidimicrobiales bacterium | reverse complement strand
TGACCCGCTACCGTGTCGCCCGCGATGGGTTCTCTGGTCAAAAAACGGCGCAAACGAATGCGCAAGAAGAAGCACAAGAAGATGCTTCGTAAGACGCGCTTTCAACGCCGTAGAGCCGGCAAGTAAGCGCGTTCGTTCGCTCTCTCTTAGCTGAATTCGGCGCGCTTCGGCGCGGCAACGGTGCGCGCTACGACACGCCTCTCACCCGGATACGCGCCTTCGACGAACCAGGTGCTGCCACTGCCGGCCAAATGTGGTCGTCGCCCGCTCGCTTTGGCCAGCGCGTCGCGATATTCCGCTAGCCGAGGCTCGACCGCGAGGGCAGCGGGCTCGAGATCGTTGCCGTGCGCGCCATGAGGACCACCGAGCGCGTCCCACTTGGCGTACACCGCGGGCGTCGAACACCCGAACGGCGGCGTGAGCAACGTGTACGTGCGCACCGCGAACGGCAACGGTTCGATGATCTCACCGATGCCGCGTACCCGGGCGCGGCCACCAACGAGACAAAACGCGACATCGGCGCCGATCGATGCCGCCTCGATAACGTCGCCATAGCCGGCCCATCTCAAGATCGCCGCGGCATCGGCCGATCCCCCACCGAGCCCGGCGCCCGCTCGAATGCGTTTGTGCACGCGCACCTGCGCCCGCCGATCGCACAGTCGCAGCGCGCGACGTACGAGGTTGTCGTCGCCGGCGTCGACCGCCATGCCCTCGCCGCTGGCTTCGTCGACGATCTCGAGCCCGTCGCCCTCACTGACGAACAGTGTGTCGACGACGTCGAGTGTCACCATCTCCGCGTCGATGAGGTGATAGCCGTCGGCGCGCAGGCCGACCATACGCAGCGACACCGTCAGCTTCGCCGGCGCGACGAGGACCGTCACGGCAAACGCAACGCGGAACGCACATCGTCGGGCGTCGCCGGCTCGCGACCGGCAGCGTGGCACATGCGCACGACCTCGGCCACGACCTCCGCGTTCGTCGGTGAGCCGAGCTCGAGATAGGGATAGTCGCCCAGACCGATCGAGAGGTGGCCGCCCATCTCGATGGTCGGCGTGACCAGCTTCAACAGGTTGCCGCCGAAGAGGCCCACCGACCACGCCATCGACCGCTCGGGTAGAAACTCGACCATCGCCTGCAAACCGCGCAATGTGCCGGGATGGGTGGACAGCCAGCCGTCGGACAGCGTGATCTCCGCCAGCGCAGGCTCGGGCAACACGCCCATGTCCATGAATGCGCCGAGCAGCCGTGCGCTACCGACGGTCCAGAGCACCGCCTGCACCGCGACGCCCGCGCTGCGAATGCGGTCGATCTCGTGGCGCAGTCCTTTGACCGTCGTGCGGTAGACGAGCTCTTCGTTGCGAAACGACTTGGACGCCCAGTCATACGGATCGATGTTGAAACTGCCGAGGTCGACCGGTGCGATGTCGGGGCGCGTGGTCGGATCGGAGGCGAGCTCGGGAATGTGCGCGACGCGAACTTCGGGATCGGGGATCGTCGATGCGCCAAGTGTCGGATTGATCAACACATCGCACGCGGCACGGATCTCTTTGATCACCGCGGCGTAGTCGACGACATCCCACGACGCCGCTCCCGTGTCTGCGTTGCGGGCGTGGTAGTGCACCACCGACGCGCCGGCCTCGCGGCAACGAGCGGCGTCTTCCGCGATCTCGACCGCCGACCACGGCACGTGGGGATTGCGATCCCTCATCGTGTACTCGTTGCAGCGCACCTCGATCATGACCTTGCCCTCGAGCGCATCTATCGACATCAGCTCTCCCCCTTCACCGAATCCGGTGCGGCGACGATACGCGCCAGACGGCACCAACCGGCAACGTCGATCTCCTCGGCCCGTTGCTCCGGGCGGATCCCGGCGGCAACCAGCTCGTCGATGGTCACCATGCCCGCCAGGGATCGCCGCAACATCTTGCGCCGCTGGCCGAAACCTGCCCGCACCAACGAGAACACCTGCGCCACATCGATGGCGCTGGCCGGCGCCGGCCGCCGGGTGATGCGAACGATCGCCGAGTCGACATTGGGACGGGGCACGAACACGTCGGGTGGAACGGTCGCCACGATCTTGGCGTCGGCCCAGAACGCCACCTTGACCGACGGAATGCCGTATTCGTCGTCACCAACGTGGGCGACCAGTCGCTTGGCCACCTCACGTTGCACCATCACGATCATGCGATCGATGCCCGGCACCTGATCGAGCAGATCGGCGATGAGTGGCGTCGCGATGTTGTACGGAAGGTTGGCGACCAACACGACGTGATCGTGCGCGGCGACCACCGAGGACCAATCGACGCGCATCGCATCGGCCTCGATCACTTCGACACGCTCATGATCGACGTTGTCGCTGAGCTTGCTCGCCAACAACGAATCGATTTCGATGGCCGTGACGAACGCGCCGGCTTCGACGAGTGCGAGCGTCAACGACCCCAGGCCCGCGCCGATTTCGATCACGCGATCGCCCGGCGCGATCTCGGCGAGACGGGCGATGCGCCGCACCAAATTCGGGTCGGCGACGAAGTTCTGGCCCAACGACTTTCGCGGACGGACGCCGATCTCGGCGAGCATGCTCTGGATCTCGCGGCGCGAGTACGTCATCTCCGGCGGGCGCCCGCCGTCACGGCAGTTGCGCGCCGCAGATGGGCCAGGGCGACTTCCCGCGGAGCTCGTAGAGCGTGTACGCCATCGCGTCTTGGTCGACCGACGCCGCGGTGGCCGGATCTACTCCGATGAGACGGTTCAACGACGGCGCCGAAGCGGCGACGGAATTCCAAGTGGCCTGGGAGAACTGGTAGGCCCCCCGGTAGGCGCCGCCCGAACTGACCGCGTGATAGTTGTTGCCCGACTCGCACATGCGCAATTGGTGCCACATCTCCCCGGTCGTACCCGCCGGCATGGCCCGGGCCTCGCCCGCGGGCGGGGCCGGCACCGCAGTCGTTGTCGGTGCCTTGGTCGTGGGGACCGTCGTCGTCGGTTTGGCGGTGGTGGTCGGAGCCTTGGTCGTCGTCGGTGCTTTGGTGGTGGGGACCGTCGTCGTGGGTGCCTTGGTCGTCGGCGGCTTGGTTGTCGCCACCGTGGTGGTCGGAGCCTTGGTCGTCGTCGGCGCCTTCGTTGTCGTTGGCGCGAGCGTCGTTGTCGTCGTGGTGGTTGCCGCCGCCGCGGCTGCGAGCTCTGCTTGCAACTGCTCGTCGGCGACGGCGGTACGCAAGTCGTTCCACGCGTCTGCACGATCGGCGAGCAACGAGTAACCAGACGCGGCAGGGTCACCGGGCGCGTCGACGCGCTCAGTGCCGGCAGATGCGTCCGGCTCACCGGCTTGAATCCACAGCGGGATGGCCACGATCGTCAATGTGATCGCAAGACCGAGCCGCCACCGACTCATCCGTGGTGGTGCTTCGTTCGGCTGCGTGTACGCAGCGAACTCAGACTGTCCCTCCAGAGTCGCCCCTCCGGTTCAAGTGCACTGACTCGCCCTAGTCAGCGACGCCGGGCAGCTCAGGGAATGACCCGCCCGGTCGAGGCGTAACCCTAGGTCGTGGCCGCGCCGTAACGCAACCGCAACGTTGGCCGGGCCTAGG
>JBDSMH010000155.1:0-9026 GCA_039915945.1 Acidimicrobiales bacterium | reverse complement strand
ACACGCCCGGCGGAGACGTCTGGCCGATCCTTCCGTTCGTTCCCGTCGCCTCCACTGAATCACCTCTGTTCATGGTGCTGCCCGGCCGCCGCGCGTTAGCGCTGCTCTACACCCGCGATCGACAACTCATCGCAGCAACGATCGACGAGCGCGGCAACCCTCGCGAAGAGGTGCTCGGCACCGCCACGGTTCCGCTTCCGCCACACGGTGTCGGCGTCGGTGACATCGATAGCGACGGGCACGACGACGTGCTCACCCCGGTTGGCATCTTCCGCGGTCCTTCGTATCAGTTCGTGGCGACCGACATCGGACCCGATTGCGCACAGATGTTTGCGTTCGACGTCGATGGCGATGGGAAGAAGGACGTCGTGAGCAGCTCCGCGCACGCGAAGGGCGTGTTCTGGCATCGACAGGGCGAGGGTCTCTCGTTCAGCCGCACCGTGATCGACGATTCGTTCTCGCAATCGCATGCGCTCGTTGTCGCAGACCTCGACGGTGACGGCTCACCGGAGATCATCACGGGCAAACGGCGCTGGGCCCACGGTCCCACAGGGGACGTGGACCCGGATGCGCCCGCCGTTCTCTACTGGTTCTCACTCGAACGAGGCGAGAGCGGGCCTCGTTGGCCACGCCACGAGGTGGACCCTGAGTCCGATTCAGGCGTAGGCACCCAGTTCGTCGTCGAGGACGTGAACGGCGACGGACTCCTCGACATCGCGACCGCCAACAAGGAGGGCGTCTTCCTCTTCACGCAACGTCGGTGAAGCGCTACCGCTCGAGCCCGACTCGGGCCTTCGTCGCATACCGAGCGGCAATCCTGCGGTTGAGTTCTTCGCGGGCCGGTCGCTCGACGAAGCGGTAGGACGCGAGTGCGGCCGCCGCGGTGAGCGCGATGCGTGTCACCAACGTGGATGGTCCGCCCAGCGCGTCCATGTCCTTGTCGACGACTTGACCGATGAAGTAGTTCCACAGGTAGAGGCTGTACGCGCGCTCGCCGACGAACACCAGCCAGCGCATCGACAGCAGCGCCTGAAGCCAGGCGGGGGCAACCCGTGCGCCAACGGCCAGCACGAGCACGAAGCTTCAACCCTCGCACGAATCAGACCATGGCGCTAAAGGCGGGTTACGAAACCGTCGGCCGAAGTCGGTCTACAACTCGAGCACGACTCGCACTCCGAGCAACCGGATCGGTCGATGCAATTCGAAGAGATCGAGCATGCTACGTGCGGTGGTCGATACGACTGCCGGATCGATCGTCGGCTCGCGCAACTTGCGGACGCGCGAGCGAGTGAAGAACGTCGCCGTGCGCACCTTCACGGCAACGTGAGTGACACGGCGCGCTTCGGCCACGACCGATTCCGTCACCTCGCGGGCGAGCGCGTCGACTTGTGCCTCGATCTCGGATCTCTCTGTGAGATCTCGCTCGTAGGTCAGCTCGCGACTACGCGATCGCGCCACGTGCGGCTGTCCTTCGATCGGCGCGGCGTGTCCGCCGATCGCGAGCAGTCGCAGATTGGGGCCGATCGTTGGGCCGAAGCGCACCGCGAGGTCGTTCTGATCGGTGTCAGCCAACTCGCTGACAGTGCGGATACCCGCCTCCGCGAGCCGCGCTGCGGTCCGACCACCGATCCCCCACAGCGCCGTGACGGGCTTGTCGCCCATCGTCGCCCGCCAGGTGGCCCGCGTCAGCCGAGCGATACCGCCCGGCTTGGCGAAGCCCGTTGCCGTCTTCGCCTGGAGGCGCGTCTCGCCGATACCAACCGCGCAACTCAGACCGGTCTCCGCTCGCACGCGGGCCTGAATCTCGCGCGCAAGGGCTTCGGGGTCATCGGTGGTCGCGCCGACAACCGCCTCGTCCCAGCCCCACTCCTCGACGACCACTGGCAGCGAACGCAACGTACTCATCACGCGGGCTGACGCGGCTTCGTACGCGGGCTTGTCCGACGGCAGGAAAGCCGCGTCGGGACATTTGCGCGCGGCCGCTCCCAGCGGCATACCTGATCGCACCCCGAATGCGCGAGCTTCGTATGACGCGGTCGCGACAACCTGCCGCGGGCGGTTCGGGTTGCCATCGCCACCGACAACGACCGGGCGGCCGGCGAGCTCGGGCCGACGCAGCACCTCGACCGCCGCGAGGAACTGATCGATGTCGACGTGCAGCACCCACTCGCTCATGGTTCAACTCTCGCTGTCGGTAGAACAACAAGCGGCGTCGAGCGGCAAACTACCAGTTGGAACGCACAAGACCGGGGGCAGTGCAATGGATGAGAAGCAACATGGTTGAGCCGCTCTTCCGCAAAGTCGACTGTGTGCAACTACGGGTGCCTACGATCGACGAGGGTCTCGGTTTTACTCGACCACTCTTGGCCACGAACTGATCTGGCGGACGGAGACTCGAGCCGCACTGCGGCTACCCGATTGCGATACCGAACTCGTGATTCAGACTACGCGACCGGAGCCCGAAGTCGATCTTCTGGTGGAATCCCTCGACGACGCGGTGCGCCTTTCCAAAGGTCGCTTCGTTACCGACTCCGACAAGAACGTGACGGGCGTTGCCCCCAATTAGCGGCGGATGGTTCGTCCTGCGGCAGCCATCAAGCGTTCGGTGTCGGTCGCGTCGGCCGGAATCTCGGTCGGCGCTTTGATCAGTCCGTGCTCTCGCGCTCCGTCGGTACACGTTGCGGCCACTACGGCGGAGATCGACGGGATCTGTTGTGGCGCGAATTCGATCGGTTGGTCGACGCTGGCGGAGAGATCCCAGGCGTGGGCCGCGGCGTCGATCGTGGCGAACTTGATGACGACCGAGCCGGGCACTTCGCCGAGTGGCGTTGCGTGGATCGAGTCGAGCACGCCATCGGTCTTCCACATCGCCAGCGCACGTGCAACGACATCGTCGGCGACCGGAGCGAGCGCGCCTTCGATGGGCACTGCGCCCATCGAGTCTTCGAACGCCACGATCTGTTGCCCGGTGACTAGGCCCGCCCAGAACAGCTGATTGTTCAGCGCGTGGCTGGCCAACTGACGAACCGTCCACGGCTCGCAGTTCGATACAGCATCCATCTGCGAGTCATCGAGTGACGCGACAGCGTCTCGGAGTTCTTGCAACGAGTACTCGAGCGTCTTCAAACCATCCACGGCGACCTCCGTAGTCGAGACCGACACGCTACGTGGTCGCCGTACCCCCTGTATCGTTGCCTTCGTGCGGGAACACGTGCCTGCCGGAACGGTCACGTTCCTGTACAGCGACCTCGAAGATTCCCCGCAGCAGTGGGACGACTCGCCCTCGGACATCGCTCCGGCGCTCGAGATCGATGATTCGCTCGTGCGGCGGACGATCGAAGAGCACAGGGGCTTCGTGTTCGCCGCTCGCGGCGAGGGCTTCGCCGCCGCGTTCTCGACGGCAGGCGATGCCGCCGATGCCGCGGTCGACATACAACGCAAGCTGGAGGCCGAACCCGACACCGTTCCCTACAGGGTGCGCATCGGCCTGCACACCGGCGAGGCGACCGAGCGCGACCGGAACTACTTCGGCCCCGAAGTGAACCGCGCCGCGCGCTTGATGTCGGCCGCGCACGGCGGGCAGATCCTGGTATCCGACACGACCGAGGCCATGCTGCGCAACCGCATCGCACTGCGGCCGCTGGGCGACCACCGCCTCCGCGGTCTGAGCCGACGGATGGCGGTGTTCCAGATCGTTGCCGACGGTCTGCCATCGGAGTTCCCGCCGCTGCGTGCGTTGGGGGCCGTTGCCGGCAACTTGCCGCAGCAGCTGAGCTCGTTCGTCGGGCGTGATCGCCTGATGGCCGATACCGCGGAGCTGGTGCGGTCCAATCGGCTGGTCACATTGAGCGGCGTCGGTGGCGTCGGCAAGACCCGACTGGCGATCGAACTCGCCGTCGAGCTCGCCGATGAGTTTCCCGACGGCGTGTGGCTCGTCGAGTTGGCGCCGGTCGGTGACCCGACGTCGGTACCGGCCGCCTTTGCCACTGCCCTCGGGATCGATCCGCAGGGCGATGTCGAGCTGATCGACACCATCGCAGACGCCGTCAACGGTCGACGGCTGCTGCTGGTCGTGGACAACTGCGAGCACGTGCTCGCGGCCGCCGGCGCGGCCGTGCAAAAGGTCCTCGGTCAGGCCGGCAGCGTCAAGGTACTCGCCACCTCGCGCGAGTACCTGTGGGTCAGTGGCGAGGCCCTCGTGTCGGTGTCGCCTCTCGCGCTCGATGGCGGTGTTGCCTCCGATGCGGTCACCTTGTTCGTGGAGCGCGCCAGCGCGGCCCGACCCGGCTTCGGGTTGTACGACCCCGCGACCGCTACCGCGGTGACCGAGATCTGCGCAACCCTCGACGGGCTTCCTCTGGCCATCGAGTTGGCGGCGGCTCGCATGGCGGCGATGAGCGCGGTCGAGGTGCGAGATCGATTGGGCGATCGCTTTCGACTGTTGCGCGGATCGGATCGGCAACCCGATCGCCAACAGACGCTGCACAACGCGGTGGGTTGGTCGTACGACATGCTGAGTGATCTCGAGCGCGAGTTGCTGCGCAACGCGTCGGTCTTCTCCGGTGGGTTCGACCTCGCGGCGATCGCCGCCGTGACCGACGCCGGCGAACTCGACGTGCTCGAGCGGCTCGATTCACTCGTCCGCAAGTCACTCGTGCGCGCCGAGCACGCACCGACGAACACCAGATACAACACGTTCGAGACGATCCGCCAGTTTGCCGAGCAGCAACTGTCCGAGATCGGTGAACTCGTGCGGGTACGTGATCGTCACGCCGCGTACTTCGCCGCCGAGACCGTGACGCGATGGGAGCGCGGGGGTGGGCCGGGCTGGCGCATTGCGGCGGACTGGGTGGAGATCGAGCTCGGCAACCTTCGGTCGGCCTTTCGCTGGAGCGTGGACCGAGGCGACATGACCGTCGCGACCGACATCGCCGCACACGGCGCGTTGCTCGGCTTTTCCGTGCCGCTCTTCGAGACCGTCGGCTGGGCCGAAGAGCTGCTGCCGGCTGCCTCGGCGGCAGACGTGCGTCGTCTTCCCCGCTTGTACACGGCGGCGGGCTACGCGTGCTTCGTCGGACGCGCGCCCGTTGCGGCAGCCAATGCGCACCGCGCCACCGAGCTGGAGTCGCAGACGCGCTACGAAGCGTGCGAGCCCGGCTACGCCACATTCATCGAAGCACTCGGTGAGGTCTATTGCGGCAACCTCGATCGCTACGTAGAGCTCACCGGTGCAGTGGCCGCACTCCCTGGGCCGTCTCGCGCCTACGGGATCGCGGCCTACGTCGACGGCTTGCAGTCAGCCGGTCGTGTCGACGAAGCACTCGATCTCACCGAGGACGCGATCGCGGCCGCACGCGAGCTCGGCAACGCCTACTGGATTGCGTACACGCTGTGGATCGTCGGCATGGCATTCGCCAAGGTCGACTCGCCGCGCGCGCTGTTGGCGTGGGACGAAGGCGTCGAGTTCGTGCGCGCGAACCGCGTCAAGTTCTTCGAGGGCTTCATCGCACGCGATGCCGCGCGCTTGCACACCTCCGAAGGTGAGCCCGACACCGCGCTGGCACTCTTTGGGCCGGCCATCGAGTCGTTCCACAAAGCGGGCAACGTTCCGCAGCTCGTCATCACGCTGGCCAGTGTGCCCGCGCTCTTCGAACGAGTCGATCGCCTCGAAGCCGCGGCGACCCTTCTCGGTGCGATCTCGCGCGAGCCGTCGAGCTTTCACCATGTCCCCGGACTCGTCGATCTCGGCGCGCGCCTCGGCGAGAAACTGGGCGACGAAAAGTACCTGCACTTCTCGCAGACCGGATCCGCGCTCGACCTGAACGCCGCCGCGTCGTACGCCAAGCACCAGATCGAACTGGCTCGCCGCGCCTTGCAGCAGCGCACCACCGCCGCTCGGCCGGGAGGCCTGACGCGTCGAGAAGTCGAAGTGCTGCGTCTCGTGGCGGACGGTCGGACCACCGGCGAGATCGCGGCGCGGCTGTTCATCTCGGCCAAGACCGCCGACAGCCACATCCAGCACATCTACACGAAGATCCACGCCACGAACCGGGCCACCGCGACTCGTTGGGCGTTCGATCACGGAGTCGTCACCAGCACTGCCGGCTGAAATCAGGAGTTCTCCTGATGTGCGAAATGCGCCTCGAGCAGATGATCGACGCACACCGACCAACCACGGTCGATGGCCCGGGAATCCAGCCGATTCTCGGTTCAATGAGGAGATATGCAGATGATCTTGGCAACCACGAAGATCGAAGACTTGGACCGATTCCTCGAGGTGTACGGCACCAAGGGAGCGGACAAGCGGGAACAGCACGGATGCAAGGGTTCGACCGTCTTCCGCGATCCCAGCGAGACCGATCGGGTCTGGGCGCTGTTCGACTGGGACCTCGAGGGCTGGCAGAGCTTCGTGTCCGACCCCGAGGTGCCGGCGATCATGAAAGAAGCCGGACACATCGGCGTGCCGCAGGCCGCTCGCCTGGCCGGCACGTACCGGGCCTGAGCGGTCGACGATCGAACGCGAGAGGACCAACCCCAATGACAACCTCAACTCACCGACCGGCTCGAGTCGGCGTCATCACCGATCAAACCGGCCCGCTCTCCTTCATGGGCATCGCCAATGCAAACGTCGCCACGATGGTGATCGATGACATCAACGCGGCGGGCGGCCTGCTCGGCCATCCGATCGAGTTGTTCATCGAGGACAGCGCCACCGACGACGACGTGGCGCACACCGTTGCCGCGAAGCTCATCGAACAGGACCGGGTGGACGTCGTTCTCGGCGGTATCTACAGCTCCACCCGCCAGGCCATCAAAGGCCCCGTGGTCGATCAGGGCAACACGCTGTACATCTACCCCGAGCAGTACGAAGGGCAGGAATGTCACCCACTGATCTTCTGCACCGGTCCCGTGCCGGCGCAGCAGGTCGAACCGTTCCTCCCTTGGCTGATGCAACACACCGGAGCCAAGAAGTTCTTTCTGCCATCGGCCGACTACATCTGGCCGCACACGCTGAACAAGAAGGCTCGTGAAGTCGTCACGGCAGAAGGCGGTTCGATCGTGGGCGAGGAGTACTTCCCACTCGACCACATGGAATACGAACGCCTCGTCGACGACATCATGGCCAGTGGTGCGGAGGTCGTGTTCAACACGATCGTTCCCCCGGGGCTGACTCCGTTTCTCGAGCAGCTGTACAACGCAGGGTTCACGAAGAGAGGCGGCCACATCGTCTGCACCTACTTCGACGAGAACTTCCTGAACCTGGTGCCGGCGCAGCACGTCGAGGGGTTGTACGGGTGTCTCGACTACTACCGTGACGTGCGCGATCCGTTCAGCACCGCGTTGCTCGAGAAGTACGCCGAGCGCTTCCCCGGTAGCGCGATGTTCACCGCGGGCAGCGCATGTTCGGGCCTCTACCGGGGCCTGAAGCTGTGGGAGTCGGCGGTCAACGAGGTCGGCTCACTCGACCAGGACGCCATCGTGCGAGCACTCGATCGTGGCCGCATCGACCAAGGCCCCGGCGGTCCCGCCGAGATGGTGCCGGGGCAACACCACCTGCGCATGAACATGTACATCGCACAATCGAAAGCCGGCAGGTTCGAGGTCGTCAAGAACCTCGGCTCCATCGACCCGAACGAATGCGAGGTCGGGCGCTGATGTGAACCGGTGGTCGCGGGCGGTTCGCCTCCCGCGGCCACTGTTCAGCGCGCGGACGTCACTGCTCGCTGCCGAGCCCGTAGATCGCCCGCGATCCCATCGACATGAACTCGATGACCTGCTCGATCGGAAGCGCTCGCATCGAGTCGAACGCACGCTGCAATTCGTCGCTGGCGGCACGCAGCGGACCCCGTCCGAGCCATTCGAGGCCGGTCCGTGCCACATCCGCGGGGTCCATCCGGGGAAATTCTTCACCACCGAACGTCGCACCCGTGCGGGCATGCGCAGGTGTGGCGGTGGCCCCCGCCACCAACGTCATCACGTCGACGTTGTGTTCTTTGAGCTCTCGCCACAGCCCCTCCGCGAGCGCGTGGTCATATGCCTTCGTGGCCGCGTAGGTGGCAATCAACGCACTGCCGCTCAAGCCGGCCATCGAACCTACGAGGATGATGCCGCCCCGTCTACGTGCCCGCATCAAGCCGCCGAAGTGGTGGCACAACTTCGTCGGGCTGACCACGTTGAGGTTGACGAAATGCATCACCTCGTCGACGGTGCGATCGTGGAAATCCTTTGGGCCGGTATCGGCGCCGGCGTTGTAGACGAGCAGCCCGACCTCGACATCGTTTGTTTGCTGCGCGAGTCGCTCGGTCGCGTCACCGTCGGTCAGGTCGAGCGCAACCACGCGGACATCGGTCGTCGCAACCTCTCGTCGGATCGAGCCGGCAAGCTCCTCGAGCACGGCGGCGCGGCGAGCCACGAGCACAATGTTGAAGCCCTTGACCGCCAGCTGGCGCGCGAACTGTTCGCCGATTCCCTCGGACGCTCCTGCGATCACGGCCCATGGGCCGTGCCTTTGCACATCGATCATGGTGGCGAACCGTAACGGTGACGGGTCGCACCCCGCCAACGGCCGGCTATTGCGGGCACGTCATGCGGTAGACGCGGGTCGGCAAGTGACGGCTGCGGGCCGGTCGCATAGCGTGAGACGGCACACGAGAATCCACTGAGAGGTCCACCATGGACGAGACGGATATTCGGTTCAGGATCGCGGCGGCGCGCCGCATTCTCTTTCGCAACGGCTGCGACAGCGGGACGGCGGGTCACGTCAGCGTGCGCGCTGATGGTGAGGATGCGTTCTACGTGACGCCCTTCCAGAGCTTCGCCGAAACTCTTCCGGCAGATGTCGTCAAGGTCTCGTTCGCGCTCGAGACGATCGAGGGCACTCGCACTGTGTCGCCGGCGGTCGCCTTTCACGCTGCGATCTACGAGGCGCGACCCGACGTGCGCAGCGTGATCCACCATCACGGCCACTACGTGTCGGTCCTCGCGACAACCGGCCAGATCATCGGCCAGTACAACATCGCGAGCTC
>JBDSMH010000137.1:0-7124 GCA_039915945.1 Acidimicrobiales bacterium | reverse complement strand
GGGCCTTGCGGCCGCTTTCGGGATGCGTGCGCACCACCGGATGCACGCTCTCTTGGACTGGTTGCCACCACGATCGGTGCAACGCATGAACGCCATCGAGACGTTGCTTCGTCGCCGCGTCGAGCGCGTCGTAGGCGGCGGTCATGCTCGCCCAGTGCGTGGCACCTCCCTTGGAAGGAGCGATGACGATCTGCAAAATGGCACCCATGGGCGGCTCGGCGGCACAGGTGACGTCGCTGTGCCACCACTCGGCAGTTGTTGCTTTGAGTTCAGTATCGAACACGACGATTTCGGGATGATCGGCGAGCGCGTCGAGCGCGGCGTGCACTTGGAGGTGCCCGAACGCGGCACCGAAGCGGATCTGATCTCGGGCCGGAAGGGATTGTTGCGGGAAGATCAGCACCTGGTGTTCGACGAGCGCGGCGCGTATGGCGCGGACGTGGTCTTCGTCGAGCGGGTGGCGAAGGTCGAGTCCGTGCACGGTGGCGCCGAGCGCGGCGCCTGATGGTGTGATGTCGACGATGGTGATGGTCATGAGCGCTGCCTACTCGAAGGTGGTGCCGGTGAGTGCGTAGGAGGCGGTCCCGTCGGGACCGACGGGTAGATCGCCGGCGATGGTGATGCGCTGCATGGCGCGATGCGCGCCGGGCGGGAGGTCGGTGGGCACGCGGTGCATTGTGGCGCGGTTGTCCCAAAAGGCGATGCTGTCGGGTTGCCACCGGAAGCGCACGCTGTAGGCCGGGTTCGTGACATGCTCGTAGAGCAGCTCCAGTATGTGGCGGCCTTCTTTCCGGCTGAGCTCGACGATGTAGCTGGTGAAGTTGGGGTTGACGAACAACACTTTTTCGCCGGTTTCCGGATGTATGCGCACGACGGGATGCACCGCCCGGATGTCGCGCGACTGGAACTGCTCGCGCAGCGCGGTGGACAGCTCGCCGCGTGCGATCGTCAGTTGGTTGTGGTGCACTGCGTGCAGTCCGTCGATCATCTGTTTGATCGGCTCGGACAGCGTCTCGTAGGCAATGGCGAGGTTGATCCACTGCGTGTCACCGCCGTAGTCGGGCACTACGACGCCGCGCAGGATGGACCCCATCGGCGGGTTCGGCACAAAGGTGACATCGGTGTGCCAGCTACTTTCCACCACTCCGGCGCCCTCGTCCTTCTTGTAGAGGGCGGCCTGGTTGTCGAGCGACAGAATCTCGGGATGGTCAGCGAACACGGCGGGCAACGTGGGATGCGCCGGGGTCACGGTGCCGAATAACCGACCGAACGCGACGTGCTGGCTCTGCGTGACGTGCTGATCGCGGAAGAACACCACCCTCCAGCGCAACAGCGCGGCGCGGATGGCGGCCACGATCTCAGAGCTCAGCGGGCCCCGTAGGTCGACCCCGTAGATCTCGGCCCCGATGTAGCCCGACAGGGGTCGCACGTCGAGACCGAGCTCGGCGGCGTGATCAATTGTTTCGGTCATGTCAAATCTCCTGTTGGTGAAGCGAGAGTGGTGCGAGCACGGAGGTTTTGCGCTGGGGTGCGGCCACCAATGCAACCGCGGTGTCAACGAGCCCGCCGAGGAATACGTCGCGTGAGGACAAGCGCGCGGCGCGCCCTTGGCCGACAGCAAGTTCGCGATCGGCGAGCGCGTGCGCGATGTATCCGGCGAACAATGTCCAGCGATCGGCGCGCACGTCCGGCGCCAGATGTTCAAGCAGTTCGGCCACGCGCAATCTCACGGTGTGCATACCGCGCGTCCAGTCGTCGCGGCCCAACGCGTTGGCCGTGGAACCCTGGCTGAATGCGGCATTCACGCAGAAACGCAGATACCAGGAGGGCCGGCCGACATCGCAGAGCATCTCGCTCAACGGTACGACGAACGCTTCGGTGAGGGCCCTAAGTTCATAGCCACGGCCATCGCGGTCGAACTCGTCGAGCATGGCAACACGGCGGGCGTTGATCGGGGTCATCCGGTGCTCGAAGATGGCGTCGACGAGGCCCTGCTTGGTGCCGAAGTGGTAGCGGGCCGCCGCAGTGTTGCGCTGGCCGGCGACAGCGCCAATCTCACGCAACGAGACGCCGTTGATCCCCCGCTCCGCGAACAGCCTCTCCGCCACCTCAATCATGCGTTCTCGCGCGTCTACCCTCGCCACCATCACCGCCAGATTAACCCACTTGAGTTAATCAGTCAAGGGGCCACTCACGATGACGGCGTCGAGCGGCGGAATCGATCCGGATACAAATAGAACACGCGCGCCGCGTCGACCGACCTCGCGACGCGAGTGTCAGCCCACTCGAACCGCAGCTTGAAAGACCTCCACATCACGAATACACCGCCCCGACTCAAGAGCGCCAAGCAGACGACGAATCGGCGGGAGTAAACGGCGCGGCGTGCTCGACGCGCACGACGGGCGAGCCTCACGGTGTTGGCAAGGACACCGTCGCTCGTCTGGCGGGCACGAGAGCTACCTCCGTGGCGTGTCGACACGTTCAAGTTGTCGGCGGACCCGAACTTCGAAGCCGAAAATGGTCGACGTTGTCGGCCTGCATCTGAATCCGCCCGAGCGGGCCGCGGTGTTCAGATGCGACGAAAAGACGCAGTGCCAGGCGTTGGACCGCCCGCAGCCGTCATCGCCGCTCAAGGCCGGCCGAGCCCGCACCATGACCCATGACTACAAAACGCAACGGCACCGTCGATCTGTTCGCCGCGCTCAACGTCGGGACCGGCGAGGTGCTCTATCAGACCCGCAAACGCCACACCGCCAACGACGCGTTGGCCTTCTTCAAATGGATCGACCTCCATGTGCGCCACCTCGACGTGCCCGTCGTGTGGACAACCTCTCCGCCCACTGCGCACCACCGGTCGCAAAGTGGCTCGCCGATCCGAAGCGCCAACGTTGGCACCTTCCTTTCACGCCGACCAGTTCCTCGTGGCTGAACCTCGTCGAAGGGTGGTTTCGCTTCTCACGTGGTCGCGCAGGTTGCCCGACGCTCGCCCCGTCGTCGAGCGATTGCGTATAGTTCAGGAAGGGCAGCGGGCGCATGGTGATCGCTGGGCCGAGTCCGAGGCGGCAATCTTGCAAATCCTCCGAGTCAACACCCGATGCCAGAGAGTGGGCCATCGTCGAGTTGTGCGCCGTGCGCGGAGTAATCCGGCGGTGTCTCGATTTGCTGAGCACCGAATGAACGGCGCATGAGTTCGGCTCTGGACGTCGCCTTCGACGAGTTCTTGAAGGCGATCGGCGATTCGGTCAACTACGTCCGGCAGCATCCTTTCTACCGAGACGCCGAGAACCGCCCCGCGGCATATTCGTTCCTATGCAGCTTGCTCATTGCCCGACTGGAAGAAGACGTCATCTTCGATCCGGACTATCCGTACTTCCGGATTCTCGACACGCACATACGCGAGGGGGGCGACAATCCCGATCAGCGGTACCTGATCTCGACGCTCAACGGCGGCGAGACTTATCGCATCTGGGGCACGCTCGGCACCGCTCGACGGATCGATCTGCAGATCTATAGCGGCGACCCATACGTGCCCGGACGCGGTGGCCGCGCCGCGTCGTTCCTCACCTTCGAACAGATCACCTTCGCCGACGACGGCAGCTTTGAGATCTTCGCATCGGCGGACCCGCGCTCGGGTAACTGGATCGAGAATCCGAGCGACGCAACACGTCTGCTGGCGCGTCAGATCTTCAGCGAGTGGGGCGACGGCGACCCGGGCGAACTGCACATCGATCGGGCCGGCCACGAAGGTTCGCTCAAGCCGGCGATGACCGAAGACGCGATGGCAGCTCGCGTCCGAAAGGCGATGGACAACCTGACCACGCACGTCGAGGTGTGGCCCGAGATGGTGCGTAACCACTACTTGGTCGGCCGAGAGCCCAATGAGATTTCGGTGCCGTTCGACTCGGGCTCGTTAGGTGGCGTCCCTGGGCGATGGATGAGCCATGCCACCTTCGACCTCGCCGATGACGAGGCGCTGATCATCACGACGTGGCCCGCGAGTGGCAACTATCAAGGGATTCAGTTGGCCGACCTGTGGTTTTCGTCGCTCGAATACGCCAACCGGCAAACCAGCCTCACTACGGATCAGGCGTATCTCAGCAGTGAGGGCTGCTACCACTTTGTGCTCGCGGCGCGTGACCCGGGGGTGGCGAACTGGCTCGACACGACCGGGCGCAGACGCGGCGTGATTCTGTTCCGTTACGACGGAACTACCGAGGCCACGTTCGACACGGCGATGTATCCAACCGCATCCAAGGTCAAGTTCACAGAGCTTGCCTCGCATCTGCCGCCGGACGTCCCCCGCGTCTCGGCGGACGAACGGCGTATGCAGATCGCGGCGCGCCGCAAGCACGTACAGATCCGCTTCTCGAACTGACGGTCGACCGTGTCCGGCCCTGCGCACGCCCTTGCATCGATTGGAGACCCTATGGGCCAGTTGACTTCGGCTGAGATCCGTGCGGAGCTCGACCATCCGATCGTCGACGCCGACGGTCATCTCGTCGAGGTGATGCCGATCTTCGAGGAGTACCTCCGCGAGATCGCGGGCAACGTCGTGGCCGATAAGTACGCGGCGGCACAGGGATGGGCCCGCGAACCTGCGCCGCATGGATGGAGTGATCATTCGAACGACGACAGACGCCGACGCCGGTCGACGGCGCCGATCTGGTGGGCGAACCCCACCGATGCGCTCGACCGCGCGACCGCATTCGTGCCGGCGCTGCTGTATGAGCGGCTCGACGAGATCGGGATCGACTTCACGATCTTGTATCCAAGCGTCGGCGGCATGCTGCGCAGCTGGCCTGACGAGGATGTCCGGTTGGGGGGCTGCCGGGCCCTCAACGCGTACCTCGCCGAGCAGACCCGGCCATTTGCTGACCGGATGACCGTCGCCGCGATCATCCCGGCACACACACCGGCCGAAGCGATCGCGGAACTCGACCATGCAGTGAGCGTGCTCGGCGCGAAAGTCGTCGTCCTGCCGAGTTACGTGGAGCGGCCCATCCCCGAATTCGTCGATGATCACCCGCGGCTGGGCCGCGAAGTCGAATGGCTCGACGTCCTCGCGCTCGACAGCGACTACGACTACGACCCCGTCTGGCAACGCTGCGTCGATCTGGGCGTCGCGGTCACTACCCATTCCGGTAGTCATGGTCTGGGATTTCGGCGCTCGATCTCTACGTTCATGTACAACCACATCGGACATTTCTCCGAAGCCGGCGACGCGTTCGCGAAGGCACTGTTCTTCGGTGGCGTCACCCGCCGGTTCCCCACCTTGAACTTCGCCTTCCTCGAACAAGGCGTGGTGCGCGGCGTCGCGCTCTACGCCGCGCTGATCGAGCGGTGGAACAAACGAGGAGGACCGAACATTGAGCAGTACAACCCGCAACGCATCGACTGGGCCCGCTTCGACCAGCTCATCGCCCGCCACGGCTCCCCTCAGCTCGCCGGTCGAGCAGCTTATGAGTTCCTTCACCGACCGCACGACGCCCACCCGCCACAGCTCGACGACTTCGCCCGCTGCGCCATCACCAAACCACAAGACATCTACGACTTGTTCGTGCCGCGCTTCTACTTCGGCTGCGAAGCCGACGACCGCATGAACTCACTCGCCTTCGACGAGACACTCAACCCATTCGGAGCGCAGCTCAACGCCGTGCTCAGCTCCGACCTCAGCCACTGGGACGTACCCGACATGCGCAGTGTCCTTCGCGAGGCCTACGAACTCGTTGAACAGAGCCTCGTCAGCCCCAACCAGTTCCGCGACTTCAGCGCCGACAACTGCATCCGCCTCCACGGGCAAATGAACCCACAGTTCTTCGACGGCACCGTCGTCCAAGAATACGCCACCAAGGTCCTCGCCAGCCACGATGAATAGCGGGCGTTCTGCCGGCCCCGGTCGAAGCCCGCGACACCGCGCAGGCCGCAGCGGAACCTAGGCATTCACCTCGCCAAACCGGCGAGTGCGGACGACTGCGCGCGGAGCGAACATGACTAGCATTGAGGGCCGAGCCCGAACGCCCACGAATGTCGGTCGCCGAACGTTGCATGCAGGCTCGGGCATCGAAGCCACAGAGGCATCGTCATACGTCTGCTCGCCACGGCCGAAGAAGTTGCGCTCGCAGCGCGACATCCTCCCCGTTCCGGGCCCAGCTCCACTGCTTACGAGCCTTCCTAGACGACTCGCCATGACGACGGACCTGGGCGGGCGCCCCGATGCCGCTCGATACCGCGCTGGGCCGCGTCCTCGACATTATGGGTATTTCCGCGGTGCGCCTCGCCACCGCGACAGACGTCTCGTATCGCACAATCCGTCGCGTCTTGCACGGTCGCCCGTTGACCGCGGATGAAACAGCGCGCATCTGTCGCGCTTTGTCCATCACTGAGGATCACCTAGCCCTCTTGTAAGCGAGCGCGATGCCGAACGTCTTGTCCAAGCAGTTTCGGGGCTACGCGCGCGACACCGACGCCAACGGGAATCCTCAGGATCGCCAACCCTGCCGAACCTGGAAGCAGATGCACTGGTCAGGTGTTCGGATTGCGCTCGAGTCGTGACTACCCGCCGGGCCACAGACGAAGCGGCGCCACCCTCGGCTCGTGCCGTCGCATCAATTCATCCATGCGCTCGGCGATGATGTGGTCGCGCTCGGCGGTGGCGTGTTGGTAGCGCAACGTCGCGGCCGGTGAGCTATGACCGAGACGTGCCATCAACTCACGAGTGCTCGCCCCGGTGGAAACCGGCGAGCCCTGCGGGGTTCCGGTCTCCGTGTCAGAGACCACCCCACCCTCGAACACCCCCGCCCGCAGCCAACTGCGCAGCAGCTTCAACATCTGCCGGTCAACAACCCGGCGCTCGACCTGCGCCATGAGCGCGTCGTGATCGATGTTGTCAAAGCACGCCTTGATGTCAGCGTCGAGCACCCACCCACGGCCCCCGTTGGCCGCCTGGCGGACGGCTTCGAGGGCTCCGTGAGCCGAGCGCTTCGGGCGGAACCCGAAGTGAATCGGCCGGGGTTTTGCGTCAGGTCCTCTGAAGTCCTGAGAGGATTAGACGATGCCAGCGAAAAAGGAGTACACGGCCGAGTTCAAGGAGCAGGCGGTGAGGTTCGTGCTCGAGGAGATCGAGC
>JBDSMH010000136.1:0-17565 GCA_039915945.1 Acidimicrobiales bacterium | reverse complement strand
CCGATCAGGATGCGATGGCCGGCGCAGGCCTCGCCGCACGCGGCGCGCAGAGCGGCTTCGCGCTGTATCTCGTCGCGTCGGTCCTGCTCGGTGCGGTGTTCGGCGTAGTCGTCGGCTTCGAGCGCGCGGCCTCCGCGGCCGACGTCTCCGGCGGGTTGATCTTCGGGTTGCTCCGATTCGTGCTGCTGCCGCTGACGCTGGTTCCGCTCGTCGCAGGTCATCCCGTCCGCTGGTCCGTCGATGAGTTGGCGAGCGCGTTCCCGGAGCTCGTCGCCTCACTGGGCTACGGGGCGCTCACCGCCCTCGTGTTCCACGGCGTGTTGAGGGGGCATTCCTTCCGACGCCCGACGAATGAGACACCGGTGGCGCCGGCCGAACCACGCCGGGTCGTGATCCTCGGCGGCGGGTTCGGCGGGGTCGGCACCGCGCAGCGCCTCGAGCAGCTGTGCGCCCGCTCCGCCGACGTCGAGATCACCTTGATCAGCTCGAACAACTACCTGCTGTTCACCCCGATGCTCGCCGAGGTTGCATCGAGCTCGTTGCGTGCGGAGCACATCAGCGTGCCCATCCGCGCGTCGTGCCCGCGCACACGATTCCGTCGCGCCGACGTCGTTTCCGTTGACGCCGACCTGCGTTACGTCCGGCTGGGTCGCGACGACGGCACAGAGGAGACACTGCCGTACGACCACCTGGTCGTCGCTCTCGGCTCGGTCCCGAGTTTCCGGGGCCTGCCCGGTCTGGAGGAGCACGCGTTCACGCTCAAGACGCTGGAGGACGCGACCCGAGTTCGCAACCACACCCTCCGTTTGCTCGAACGGGCCGATGTCGAGGCCGACGCAGCGATGCGACGCGAGTTGCTCACATTCGTCGTGGCCGGCGGCGGGTTCGCGGGGACAGAGATGATCGCGGAGCTGTTCGACCTGGTCCACAGCGTGCTGCACTACTACCCAGGCGTGTCACAGAGCGACACCCGCTTCGTCCTCGTACACTCCGGGGAGCGGATCCTGCCGGAGCTCGACGCCCGTCTTGGCGACTACGCCAAAGCCCGGCTCGAAGCGCGAGGCATCGAGTTCGTTCTCGACGCCAGGCTCGCCCGCGCCACGGCGCGCACGGTTCGCCTCGCCGGAGACGTGGAGATCCCCACGCGCACGCTCGTGTGGACGGCAGGCAACCGTCCCAGTCCGATCCTCGACCGGCTTCCGTTCGAGCGCGGCGCCACCGGCGGAGTCGTCGCGGATCGCTGCCTCCGCGTCGACGGTCACGACCGGGTATGGGCCCTCGGCGACTGCGCCACCGTGCCCGACCCCGCACGCGACGGCGCGCCGTGCCCACCGACCGCCCAGCATGCGCTTCGCCAGGGCAAGCTCGTGGCCGACAACATCGCTCGCGCGTGGCGCGGCCAGAAACCGGAGGAGTTCCGCTACCGGTCGCTCGGCATCCTGGTCGCATTGGGCCGTCGAACGGCTGTCGCCGAGATCGGGGGCATCCGCTTCTCCGGCTTCGCGGCGTGGTTCCTCTGGCGGTCGATCTACCTCGCCAAGCTGCCCGGCATCGAACGCAAGCTCCGCGTGTCGGCCGACTGGTTCTTGGACCTCGTCTTCCCCCGAGACATCGTCATCACGTCGAGCGCCCCGACGATGGCGCAGACCTCCGTCGGCGACACCGCGATATCGCTCGTCCCAACCCCCGGCGCGACAACAGCGGACAACGGCCCGTGAGCGAAGTCACCACTCCTCACGCGGCTCGTCCACCTCGGGCGACGATGACACGTACCCTTGCCGAAGGAGCGGCCCCCGGTGCGATTGCAGGCCTTGGCGGTGGTTTGGCATTCGGAGCATCGATGCTCAAGCTCGGCCAGCTCGAGTCGATCGCGGTGCTCGTTCGGGCCGACTCGGTCGTGGTCGGTGCGATCGTGCACATGACGGTGGCCGCCGTCGTCGGAGCGGCCTTCGGCTCGATGATCGTCCACCAACGCGCCACCGCAGCCGACACGCTCATCTGGGGCATCGCCTTCGGAGCGTTCTTCTGGTTCCTCGGCCCGCTCACGCTACGACCCCTGATCCTCGGCCACTCCGTGCGCTGGGACATCCACACCGCCCGTGACTTCTTCAGCAGCCTGATCGGCCACGTCGTCTGGGGCGCGGTCACCGGGCTTAGCCTCGCCGCCGTGCGCGCCGCCGTTCCTCGATGGCGCACTCGCCGCGCCGGGCACGTTCGGATCGGGTCGCGCCTCAGCGTTCGCCGACTGGTGATCACCGCGTCGAGCGGAGCAGCCGCAGGTGTTGCTGCTGCGGCTACCTTGACGTCACTCGTGCCCGAGCGGAAGTGGCTCGTTGCCAGCGTCGACGGTCGCCACTCAATGCACTGGCTCGCCGCGCTGGCCGTTGGTGCTGCGGCCGGTGCGCTCTACGCGATCCTGATTCCGTACTCGGTGTCGCCCACCAGCCAGCGCGCGGGGCCACGGCTGATACAGGGACTCACCTTCGGATTCCTCGCGTGGATCGTGGTCGCACTCACGATCGTGCCGCTCATGGAGATCGACACCCTCGCTTGGGATGTGCAGCGAGCGCAGGCACGGTTCGAGGTGCTTCCCGGGTACCTGCTCCTCGGCGCGCTCACCGTCGTCGTCTACTACGTGATCTGCGCGAGCGGGCAGTTCCTGTTCTCCGACGAGCTTCGTGAATACGATCGGCTCGCCGCCGGTCCCCAACGCGTGCGGGCAGTGCTCCGTGGCGCCTTCGCAGGGATGGTCGGAGGTCTGATCTTCACCATCGTGATGGTCCAAGTCGGCGCCCTGGCGCGGGTGTCGGGCCTGGTCGGCGCGCGAAGCGCGGTCGTCGGCTTCTTCGTCCACATGGCCGTCGCCACGTTCATCGGCATCACGTATTCGCTGCTGTTCCGCCGACACAGCTTCGACGTTCGCTCCGCGGCTGGATGGGGGATCGCCTACGGGTTCCTGTGGTGGGTGCTCGGGGCGCTCACCCTCCTTCCCGTCCTGCTCGGCGGCGATCCGCGGTGGAGCGCCGCCGACGCGGCGGATGCGTTCCCCTCGCTGATCGGTCACCTCGCATACGGAGTCGGACTGGGGATCGTCTTCTACCTCCTCGAAGCGAGCTACAGCCCGTGGTGGATCACCCGCAGCGAGACTGAGACCGCCCGCACTCTCTCCCGCCGCGATCAGGTGCTCACCTCCGCGCCCGCGCTCTGGGCATTCGTGGTGTTCATCGCCGTCTTCGTCTCCATCCTTCTAGCCGGCGACGGATGATGCGCGGCGCCGACGTGTCGACGAGTCTTACGCGGGCGACAAGGAGTCTCGTTCCTGAAGAGACGGACGGCACTCCACGCAGTCGACCCTGCGAGTCGGCCTGCCGCTCGCGTACCGCCTCGTCGAGATCGCACCTCAACTGCCACCCGCGTTCCTCCTCGGATTCGGAGCGGACGCCACCGGGGTCGTAGCAATGGCGGGCCAGATCGCGGCAACGACCGAGTCGCTCACGGACCGCCTGCTGATGTCGGCCCATGGCCAACCCCTGCGACCCATCCGCCATGAATAACTGCAGATCTCGTTCCAGCTGATCGATTCGCTGGGTCATCGCGTTGTTCATTCGCGCCGCGACCGCGGGTGGTGGGCTCAACAACGTCGGATACTCAACGTCGATCAGATGCGAACCGACGACGTCCTCGCAGCGTCGGCGGAAGTCGATACGACCAGACCCGTCCGGTCGATGACACCCGCTACGCTCGGCGGCTGACAGTGTTACTCCGTGCTCCCTGTGGGGGCCGTCGCCGTAGGTGGTTGCACACCGAAGTCGGCGCGACTTGTACAAGGGAAGTCTCGGCAGCCAAGGTTTCGAAGTCGACGGCCCCTCGCTTTAGCGCAACTGTCGACCCAGTCGTCGTCGCTGTCGATCGCCGCGCAGCGCTGTGAGTTCCACCAGATGCGCAACCGGCCACCACGAAGGCGGCCGACACCGGGGCCAACCCCAGTCGCGCACATCGACGAGCCACCCACATTCGACGGATCCCGACGCGCAGACTTTCCATCCAAACTCGGTCGGTGACGTTCTGAGGCGAGTGATCGGAGCTCGGCGGCGAAGGATACGTTTCACATGCGAGCGCCCAATGCTCGCTGCCTGAAGATCGATTTACCGCGGTCGCGTTCGTGACAGGCACTAGGTTCGAGACACCGACTCCAGCAGACGGGACCGCAACACCGCTCTTGTCGTCGGGTCGACGGGGATCGCCAGGCCCGACGTGCTGATCTGTGCTCGACTGTCAGGCAGATCGGTCTGCGTCGGGGGATTGATCGTAGGCGGTGAGCACACCGAGGCCGATGGTCATCATGAGGCAGAAGCTGAGTGTGGCCGGGTTCGCGCCGGTGATGTTGCCGCCGTCGATTTGGCGGGCGCCGATGAGCGCTTGCAGCGTAAACGCCGCGAATCCCAAGGCACCGACTGCGACCATCAGACGTTGGTGACGGAGCGCTCCGGCGAGCACCATCGCGCCGAGTACGAATGAGAGCAGCCCGCCGAAGCGGTTGAATGACATCAGGTGTAGCTCGAGGTTCCCGTAGCCGATGTCGGAACCATGCCGGTTCGTGAACGAGCCGTTGGCGCGGATGAGTCCGAGCAGTCCGGCGATCATGGCGATGGCGGCGAGAGTTACGGTCGCACGGGTGGTCGGTTTCATGATGCTGTCATCAGGAGTTTGCTGAGGCGGTCGTGTCTGGTCGACCACGTGGGGCGTAACACGCCGTCGATGCCGGTGTAGCGCCCGGCGGCGGCGGCGACCACGGCGAGGTTGGCGGCGATCATCAACAGGTAGGACCACGGCCATTCGTTCGGCGCACGGGCGACGGATAACCCGATGAACAGCGCTTGCATCGCTCCGACCGTTCCCCAGAATCGGCTTGCCAGTCCGAGGATGAGGAACGCGCCCAGGCTGACCTCGACGAACAGCACCATCCAACCGAACAGCGCGAAGTTGGGGAGCACGATGTGTTGCACTACCCACGAATAGGGCGGAAAGACCGGATGGTCGACGGCGTCTCTTGTGAACCCGTAGAGCCCCCCGCCGCCGTTCTCGCCGAAGTCGGTCGGCGTTTTCCAGCGTGTGTTGGTGAGCCACATGACTCCCACGGCGATGCGGATACCGGCGAAGATGACGCGGCTGGACCGATCGGTGGCGGCAGTGGATGTTGCAGGGGACGCTGTCGCGTTTGGTGTCATGCGTGCCGCGTTTCTGTGGTGTCTGTGGCGGATGTGTCTGCCGCCAATTTTGAGCTTTGGGAGCCGACCGGCCCCGAGAAGGTCAGGTTCAACGAATGCCCAAGCTGGAGTCGCTGCGTCCGGGGCTGTCGTGGAGCAGGCCCAGCAAGGTCTCGGCCGGCACCGCGAGCGGCAACACGGAGCGGGTGAGCAGCAGATCGGTGTCCAGGCGGCCGGCGCGTACCGTTGGTCCGAAGCTTCCCCAGTAGGCGCCGTCGGCGGTGATGGTGAGCTCGCTCGGGATGTCGTTCGGACCGGCTACGACGCCGAACCCACGTTCATCGGCGCGGCCACGGCGCACGACCGGACGGACGAGATGGTCGTCGGGGTGTACACCGAGATCGGCTACGAGGCGCCTCAACGGCTCGAGCCCTGGCGCGTCGAGCGCGCCCGCGGTGGTGGTGGCGATGCGAACGTGTACGCCGAGCGCGACGAGGCGAGGTACAACTTCGACGACTTTGCGGAAGTTGTCGGGGCCGCGCGCGAGGTCATTGATGTCGGGAAGATGCGAGTCGAGTGAAATCTGCAATGCGACGTCGTGGCCGGCCAGCACGGCCGCGCGCTCGATGCGTTCACCGCCGAACAGCGTTCCGTTGGTGAGCAATACCAAGGGCAGATGCGCGGCCATTTCGACGATGGTCGCGGGAAGCCATGGCAGCAGGAACGGCTCGCCGCCGGTGACGCCGAGCCCGGTGAAGCCAAGCGACGCTGCCTGACGGGCGACTTCGAGCATGGTGACCGCCGATAGTTCGCGTCGGGGGCTGCTCGGCGAGCTTTCGGTGAGGCAGTAGGAACAGGCCAGATTGCAGTTGTAGTTGGTGTACAGCCAGACACGGCCTGGCATTGTGCCTTCCGCGACGGCTTGTGCGATTGAACCGAGCTGCGGTGCAAAATCGATGTCGGTCATACGAGTCCGTTCGCGGCCAACCGACGAAGTGTGGCGTCGGCGGAGGGCAGTTCGAAGCCGGTCGCGAATCGGTTCAGAAACATTGTTGCGCCGATGGTGGCGCTGAGTTCGATGAGTATGTGTTCAGCGAACGACAGGCGAACGTCGGCCCATGTGTCGTCGGGTATCGCGCCGGTCGATCCGGCCATCGCGTCGATCCAGCGCAAGAGCCGCCGGTCGGCCGGGTCGCGGAACACCGTGTCGAGGGGTAGCTCGCCGCGCAACGCCCTGATTTCGTCGGTGCTGAGTCCGATGTCAAGGGCGACCGCGCTGTGGGCGTGGATGCAGTAGCGGCACCCGAGCAGCGCCGAGGTACGCAGGATCGCGAACTCTTTGTGTCGTGGGGTGCTCGCACCGTCGCCGAGCGCCGCGCCGATGAACCCGAGTGTCGGGCCGACGAGTTCGGGAACGTTGGCTAGCGCGGCCACGATCGGCCCGGGATCGCCGTCGGCAAAGAAATGTTTCACCGAGATCGGCGCGTTCGTTTCGTCGATACAGTCCAGTCGCGCCACCGCGCCGATTCTGTCAGGCGCGGCGTGAACGCGAGCTGTGTCAACAAGAGTTTCGCGTTTGTTAAGGATCGCTCCGGGCCGGGGGTCTCCTGAGGGTCTCTAGTGTTTCGGTCCATGGACGCCGACCGCGATCACTGGAACGCTGTGTGGTCAACGACGAAGGCTGACGAACTCTCCTGGTTCCAGCCCGCGCCGGGACCATGAGCACGGTTGGTGCGCCGCGTGACGGCGCGTTCCGGTCGGATCGCGGTGATGGGCGCCGGAGCCTCGAACCTTGTGCGCGAACTCGATCATCACGGCTATGCGGTCGTCGCGGTCGACATTTCCGCCGCGGCCCTGCGCCAACTCGAGACCACGCTCCACAAGCCGAGTCGTGTCGAGCTGATCGTCGCCGACGTGCGATCGGTGCAGTTCGACGAGCCGGTCGACACGTGGCACGACCGGGCCGTTTTTCATTTCTTCGCCGCGGTCGCGGACCAGGACGCCTACGTGCTGCGTGTCAGATCGACGTTGCGCGTTGGTGGCCACGTCGTGCTGGCGACGTTCGCACCCGACGCACCCGAGCAGTGCAGCGGACTCCCGGTGGCTCGTCACGACACGCGATCGATCAGCGAGCGCTTCGGTGACGCGTTTGCGGTCGTCGATTCATTCGAACTCGACCATCACACACCCTGGGGCACTCCCCAGCGATTCACGCACGTGGTGCTTCGCCACGTCGGCGCGCCATGACGTAGCTCGGCCCGTGGGCGAGCCCATGACCAACCCCGATCGCATCGATGCGATCCTGACTGAAGCGAGACCCTGTGAAAAAGCGGAATACGCGACGGATGCGATTCGTCCTGGTCGCTGCGTTCCTCGGCGCGTTCGCGACGCTCGCCGCGGCCTGCGGCGATGACAGCACCACCAACACCGCGGCGTCGTTGGCATCGACCGCGATTGGGTCGTCTACGCCGACCGCCTCGGTACCCGTCACGCGCACACTCAAGATCAGCGCCATCCCCGATCAGGACCCACAGAAGCTCGCCGCTCGTGAAGGCGCCATGGCCACATATCTGAGCACGAAGCTCGGCGTGAAGGTCGAGTACGTTCCGGTCAGCGACTACGCGGCGTCGGTGACGTTGTTTAAAACAGGCGATCTTGATCTGGTTTTCTATGGCGGTCTCACCGGGGTGCAGGCTCGACTCCAGACGCCTGGCGCGACGCTCATCGCCCAACGCGACATCGATGACGCATTCCGGACCGTTTTCATCGCGAACGCAGCAGCCGCGATCGCGCCGATCACCGACGTCAAAGGCCTCACCGCGTACAAGGGTAAGCGGTTCACGTTCGGTAGCGAGTCGTCCACCTCGGGTCGCATGATGCCTGAGTATTTCCTTGACCAAGCGGGAGTGTCGAGCGAGAGGGACTTCGCGGGTGCGCCCGGTTACTCGGGTTCGCACGACAAGACGATCGATCTGGTGCAGTCCGGCACCTTCGACGGCGGCGCGCTCAACGTCTCGGTGTGGAACAGCCGCAAGAAGGCCGGCACGGTCGACACCACGAAGGTCGTCGAGATCTTCACGACGCCGAGCTACCGCGACTACCACTGGATCGCGGGGCCGAAGACCGACGAGCGCTTCGGCGCCGGTTTCACCGACAAGATCAGGGCCGCGATCCTCGGACTTGACTACACCAATGCCGACCAGGCCAAGGTGCTCGACGGGTATGCCGCCAAGAAGTTCATGGAGACGAAGGCGGAGAACTATAAGGAGATCGAATCGATCGGACGCAAGCTCAAGCTCATCAACGGATGAACACGATCGTGTCGTTGCGCGCCGTGCGCGTCGAACTTGGTGAAACCGTCGCGCTCGACGGCGTGAACCTCGACATCGGCGCCGGCGAACGCGTCGCGCTCGTAGGCCGGAGCGGCGCGGGCAAGACCACCTTGCTGCGGCTGTGCAATGCGACGATCGCAGCAGCGGCCGGCTCGGTGCGCGTGTTCGGCGAAGAAATCCAGGACGCGACCGATGCCGAGCTGCGTCTGCTGCGTCGACGGATCGGGACGGTGCATCAGCAGCTCAACTTGGTCGGGTCGCTGCGGGTCGTGCACAACGTCAATGCCGGCCATCTCGGAACTTGGTCGCGGCGCCGTGCGCTTGGGTCGCTGATTCGTCCTCGCCAGATCGATGACGCCATCGATGCGCTGGAACAAGTGGGCATTGCCGACAAGCTCCACGAGCGGACCGATCGACTCTCCGGAGGAGAGCAACAACGCGTAGCCCTGGCCCGCGTGCTGGTGCAACGACCGGAACTTGTCCTCGCCGACGAGCCTGTGTCGAGTCTCGACCCGGCGAGAGCGGACGAAGTGGTCTCGCTGTTGTGCGATGTCGTCGCCGGACGCGATCGTGCGCTGCTCGTCAGCCTTCACGACTTCGAACTCGCTCGACGGCGATGTCAGCGTGTCATCGGTATGCGAGCGGGTCGCATCGTTTTCGACGTGGCCGCGGCGGCGGTGACCGATGCGATGGGCGAGGCGTTGTACCGCATCGATCGATGACCGCACCGCGCTCGCTCACCACGCTCGCCGACCACGAACAGGTCGCGCGGGCCACCCGACCAACAGCCGCCCGACGTCTCGGTCGCGTCCGGGGTCAGCCGCCGTCGGCGCGTGCCTGGCTGCTGGTCGCCGTAGCGGGTGTGGCGTGGTCGCTGTGGGACGCGGGCGTAGGCCGCAAAGCAATCGTGAACCCAGGTGGATGGCAACTGGTTCGGCGCTTCTGGGTCGCCGCGGTCCACCCACAATTTTCGTCTGACTTCGTCTTGTCGACGTGGCATGACACGTTGACCACCATCGGGTTCGCCGTGCTCGGCACCGTGCTTGCGATAATGGTCGGTCTCGTCGGCGGCATCGCGATGAGCGAGACTGGTGGCATCGCGAAGGCGCGCGTCGCTGCCGGCGCGGTGTCCGACGGCGGGGCTGGTATGCGAATCGGACCCTCTGGGGCATACCGCGCGGTATTCACGAAGCGGTGTGGGGGCTCTTTCTCGTGAACATTCTCGGTCGCGACCCGCTCGTGGGGATCCTCGCGATTGCCATCCCGTTCGGTGCGATCACCGCGAAGGTCTACGCAGAACTCATCGACGAAAGCGCGGGCGACACCTACCGAGTCCTTCGCGTAGCCGGGTCCGGGCGCCTGGTTTCGCTGGCCTACGGCGCGATTCCGAACGCGCGGGCGGACCTCGTGTCCTACGCGTTCTACCGGCTCGAGTGTTCTCTCCGCTCCGCGGTCATCCTCGGCATGATCGGCGCCGGCGGCCTCGGCTTCCGATTGTCGCTCAGCTTCCAGGGTCTCGCGTACCGCGAGATGTGGACAACGATCTACGCGCTGATCGTCATCAGCGCGCTGGCCGACTGGTGGGGTTCGTGGCTACGACGCGCACCGAACCGGACGCGTATGCACATCTCGCTTTTCGCGGGCGCCGTGCTTGTCGTTGCCAGTGCCGCCGAATTGCGACCCGACATCGGTCGCCTGTTCAGCGCCCGCACTCGCGCGCTCGCCACCGATCTCGTGTCGCGCTCGTGGCCGCCCACCGCGCCCCGCGATGGTTGGTGGGGGCTCGTGCATCGTGCGGTCGCAACTTTTCAGATGTCGCTCCTGGCCATCGCGATCGCTGGGGTGCTCGCGGTTGGAGTCGCGTTCGTCGCGGCACGCCGTGGAACCTCACGCCCACGGCGACTCGTCGCCTTCGTGGCACGAGGCCTATTGCTGCTGACGCGCTCGATCCCACCACCGGTGTGGGCGCTGCTCGTACTGTTCGTCGTGTACCCGGGGCCGATTCCCGGGGCGCTCGCCCTCGGGATCTACAACTTCGGCATTCTCGGACGTCTGTGCGCCGAGGTCGTCGAGAACCTCGACCCCCGCCCCGCGACCGCGCTCGACGCGCTCGGAGCGCACGGTGTCTCGACGTTCGCATACGCCACGCTGGCTCAGGCCGGCACCCGCTTCGCGACCTACTCGCTGTACCGGTGGGAGGTTGCGTTACGTGAGACCGTCATCGTCGGCGTCGTCGGCGCCGGGGGTCTCGGTCGGCTCCTCGAACAACAACGAGCAGCGTTCAACTACAGCGGCATGTTCGCGACGGTGCTCGCGCTCCTCGCGGCCTCCCTCGTCGTCGACCTGATCAGCACCGCGGCGCGCCGCTCTTTGCGGTGACACCGATGCGCCCGTGGAGTCGACGCACTGCACGTCATGGGACGGTGATGCACATGGCTGCTGCGGTGATCGATGAATGAGCCGCGCGAGTTCGTTCCGCCGGCCGCCAAGGCATACGACGAACCGTCCGTGTTCGTGGTCGAAAACCTGCTGCGCGAAGCGAAGCGTCAACGAGCCTCGGTGTGCGGCCGGTGCCCGCGGTCTGCCTTCTCGATCCCGACGGCGATGTCGTCCGACATCTCCGCGCCTCGGGTGAGGCTGTGCGTCACGAGGATTGGGCGTGCTATCACACAAGACTTTGGGTCACGACGATGAATGGCCGCGACATCGGCATCGTGGCATGCGCAGTCGGCGCGGCGTTCGCGGTGCTCGTCGCCGAGGATCTTCACGCGTCCGGATGTTCGTTGATCGTGTCGGTGACCTCCGCCGGCGTGATCAAACCGCTCGCCGAGCCGCCCTACTTCATGCTCATCGAGCGTGCGTTGCGCGACGAAGGCACCAGTGTCCACTACGTCGCACCGAGTCAGTGGAGTCACCTCGCGAAACACCTGAGCGAGGCGCTCGACGGTACCTTCAACGAACTCGACGAACCGATCCACCACGGTTCGTCATGGACGACCGACGCACCGTTTCGTGAGACTGAAACAGCGATCACGCATGCTCGACGCGCGGGCGCGCAGGCTGTCGAGTTGGAAGCCGCCGCACTCTATGCATACGCGCAAGCACGTCGACGCGACGTCGTGTGCGTCGCTCACGTCACCAACACGATGGCCACCCTCGGCGACGACTTCGAAAAAGGTGAAGCCGACGGCGTACCGGACCCTTTCTGTGGTCGACGCGATCACCCGTCGGCTCCGTTGCCGAAGCCCTTAGCAGGGTGCTGAAAATCGGCTGAGGGTGCTCACGTTTTGGCGTGGGATGTAAAAGACTGTCGGTCATGGGTGGAACGGCTGATCCTCAGTTGGCGATGTTGACGACGTTGAGCCCGGACAGCTTGATCCCGGCTGATCATCCGATCCGCAAGATCCGGGTGGTGGTCGACGTCGTGCTCGGCGAGCTCGATGAGGTGTTCGATGAGATGTATGCGTCGTCGGGCCGCTCGAGCGTGCCGCCCGAGACGCTGTTGAAGGCCACGGTGTTCATGGCGATGTACTCGATCCGTTCGGAGCGGGCGTTCTGTGAACGCCTCAACTACGACCTGTTGTTCAAGTGTTTTTTGGACATGCGGATCGATCAGGCGGCGTTCGACGCGTCGACGTTTTCGAAGAACCGGCGGCGTCTGTTGGATCACGACATCGCAGACGAGTTCTTCTCGGCGGTGGTCCGCCAGGCGAAGCTGCGCCGCTACATCTCGTCTGATCATTTCTCGGTTGATGGGACCATGTTGGAGGCGTGGGTGTCGCACAAGAGCTTCAAACCCAAGACGCCGACCCGCCCTCCGAGAGTGGCGACGAGCCGTCGGCGGGTCCGTCGGCAGACTTGCCGGCGGGGCGCAACGTCGAGGTGGGCTGGCATGGTCAGAAGCGTTCGAACGAGACGCACGAGTCGACGACCGATCCCGACGCGCGGCTGTATCGCAAGTCGAACAACACGGTGGCGACGTTGTGCTATCTGGGCATGTGTTGATGGAGAACCGCAACGCGTTACTCGTCGACGCCGAGCTCACCGCAGCGACTGGGTACGCGGAGCGCGACACCGCGGCCGAGATGCTCGGCCGGTTGCCGCGCACCACGCGACGGCGGACCGTGGCGGGCGACAAGGGCTATGACACGAAAGGTTTCGTCGCGGAGGTGCGGGGTTTGGGGTTCACGCCGCATGTCGCGCAGCACACCAACGGTCGCCGGTCTGCGATCGATGGGCGCACCACCCGACATGGGGGTCACGAGGTGAGCATGCGGATCCGGAAACGGGTCGAGGAACCGTTCGGGTGGACCAAGACGATCGGCGGGGGACGCAAGCTCCGCTACATCGGCCAAGAACTGAACCGGGCCTGGTTCAAGATGACCACCGCGGTCTACAACGTGATCCGGATCACGAACCTCGACGACGTCGCCATGACATGACCGCGTCGTTCGTTGTCGCGTGAACCACCGAGCACGTGGACAACGTGACAAAGAACGCCCGAGACCCGGCCACCACAGCACAGACGCACCACGACCGCCCTCTACACGGCATTTTCAGCACCCTGTTAGTGACGCGTGACGGCAACGGTCGTCTCGACGAACGCGGGTCACCGTTCGGCGAGTTTGAGGATCTCGTCCTTCCGACTGTCGATCCGGCCCTGCCAGCGCCCGAGCTCGCGGCCGTCGGCGGCGACGAGGACCGCTGAGGGTTGGGATCGGATGCCAAGTTGGCGCCAGGAGTCGGAGGTGTTGTCCCACAGCATCGGGAAGGTGATCTTGCCTTTGGTGACGAAGTCTCGTGCCAGTTTGAGGTCGTCCTGGGTGCCGAGGCCGACCACGGCAAGCCGGTTGTTGTTGTCCCGAGCGAACTGCTCGAGGGCGGGCGACTCGGCCCGGCACACCGGTCAATGCGGTGCCCACATCCAGATCAGGGTGGGCTTGTCGGTGGCGATCGATGCGCGCAGCGCGACGGATTGGCCGGTGCTGACGTCGACCACGTCGACCGCAGGCACGATCGACGCGGTCGCGGTGCCCGACGTCGTGGGCGAATCGGGTCGACCATCGTTGCCGGTTCCGGAAGACGGGATTGTGGGCCCCGGCGCATCTGCGATGCCGGAAGTGGACGACGCAACTGCCGGAGGTTGAGCGGCACTGTTGTCCGTCGCCGCATTGGTCCCGCAACCGGCGAGGATCAGGATGGTTACGGCGAGGGCGGGCCTCAGGTATCTCACGGTGTTGCTCCTGGGTACGGTGCGGAAGATTTGATCCCGGCCCGCTGGGCTTCCGGATCGGGGGTGGCGGACGGTGACGAGGCGGAGCGGTGTCGGCGAACGAGACTCGCGCCGAGCAGTGCGATGAACGCTACGACGATCGCGAGCACGCCGAGATCGTCGACGCGTTGGGTGGCGCGGGCCGACCAGTCGCTGACCCACGCGACGGGGCCTTCGGGAACGTCTTGGCCGTCCAGGACACGGATCTCCCAGTAGCCGTAGTAGGCGACGTACAACCCTGCGAGCACCAGAAGCGCGCCGGCTACGCGGTTCAGATACGGCAGAGCGTGACTCATGTGCCGGATGAGTCCATCGCGGGTCAACGCAATCGCGACGGTGAGCGTGGTGATGACCAGACCCATGCCGACGGCGTATGCGGCGTAGGAGGCAAGCCCGCTTGCGAATCCGTTGGAGCGGAACGAGCCCGACACGGCGGTGAGGAAGACCGGCAGGGTGCACGACAACGACACGGTGGCATATGACATGCCGAACAGGCACATGCTGCCCAAGCGGCGGTCGCCCCCGCCGCGTTGGAGCCGTGGCAGGCGGACTTTGATGGTGCGGCCGAAGAGCAGGAGTATCCCGGTGGGGACCATGACGACACCGATGCCGACGGTAAGCCACGGCGTGATACCTCCGATGGCGACCGAGGCACCGTCGATGAGCAGGCCGGCCGATCCGAACACCAGCACGAACCCGGCGGTCATTGCCGCAGACACCACCAGCGCGCGCACCACGGCGCTCGATCGCGGCGTGTCGGGTGATTCGTCCTCGCGCACGAAGAACCCGAGGTAGGCGGGCAGCATCGCGAAGCCGCACGGGTTGAAGGCTGCGACCGACCCTGCGGTCAGTGCGAGCCCGAAGGACACGTCGATCAACGCCACAACGCACTCATTGCATCACGCCCGTTGCGAGTCTCATCGGCGCGCCGGCGATCGATCTGTTCAGATCCTGCCATGCGCGACTGCGGCCCTCGCGCCGAACCTCGCTCGACCGGGACCACGTGCCGGTCGAGGTTTGGGATTGCACGACCGCATGGTCGCGTCTCAGCACCCACACCTGTTGGCGTCGGTTCCCTCCCGTGGTGACCTGACTCATGCTGATGTCGGCGAACACCCGTGTCCCGCGGCTGGCGAAGTCGGAGGACTTTTTAGGCATCGTCGCAGGCCCGAACGCGACATCGAGCCGACGCTCAGTGCGCTCAGCGATTGGGCTCCACGCCGGGGGAGTACGGCGGGCACAGTCTGATCTTCCCCTTGGCGCGCTGGGGGCATCAACGATGACGAGAACATCGACTGCGAGCACGAGTCTACGCTACGGGCAGTCGAGACCCCGGCGGTCCATGACCGCTTACGATCCGCGAAACTCTGCGCCACCGCATCGCGTTGCATCACGTCGTGAATGGACCTGATGATGTGAGGATGTTGAACGCACAGCAAAGGCCAGGACCTCCATCAAAAACCCGGGGTTCCTCTGTGTTTGTCACCCAGCGATTTCGCCGGGCTGGAACTGATCGAGGGAGCGCCGTTCGTCGGGGCGATCATGAGTCGCCAGAGGTGGGTGGCGAGCCGTCGCTTCAAGCAGCGCATCGCTTCGTTGCGGGCCTTACCTTCGGCGATCTTCGACTCGAAGTAGACGCGGCCAGCGCTGTCGCGCGATCGCACCTGAGTGACCGCGACGAGCCTCCATCGAACAAGATCGCGTCGCGTCGATCGCTGGCGAGTCGAGCGCGACCGGCTCGCGGTCGAACTCCGCGCCAAGCGTGTGGACCGCGACCGCAACCGCTGTCGCCGCTCGTACGGCGCCGAGGACCTCGATGCCGCCCTGCTGCTGCTACCAGTTAGCGGCTTCGCGGTGCCTGACGATCCGGTCGTCAGCCAGACCATCGCCGCTATCGCCGAGAAGCTGTCCGCCGGCGGTCCGTTGCTGTACCGGTACCGCCGGGCGCCGATGGTCTCGACAGAGGCGAGGGAGCCTTCCTGGTCTGCTCGTTCTGGTGGGCGCAAGCCTTGGCCACCACCGGACGAATCGATGAAGCGAGCGAGCTGCTCACCGACCTCGTCGCCATGGCCACGCCCCTCGGCCTGTTCGGCGAAGAGATCGATCCTTCTACCGGCGCGCACCTGGGCAACTTCCCGCTCGCGTTCAGCCACGCCACCTTCCTGCAGGCCGTGGCCAGCCTCGCGCAACCCGCCCGCCTACCGCGCTCGAAGTGAGCATCCGTCCTCAGCCCCCCCACGATGACGCTGAGTGCCCAACCGAGAACCGCTCCGTACTCGAGGTGGGCGATGAGCGTCACCACCTGCGTCCGTCGCCCATAGTTCAGCCCGCGCACCAGGTGGCTCCAACAGCGTGTCGGCGCCGGGACCTGACCGCGGCGATGCCATCCGGGGATGTACTCCAGCCAGTAGCAGGATGAACAACATCAACGACACGAACCCCGAGGAACCCACCGAACACGAGCCCGGACCACCACGACGCCCAGCCCATGAGCGCGGACACCACCGTGTAAAGCAGCGCGAACACCAAACCATTCAGCAGATGAGCGACGAACCCGACGACCCGAGCGCGATCAGGATCAGCGACAAACGCAGTGCCCAAAATCATTGGCACATCCATCCGGGTCCACCCGCCGAGCTGGGCCGCGATGAGCACTCCGGTCAACAAGATCGTGCCAATGACAGCCACCCCCACCAACGCACTAGTGACCTGAGTCAGAAATCGCTCGCGTTATTGTGGGTGATGGTTCATACTTGGGTGTATGGCGGAACGTGGTCGTCCGAGACAGCCGTTGAGCATCACTGATGGTGATCGTGAGGTGCTGGTGCGTTGGTCGAGGCGACCGAAGTCGCCGTTTTCGATCGCGCAGCGGGCTCGGATCGTGCTGCTCGCGGCGGACGGCTTGTCGAACAATGCGGTGGCTGAGCGGGTCGGGGTGAATCAGGCGACGGTGGTCAAGTGGCGTAAGCGGTTCCTCGAACGCGGGCTCGATGGGTTGATCGATGAACCGCGGCCGGGTGCGCCGCGCACGATCACCGACGCGGATGTCGAGGCGGTGGTGGTGCGCACGTTGGAAGACAAGCCGACCGATGCGACGCATTGGTCGACTCGTGATCTCGCCAAGAAGGCCGGCGTGTCCGCGTCTTCGGTGGGGCGGATCTGGCGGGCGTTCGGGTTGAAGCCATGGATGTCCGACACGTTCAAACTGTCCGAGGACCCATTGTTCGTCGACAAGGTCCGCGATGTCGTCGGCCTGTACATGAACCCGCCTGAGCACGCCGTAGTGCTGTGCGTCGACGAGAAGACCAGCATCCAAGCATTGGATCGGACCCAGCCGATCCTGCCGATGCGACCCGGACAAGTCGAACGGCGCACGCACGACTACAAACGCAACGGAGTCACCGATCTGTTCGCCGCTCTGAACTTGGCAACTGGCCAGGTCGTGCACCAGACCAGACCGCGACACCGCGCGATCGAGTTCCGCCGCTTCCTCGACGCCATCGACGATGCCGTGCCCGCACAACTTGACGTGCATGTCGTGTTGGACAACTCGAGCACCCACAAGACCGCCGCCATCAAGACATGGCTGTTGCGCCACCCCCGATTCACGTTTCATTTCACGCCGACTGAATCGGCCGGGGTTTTGCGTCAGGTCCTCTGAAGTCCTGAGAGGATTAGACGATGCCAGCGAAAAAGGAGTACACGGCCGAGTTCAAGGAGCAGGCGGTGAGGTTCGTGCTCGAGGAGATCGAGC
>JBDSMH010000103.1:0-11288 GCA_039915945.1 Acidimicrobiales bacterium | reverse complement strand
CAAAGGGTGCGATTTCCCGGTCGCGATCAACCGGTCCGGGCCTTCGGCTTTCAAGTTGGCGTCGCTGAGGTAGCCGGCATCGAAGAGCATGATCCCGACGTCTTCATCGACACCGGCCGCCTCGAGGCTCGCCAACGTCGCGGCGATCATCGGCTGGCATTGCCACGAGTCGTTGCCTTGCTGCGTGACGTCACCCGCGATCACGACACCGATCTCGTTGGCGGCGGCTTGCGCGTTGAAGCCCTGCACCCAGCCCTGCGCCGTTTTCATGACTCGGCTCTGCGGATCGCTGACATTGACTCGGGGCTCGCTCACATTCGCCGACGGCGGCGGCTCACGGAGAGACTGCTGGTCGGCTTGGGCGCGAGCCAACCGTGCCTCATAGACGGCGACCCGGTGCCCTTTCGGTGTCGGCCCCTTCGGTCGACGTCCCTGCGCGGCCGCTTTGGACTTCCCCTCGGATCGTGGAGGGTTGGGTTAAGCGGCCTGGGCCGCTGGGGTGTGAAGTTTCTCGTAGGTGAGTGGTGATTTCAACCCGCAGTGGGAGTGGCGGCGTTCGCGGTTGTAGCGGTCGATCCAGCCGATGATCCGGCGTCGCGCGAATGCTTTGGTGGTCAACGCGATCCGGTAGACGAGTTCGGTTTTGAACGTCGCGAACCAGCTTTCCGCTGCGGCGTTGTCATGGCATGAACCGGCCCTCGACATCGACTGGACGATGTGGTGTTTCGCGCAGAGGTCGACGAACGCGTGTGAGGTGTATTGGCTGCCGCGGTCGGTGTGCATGACCACACCAGCGACGTTGGCGCCGCGGGTAGCGATCGCCATCTTCAACGCATCGCACACGAGGCTGGCTTTGCAGTGTTGCGCGATGGCGAAGCCGATCACTCGACGCGACCACAAGTCGATCACCGTGGCGAGGTAGAGCTTGCCTTCCCACGTCACGATCTCCGTTATGTCGCCGCACCAACTCACATTCGGAGCTGGAGGGTTGAAGCGTCGCTGCAGTAGATTCGCGAACTTCGGTGCCGCCGGATCAGGACGAGTCAACGACCGCCGCACCGGCTTGGTCTTCGCCCGTAAACCCTTGTGCCGCATGCGTTTCGCGACGGTGTTCACGCTCAGCTCGCTGAAGTCTGGGCGCTCGAGGAGCTCCGCATGCACACGCGGGGAGCCGTACTCGCCGTCTTGCTCACGAAACACTTCCTCGATCGCGCTATCCAACGCGGCGCGCCGGGCGACGGTCGCCGTTGGCGGTCGATCCTTGTGCTTGTAGAACCACGACGGCGACACCTCCAACGCCCGACAGCTCACCGCGTACGGGATCTTCAGCTCGGTCCTGCAGGCAACGATGGCCGCAATCACGGCTTGCGTCCCATCGCCTCGTCCACCCACAGGACAACCGATTTTTTTAAGACGTCGCGCTGCATCCGCAGCTCGGCGTTCTCCTTCCGCAACCGCAACAGCTCGGCCCGTTCGTCCTCGCGCAGCGCACCGGGCGTTTGACTCCGACGACGCTTGTCCACCCAGTTGCCCAGCGTCCCTTCATGAACACCCAGATCACGGGCGACCTCAGCAACGGGGCGGCCCGACGTCAACACGATATCGACGGCACCGTCCTTGAAGTCCTGATCAAACTTTCGACGTTTCTCTGACATGGCATCTCAGCTTTCTCGATGCCTCCACGATCAGAGGGGATGCCCACGGCGACGAAGATGAAGGCATTGATGGCGTACGGCAGCCATGCGCTGTGAGCAGTGGAGTTCATCGTCTGAAGATTCCTTTATTTGCGTCCCGGTGTCGATTCCGTCATAGGGGGTGATCAGCAGTCGACGCCGTCTGGTTACGTAGTCCTCGGTAGTCCGCAACGGAACCGGGCACATGCTCGCGGCTGTATCCCTTCCCGCCGTTGGCGATGCGCACGAACCAGCGGACCGCCGCGAACACACTGAGCGCGAAGCTGACGAGAAACCAGTGACGAATTCTCATAGTTTGCCTTGGGGACCGCGCCACTGCTCCTCGATTCCGAGCACGACAAATAGAACGACCGAAGCGGTCCATACCACTAGCGGAACCGACAGCAACACAGCCGCGCCCCAACCAACGTCCTGGCCGACCAGACATCGGGCTTTGTAAAGCACTTCGCCATCGACGGGTCTATCCCATCAGCGGGCAAAGGGGTCCAACGGTTATCAGCAGACTTCTGCGGGGCGATCGCGAGCATGAGCCCTACCTCATTCCTTTCCGGTCAGAGCAGTTCGATCGCGACTTGATCGAAGTAACTGAGCTCGGCCTTGGTGGCTGCCAACGTGCGATAGTCCCGTCGATACGCGGCGCAATAGTCTTCAAAAGCGCGGAACTCGTGGAGTATCGACGAGAACTCGTCGAATATGACCACCGTGCCCGTAGTCATGATTTCATTGCACTGCGCCAGTGCGTAAAGCGTCGACGAGTACAGGTCTGCGTCGCAATGGATCACCAGTCGGTGCTGGGGCCGGAACGTTCGTAGGAACTCCGGGAGCGTGTCTTGGAAGTAGCCTTTGACGAATCCGACGCGATGGTCGGTCGTCGCGGGCAAGGCGCCTTTCACGTCGAACGACTTCATGTCGGTTTCGGTCACGAGCAAACGCCACGTTTCATCAAGTCCCTCGAACGTGTCGAACCCGACGAAGACCGACGCGTCGTCCGTGTTGGTGAGCGCCCATTGCGTGATCGACTCGCCTTTGAACACACCGAATTCGAGATAGCTGATAGGACGATCCTTTATGACCGTCTCATTGACATAGCGGTAGAGATCGAAGCGATCCGCGAAAAGCGGACAGCCTGCGGCACGATCTTTCACCCAGTCGTGCAGCTTCGGGAGTGCCGCCAGGTAGGCGAGCCGTGAGCTATTCGGCAGCGCTTGGGACAGCAGCGTCTTCTGACGGCGTTTGATGCCTCGCCACGCCCTACGCCTCGTGCGTCGGTCCATCAGCGACCGTTTTTCGACTTGGATACGCTGGGGCTCAACCACGCGCATCTTGCGTGCCCCGAGTCGGTCGAGGCCAAACCGAAGCCGAACCGGCCGTTCCCGCAATGACCCGTCCGGGTGCAATGTCAATATGCATCACTGCCTAACTATACCCTTACGTGAGGGTAGAGTTCAGTCGGAAACCGGTGTCCCGTGGGAGATCTGTGAACGTCATCGTGTACAAGGGCGACGCGGTCCTCGACGACGGCGTCCGACAGGAGGCCATCCACGTTTCGATAAGTAGGCCATCCGCAGCTGGGGGCAGCGGAAATCAGCAGTGGGGTGGCCGCGTCCTATCGAATTGCGACTGGGCGCACTGGCAAGGTCGCATCGCGACGCTTGTCTTGCCCGACGGCGCGAATGCTCTCGTCACCATCGCCCGCACCGGCGTGCTTACCGGCGTTAGTCCAGCGCCCTTTGGTAACCCGAGCGGAAGCGGCCAACAATAAAAGTCGACGATCGGCCAACGGTTTCGACATGGTGGCTGTGCCTGGTGGTCGTCGGCGTGGCGTGTGGGGACGATAGCGGCTCCGGAATCGCTGTTACGCAAACGATTGGCGACACTGCAACGCAGGCGAGCGTGGGACAAACGACTGCCGGCAGTTCGGCGCCGGCACAATCGGTGAACGACTCGGGCACAAGCCGCTCGGCGTCACCTTCATCGACGGTGAGCCAAGGCGGCGTACGCGGTGTTGTTCCTGCTGAGATGTGCGCTGCCCCCGCGCAACCGGCGCTGGCCGCATATGACCGCAAGACAGGTGCGCACAGGTGGTCCGTGTGTGCAGTGGGAAGCGCGCGCCGCGACGTGTTGGCGGCATCGGACAAGTTTGTCTACATCACCGTCACCGAACGCGGCCCGGCAAAGCTCGTCGCCTATGACATGGCGGGCAACGAAGTCCCCGACCGCGGCCCGGCCGATGTTCGGCCGAAGCTGCCCACCCCTTCAACCGGCCCTACGAGGGCACCGTCGTCGGCGCGATTCGCGTCACCGGCGGACAAGGCGATCCGACCACAGCCGTCGACCATGCCACCGGCCAGGTCCTGTGGACTCAGCCCGGCTCACCGCCATACGACGACGTGTGGGCGATCGGCGACGACGCCGTGTACGTAATAGATCGCAACGGACCATCCGCACCGCGGCTCGCCGCCTACGAACTCACCTCGGGCAAAACTCGTTGGCAACTCGACAACGTCGACCCATACGGAACCATCGGCTGGCCATGGCACGTCGACGGGGACATGCTCTTCACCATCTGGACGAACCTCGCCGTGTTCTCCACCCGCGACGGAAAGACCGTATGGCAGACCAACTACCCGAAGGTCCCATTTCCGCGAATGACCGGTGTCCGAGCCAACAGCACCTCCGTGTTTGTTGCATTCAGCTCGACCCCCTCCGGCGGCGACTAAACCACCATCACCATCGCCGTTGTGGTCCCAAACTCACGGCGGCGGGTAACCGGGGGTCAGATGGTGGTGTCGCAGGCGACGGCCGAGATGCACAGTCGCGATGTCGACTTGACAGAGTTGGGAGAGCATTGGCTGCGACAACCATGAACAGCGCGGACCGTGCCTTCCCCAAGGGTTGCAGCGCGTCCTGCGAAGATGATGCGCGCGCGAGGCGTTCTGTCCGGCCACCCTTGCTCAACATTGGGAGGCTTCACACCTCCGGTTGACAGCAACAGAGGGCCGCAAGAGAACCGAGGTTCTGACTATTGCAATTCGTTGACATTGCGTTGACACAGCGTTCCCTCGTGCCACCAACCTGGGCATTCGCGTCGCACATCTGAGCACCGATCAGATGAGGTGGCTCGATCGCTCAGTAGGTGTTCCACGCCCGGCGCGGCTTATCGAGGCACTGCCGCACGCTTGCGCGGTCGTTGGTTGGGCGTCGGCGATTTTCGTAGGCAGTTCGGCGGGCAGGCAGTCGGAGAACTTGAGGTCCTCTGCGGCTTTGGCAGCGAGGAGTGAGGGCGGCGATGCACGATGACGTGGATGTACCGCACTGTCTTCGGCGCGAGGCCACCAGCCCGGCGCTTGGGGGCCCTCGACGAGGGGATCGGCGCTCCGAGGCCGCCGCTCGCGCCGAGGACTGCGACGACTGCACCGTCCAGGGTTGTGGTCATCTGAGGTTGCTCCTGCGGATAGATCGCGGGATCCCTATTCGTACCTCGACCCCGGGCGACCACCGGACGACGGGCTCACCACGAGGTGGCCTGAGTCCGGCTGCCTCGATGAGCGACTCGTCGCAATCGAGCACCTCGGCAGCATGGATCGGCCAGGGCGGATGACTGACCTTGGCCCACATCAGCCGCCGACCGGACGTGGTGCCAAGCGCCCAGCGCGCCGTGAGGAAGTGATCCAGCTCGGTGAGGTCGCGACCAGCGAACTGTTGACCGATCCGCACCGTGACCTGACTTGTCGCTTCGGGGCCGGGCCACCGGCGCCGCGACTGGTATCGCCGCGTCGCACCATCGCCGTTACCGTCGCCGTTGATCGACATCGTCGACCAGCAATACGGGAGCCGGTAGCCGATCCGAGCAACGATGGTCGGCAGCAGTCGCGTGATATCGAGGCTCAGGAACCACACCCCGCGACGTCCGGCCGGGTCAACGATGTAGGTGCGGATGTTCGTTTCGGGAAAGGTCGACAGTGGGCCGAACGGCGGAAGCCCGGGGAGGCGTATGCGGCGCATGTGGAACGGGATCAGGCCCACCCAGGCCGAGCCGTCGAAGGTATCGACGACGAACCCTTTCGGGAGCAGTGCCTGGACGGCGGCCGGCTCGTAACGCCAATGCAGCGCCGTCAGGTTGTGCCAGCCTTGCAGCATTACCGGGTGCGCGATGTAATGCGGTGCGCCGGGCGTGATCGGTTCGGGCATCGGTTTCACAACGCACCGGCGTCGAGCGCGGCGAGGACTTCGGCGGCGCGACCCCGAACCGCGTCGAGATCAGCGAGGCGATCGAGGCCGCGCACCTGCTGAGCCGTGCGCGGGTTACGCGAGAAACGTTCGCGATGGGTGTCGAGAAACGACCAGTACAGCGTCGTGAACGGGCACGCGTCGGGCCCGACACGCTTGGTTCGATCGAAACGACACCCGGTGCAGTAATCGCTCATCCGGTCGATATATGCGCCACCCGAGGCGTAGGGCTTGGTCGCCATCCGACCGCCATCGGCATATAGCGCCATGCCGATCACGTTCGGCAGCATCACCCACTCGGCGCCGTCCACGAACCCAGCCCACATCCACTCGACGAGCTCGCTCGGCCGGACGCCGCTCAACAGACACAAGTTGCCCAGTACCATCAGCCGTTGGATGTGATGTGTCCAGCCGTACGCAGCGACGTCGCGGAGCGTGTGCTGCACGCAACGCATGTCGGACCGTCCCGTCGTGAACACGGGCGGCAACGCACGCTCGCAGCCGAGCGCGTTTGCGTTGCGATACTCGGGCATCCACAGCCAGTACAGACCCCATACGTATTCGCGCCATCCGATGATCTGCCGGATTAGACCTTCCGCCGACGCGAGCGGAACGTTGCCCGCTCGATATGCCGACTCGACCGCGTCGCAGACCTCGGCCGGTGCGAGCAGACCGAGGTTGAGATACGGCGACAACAGCGTGTGTGCGAGGTGCCAACTGTTCGAAACCATGGCGTCCTCATGCGGACCGAAGGCGGGAAGCACCTCCGCTATCGCGTGGTTGAGGCGCCGCACCGCCTCCGCGCGCGATGTTGCCCAGATGCCACTAGGTGGGTCGCCCCACAGTCGATCACCGCACTGCTCGCGCAGGTCTGCGATCACCTTGCGGTCAAGATCATCGAGTTCGTGGACCACCGGCTCGGGCCATTCATGCGAGCCCCGCGGCGGCGGTTTGCGGTTGTCGTGATCGAAGTTCCACTGCCCACCCGCGGGCTGATCGCCGTCCATCAGATAGCCGAGCCGACGACGCTGCCAGCGATAGAAGTTCTCCATGGTGAGCCGCTTGCGCTCACCGGCCCACGTTGCGAACTCGTCGCGATGGCAGAGGAACTGATCGGACATGACAACCTCGACTGTTTCGCGGTGCAGCAACGCCAACCCGTCCCACGAGGCCGGCTCCATCGCCACGACGGCCGACGGCGCGTATTCCGCGCGGTGCGACCGCAAACCGTCGGTCAGCGACTCTGCGCGCCGCTCGTCGACTACGAACCCTTCGGCGCGCAGCTCTGCGGCGAAGCGCCGCATCGATGCGAGAACCAGGTGCGCTCGCTGCACGTGCCAACGCTGCGATCGCAACTTCGCACGGCTCTCGACTAGCAGCACTTGGGTCGTCGCGGGCGTGGCGTGTTTCAACGCGCCGAGGGTGCGGTTCAACTGATCCCCCAGCACCCACACCGTTCGCACGCCCGAAGCGTACGACTGTCCGCATCGACACAGTCACGCGAATCGAGTTCTCGTAGCCGCGGTGGTCTACAGCAGCATCGACCGTTTAGGTGCGAAGGACACTGGCGGTCGTTCACCGCCGTACATGGCAACCTGCGTCGACGCCGACCCCCAGTGATTGCCGCACAAGAGCTGGAAACCGCGATCGAGAAGAAACCCGTCGACCTCGTCGGTCCGCACACCTGGGCGCACACGCCGTTCGCCGCCTCGAACACCCGGTGGTGGGACACCCGCTTCGCCGAGATCCTGGGCGCACCTGAGACGGGCAAGGCCAGCACCCACGATGACGACTTCTACATGCCCACCTCGAATTGGAGGCAGCGCCCGGTCCCTGACGTCGTGCGGAGGTCTCTTCGGCAAATGCATGCATCCGCGGTTCGCTCTGCGACGTAGTACCGAACAACCCCCATAAGCCGGAGGCATCCAGTGCACAAGCTCCATCCATCGCTTCGCGCGAGGATTCCGTTCCTCGTTGCCGGTTTCATTTCGTTCCTCTTTTCGGTGTGGCTGTACTTCGTGAAGGACGAAACGTCAGCGGGCATCTTCGTCGGCCTCTGGGTTCCGTCGATCTACTCGTTGGGAACGCTGCTGCTCGCGCCAGTCGCCGAGATCGCGCCGCGGGTGAAGAGCGAGGCACGGCGATGAGCCAGACCGTCATCTTCAGTGTCGGATTCGCTGTCTTCGCGCTCACCGTCTGGGGCGCAATCATGGCCGGCGGCATCTGGTTCGGTCAGCTCGCAGAGTCGGACGACGAGCTCTCGCAACCGAGGCCGGTCTCCACCGAGCGCGACTCCGACGACGTCAGTGGCACACCAAGGAGACTTCCCAGTGACTGAACCCCTGATCGACATCGGCATCGACGAGACCGACCGCCACGCCATCACCGATGGTCTGTCCCGACTGCTCGCTGATACGTACACCCTCTACCTCAAGACCCACAACTATCACTGGAACGTCGTCGGCCCCATGTTCCAGACCCTGCACCTAATGTTCGAGACGCAGTACAACGAACTCGCCCTCGCCGTCGATCTCATCGCGGAGCGGATCCGCTCGCTCGGCGCCCCTGCACCCGGCAGCTACTGCGAGTTCGCCAAACTGTCCTCCGTCACAGAGGACGATGACCGACCCGACGCCACGGAGATGATCCGCCGCCTCGTCGAGGGCCAAGAAACCGTCGCCCGGACTGCGCGCTCGATCTTCCCCACTGTCGAGAAGGCGCATGACGAACCCACCGCCGACCTGCTCACCCAACGCCTCCAGGTCCACGAGAAGACCGCCTGGATGCTCCGCAGCCTCCTCGCCTGACACGCCAGCGCGTGTGCATGCCCAAGACCGGTCCCGTTGATCGTGGCGCGGTACGAGATGTCGGCGTTTTCGCCGACGGCGAAAGCCGTAGCACCGGATCCCCCACCCCCGTGGTTACAAAGGGGGCCGCCGGCTACCAGAGCGACCTCTACGAGAGGCCCAAGATGGTGCAGCGGACAAGGCGAAAGACAAAGCACAGGAGTTCAAGGGCGCCGCGAAGGAGAAGGTCGGACAAGCGACCGACAACGCGGATCTCGAAGCCGAAGGCAAGAAGGACAAGGCTGTCGGCGGCCTCAAGGGCGTAGGCGAGAAGGCCAAGGACGCCTTCAAGTAACAACTAACTCCTCGACGGGTAGAGGCGCTTCCCTCATATGTGGCCCGCTACAACGTCAGTGAGCTTTCCGGCTCGCAACTAGTTGCGCGATGGCAGGCCTGGCCGACGGGGACTATATGCGTCGATGAGAAGCGCGACGCCGACTCATCACCTGCATCGACCGTTCCAACAACCGCGATCGCCGCCACTCACACTGCAACTGGAATCACCAATCACCTAGGAGAAACTCCCATCCCAGCGGCCGAGGCCGCCTAAAATCCAGACCCTCCTCGATCGGAGGGGGAACTCCGCGGAACGCGTCGGCCGAGGTCGCAGGAGTGCCGCTGCTCCGGCAGTATGAGGACATGACGGCGGGCGCGTGGTGCTAGGTCATCTCGACGACGCTGACGACGTCCAGCTTGTGCTCGCGATTGGGCACGGTGACAACTCGGCGATGGCGGAGATCTTGCGCCGCCACCGAGATCCAGTCCTCGCCTTTGCTGCGCGGCTGGTCGGCGATCACGCTCGTGCCGAGGAGGTCGCGCAGGACGTCTTCGTGCGGCTTTGGCAGCGGTCGGAGCGTTTCGATCCAACGCGGGGCGCATTGCGGGCGTTCCTCCTCGCGATGACGCACGGTCGGGCACTCGATATCGTCCGGTCCGACTCTGCACGATTCCGCCGCGAGGAACGCCACATGGCACGGTCGACCGGTGCCGGTGAGGATCCCGTGGCACAGGTTGTGGCTCGGACTGTTGCCGACGCGGCGCGCAATGCACTTGCGCAGCTTCCCGAAGCGGAACGTCGTGCGGTGGAACTCGCGTATTTCGGCGGCCACAGCTACCGGACGGTGGCGTCGATGCTCGACGAGCCCGAGGGAACCGTGAAAAGCCGTATCCGAAACGGCCTGGCTCGACTGCGCACTGCCCTGCAAGCCCAGGACCTTCAGACAGGCTGACCCTTAATGCATCTCTGCGCGCAGGGCGGCACTCGCGCGGTGGAGGTCGTCATCCATCGTCGTCGCGAGCACGATGAGCGCTGCGTCGACTGTCGGGCGTGGGACGCCGTGTGCTGGGCCGGTATCACGCAACCATCGCAGATGCTCTCCGATCAACCCGGGTTCGTCGAGGAGCAACGTTGCTTCGATGACCTGCAGGACCCGCGCCAGCTCCTCACCGAGGTCGCTGGGCTTTGCCAAACCGGTTGCGACCTTTTCGAGCACGCTCGCGATCATCCGTTGACTCCGGTCTGCGAGGGCCTGGTGTTCCGGCACCGGCGCGGGTACAGAAGCGAGGTGTTGCGGTGAGGCGATCTCCCAGGCCCGTAGTCGGTCGACTGCGTCATGCGGTACAAGTGCGAGGGCGTCAATCCCGAGGCGACGCGCGCGCTGTTCGCTTGCGATTGCACGTCCACCACCGACAACCGGGATGCCGATCTGGTGCGCCGCGGCGATACATCTGGCCGATCCGACGAGCGCGGAAGACATCGAGCAACTGAGCGCGAGCGCGAGCGGCTGATGCAACTCGAGATAGTCCTGAAGGTCCTCGGCGGGTACCGATGCGCCGATGAACAATGTACGGAATCCTTCGAGCGCGAGCGAGGTCGCAACGACCCGAGCTCCGAGCGCGTGCGCATCGTGCTCAGCGGCAGCGACAACGACCGTCGGCCCGGAAGGTGCTTGCGCGATCGCCCCGATCCTCACGACGAGTTCTTCGACGGCTGCACTGGCGGCGTGTTCGTCAGCGATGCTGAGGTCGCCGTCGGCCCACCGCTGCCCAACTTCGGTCTGCACGGGGCCGAGCACGTCCACGACGATGTCGTCGAAGGGAACTCCCTGAGACAAGAGCTCGGTCGCGATTCGATACGCGAGCGTGACGTCGCCATTGAGGAGCGCGGCCAACGTCGCGAGACGTTCATCGGGGAAATTGGTTCGTCCGAATTCGGAGCTCATACGGTGTGTCTCAGTTCCCGTTCGCCGGTCGTGCTCGCTGGGCCTACGGTGCCGGCGATGTAGATGGATGATGCCAGTCCTCGTTCAGGCGGTTGCGCCACGTAGGTAATACAGCACCGAATCTCGCCACCCGTCCACCACTGAATAATGCTTCCTGAACCGAAGCCGTGTCGCAGTGGTCTCGGCCACGAACATGCCGCCGCCGAGCGTCACCGCTTGTTTGGGATGCAGAAAGGTGCGCTGGGCAGGCTGCCCGTGGGCGATGACGTCGCTTCGCAGGTGGTCCCACTCGGAAA
>JBDSMH010000086.1:0-11518 GCA_039915945.1 Acidimicrobiales bacterium | reverse complement strand
GGTTCAAGTGCACTGACTCGCCCTAGTCAGCGACGCCGGGCAGCTCAGGGAATGACCCGCCCGGTCGAGGCGTAACCCTAGGTCGTGGCCGCGCCGTAACGCAACCGCAACGTTGGCCGGGCCTAGGCGGCCTGTAGGTCGAGACCGTAGAACGCGCGAGCGTTGGCCCAGGTCACAGCCTCGATGTCGGCGAGCGGGCGGTCCTTGAGAGTGGCGAGTGCCGCACCGACCAGCGGCACCCACGCGGGGCGATTGGGCCGGCCGCGGTGGGGCACGGGCGCCAGATAGGGCGAGTCGGTCTCGACGAGGAGGCGCTCGACGGCGGTCTGCACGACCGCCGCGCGAACGTCGTCGGCAGTCTTGAACGTGACGATGCCACTGATCGACAGAAAGGCGCCGCGCTGGGTCGCGGCCGCGGCGTGGTCTGGTCCACCGGTGAAGCAATGGAACACGGTGCGCCGCGGCGTGCCTTCGCGATCGAGGATGCGAAACGTGTCGTCCCACGCGTCGCGCGTGTGAATCACGAGTGGCAGATCGCGCGCATTCGCGAGCGCGATCTGCGCGGCGAAAATCGATTGCTGTACGTCGCGCGGCGAATGGTCGTAGTAGTAGTCGAGGCCCGCTTCACCGACCGCGACGACCTTGTTGTGGTCGAGCAACGCGGCGATGCCGTCGAGTCCCTGCGTCGCGTCGTGCGGATGCACACCCGCAGTGGCCCACACGTTGTCGTTGGCCTCGGCCACTCGCGTCGCGATCAGCGAATGCTCGAGGTCGGTGCCAACCGTGATGAGCGCGGCTACGCCTGCGGCGCGGGCCTCTGCGATCAGCTCGTCATCGTCGATACGCAGATGGCAGTGGTTGTCGATCCACGCCACGCGTCGCTCAGCCCTTGAGCCGCGGGAACAGCGGCTCGGCCGCGGCCACCGCCAGTGCGCCCGGATAGCCGCCCCACTGGGCGGCTGCGGGCAACCGCTGGTCGAGCAGCGAACCGGCCATGCCGATGCGCCGCCAGATGGCCTCGCACGCGGTGGGCATGGCGGGGCTGGCAAGTATCGCGATGATGCGCAGCGCCTCGAGCGCGTCGCCCATCACGGCGTCGCAGGCCGGACCGGGTGCCATCTTCCAGGGCTCGTTCGTCTGGAGGTAGTCGTTGGTGGCGCGGATGATGCGCCACGTGGCTTCGAGCGCGACCGAGGGCTGCGTATCTCGCCAGGCCTCGACGACATCGCCGTAGACCTCGGCCACGATGGGACCGAGCGGCGAGTCGGCACGCGGCGCCGGGCCGATACCCCCACATTTGGTGCCCACGACCGTGCTCACTCGTTGCAGCAAGTTGCCCAGTTGGTTCGCGAGGTCGGAGTTGTAGCGAGCGATCATGCCCTCGAAGGAGAAATCGCCGTCGGGGCCGAACGGCGTGTCGCGCAGGAAGTGGTAACGCACCCCGTCGACGCCGAACGTGTCGATGAGCTCGCCGGGCGCGATCTGATTGAGCCGCGTCTTGGACATCTTTTCGCCGCCGACCAACAGGTAGCCGTGAACGCGCAGGCGGGGCAACGGCTCGATGCCGGCCGCCATGAGCATCGCCGGCCAGTAGACGCCGTGGAAGCGCAGGATGTCCTTGGCCAACAGGTGGGTCGTGGCCGGCCACCACTCGGCGAAGCGTTCGTCATCGGAGGCATAACCGACAGCCGTCGCGTAGTTGATCAGCGCGTCGTACCAGACATAGAAGACATGCGCGTCGTCCCACGGCACCGGTACGCCCCACTTGAGGGAACTGCGCGTGATCGACACGTCTTCGAGGCCCTGCTTGACGATGCCGATGGCCTCGCGGCGCTTGCCGTCGGGTTGGATGCCGTCGGGGTCGTTTTCGTACCACTCGAGGAGCCGCTCGGCGAAGGCCGACAATCGGAAAAAGTAGTTGTCCTCTTCGAATTGCTCGACCGGCGTGCCGTGCACCGGACAGTTGCCGTCGACGAGGTCGCTCTCGGTGTAATACGCCTCGCAGGCCACGCAGTAGAGGCCGGAATAGGTGCTCTTGTACACGTAGCCGTTGTCGTGACAACGCTGCAGCAACGCCTGCACCGCGGTGTAGTGGCGGGGCTCGGTGGTGCGGATGAAGTCGTCGTTGGAGATGTTGAGCTGACGCCATGCGGCCCGGAACCGCTCACTCGTGACGTCGGCCTGCTCGAGTGGAGTGAGGCCATGGGCTTCGGCCGCCCGCTGGATCTTGAGCCCGTGCTCGTCGGTGCCCGTCAGGAAGAAGGTCTCGTCGCCGAGCAGGCGGTGCCACCGAGCGAGCGCGTCGGCGGCGACGGTCGTGTAGGCGTGACCGATGTGGGGCGCGTCGTTGACGTAGTAGATGGGGGTGGTCACGTAATAGCGAGACACAGAAGCCAGCCTACCGACCGCCGCAACCCGCTCCGGACGAGTTTGGCAACGGACCGGCCTACCTGCCCGCGCTACATCGCCCTCAGGGTGCGAACCGACCCGCCGCCGTCGCCGCGGTCACCCTCGTCGGAATCGAGGCCGACCGCCGACTGGAGTGCGTCGATGCGGTCGAGCTCACGCTCGAACGCGCGGCGCCGGGTGCCGTCGAGATCGTCGAAGGCCCGCTGCGACGCGGTGAGGGACTTGCCGACCCTGTCGACCTGTTCGGAGAACTTGTCCCACTGCTTGCGGAATCGAGTGAGGCAAGTAAGGATCTCGCCGCTCGTGCGCTCGAGTTGGAAGTTGTCGACGGCCTGGCGCACCACGGCGAGCACCGCGAACAGCGTCGTCGGCGAACACATGACGACCTTTTCGGCCATGGCCCGATCGAGCAGCTCGGAGTCGTTCTCGTGGATGAACGAGTAGACGCTCTCGTTGGGAATGAACAACAACACGTGATCGACGGTGCGCTCGGGATCGATGTAGTCGCGCGTCGTGATCTCTTTGACGCGGCCGCGTACGTCTCGTTGGAACGCGCTGAGTGCGGTCGAACGGTCGCCGTCGCTGGTCGCATCGAGATAGCGCAAGTAGTTGTCGATCGGGAACTTGACGTCCATGTTCATCTCGAGGCCCTTGGGCAACAGGAACGTGAAGTCGGGAACGCGTCCCCCGACCATGGCCACCTGACGCCGGTAGTTGACGCCCTCGACCATGCCCGCCGCCCGCAGGACATCGGCGGCCATGCGCTCGCCCCATTGCCCGCGGGCCCGAGAGTTGGCGAGCGCTTCGCGCAGGCCGCTGGTCGTCCGCGACAACTCGCTCGTCACCTTGGTGGCCTGCTCGAGTTTGGTCACGACCTCGCCGTGCTGGCGGGCCCGCTCGCTCTGCAGGTCGGTGACGAGCGTGCGCAGCTGCACGAGCTCGGCGTTGATGCCGCTCGCCCGCTCTTCGAATGACTGGCTGCGCAGCTCGATCTCTTTGGAACCAAGCGCCATGCGGTCGTCGAGGCGGGCCCCGGCGACCTTGACCGCGGTGTCGACAGCGGCACGGACCGTGAGGTCGCGATCGGCCGTCACGGCGGCAGCAGTCGCGCCCCGCTCGGCCAATACCGCAGTGACCGCCGAGGACACCGCGGCCTCGAGCATCTCGTCGGCGTCACCTTGCGCACCACGACCGAGCCACCACCCGACGACGACGCCGGCAGCGGCAGCGCAGAGAGCAACGAGAACGAGGAGGAGCGAAAGAGTGTTCGTCGACATGGGCCCCAGTATGAGACGGGGGTGTGACAGCGACAGGGATACCCGACCCATCGGACGCCCTACCAGCGCACGAAAGCCCTGGTCGCCTTAGGTGCGTGGGGCAAGAACAGCAGCCGCACGCGCGCATCGGGGCGAGGTAACGGGTCGGGGCTGACTTCGACGATCTGCGGCGTGAGCACCGGCGGCTCGAGGACTTCGCGCACGCCGGAGATCGCCGCGTGCAGCGCGCCCGCCACCAGTGCGCCGCGCCAACCGCCGACCGCGCCCACCGGCCGGCGCGCCTGCTCACGGTCGATCGCCCACAGCGTGGGTTCGTCGTACACGTCCTCGAGCGCCATCTCGTGACCAGCCTACGCCCCGGACTGCGCTCGCCTACCAGGCGTCGATGGGGCGAGTCGGGCGGACACGGTCGATCGACTGCGGCGGAATCAACTCGAGCGAACGGATCAACAGCCCGCGCGTGTCCGCCGGATCGATGACGTCGTCGATCGCGAACTTGCCCGCGAACGCGAGCGGCGAGTGATCGTCGCGGATTTGCGCGAGGTGGTCGTCGAGTGACGACGCGCCCTCGCCTTGCTGTTGTTGCATGATCGTGGCCGCACCTTGGTGGCCCATCGAGCCGAACTCGGCCGACGGCCACGCGGCGAAGACGACCGGATCGAACGGTCGCGTGCCCATCGCGAAGTAGCCGAGGCCGACCGCTTTGCGAACGACGATCGTCATGATCGGCACGGTCGCGTGGGCGAGCGCCAGGATCGGCCGGCTGGCGTGACGCACGAGACCGCTGCGTTCGGCATCGCGCCCCACCAGGAAACCAGGCGTGTCGACGAAGAAGACGACGGGCAATCGATGCGAGTCGCACAGCTGGATGAAGCGCGCCATCTTGTCCGATGCCGGTGCGTCGAGCGCGCCCGCGAGCCAGCGCGGTTGGCTGGCGACGATGCCTACGGATCGACCGCCGATGCGTGCGAGCACGGTGAGAACATTGGGCGCGAACGTCGGTCGCAATTCGAGCGCTACATCGGCGTCGACCACACCGGCGAGCACATCGCGCATGTCATACGCGACACGCGAGCTCTCGGGCACGACATCACGCAGTGTCACCGGATCGCGCGACGGTGCGATGGTCTCGGTGAGCGGCACGCTGACGAGATCGAGATACAAACGCGTCAGGTCGATCGCTTCTTCGTCGCGGTCGACCATGACATCGACGGCGCCGACCTCTTCGTGCAACGCAGCGGGGCCTATGTCGTCGGCGGTGACGTCTTCGCCGGTCGATGCCTTGACGAACGGCGGCCCCGCGATACCCATCGCCGCGTCACGCGTTGCGATGATGACGTCGCACAGCCCCGCGAGCGCGGCGTGCCCGGCAAAGCTGCGTCCCGGCACGATCGCGACGAGCGGCACCCGGCCCGACAGCTTCGCCACTGCGGCAAACGACATCACGCGCCGGCCATAGTTGCCAATTGACATCTCTTGCGGACGCGCCCCCGCCCCTTCGGCCACGATCACCAACGGCCACTCGTGCTTGTCGCACAACTCGAGGATGTGGTCGAGCTTGGCGTGGCTCACGACCCCTTGGCTGCCACCGAGCAACGTGTAGTCGTAGGACACGACGGCGGTCGGCCGCCCGTCGATCGTGCCCGCGCCGGTCACGATGCCATCCGCAGGGGCGTCGAGGTCGGCCGCGGCGGGCCGTGCCAACTGGCCGTGCTCGACAAAAGAGCCGTCGTCGAACAAAAGTGCGACGCGCTCGCGCGCGGTGAGATGGCCCCGCCGCCGCTGCTTCGCCACTGCCTCGGGGCGGAACTCGTCGAGCGCTCGCGCTCGCAACTGCTCGACGTCGCGGTGATCCACCGAGTTCAACCAAGCCTGTTCGCGAGGTCGTAGACGCGTCGCTTGGCGACGGCGAGTTCGTCGACCACGGCCATGACCGCGTCACGCTTGGTGGAGCCGCCGTCGATGTGCCCGCGCAGTGCCGCGACAAGATCGTCGTCGGACGGACCGTCGACGCGCGACGCGCCTTCGATGACGATGACGAACTCGCCCGGCGGTTCGCTCTCGGCCCATCGCGCGGCATCGGGCAACGTGCCCCGCCACACCTCCTCGTGCAGCTTGGTCAGCTCACGCGCGACCGCCACGCGCCGTGTCGATCCCAGTGCCGCCGCGAGATCGCGCAACGTCGCGAGCACGCGATGCGGCGCCTCGTAGACGATCGCGGTGCGCTCTTCCCGTAAGAGCGCGTCGAGACGAGCGGAGCGCGCGGCACCCTTGCGCGGCAGGAATCCCTCGAAGACGAAACGACCAGTGGGCAGTCCGCTCAGGACGAGCGCGGCGATCGCGGCGGACGGACCCGGCGCGATCTCGACACGGTGACCGGCGTTCGATGCGGCGCGCACCAGCCGTTCGCCGGGGTCGGAGATGCCGGGGGTACCGGCGTCGCTCACGACCGCGACGCGCTGACCTTCGTCGAGACGGCGCAGCACGTCGCGCACCGACGAGGCCTCGGTGTGATCGTTGACGACGATCAGCGGCGGGCAGCGCACGCCCGAGTGCGACAGCAGCGCCCGCGTGCGGCGAGTGTCCTCGCAGGCGATGGCGTCGGCGGCGTGAAGCTCCGCGACCGCGCGCGACGAAAGGTCGCCCAGGTTGCCGATCGGTGTGGCGATGAGGACGAGCGCGGGACGGCCGGTCATGACCGCACCTCGACCTGGTCACCGACGCGGACTCGCCATCGGTCGAATGCCCCGGCCTCGGCCTCGATCACCGCGCGTGCGCGCCACCGCGGCAAGGTCATGCGGTGCGGTCGCAGGACGACGATGTCGAGCACGTAGAGGTCAGCGTCGCAGAACGCGACATCGATCGGGAAACGCATGCCGAACGAGTGCACCGAACGCGCTCGGCGCAACAACAAGGCGCCGTCGATGCCGTTGCGACCGAGTAGTCCCTTGGCCCGCGTGCGGTAGGCCTCGGCGATCTCGACGCTGGCGAGCACCCTTCCGTCGGCCACCAACCAGGGCATGACCGGATCGTACCGCGGCCGACGAGACGCTCCGTTGTCACGAGAGCATGTGCTGGCTGAGATTGCCGACCTGATCGCACACGATGCGGCGCTCCCTGAAGCGCCATTGCGCGTCGGCGACCTCGTAGCGATCGTGATAGCCACCGCAAGCGACCAGTTGCAGCGGCAGGGCTGTCGTCTGCTGGGTGACGGCGAAATAGGAGCGGGCGATGGCCGTGCGTCCGGCCTCGTCGATCTCGACGAAAATGTTGGAGATGAAATGCCGAGTACCCGTAACCCGGAACTCGGGGTCGAGGGCGACGATCGAGCGGTAGAGGTCGGCGACGTCGCGCGCGCCGCTCGCGTGACGGCCGCTATGGGGACCACCTTCGATCGTCACGCTGCCATGCTCGAACAAGTCGCCGAGTGCCTCGAATGCACCGCCGTCGAGCGCCTCGGTGTAGAGAACCATGACGTTCTCGATGATGCCGCGTGCGTTCATGTCGTTCATTGCCAACCAGTCGGTCGTAGCGAATGCATCAGCCCGTCGTCGTAGCGCTCACGCAAGGCGATCGCCACCGACATCCACGCCGCGATGCCCTCTTGTTCCATGAGTGAGAACCACGGAGCCTCGTAGTTCTCGGGCATCGTGTCATAGCCCTTTTCGAGCGCCCAGATGCTGATGCATTCGTGGTTCTTCCAGTTGGTGGTGTACGTGCCGATCCACCGACGACCGTGGTTGATGGCATAGGGCGCCCAGAGCCGGCCGATGTTCTCGGCGTAATCGTGCTCCTTGTCGGGCTGCGCGGTGATCCACTCGTGGACGCACACGTCGAGCGAGAAGCCGTCGGCCTGGATATCGGCGAGGGTCGGGGTCTTCTTCGAGGGCGTCAAGATGCGTCCTTCGCCCTTCGACGCGAACCCGGCTGTCGCGTTGCGCCACTCGCGGAACTTGGGAGTGCGCACGCGATCGCGATACTGCGCGTTGGCGACCTTGGCGTAGTGCCCGATGTCGTCGACTTCCCACAGCCAGATCGCCATGGGCCAGGGCAGCGAGATGGCGACCGTCTCCCACACGTGCACCAGCCGCGCGCCCAGATCGACCATCAGCGGTTCGTAGTCGGCCTCGAAACGCGCGAGAAACTCGTCGGTCTTGCCCGGCAACAACTCGAGTTGTTCGTGGATGTAGATCACCGCGCCACAGTAGTTGGCATCGGGCCTTAGGCTTCGCGGCGCAGGCCGTGGAGGTAGCGGATGCGCGCTCGTACATTCAGGTGTTTGCTGTTGATCGTCTCGGTGCTGGTCGCGGCGACCGGGTGCGGCGACGACGGCGGCACATCGGGTTCGCCGGCGACGGTGCAGATCGTCGACAACGCCTTCTCCCCGGGCACGCTGCGCGTCAAGGCGGGTACCACCGTGTCGTGGACCTGGGTCGGTGAAAACACGCACTCCGTCGTCGGCCCGTTCGACGGGCAGGACTACAACTCGGGCGACCACACCCGCGCCGACGGGTTCACCGCGACGCACCAGTTCGCCACCGCCGGCACCTACGAGTACGTATGCGGCTTCCACGGCGGATCGATGAGAGGCACGGTAATCGTCGAGTAGCGACCGCTAAGACTGGCGCCTCGTTTGCCGACTGGGAGTGCAGAGACGGCCTCGCGAGGAGGGCTCGAGATGCAACGCACGAACGACACGGCCGAACCGACCTGGGCCGAACGGCTGCGGCAACTCAATGAGCTGCGCGATCCACTGTTCCGGCGCATCGGCGCCGCCCACGAAGAAGGCGACTACGAGACCCGTGACCGGCTGTGGCGTGAGGCCGAGACCCTGCGGCGCGAGCGCGGGGTGCGCTGAAATATCACGATGCCGAAATCTGGCTGCCTCGAGGTTTCGGTTCGCCGGTTCCGGGGGTTACCACTTACCTGCCCCCGCTACGGGGCGACTGAGAAGCCCTGCAGCGGTCCCACCCCAGCAGGGCTTCTTAACGTTTGCGGGACTGTCATACTTGTGACCTTCGAATCGCGCCCGGAGGACGACAGATGAGCAGACCCGAGGTTCATGAAGGCGACAACGACAATCAAGACGTGCGCATCCTCCAACAGATGTTGCGTGACCTCAACTATCCCGTCGGCAACATCGACGGCGATTTCGGTCCGATCACCAAAGCTGCGTTGACGAGCTATCAGTCCGACCACCTCATCGGCGACACGCCGGGGGTGTGCGGCGCCAACACATGGGCGGCGCTCGAGGCACAGTTCGGCGACCTCTCGGGACTGCGGTCCGAGGAGAGCGTCAAGGACTACGTCAACGATGTATACGGCACCGCTCATTCGTCGATGGATCCCGACGACCAACTGGCCAAGCTCGCGGCCGCATCCAATGCACAGCTTTCGGCTGCCGGGGTCCCCTACGTGCCGATCTCGTTCGGCGATGCCGGTACCAATTTCGCCGAGTTTTCTTGGTGGGAATGGGACGTCAAGGTCAACCGCGACAAGTACGTGCAGACGCAAGAAGCGGGCAATGCCGCGGAGAACATGGACACGATTTATCACGAGTCTCGTCACGGCGAGCAGTGGTGGAACATCGGTCGTCTTCTCGCCGGCCTCTACAACATGGACGGCGCGGCAATCAACAAGCAAACGAACTTGAAGCTCGAGATCGCCAACGCGGCTGCGCAGGATCCCATCCTGCAGTCCAACGCGCAGACCGACGCGGCGCTGCGGTGGTACGAACAAACCTATGGCGGGTCACCAGTGCCGGCGGGCGCAGACCCTCCGCGCGAGGCCGACGCCGGAGCCGCGGGCGGCAGCGTGAAGCGCGCCGTCAAGGAGTACGTGGACGGAGGTCGTGCCGCGGGCCGCCAGATCCTGCGCCGCGACAGTGAAGAAGCCAGTGAGATTCGGTACTTGCAGGAGTTGCTGCGCTTCCACAACATCAACGCGGGAGATATCGACGGCGACTTCGGCCCCATCACCGAGGGTGCCGTCAAGACATTCCAAAGCTCACGCGGGATCGCAAACGACGGCGTGGTGGGCAAGGACACATGGGAAGCACTCATCCCCTGACGCCACCGGCGCAACAACTCAATCGCAGGTTGTCGGGGCCGATGGTCGGGCATGAAGGTTTCCGCGGCCGCGATCATGGTGCCGCTCGTCGCCGTGTTCCTTGCCGGCTTCATCGTCGGCCTGATCGACGCGATCCGGCGTCCCGGTTGGGCGTATCAGCAAGCCAACACCACGAAGTCCATGTGGGTGGGGTTGATCGTCGGCACCTGGCTCATCGGCCTCGGCTGGTTCTTCGGTTGGATCTACTTGCTCGGCCCGGGTCGTGGAGTCAGGGGTGAACACCGCTCGGGCAAACGGGCACCGGCGGGTGCCCCCGGTTGGTATCCCGACGAGAACCACCGCGGGCAGATGCGCTACTGGGACGGCGACAACTGGTCTGCACACACACAACCAGCCGCCGTCGTAGAACCGACCTGCTGACCGAGTATGCAGCCGGTGCCTTACGATGAATGCACGTCCCAAAGCGGCGCGAAGCGAAGGATCGACGTGCGCTATCACGAACTAGGTGTGTCGGACCGACACGTCGTGCTTCACATCGAAGACGACGACGCAACGCGCCGCCTAGTGCAACAGGCGCTCGAGCGACGAACCGACATCACTCTGGTCACGGCGTCGCGGGGGAAGCTGGGACTCGAACTGGCGCGAGTCCACCGACCGACGGTCGTGCTCCTGCACATGGATCTGCCGGACATCGACGGCGACGTCGTGCTCGAATGTCTCCGCAACGATCCGCGCACACGCTCGGCTTCGGTGATCGTGGTCGGAGGCGTAGCCACGCACGAACACATCCAACGCCTGCTCGCCACTGACTCGTTGGCGTACATCGCCAAACCGTTCGACGAACACGAACTCGTCGACGCCATCGACAATGTGCTCCCCGCGCACGGCGCGCGACTGGGACCGAACCCCTACGGCGCGCTCGTAGTGGTGCCCCAAGCAGCGATGACGCCGTCGAGCGTGCTGTCCGACATGCTCCACGGGGCACTCGCGGCGACGACACGTGCGTTCGAACATGCGCACGGCGTGCTCGAACTCGTCATGCCGCTCTGAGGTGTCGAGCGGGTAGCGTCATCGTGCCGGTACCTCTCGCTATAGGTGCCGGCCGGGCCCCGGGCAGCAGCTACTGTGCCGGGGCCACAACCGTTTTGCGAGAACCGGCCGCTGTCTCCTTGCGTACTCACGGACGAATGCAGTCCACCTCCCACGACAAGGAACAGATCAATGGCAGCCTTTCCCCCGCTGGCTCACGCTGCGCGAACTCTCGGTCAGCGCCCCTTGGTACGAAGCGCTCTTCGATGCCGAACCCGTCATCGACGAAGACACCGAACCTGAACTCCACCACACCGTCTACATGATCGGCAACGGCACGCTCATCGGTTTGCACCAGCACCAGCGGCCGGCGCCCCTTGGAACATTCAGCGAGTTCAGCGTCGGCCTCGACCATGTCGCCTTCGGTTGTGCCACTCGAGGAGACCTCGAGAAGTGGGCGCTCCGGCTGGACGAACTCGGCATCGAACACGGCGAGATCAAAGACGCGACCTACGGCTCCGGTGTGAGCTTCCGCGACCCCGACGGCATCGCACTGGAGTTCTTGCCCCACCTGGCTGTGACCACGCTCAGCTGAATTTCCCCATAGGTGCTCGGCGGGTTCCAGGGGTCGTCGCTACGCGGACTGTTGTTTGAGGGTAGCGAATAACGCGTGCGGGGTGTGCCAACCGAGGGTCTTGCGGGGGCGCCGGTTGAGCTCGTCAGCTACGCGGGCG
>JBDSMH010000084.1:0-3318 GCA_039915945.1 Acidimicrobiales bacterium | reverse complement strand
CGCGCGTCGTCGAGCGCGATTGCGAGGCCATCGGCACGAGCGGTCCACGAGCCCAACTCGGCTTCGGCGTCGGCGAGCGCGGCGCGCGCTTCGCCCAACGCGGTCTCGGCCATGTCGCGTTCGCGCTCGGCTTTGGCTTGGGCGTCGACGAGGGGCGCCTCGGCATCGCCGATCGCCGCAAGATCACGGGTCACGGTCTCGCGCTCTTCGTCGACGCGACGTAGATCGATGACCAGCGCGTCACGCCGTGCGCGCAGGCGGGCGACTTCACCCTCGGCCCGCTCGGCCGCCGAACGCAACGCGCCCAGCTCGCCGCGTACTTCGGAGGCCCGGCCGGAGGGCACCGCCACGCCTTCGGCCCATTCGCTGCCGAAGCGGGCTCGCGCGTCGGCGAGTTCGGCTTCGTGGCGGGCGAGGGTGTCGATCTCGGGCACCATCGCTTCGGCTTCGCGTTCGCCTTCGGCCAGCTCGGCGCCAACCCGCACCGACTCGGCCTCGAGGCTCGCGACGAGACCGCGGTCGACGAACGCCGCCCGGTCTTTGTCGATGCCGCGCAGACGCTCGGTCAGCAACCCCGACAGCCCTCGGGCGCGCTCGCGCAACGCTTCGAATCGTGTGAGCACGTCGCCGATGTCGTCGCCACCGTGGGCGCTCAACTGGGCTTCGGTCGCCATCACCTCGGCGTCGAGTCGGGCCAGCACGGCGCGCAGGTCGTTGATCTCGCGCGCCATCTCGTTGCGGCGCGATGCGTGGCCCTCGAGACGGCGTTGCATCGACGCCAACTCGCGACCGTTGACGAAGAGACGGAACGCGCCGAGCTCGGCGACGACGCCGTCATAACGACGGGCGGCCTCGGCCTGCTTTTCGAGTGGACGCAACTGCCGGCGCACCTCGCGCAAGAGGTCGGTCAAGCGCGTCATGTTGGTCTCGGTGCTGTCGAGGCGACGCTGCGCCCGCTCGCGCCGCTTGCGGTACTTGAGTACGCCGGCGGCTTCTTCGATGACCGAGCGCCGATCTTCGGGCCGCGCGTTGAGTACCGCATCGATCTGGCCCTGCGACACGATGACGTGTTGTTGGCGACCGACACCCGAGTCGGACAGCAGCTCTTGGATGTCGAGCAATCGGCACGGCACGTTGTTGAGCGAATACTCGCTCTCGCCCGAGCGGAACAAGATGCGCGTGATGGTGACTTCGGTGAAATCGATCGGCAACAGACCGGCCGAGTTGTCGATCGTCAGCGAGACCTCGGCGCGCCCGAGCGCGGGACGTTTGGCCGCGCCGGCGAAGATGACGTCGTCCATCTTCTGTGACCGCACCGCACTGGGGGCCTGCGCGCCCAGCACCCACGCGATCGCGTCGACGACGTTGGACTTACCGCTTCCGTTGGGTCCGACCACGACGGTGACACCCGGTTCGAGGGTCATCGTCGCCGAATCGGCAAAGGACTTGAAGCCCTTGATGCTCAGCGACTTGAGAAACACGCCCGGACGCTAGCGGCGGATTATCGCCGCCAATGTCATCAGCGGCGGATTATCGCCGCTGATGTGACTAGCGGGAAGAGCCCTCAGACCTGCGTATCGCAGAAGTATGTCCAGCGGCCCTCGAACTTGACTTTTTGGATGAAATTGCGGCTGCGCGGCGACCGCTGCCCGTCCCGGCCATAGACCTGGGGGTGGTAGTCACCCGGTTTGCCGAAGAGGTCGACGTAGCCGTTTTCGGGCAATGACGTGCCCCGATATTTGATGGCGTCGTGCAGGGTCTCGACCACGGCGCGGTACAGGCGCCGCACCTCCTGCGAGGACAGCGTCTCGGACCGGCGGTCGTGGCGCACACCGGCGCTGAACAAGATCTCGTCGGCATAGAGCTCGCCGATGCCGGCCATGATCGACTGGTCGGTCAGGAAGTGCTTGAGGTTGGAGGGGCGCCGCAGCAGCAATTCTCCGAACAGGCCCCACGAAATCGGGATCTCGACAGGATCGAAGCCGAGGTGCTCGAACTCGGGAAGCGCGCTGCCGACGCTCTCGGTCGGCACGACGAAGAAGTCTGCGCCGGGACCGTGCATCACGTAGATCAACGAGCCGCCCTGCACGAACGTGATCGTGATCTCGGCGGGCGGCAGGTTCTTCTCTTTGCCCGTGATCTTGCGCAGCGAGCCGTTGCCGACGGCGATGACCAGTGTCTGCTCGTTGTCGAGCGTGATCAGCAGACGCACGCCCTTGCGGCTGACGGCACACAGCTTGACGCCCTCCAGCAGTGCGCTGAAAGCCTTGCGATTCTTGTACCGCGCGAGCGCGGCCATGCTCTTGATCTCGACCGATTTGATCTTCTTCCCCACGACTTCGCGATCGAGGTCGCGGCGAAGAACCTCAACTTCGGGTAACTCCAGCACCGTTTTCTCCCCCCGTCAGCGCATCCCACGCCGCCTGCGCTGCTGCCTGCTCGGCCCGTTTTTTCGACGTGCCCTCCCCCTTGCCCAGCGCCCTTTGATCGATCGTGACGGTCGCGTGGAAGCGCTTGGCGTGTCCGGGACCGGACTCGGCCACGTCGTACACCGGCGCGTGCTCGAATCGTTGCATCGTCAACTCTTGCAGCCGGGTCTTGTAGTCGTGCACCCCTGGACCGACGGTCGCCGCTCGGATCTGGGCGTCGAGCAGTTGCACCACCGTCCGCGCCGCGGCGTCGTAGCCGGCGTCGATGTAGAGCGCGGCGATGACGGCTTCGAAGGCGTCGGCGAGCAGCGACGGCTTGGCCCGCCCGCCCGAGAGCAACTCGCTGCGGCCGAGGCGCAGCGCGTCGCCGAGCCCGATCGCTTCGGCGACCTCCGCGAGCGCCGGCTCACTCACGACCGCACTGCGGATCTTGGCCAGCGTTCCCTCGTCGCGGTCGGTCAGGGTGCGAAAGAGGTGGTCGGTAACCGCCAGGCCCACGACCGAGTCGCCCAGCAACTCGAGGCGCTCGTTCGATTCGGAGTTGTCGTTCTCGGCGATATACGACCGATGGGTCAGCGCCAGTGTCAGCAGTGAGAGGTCAGAAAATTCGTGGAGCAGACGCGCGGAGAGGTGAGCGAGTTGTTCGGGCGCGGTGGCCGTCATCCGAGCCGGTTCACGACGTAATCCACTGCGTCGCGCACGGTCTTGAGGTCTTCGAGGTCTTCGTCGTCGATGCGAAAGCCAACGGTGCGCTCGGAGAGCTCTTCTTCGATGGCCTCGACCAGCTCGATCAACGCGAGCGAGTCGGCTTGGAGGTCGTCGCGGAAGGAGTCACCCTCGTTGATGCCCCCCGGCTCGATCTCGAGGATGTCGGCCAGACGATCGCGGA
>JBDSMH010000071.1:0-6792 GCA_039915945.1 Acidimicrobiales bacterium | reverse complement strand
GGCGACATGACCAACGAAGGGCTGCTCGACAGCCATGCCACGCCGGCATCGAAGTCCGGCAACCGTCCTGATATCAAGCTTTTGGAAAGGGTTCTCAATGGCCTTCAGGCGCTCTGAGGTCGACGCCTCAGCGAGGGAATCGGACAACGTCCCCATCCCCGTGAAAATCGTCATTGCCGGCGGTTTCGCCGTCGGGAAGACAACGTTCGTCGGATCCATATCCGAAATCACCCCGCTGACCACCGAAGCCGCGATGACGCGCGTCAGCGAGGGCGTCGACGACGCGGGCACGGCCTCGACGACAAAGACGTCGACCACTGTCGCGATGGACTTCGGTCGCATCACGCTCGGCGATGACCTCATCCTCTACCTCTTCGGCACGCCGGGACAGGATCGGTTCCGCTTCATGTGGGACGACCTCGTGCGCGGCGCGATCGGCGCGGTGGTACTGGTCGATACGCAACGCCTCGAGGACTGCTTCAGCGCGGTTGACTACTTCGAGTCCAACGGCGTCCCGTTCATCGTGGCGGTCAACGCATTCAACGGTCTCATGCACCATTCGTCCGAAGCGGTGCGAGACGCGCTTGCGATTCCCGCCGACGTCCCACTCATCCGTACCGACGCTCGTCTTCGCGAGGCCACCAAGGCCGCATTGCTCGAACTCGTACAACACGCACTTTTGCGAGCCTCCGCGCAATCTGTCTGACCCGCCGAGAAAAGGCGACACCCCGGGAACCTGAGCGGACGGACTCGACGTCCAACTTGCTCGAACGGGGGAGTACCGGCATCGGCCGGCTCTCCGCAACTCGAGGAGGGTGTCGATGAAACGGTGTTTCCTGGCAGTCGCGGCAGTCACGGCCGGCGTCGCCGTATTCGCCGGCCCCGCCGGCGCGTGCGGTGGCTTGGTGGGGGAGAACGGCACGATTCAACTCGTGCGCACCTCCACGTTGGCGGCATATCACGACGGCGTCGAACGCTATGTCACGTCGTTCGAATTCGTCGGCGAGGGCGCGGAGGTCGGGTCGATCATCCCGCTGCCCGACGTGCCCACGTCGGTCGAGCGCGGCGGCGATTGGACCTTGCAGCGTCTCGCCCGTGAAGTCGCGCCGCCGCGGCGAGAATTCCTCGCTGACGCCGCGGGCACGCCGACTTCCCAAGCTTCGGCGAAGGTGATCCTCGAGACCAAGATCGACGCGCTCGATATCACCATCCTCGAAGGCGGCGCCGAAGCCGTCGGCCAGTGGGCACTAGAGCACAAGTTCTTCCTGACGCCGGACGCGCCAGAGGTGTTGGAGTTCTACGCGGCACGCAGCCAGATCTTCATGGCCGCCCGCTTCGACGCAACGCGCGCGAAGGCGCTCGGCCAGCGCAGTGGCGACGGCACGCCGATCATGTTGACCATCCCCACCGATCAGCCGTGGGTGCCGCTGCGCATCCTCTCGCTCGGGCTGCCGAAGACACAAAGCGTCGATGCCGACGTGTTCTTGCTGACCGACGACAAGCCCATCTTGCTCGCCGGCGGATCAGGGCTCGAGTTGCGCCGCAGTGAAGTCGCCAACGCCTCGCTGCTCGATGACCTGCGCTCTGACAAGGGCATGGAGTGGATACCGCAATCGATGTGGTTCACCTACCTCCAGGTCGGCGCGAAGGCGGGAGATCTCAACTACGACCTGGCGGTCTCCACCAAGAAAGCGATCGCACCGGCACGCGTCGACACCGGGATCGCCCGTCCTGTCGCGGTCGACGACCACGGGTTGGCGCGTTGGCCGATCGTGCTCGGTTTCGTGAGCGCTGCCGGTGCGATCTTCATCCTTGCGGCGTGGACCGCAGGCACACGGCGACGCCCGTCATGATGCGGCTCATCGTCATCTCGATGGCGATCACCATCGGTGCCGGCGTTATGGCGATCGGCTACGGGCTCACCGCGAGTCCGTCGTCGTCATCGCCCGGCGCACTCGGGCCCGGTGCAGTCACCGTCGAGATCGACATCGTGCACAGTCAGTTCGCCATCGACGAGTTCGTCGTGCATCCAGGTACCGAGATCCGTTTCGTGGTGCGCAACCACGACCCGATCCGCCACGAACTGATCGTCGGACCACCCGAGGTACAGGCCCGCCACGAAGGTGGGCACGAGGCACAACATCCGCCGGTGCCCGGCGAGGTCTCGGTCGACCCCGGCAAGACCGTGGAGACCACCTACTGGTTCGAACAGATCGGGCCCATGGAGTTCGCCTGTCATCTGCCCGGCCACTACCAGTACGGCATGAGCGGTTGGGTGCGGGTCGTCGCCTAGCCGTGGTTACGTGGGGTCGCGGGGCCAGGAGGCGGCGTTCACGAGTTGCGTCGGCGTCGACGACTGCGCCTCGGGCGCGGCGACGGGCTCGGTCAACATCTTCGTGATCACCGAGGCGGGTGCAGGCGCACTGAAGTGAAAGCCCTGTGCGAGATCACAGCCGAGCGTACGCAGGGTTTCCATTTGATCGGAGGTCTCGACGGCTTCGGCCAACGTGATCACGCTCAGCGCTTTGGCGAGGCCGATCACGTGTTGCACGATCGCAGTGTCACGCTTGGCGACGCCGAGGCCGGCGACATACGCCGGCTCGATCTTCAACATGTCGAGCTCGAAGTCGTGCAAGTGGCGCAGCGAACTCAATCCCGCACCGAAGTCGTCGAGCGCCAGACGAAAGCCGAGTCGCTTGGCGCCGCGCAGCGCCTGCCACACGAGCCCTCGATCGGCGGTCAACGCGCGCTCGTCGATCTCGAGGAAAATCGCCTCGGGATTGGCGTTGGTGCTGCGAATGATGTCGCGGAGGTGGTCGACAAAATCTGCCTGCTTGATCTGACGCGCCGAGAGGTTCACGTTCACTTGTAGCGAGCGACCGCCCGGTAGCGCATCGGACCACGCGCGGCTCTGCGCGCACGCTTCGGCGATCACCCAACGGCCGACGGAGACGATCAAGCCACTGTCTTCGAGCGCGGGCATGAAATCTTCGGGCCGGATCGCTCCCAGTTCGGGGTGATCCCACCGCAGCAACGCTTCGGCGCCGACGATTCGGCGAGTCTTCAACGACACGATCGGTTGGTACCACAGGCTGAACTCTTCGCGTTCGACCGCCTCGCGTAGCCGTTTTTCTGCCGTGGACGGCGTGAGTCGATCGTGCATGGACCGGTCGAAGGAAGCGAGCGTGCCGGGGCCGTGCGCCTTCGCCTGGTACATCGCGGCGTCGGCATCGCGGACGACCTCGTCGGGCACTTCACAGTTCGCTTCGGCGAGCGCAATGCCGATCGATGCCGAGATCTGTATGCGGTCGCTGCCCAGTTCGAAGGGCATCTCGATCACCTTCACGACGCGGGTCGCGATGCGTTCGGCAACCTGTGTCGACGGCACGTCGGTGATCACGAGCACGAACTCGTCGCCGCCATAGCGCACGACGGCATCCTCGGGCTTCACCGCCGTTTGCAGGCGATCGGCAACGGCCTGCATCAGCCGATCGCCGACGTCGTGACCGTACGTGTCGTTGACCGCCTTGAACCCTGCGAGGTCCATGAACAAAACCGCGACGCGTCCCGGACCGCGCCGTTGCTCGGCGAGCATGCGGGCGAAGCTTTCACCGAGGAATCGGCGGTTGGGGAGACCGGTGAGGCTGTCGTGCACACTCAAACGCGTCAGTTGGCGCTGGGCTCGCATGCCTTCGCGGTAGCGCAGCGCGGCGTATCCGCCCGTCGCGAACGGCGCCACCAACAGCAGCGTGATCAAGCCGTTGAAGTTGCGGGAGTTCAGCGCGTCGCTGAGGTCGAACAGTCGATCGACGAGTTCGAAGGAGATGGAGAACGTACAGATGACGACCGACGCCAAGACGATCCATGCGAGATCCCGACCGGCCTTGCGTTCGACCGCAATGAGCTCTGCGATGGCGGGACCCGCGGTGCCTCGCTTCTTGGTGGCGACTCGCGCCCGCTCGGCCTCGATGTGCGCGCTGCCCGGCGCGATGCCTTCGGTATGCGGCGACCGCGCCGCGGCTTCGGCGGGTTGGGGGCTCGGCTTGCTCTTGCCGTCGCGCATGGGAGTTGTCCTCGACGAATAGTCTCCCCCTCTTCATCGGACAGCCAGCGCCTGCCTTAAGCGTCTATTGGGCGAGGAAGTCGAGGGCGGCGTCGAGGAAGCCGAAATCCTTGGGGGTGGCGTGATGGTCGACGTTGCGCAAGGACTTGAACCGCGCGTTGGGTAACGCCTCGAGTAGGGGATCGGCCGGGCCGGCGAAGTCATGGTCACCGAGCACCACCAACGTCGGGTGGACGATGTTTGCGAGGAGCTCTTTGGTGATCGGTTTGCGCGGCGAGGTGATGCAGGCGTGCAAGGCCACCCGATCGGCGCCGGGGGCATCGGCCAGCGAGGAGAAGTAGAGCGACTCGGGATTCTCGGGGTCGGCGTTGCCGGCGACCCCTTGGACGATCGCCCGCCCCCGGTCGCGGTCGGGCTCGAACAGGTTGGCCCCGACGCCGGCGACGATGACCCGCCGGAAGCGGGCCGGGTAGGTGGCCGCCAACCACAGCAGGGTGCGGGCGCCAAGGCTGAAACCGACCGCGTCGACCGGTTCGTCGGGGAGATCGTCGAGCACCCGCTCTTCCAGATCCGCATAGTCGGCGGGATCGTGGGGCTTGGGTGCCGTGCCGTGGCCGAGCAGGTCGATGCCGATCGAGTCACGACCGACGTCACGGAGCAAGTCGACCCAGCCGTTGTGCACCCACGTCTGTTGGAACGAGGTACCGAAGCCGTGCAAGAACGCCACTGGTGGACCGGACATCGCGCCGTAGCCTAGGCCCGAGCGGCCCTCTGAGCGGGAAGCGGGCGAGCCTTGTCCCGGGTACCCCTCAGAGGCGGACGGGCCAACTACCGTGTCTCGTCGCGCCGCGTGCCGTCGCCCGACAGAAAGCGTCTCATGAGCGAATCCACCGATGCCCCCGCGGCGAAACCCAACGTCGTCATCATTGGCGCCGGGCCGGCCGGTCTGACCGCGGCCTACGAGTTGGTCGCCCGCTACGGCATCACGTCGACGGTTCTCGAGTCGGATTCGGTGGTCGGCGGCATCAGCCGCACCGTCGAGCGCGACGGATGGCGTTTCGATATCGGCGGTCACCGCTTTTTCACGAAGGTCAAAGAAGTCGAGGCCTTCTGGCACGAGATCCTCCCTGACGAAGACTTCATGTTGCGACCGCGCATGAGCCGCATCTTCTACAAGGGCAAGTACTACGACTATCCGCTCAAGGCGTTCAATGCGCTGAGCAATCTCGGCGTCTGGGAGGCCTCGCTCTGCGTCGCGTCCTACATCGGTGTCCGCATCAAACCACCCAAAGACCAGACCACACTCGAAGGTTGGATCGCGGCTCGCTTCGGCTGGCGGCTCTACCGACACTTCTTCAAGACCTACAACGAGAAGTTGTGGGGCGTGCCCGTGCACAAACTGCCGGCCGACTTCGCCGCGCAGCGCATCAAGAACCTTTCGCTGTTCAACGCCATCACCAACTCGCTCATGCCCAAGCGCAATCAAAAGGCGATCACGTCGCTGATCGAAGAGTTCCAGTACCCCAAGCACGGCCCCGGCATGATGTGGGAGCGCTGCCGCGATCTCGTCGAGGCCAAGGGTTGCGTCGTCGAGATGAACAGCCGGGTCGTCGACATCCACCACGAAAACGGCAAAGCGGTGTCCGTCTCCGTCGAAACTGCCGACGGCACGCGTAAGAACTACCCCTGCGACCACGTCATCTCGTCGATGCCGATCTCGCAGTTGCTCAACGCCATGAATCCACCCGCAGCGGAGACCGCTGTCGCCGCGGCCGACGATCTGCGCTACCGTGACTTCCTCACCGTCGCACTCGTCGTGCCCGAGGAATACAGCTTTCCCGACAACTGGATCTACGTGCACTCCAAGGACGTACAGGTCGGGCGCATCCAGAATTTCGGCTCATGGTCGCCGTATATGGTCAAGGAAGGTCGCACCTGCCTCGGGCTCGAGTTCTTCGTCTTCGAAGGCGACGAGACGTGGAACAAGTCCGACGAGGATCTCATCGAACAGGGCAAGCGCGAGCTCGGCATCCTCGGTTTGGTCGAGCCATCCAAGGTGCAGGCGGGCTACGTCGTGCGCATGCCCAAGGCCTACCCGTTCTACGACGAGCACTACAAGGCAAACGTGGCCCGCATCGTCGACTGGTTGCAGGACTGCTCGCCCAACGTGCATCCCGTCGGGCGCAACGGCATGCATCGCTACAACAACCAAGATCACTCGATGTACACAGCCATGCTCACCGCGGAGAACATCGCGATCGGTACCCACCACGACGTGTGGAGCGTCAACGTCGAAGAGGAGTACCACGAAGAAGCCGCCGGTGATGACGACGCCGGCCGCGGAGCGCGCGGCACCGGCCGTGACGCACCGGTCATCGGACGCCATCACTACGGCGACGATCATCCTGTCAACAACCCCGCGACGACGCGATGACCTTCGACGTTGGTACGTGATCGACCGTGCCCCGGGCTCGCTCGTCCACAAAACTTGTCCCGGACGAGATCGCGCTGGCGCCTCGGGCGCGGCTCGAAGTCCTCATCATCGTGGCGGCGTCGCTCGTCGGCATCGTGGCGCGACTGTTTCCGTCGAGCCCGCTGTGGCTCGACGAAGCGCTGTCGGTCAACATCGCCGACAAGCCCGTCGGATCGATCACCGACGCGTTGCGCCACGACGGGCACCCGCCGCTCTATTACTACGCGCTCAACGGGTGGATGCACGTCTTCGGAAC
>JBDSMH010000054.1:0-15651 GCA_039915945.1 Acidimicrobiales bacterium | reverse complement strand
GGTGGGGGCGGTGGGTTGGTTCTGCGCACAGGTGGGTGTGGTAAAGGTGTCGTTGTCCAGCGTGACCGCGGCGTTGCGGGCGAGGGCTCGGCCGCGGACGGTCACACTGTTGGTGACAGTGATCGCGCTGAGGGCGAGGATGTTTCCGGCGAAGACTGAACCGGTTCCGAGTGTGGCGGAGCTACCGACTTGCCAAAAGACGTTGCATTCCTGGGCGCCGTTGATCAGCGTGACCGTGCTGCCCGACGCGGTGGTCAACGTCGAGTCGGTCTGGAAGATGAAGACCGAACCCGGGTCGCCGGCACCGTCGAGAATCAACGGTCCGGTGAGACTCAGTGGGGATTTGCTCGGTCCGGCGTAGACGCCGGCGCGGAGGTTGAGGTTGGCGAGATTCGCGGTCGTGGTCGCATCGACCGGCCGGCCGGCAGCATTGATATACGCGGCGGTTAAATCGGATTGAGCTTGCTGCGCGGCAGCGTTGGTCGTTTCCGTCGTTGCCGGCGGGATCACTTTTCCTGGCGGGAATCCGGTGATCGATGTGCCGGGCCACAGTCCGAGACTGCCGTTGAGAGTGCTGCTGCCGGTGTTGGTTACCGTTGACGCTCCCAAGACGGAGTAGTTGGCCGAAGTCGCCAATGGAACAGTCGCCACGTTCGCCGCGTGGGCGGGGTCTCCAAAGGTCAGCACCGCCGCCGCGGTCATCGTGAACGCGACCAGGGCGGCGCCCATGCGGCGGGCCACCGCGACGTGAGTAGTCATCAAGAGACTCGTTTCGTAGTTAGCACGGCATCACCGCCAGCAGCATCGACGCCGCAAGGGGGGTCCGGCCCTTGTACGTAACGATCTTCTGATCAGGCCTGCTACTCGAATGCCTAACGAAGTGTCGGGCGTCATCCAGGGCAGACCAGCAAGAGGGTGCGATGTTGACACCCCGTCGCTTGCTGTATCGGCATCCGAGAGGCAAAACTTTAGGCGAGGCCCATGCACGCAAGCCGCGTCAAGATCTTCAGCGATTCTGTCCTGCCGATGACGTCGCTCCTATTTTCGACGTCACCACCAAACACAACCGAGCACACCGGGTAGTCGACGTGACCGTCGATGGGGAACGGCCGCCGCCAAACGGGGAGATCGCCCTTGGGCTGTGACCAGGCGTTGAATGCTGGGCCTAGCGTGGCATCAATGGCGCGTGTCTTGGGTGATCGCTATGAGCTTGGCGGCCGGATCGGTGTCGGTGGAACGGCGGAGGTCTTCGAGGCTCGTGACCGACGTTTAGATCGACGGGTCGCGATCAAGTTGTTGCGCATCGATTTCGCCGATGCCTCGGCTCGGGCGCGCTTCGAGCATGAGGCTCGCGCGGCGGCGAGCTTGAGCCACCCAAACGTGGTGAGGATCTACGACGTCGGCGAGGACGGATCGCGCCCGTATCTCGTCATGGAGCTTGTCGAAGGGCACAGCGTCGCAGAGTTGCTGGATGAGCGGGGACGCCTGGAGCCGGCGCTGGTCGTCGTGATTGTCGAGCAGATCCTCGGCGCGCTCGCGGAAGCTCACGCCGCGGGATGGGTCCATCGAGATGTCAAGCCGAGCAACATTCTGCTCGCGGCAGATGGGGTCGCGAAGTTGGCTGACTTCGGCATTGCCAAAGCCTTGTCGGACGCGACGCAAGGCATGACCGCTGCCGGCCAGTTGATCGGTACGGCGAAGTATCTGTCGCCCGAACAGGTCAGCGGTGACGCAGCCACGGCGCGTTCTGACCTCTATGCGCTGGGCGTGGTCCTCTATGAGATGCTCGCCGGTGAGCCGCCCTTTGTCGCTGAGACGCCGATCGCGATTGCCTTGGCCCATCAACGCGCTCCCGTGCCGCCGCTGGCCGCGCGGCGACCGGGCCTGGCCCCGGCGCTGGTGGCGGTGGTCGAGCGGGCACTGCAGAAGGATCCCGATCGCCGCTTCGTTGATGCCGAATCAATGCGCCACGCGCTTTCCGCTGCGTCGGACGCGTCCATCGCGCCATTGATCGCGTCAACAGCTGTTCTTCCTGCGGATAGTGCAGCGGCGACTGCCGTCGTGCCCCTGGCCGACCCCACCGACGTCATAGCTGCCCATGAGCCATCGCCAATCCCTCTCGTCTCGACCGACCAGTCACAGACGCCCAACCGCGCATCGCGACGTGCGTTGGGAGTCGCCGTCGCCATCCTCGCCTTCGTCGCCGTGCTCGTCGTCGCACGACGAAACGCCCAGGACTGGAACGGCGTCCTACCCTCGACCACGATCCCCGCTCCGGTCACAACCGCGGTACCAACGACCGCCAAGGTGTCGACCACTACGGCTCCGCTCACGATCGACGCGTTGATCGCGCGGATCGCAGCGAACCCCGCCGCTGCCGGCGAAAAAGGCGACGAGCTGCTCAAAAAGCTCCGAGAAATCCAACGCGAGAACGCCCAGAAACCCGGCGGCAAATCCGTTCAGGAAACCGCCCGCAAAACGGCCGACGAGATCAACGAATGGGTGGACGAAGGCGAACTGGACCCCTCCATCGCCGCAGTCGCGCAGCAAGTGCTCCAAACCCTCGCCCGCTAACGCAGACATCGACGCACTCGTGTTCTGACGATCTGTGCAGACGGCCGAACCGAAGCTCGAGCGGTGACGCGCCATAGTCACCGTCGACCGTCGGTCCACGCCTTCGAGTGTGTTCGGCGTCGGTCTGTGTGGCAAACACCTCCGTTCTCTCGTTTCACGTTCCACAGCGGACGCAGCGCGTGGCGGACCCAGTCGGGCATTCCTCGGTAAGCCGCCGCTGTCGCACACTGTGGAGGAGCGCCTTCCGCACCTCACAGGTATCCCTTCCTGGTCGACCCGCCTTAACGCGCAGCGACCCCCCGGTTGGAGCGGAGGGTCGCCGTGTTGTTGGGCGCGAAAACGTTCGAGGAGTCGGCGCCGCGCTTCTCTATCGACTTGCCACGACGCGGTGTTACGCAAAAATGCACAACCCCACCTTCGGGTGAACAAGGCATCCCACAGTGTTCAGTCGCAACGTTTTCACGATGTCTTCGCAACGTCGCGCACCCCAGCTTGGTTTTCAATAAGCATCGCGACCTATGGCTGTGAGCGATTGCTCGCCTTAGGTTGCGGTATGGCCGGTCGCAGGACGGAGATCTGGACGTTCGGCGTTCGGTCCGCAGTCGACGATCGTGAGACCTGGATGCGCGACGCACTGTGCAAGTCGTATCCGGACGTAAGTTTTTTCCCGACCCGAAATGAAACGGGGACGAAAGCAAAGGCAATCTGCGCCCGCTGTCTCGTGTCGAGCGAATGCCTTGATTTCGCACTGGCGCTTGGCCGGCGCCTCGACGGTATCTGGGGCGGCACGACCCAAGCGCAACGCGTGCAGATCCTGCGACACCAAGGACGAGGCCCTCGCATAGCCTCGCAGTACGCCCAGCCGCATTAGCCCCCGGTCCTGTCATTGAGTTCAGTTTTTGGCTTGGCCGCGTCCGATTGCATCGTGCAGAGTGCGCTCGAACTCGTCTTCCATCGCGACGAACTCCACTCCGTAGTAGCACAGTTCGGCATCGTCTACTGGCTGCACTCGTCGAACCCCGACCACCGCCTGAGCGTTGTCGAAGCCGACAACGAATCGGTCATCCACGCCACGTGCGGGATCAGCCGGCCCAAACAGACCGGCGCCAGTCACCGAGACATCCATCAGCAACGCCCACCGCGATTCAGTCCAGGCATCTGACCGCTCCTCGTTCGTCGGCCTCCACGTAATCCGCGTTGCCGCCCGCAAGTTCAACCGCACCGAAAACGTCCGAGTCATCGCACCCGACGACCCCGGCGTCACCGAACTGTTCCGGGCCGCAACGACGCCGAATCCATCAACCGAGCCATCGACGACACCCTCTGGCTCCGACGAGCCCACAGCCTCGGCCACCGCCGACAACTCCTCAACATGATCGGCTACGCCCTCATGGTCAACGCACTCTCCGCCGCACGCCACAAACGACAAGCATTCGCCGCCTAGAACGATTCGACCTGGCTGAGCAGCAACGACCGCGAGCCAATGTCACCTTGGCCTGCAGATCGACGGCCGAACTCCGCTTCGAGCAACATCAGGGCTCAGGCGCGGAGCCGATCGAAGCGACTGAAGACTCCGCTAGCATTCCGCCCGCACCAACGTTGGTGTCACCCGGGGGTTTTCTCCCAGGTTTTCTCCAACCCCCGCCCTCGTAGCTCAGGGGATAGAGCAGCGGCCTCCGGAGCCGTGTGCGCGCGTTCGAATCGCGCCGAGGGCACCACCAACATGGGCCACGCGGCGGTCGTTCGTAGCTGCACCGCCAAACGAGTGGCAATAGTGCCACATCAGGCATCCACTATTGTTTGTCGCAATATTGCCAAGTCTCGGTACGATGCGTGACTGTGGCAATACTGCCACCATCCGGTGGAGGCACCAATGGCACGGACGTGGTCGATCCGCGGTGGCGAGGACTTCGGCCGAGCCATCGCCGACATCCGGCGCGAACGCCATCTGACCCAGCAGGAACTCGCGACGTTGGCCGGCATCGAGCGCACCTACCTCGCCACGATCGAAGGCGGCCGCACCGGCAGCCTGCTCGAGCACATGTTGCGCATCCTGCGCCGCTTGAACGTCACGATCACTATCACGATGGGCGACAACCGTGCCGAAGCATGAGCCACTGCGCGTCTGGCTGCACGGCATGCATGTCGCGACACTCACGTCTTCGAAACCAGGTGAGGTCACGGGCCGCTACACCGAAGAAGCACTCGACACCCACCCCCGTAACAGCCCACTGCTGTCGTGCTCACTACCACTCGCGAACCGGACGTACCGCGCTGACGTGTTCTTCAGCGGTCTGCTACCCGAAGGTCAGCACCGTCAGGCCATGGCCGACGCGGCGCGGTTGCCGACATACGACACGTTCGGCATCCTCGACCGCTTCGGTCGTGACGTGGCCGGAGCGCTGATCATCAGCTCGGAAGATCCCTTCGCACGCATGGGTGAAACCGTCGAGTACGCACCCGGCCGACTCGATGACGAGGTCGCCGCATTGCCCGAACGTCCGCTCGCGCTCTACGACGACAGTGAGCTATCGATCGCCGGCTTGCAGAACAAACTACTGCTGGTCGATCTCGGCAGTGGTCGGTGGGCTCGACCAGTACACGGAACGCCATCGACGCACATTTTGAAGGTCGAGGATCGCCGTTACCCAGGGCTGGTTGCGGCCGAGGCTGCATGCCTCCAGATCGCCAGAGCTCTCGGGCTCACCACCGTTGATACAACGGTCGAGACGCTCGCAGACATCCCTTGCCTGATCGTGTCGCGCTTCGACCGAATCAACGCCCCTTCCGGTGTGCAGCGCATCCATCAAGAAGACGCCACCCAGGCATTGAACCGCGACCCCGCTGCGAATGAAGGGCGCGGTAAGTACGAGTCGTTCGGCGGCCCGTCGTGGACCGAGGTGGCGTCGTTGCTCGACAAGTACTCGGCTCAGCCGCTTGTCGAGCTGACAAGACTTCTGGCCGCGATGGCGTTCACGGTCTGTGTTGGCAACGCCGACGCGCACGGCAAGAACATCTCGTTGCTGCACCCAACACCACAAACCATCTCACTCGCCCCGCTCTATGACACGGTGCCAACCGCGCTTTGGCCGCGCCTACCGGCGCGCGCCGCGATGCTCGTCAACGGAAGAACGACGCTTGCCGACGTCACGTTGGACGACCTCGTCGCCGAGGGCGTCTCCTGGTCTCTCGACCCGACCGCGGCGCGCGACGCGGCGACCGAAACGATCGAAGCGGTACTTTCCACGATCGCTGACATTGACGCGTCCCCAGAACTCGTCGAGTTGATCCGTCGGCGGTCGGAGGAACTGAGCCACAGTTGATTGCCGGTGAGTGGTCAGCGGGTCGTTACCACTCGCTGCATCGCAATCGGAGCGGGCCCACGCCGCGCGGTACAGTTCGCGGCGGAGGTATTGGTCATGACCGAGGACGAGGCATACAAGATACTTGCGGTCGAGAACCTGGCCGGGTTCGGCTGGTCGATCACGGTCGACGACATGGTCGACATGGAGACCGTCGACGTCGTCTTCGGGCGAATACTCCCTTGGTGGAACGGTCTCGATCACGACACGCGCGACATCATCACTGACGCGGATCTCACCATGGGTCTGTGGAACAAGGGCTGGCTCACCGAATGGCCCGCGCTGTACACGATGTTGTCGGGCAATCCGTTCGGTCGCTACAAGGACACGATCCAGGACATCAGGAATTGTCTCGCCAACGCGAAGGATCGGGCGCCCGATTACGCGGCGCAGCACGCGATCCAGCCGATGGCCGGCGACCCCGCATTCCAGGCCGAAGCCACGCAGTAACAGGGCTCGGCGTTCAACTTTCTGACCTGATTTGGCGCGACCCGCCAATGGACGACGTCTGCAATCGTTGATGCCTATGACTGGCACCGCACCACAGGAAGGTGCCGGGCCGGGCCGGTCGGTGCGCGCAGTTGCCCTCACAGGATGGGTAATCACGCTCTGGTTGTCGTTTGCGTCGTGGTGTTCGCTCATGGACGCGCCACGAACTGAGTTGGCGTGGCTGCTCGCGATCGGTTCCACATTCGCTGCCGGCCTCGGCGTCTGGCGACTGCGACGACGCACTGGCCACTTGCGGCTACCGCGCTGGCCGCTGACGGTCGCCGGTTTCGCTATGTCGCTCGGTCTCGCTACCCTCCCGCTCGCTGCACCGCACAGCTGGTACGCGCGGTTCCTCGTCGTGGTCTTCGTGCTCACGGCGGCCGCAGTGTTCGTCATGGCATGCGCGGCTCTCACCGCACGCGGCCGCCGCGCCGACGGCTGTCGCGCAAGTTTCGCGATGGACACGCCATCTGCCGCGAGACGATAGGAACCCGCGCCGTCGTCGGCTGGGCATGGGACAACGGCATACCCTTCATTTCCACCGGCGTCGTCTACGACCCAGAAGGCTTTCTCACTGACCCCGCGAGAAAAAATCCCCGCGATCGGTGCGCCATCCGAGGCTGCGACCCATCGACGGCCCCTGGTACTACTGCCGCATCTACTAAGTGCGAAAAACTCTTACGAGAAGCCGAGCACAAGATCGAAACGCTCGGGTGGCATGACCGTGCCGAAGTAGTGGTCCTCGGCCACCGACCATCGAGACTCCCAATCTGACCGGTAGTCCTCACCTTCGCGTTCGAGGAGCTGTCGGCGACGGACATCACGCGGGATGTCCAACAGCACGCGGGATGTCCAACAGCACGCGGACATCGAGCAGATCGTGCAACTCGGGGCGGCAGCTGTAGGCACCTTCGAGCACGACCACCGATCCCGCGCGAGCGACGATGGGTTCACGACTGAACGGAGCAACGTCGCGGTCCCAGTCCTCGGCCTCCCAGTCGAACGGATACCACTCGGCGACACCTTGCACTCGCAGGTCCTCGAGGACAGTACGCTGCCGCCGCCAGTCGATCACCCGAGCTACCTTCTCGGCCGACGTCTGACGATCCCAGGATTCCGCGCTGCCACCGGCATAGAACTGGTCACCGTCGATCACGGTGACGACACCGGCACCGTTGCTTGCGTTGGTGAGCCCATCGAGATCGTCGCTGCCAGTGTCGACTTGCCGGCACCACTACGCCCGTCGATCCCAACGAACAAGGGGCGATCGCGAACGGCGACCAGCACGCGCAGTCGGGCTATCAACAGTTCCGCCGGTGATGGCGAGGGCTCACGCGCCGCCGACGCACTTGCGCCGTCCTCGAGTCCCATGTGGCGAATCATGCCGCAACGACCTCGGTGCAAGGCCCCGATTTCGCAGGCCCACTCCGCGACTAGCCTCGCCGCGACCTCTCGAGGAGCTTGCCGTTGCCGACTGCGCCCACTCACTTCAGCTTCACCAAGCTGCTCGTCGCCGATCTCGAAAAGAGCGCGGCGTTCTACCGCGACGTCTTCGGGCTGCAAGAGACGCAACGCATCCGCGCCGAGGTGCGCGGCCGCGGGCTGGAAGAGATCTTGTTCAGCCCGACCGGCGAGGGGGCCGCTATCTTCGTGCTGTTGCGCTTCGACGACGCGACGACGTCATCGTCAGACGAACTGATCCTCGGCTTCCACACCGACGACGTCGACGCGCTGGCTGATCGGGCGGTTGCCGCCGGCGGCACGTTGATGCGCGAGACACAGGACGTTCCCCACCTCGGCGTGCGGGTCGCGTTCATTGCCGATCTCGAGGGCCACCAGATCGAAGTCGTGCAAGTGGTGGAGTGACCCGCTTGCGCGTTACGCGGGAGTGTGCGCCGCGAGGAATTCCTTGATGGTGACGTCGGTCTGACCCACGAGTTCCTCGCCTTTCCACTTCTCGATCAGGGTTGCGTTCGGCGCAAGCGCCGCGATCTCGCGTGATGTCGACTGCGGGTGGTAGACGTCGTCGCCCATGAATACCAGCATCGGCGTCTGGCACTCGGCGACTTCTTGACGGGTCGCCGACAGGACGAATTCGCCGCCGTACATGTTGTCGGCAAAGGCGGACCAGTCGGCCGCCGTGGCCTCGGGATGGTGCGGCGCGATTTCGGTCGCCCACTGGTGGAACATCTCCATGAGCGTTTCGGTGTTGCCATCGATGCCGACGGCCTGCAGCACCACCGCCGAGACGAACCGTTCGGGCGCGGCGCGCAGAAGGCCCATGATGTACGGGCCACCGATGCACTGACCGACCACATGGCATCGGTCGATCTCCAGGTGGTCGAGCAGCGCCAGTTGGTCCTGGGCGAACGTGGTCCAGTCGTCGGTCGCGCTGACCGGACCCGTCGACGCTCCCGCGTTGCGCTGATCCATGCCGATCACGCGGTAGTGCTCGCGCAGCGCGACGCGCGGGTTCCACGCCATGCGATTCCACAGGTCGTTGGCCGAACGCATCCCGCCGGGAGCGATGAGGAAGACCGGGAAGCCCTCGCCCTCGATCTGATAGTGGATGTGGACCGGCCCATTCACGAACATCGCCATGTGCGCTTTCTAGCCCGGCCGGGGACGTAGACCCGTTCTGGCAGTCAAACGTCGCGATATGCGCGACGTTTGACTGCCAGAACGAGGAGACGAGGGGTCAGTAGCGGGCGCCGTGCGCGGTGGGGATGGCGTCGAGGGCGGCGAGATCGTCGGGGCTCAGGCGTAGGGCGTCGGCGGCGACGTTGTCCTCGAGGAAGCCCATCTGATCGGACCCGGGGATCACGATGACGTGCTCGCCTTGCGCCAGCACCCACGCCAGCGCCACTTGCGCCAACGTTGCCCCTCGGCGCACTGCGACCTGGCGCACGACATCGACGATCTGTTGATTGGCGACACGGGCCTCGACGGTGAAGCGCGGGTTCACCGCGCGCACATCGTTCGCGACGAAGGGACGGTCGGGGTCGATGGCGCCCGTGAGGAACCCGCGCCCGAGCGGTGCGAACGCCACGAAGGCAACGCCGTGCGCAGCGCACCACGGCACGATCTCGGCGAGCGCGTCGCGCGTCCACAGCGACAGCTCCGATTGCAGCGCGGCCAGTGGGTAGGTGCGGTGCGCCGCTTCGAGTTGTGCGAGCGTCACCTCGGATACGCCGATGGCCCGCACCTTGCCCGCCTCGACCATTTCGCCCATCGCCCCGACGGACTCTTCGATCGGGACCACCGGGTCGGCACGGTGCAGTTGCCACAGATCGATCACGTCGACCCCGAGGCGTGCGAGCGACGCGTCGCAGCACGCCCGCAACACCTCGGGACGCCCGTCGGGCTTGGGTACGAACGATTCGGCGTTCGGCGCGCACCCCGCTTTGGTTGCGATCACTGCGTCGGCGCGGCGGCCGGCGAGTGAGCGCCCGACGAGCTCCTCGTTGACGTACGGGCCGTAGGCATCGGACGTGTCGAACAACGTCACGCCGAGGTCGAGCGCTCGCTGAATGACGCGCATCGACTCGTCATCGTTCTTCGTGCCGGGTTCATACGCGATGGAGAACCCCATACAGCCGAGACCGATGGTGCCGACTCGGATCGCGGAATGGCCGAGCGTTCGTTGGCGCAGCGTCGTCATCGGCCGAGTATCACACTGTCGACACGAGTTCGTGCTCTGCTGCCGCCGGCGAGGCCGGTGCGGAAGGTGCCTCGTGCAGGCCGTAGCGGTCGTGGAAGCGACGCAGCGGCGCGGGCGCCCACCAGTTGCGCTCACCGAGCAACTTCATCGTCGCCGGCACGAGCAACGTGCGCACGAGCGTGGCATCGATGATCACCGCGATCGCCAACCCGACGCCGAGTTGCTTGATCGCCAGCACCTCGCCGGCGGCGAACCCGGCGAAGACCACGACGATCAACGCAGCCGCAGAGGTGATGATGCGACCGGAGCGTTGCAGCCCGACCGCAACCGCGAGGTCGTTGTCACCCGTCTCGTCGTGCACCTCTTTGATGCGAGACAGCAGGAACACCTCGTAGTCCATGGACAGTCCGAAAGCGAAGATCAAGATGAGCACCGGCATCCACAGATCGAGCGCGCCGACCGAATCGAACTGCAACAGACCCGACAGGTGTCCTTCCTGGAAGATCCATACCATCGCACCGAAGCTGGCGCCGAGACTCAGGATGTTCATGACCACGGCCTTGATCGGCACCACGATCGAACCGGTCATCAAGAACAGCAGCACGAGTGTCGCCAAGCAGACCATGACGGCCGCCAGTGGCAGACGGGCACCCAGTCGTTCTTTGACGTCGGCGAGTTCGGCTGCCGGCCCACCGACCTGCGTGGCGAAGCCCGGGTCCGCGTTGCGGATCCGTTCGACCAGCGCGGTCGCCGCGCTGCCCTGCGAGGTGCCCGCGGGGACAAGGTCCACGACGCTGAGCCCCGCAGGAGTACCGGGCCGCGTCGACACGCCGACCACGCCGTCGGACGACGACACATCCGCGAGCCATGTCACGAACGCGGGGTCCGTCGCGTCGGCCGACGCGATCACGGTGACCGGATCGGTGCCGCGCGCGGGGAACCGCTCGGACAACGTCAGCGCCGTCGCGCGAACTTCGGACGAGCGAGGCAGCGTGCGGGCATCACCATTCTCGAACCGGGCACCGAGGAACGGCGCGCCCAGCAACACGAGCACGATCGCAGCAATGCCACCAACCCATGCCGCGCGGCCCTGCACCCAACGGGTCAACCGGGAGAAGCGACCGTTGACACCAGGCGGACACGATCGACGACGCCGTCGTCATCACGATGGCGGCGCTACTGGAACGACGGCCTTACCGCCTCGACCGAGCGCGCGACGTGGCGGCAACCAGTCGCGACCGGCAAGTGGTCGCCATCGCCCGCGCGCATTTGGACGACGAAAGCAAACTCGTCGACGCATTGGCCCGCGACCATCTCGTCGACTATCCGGACAGCCTCATCGTTTCGTGGATCGCGTCGGACGCGCTCAGGGAAGCGAAGGATCGATAGCGCGCGCGTGATCGTGCGCGGCGAGGATCGCGTCGCAGCGTTGGGCGACAGAGGGCTTCTGCCCTGGCGCAGTCATGATGTAGGGCTGGTTCTCTCGGACGCCCCGCAATACGAGCGACGCAACCCGTTCGGGTTCGATTGCGGTGCTCATGCTGGCGTCGATCGACGCGATGTAGGCATTGACGTCGGCATCGAGATCCTTGGGATCGGTCGAGGACAACCGGCCGAGCGTCTGCGAGATGTTGGTGTTGACGCCGCCCGGGCACAGTGCGCTGACGCCGATCCCGTAAGGAACGAGATCGAGTCGCAGTGAATCCGAGATGCCGAGCACGGCATGCTTCGTCGCGCTGTACGCGCCGAGTCGGGTCTGTCCCTGCAACGCCGCCGCAGACGCCGTATTGACGATGTGGCCGCCACGGCCCGCCGCGATCATGCGGGGAACGAAGCTGCGGATGCAGTTGGCAACGCCCAAAATGTTGACGCCGATCACCCAGTTCCAGTCGACAGGAGCGAATTCCCAGAGCAGACCGAACGGCGACACACCCGCGTTGTTGCACAGCAGATCCGGCGATCCGAACACCTTGCTCACCTCATCGGCGAGCCGGTCGACGCTCGCCGGATCGGCGACATCGACGGCGATCGGCAACACCGCTTCGGCCACACCGTCGATCGACTTCGCCACCGCGTCGGCTCGACCCTGATCCAGGTCGGCCACGACCACCTTCATCGACTCGGCCGCACACGCGCGCGCCAACGCCGCGCCGATACCGCTGCCCGCGCCGGTGATCACCGCAACCCGGCCTTCGAACTCTTCGAGCATCGTGATTCCCCTCGTCTCGCGCCAACGGGCTCGTCCCGCGGTGCCGGTACCGTAGATCGCCGTTGTGGACCTCGGGAGGGGCGGGTGGCCGAACACGCGGATGTGCCGCACGAGATCGTCGCCGCGTTGCGGTCGATATGCCTCGACTTGCCCGAGGTGTCGCAGGAGCAGGCGTGGGCCGGCACTCGCTGGGTCGTGCGCAAGAAGAACTTCGCCCACGTCGTCACGGTCGACGAGGGGTGGCCTCCCGCGTATGCCCGCGCCGCGGGATCCGACGGTCCGTTCACGGTGCTGACGTTCCGGTCGTCGGGTATCGAGCTCGACGCACTGGGCAACGCCGGCCATCCGTATTTCCGGCCCGTGTGGTTTCCCGACATCGTCGGCATGGTCGTCGAAGACGGTGTGGACTGGGACATGGTCGCCGACCTCGTGCGTCACAGTTACTGCGTGATGGCACCCAAGAAACTGGCGGCGCTCGTCGACCGACCGACGGCCTGACGATACGGGGTGCCATACTCGCCGAGCCATGCTTCTCGTCGATGGGCTGACCAAGCGCTACGGCTCACTGCTGGCCCTCGATGACGTCGGCTTCAGTGTCGCGCGAGGCCAGATCGTGGGCTTCCTGGGCCCCAACGGCGCCGGCAAGACGACGACCATGCGCGCCATCATGCAGCTGGTCTCACTGGACAACGGCGAGGTGACCTGGGACGGGCAACGCATCGACCACAACGCGCGGCAACGGTTCGGGTACATGCCCGCCGAGCGCGGCATGTACCCGCGCATGAAGGTGCGCGACCACCTCGTCTACTACGCAAAGTTGTCGGGCTACCGCGGCGACGCGTTCGGCCGACGAATGGTTGGAGCGTCTCGATCTGAGTGATCGCCGCGGCGACACCGTGCAGAGCTTGTCCAGTGGCAATCAACAGCGCGTGCAACTCGCTCTGGCACTGCTCAACGAGCCAGATGTGTTGGTGCTCGACGAACCCTTCTCCGGACTCGACCCGATCGCGGTGGAGATGCTCGGCGAAGTACTCCGTGAACAGGTCGAGCGCGGCACCGCACTGCTCCTCAGCAGCCATCAGCTCGACTTGGTCGCCGACGTGTGCAGCGCGGTGGTGATCGTGGACCATGGCCGCGTGGTGCTGCGGGGCGACGTCGCCGAACTGCGGGCGGCGAGCTCGACGCGCTACGTCGACGTGGAGTTCGCGACGCAGACCGAGTGGGCGCTTACGGGCGTGGCGTTGACCACCGACGACAAGCGGCGCTACCGCGCGATCGTCGACCGCACCGCGGATGGCGGCAGCCTGATCGCGGCGGCCCACGCCCATGGCGAGGTCGTGGCCTACTCGTTCGCGCCGCCGGATCTCTCGGAGGTCTTCTTGAGCGCGGTGGGACGGGACAAGTTGGACGTCGCCGATCACGACGTGACCGATGGGGCGCCCGATGCGTGATGATCGCAACGAACCGCTGCGCACGACGCAGGTCGTGACGCTGATCGCGCGCCGCGAGATCTACGAGCGTCTGCGCGGGAAGACCTTCGCCATGCTCACGGGGATACTGGTCTTCATCATTCTCGCCCTCGGCGTGATCAGCCGAGTGGCCGGCGACAGCGGCAGCGAGACCATCGACGTCGGCGCGACCGCGCCGATCCCGGTCGGCTTCGAGTCGGCAATCGCGCAGACCGCCGCATTGGTCGATCGCAGTGTCGCATTGCGGCCCTTCGGCCACGCCGCCACCGCGCGCCAAGCGGTCGATGATGGCGATGTCGATGTGGCGGTCGTCGGTGGCGAGCGACAGATGGTGTTTTCCGACGAGATCGATGACGACATCCGAGTCATCATCCAACAGGCATGGTCGGCGGCCGAGATCCGCCAAGGATTGACCGATGCGGGGCTGAGCGCGGCACAGGTGAGCGCGGTGCTCTCGCCGCCGAGCCTCGACGCCGTCACCGTCGACGGCGATTCGGACACGACCGGGTTGGCAATACTGACCGGAACGCTCACCGCCATCCTGTTGTTCATCTCGCTCCAGACCTTCGGCAACTACGTGCTCGTGGGTGTGGTGGAAGAGAAGTCGACCGCGGTCGTCGAGCTGCTGCTGGCCCGCGTGCGCGCCGATCAACTACTGGCGGGCAAAGTCATCGGCATCGGCGTCGTGGCACTGTTGCAATTCGTCTTGGCCACGCTGGCCGGGTTGGTCTCGTTGGCGATCTCGGGCACGCATGTACCCGCCGACATTTGGTCGACACTGCCCCTGACGATCGTGTGGTTCCTCGGGGGCTACGCGCTGTACTCGACGCTCTTCGCACTTGCCGGCTCTCTGGTCAGTCGACAGGAAGACGCGCCCGGCGCGGCGGCACCGATCATGACCGCGCTGGTCGGCGCCTACCTGCTGGTCTTCGTCTTCGGGTACGCGCCCAAGTCCGGAGCGAGCAGGATCTTGTCGCTGATCCCGCCGATGGCGCCGTTTCTCATGCCGATGCGTATGGCGGCCGGTGCGGCTTCGGTGGTCGAGGTGGCGGTCTCCATGGCGCTGCTGTTGGCCACCACCTTCGCCGTGTGGAAACTGGCCGGAAAGGTCTACGAGCAGGTGCTGTTGCGACGCGGCTCGCGCATCGCCTGGCGCGACGCGCTGTCGTTGCTACGCCGCGCCTGACGCATGCGCAACAATGCCGGTATGAGCACGTGGGGACGAGAACTATTTGGCGATCCGTGTCGCGGTTGTGGCTTCGAGTGGTCGATTCCGGTGCCCGACGCGAATGCCATCATCGACGACGCGCCTCGCCGATTTGGCGCGCTCGCTACACGCGATGACGGGCGCCTTCGCCATCCGGACCTTCAGTGGTCGGTCTCGGGCTATCTCTGCCACGTCGGCGACAACATCGGCATCTGGGCCGAACGAGTGGCGAGCGTCGCGCTCGGCAACGATGGCCCGGTTGCGTTGTACGACCAAGACCTGCTGGCCGACGCTCGGCACTATGACGATGTCGATGTCCCGGCGGCGCTGTGGACCATCGGTCGTGCCGTCGGAGATTGGCAAGCCGCGATGGCGCTCGCCGGCACAGCGCCGTTCACGATGAAACACGAAGAGCTCGGAGAACTCACGTTGGTCGACGTGATCCTGATACGCGCGCACGACGTCGTGCATCACGCATGGGACATCGAGCGAACACTGACATGATGGGGCCGTGGAGCCATGGCCCGACGAAGTTGCAACCGACGCGGTATTACGCGTCGGTGCGCGTGTGCTGCTCGTCGACGAACACGACCGGTTGCTACTGCTGCGCTATGTCGACAACGGCAAGTACTACTGGTGCCCGGTCGGCGGGGGTGTCGAGGCGGGCGAGACCATCGAGC
>JBDSMH010000025.1:0-10703 GCA_039915945.1 Acidimicrobiales bacterium | reverse complement strand
GCCCTCTAGGGGCGCAGTTTCAAAACTGAGGCGATCGATCGAAACACCCGTGGGCACCTTCTCGTTCGTCGTCGGGCAAAAAATCATCAACTGCCCCATATTTCCCTTTTCTAACCGTAGAGCTAAGCCTGGATGCACCGATTGGGCGTTGGTGAAGTGATGCGCGTATCCGCGGAAAGTGCCTCTTGTGCTGGGACGATGACGGTATCTGAAGTCGTGGTTGTCACAGAACGAAGAGGCACTTTCCGTGAGGTCAGTATCGCGCAGAATCGACCGTATCGATGTCCGTTTCGATGACCCGAATTTGGTCGCCAATGCGGGCTTGTTGTTGGCGGCGACGTTGGTGTCGCAGCTGGGGTTGGAACGTCTGATCAACGCGACGGTGCGTCTCGGTGGCCGGGTGGGTGGCGCGTTGCCGGGCCGCAAGATTTTGACGTTGGTGCACATGATGATCGCCGGGGGCTCTCATATCGATCACGCCGACATGTTGCGCGCGGGGGCGACGCAGTCGGTGCTGTCGCATCGGGTGATGGCACCGTCGACGCTGGGCACGTTCCTGCGGAGCTTCACGTTCGGTCATGTCCGACAACTCGACGCGGTGATCGCCGAGACGATACGGCGGGTGTGGCGGTTGGGTGTCGGCCCCGGCCATGCCCGGTTGGTGATCGATGTCGATTCCACCATCGACGAGGTCCACGGCAAGAAGAAAAAGGGCGCCGCCTACGGGTACACGAAGAAGTTGGGCTATCACCCGCTGTTGGCGACGCGCGCCGACACCGGTGAGATCCTCCATGCCCGGATGCGCAAAGGCTCCGCCAACACTGCCCGCGGCGCCCGACGTTTCCTCGAGGAAGTCATCGCCCGGGTCCGCTCCGCCGGCGCTATCGGCGAGATCGTCATCCGCGTCGACTCCGGTTTTTGGGCTAACGACACGATCGAGGTGCTGGGCCGGCTGAAGGTGCGTTACACGATGGCGGTGCGCTGCGGAAACAGCGCCATAACAAAGGCCATTTCGGGTATCGCCGAAAAGGCGTGGACCCCGATCGGTTACACCGCCGGCGGCGAAGCGCAAGTCGCCGACTGCGTCTACAGCACCGGCAAAGGCCGCCGACAGATCACTCGACGCTTGATCGTGCGCCGCACCCGCCTCGCTGACCCCGCGCAACTCGCGCTATGGCCGAACTGGCGCCACCACGCGTTTCTCACGGACCTCGAAGGCGACGCCGTCACCGTCGACGCCTTCCACCGACAACACGCCGTCGTCGAGCTCGCCATCCGCGACCTCAAAGAAGGCGCCGGACTCGAGCACGCCCCTTCCGGACAGTTCTTCGCCAACGCCGCCTGGCTCAACTGCGCCGTGCTCGCCCACAACTTGATCCGCTGGACCGCCATCCTCGGCCACATCACCAACCGCGATGAACTCGTCGTCGCACGCACCATGCGCACCCGACTCATCGCCATCCCCGCCCGGCTCGTCAACCACGCCGGCACCCCCACACTGCGCGCACCGCAACAATGGCCATGGGCCAAAACCTTCACCACCGCACTCGCCCAGCTCCGCGCACTCAGACCCGCGCCCGGCTGAAAGAGCCCACGCGGCACAGGCGCACCGCAGACGAACACCCGCGCTGACAACCCACAACAACAGCAAGAAGTTGACCCCGCGCGTCCACACGCGCACGATCAACCACACTCACACCCACACGGCCAACGCCACCCGGCCGACACGCACACACCGAAGTCAATCGGTGCATCCAGGCTAAGCACACGGAGCGGGGCACAAGGCGGAAGCTCGAAGCCTGTCCGATCGGGCGATACCGGTCGATTGAGCCTCTAAGAAAACCCTGACTGCCATCCGTAGACGACGAGGCGGTCGTCGCCGAAGCGCGCGTCGTCCATCGCACTAAGATCACGAAGCTGCCTGATCGCTCGGTCGAACGAGGGTGCCGGTTCGAATGAGTGCGGCGCTGCGGCCCGCACCCAGACCGAAGCATCAGCGTCGATAGTGCGGTCGTCGGGGCACATCGCGGGTGCCGGGTCACGGTCGAGCACGGGAAGCCAGTCGTCGGAAGGCCGCGAGGTGACGCGGCGCGTCCACCGGCCGCGTGGAGCTGACGCGTGACGACTTGTGCATCCGCATCTGGGTGTCCGCCGTATCGACATGCGGGCGACCTCTGAACAGGTATTCCGGGCGATTCAAGACGCGTCATGACTATACGTTCGGAGCCACTCAGCCCATTGAGATTCATACTGCAAAGAGTGACTATTGAACGCGGAGAGCGGCAATAGCTGGTCTCCGTGGGATGCATTGATCCGGCAGGCGGCACTGGTCGCGAAAGTCTGCTGGGGAGTGAGCGCGAAACCGGCCCTCAGTATCTGGATCCTCACGCATCAGGCGTGGGGCTTAGAGAAAAGGCCGTAAATGCGATTCATTCAACACTCCCTTGCTGCCGGTGCGGCTGTGCTGGCTGCGCTAGCAGCCGTACTCATGCTCGGCGCCGGATTCAATGCTGCCGGCGCGATCGGTACGCCTGCGACACTCCACGCTGATCATGCCGGCGCGACCAACCCCGGCTTCAGTACGGGCGAGTGCCCGTCGAGCTCTGACGGCACGTGGGGCTGGCACTTCGTGCTGCCCGGCGACGACACTGACTTTCTCAGCATCAGCGCGACCTTCCTCCACGAAGGCACGGTGACATCGTTCATCTCGCAGCCCACCGGCAAACACGCCTACGTATTCACCCACCAGGCTGACACGCTCCTCGGTGCGACCGCGATGGTCGAAGGGACTCAAACATGGTTCAACCTGAGCCACGTCTGCACCGGTACGGATGAAGAGGTAGACCCCCCGACGACCACAATCCCGCCGACCACGACCGCCCCGACCACGACCGCCCCGACCACGACCGCCCCGCCCACGACCCTGAAGGCGCCGACCACCACGATTGCGCCGACGACCACGATTGCGCCGACCACCACCGCACCGACCACGACTGCGAACGCGCCGACCACCGTCGCCGAGCAAGCGGCTCCGGTCGCCGTTCTTGGTGCGGTTGAGGTTGCCCCGGTCGCGCAGCTTGCGTTTACCGGCAGTCACACGGTGCCGATGCTGATCCTCGGCGCTGGTCTGCTCGCTGCGGGCGCGGTGATGACCGCAGCGTCGCGACGGAGGCTCCTGCAAAGCCACTGACGGTCGGGTCGAGGACCCGATAAAGAACACTCATCACTGCCACTGCAGTATTCGTTCTCGGAGCACAACGTCGCATCTTGCGGCTGTTGTGCTCCGAGTTCGCGATCAGCCAGGAGGTGCAAGCAGTTGGAAGAGGAAGAGGTAGCGGCATTCGTCGAGCTCTACCGGTTGTGAGGGCAGCGGCCGCATCTCTACGATGCACTCGTGGTTCCCTCGCTGAATGAGCGACCGCGCGGGAGCACCCGCGGCTCCCCGGCTCTGCGATGCGATCGACCCCTCGTGGCGCGTAGCGACACCGACGATGCACGTCACGAGGCGACGACCATGGAGGCCTGATGACACTGCGTACCGCTCACACCGGGACACAGAAACGCACAGGAGCGCACTCGGCGACGGGGAAGCAGCGACCTGTCGAGAGTGTCCATAGCCCGCGTAGAGCCACCGGTGGAGCCAACAACCTAGTACTTCCATAGTCGTCCCCGGACGGGACCCTACCCGTGACCTCGTATTTGTGGGCGGCACGGACAACGGCGGACGCAACGCCGCGATCTTGCTACGGATCAGAGGGTTGGGGGTTCGAGTCCCTCCGAGCGCGCTGAGCACGTCTGAACTGCGCACAACATCCCTCAGGAAGCACCTCGCGCGTTCGCCGACGCCATCCTCGCCTTGGGCAGCTGACTCCGGGGCCGCCGGGCGCCACACGCTCAACCGAGGTGGTACAGCGCGGCCGCGTTGTCGCGCATGATGGCTCGTCGTTCGGCCTCGGGCACGTCGCGGAACTCGTACGCCGCGATGCGCTGCGAGTTCGGCCAGTTGGAGTTGGTGTGTGGGTAGTCCGTAGACCACATGATGCGATCGACGCCGATGAGATGTCGATCGCGGATGCCCAGCGGGTCCTCGATGAACGTCGCCCAGACGTGCTCGCGCACATACTCACTCGGCATGCGATCGAGCCGCACGCCCGAACGGAAACGACGGCGCAGGAAGTTGTCGTCGAGGTGGTGGCAGAAGTAGGGCAACCACCCAATGCCCGCCTCGACGGCCACGATCTTCGAGCGGGGAAAGCGATCGAACAACCCGCTGTACACGAGATCGGCGATCGGCCGGTACATGCCGATGCCCATGTCGATCAACCCGGCCGACGTGAGGTAGCCGACGCCGGTGTGCGAGCTGAGCGAGACCCCCGCCGCGAAGCCGAAGTGGATGTGCACGGCGTAATCCCAATCGTGCACCTCCGACCAGAAGCGATCGTCGTCGTCGGTCGGAACCGCCCCGCCGCTCGGATAGCCGTCGATCACGAAGCCGCGGTCGCCGCGATCGGCGATGCGCCGCCACTCGGCGATCATGTCGTCGACACCGGTCGCGGGCGCGATGGGCATGCCCACGAGGCGATCGGGTGCCGCAGCACAGAACTCGTGGATCCAATCGTTGTACGCCCGCACACAGGCGACCTGCAGCTCGGGATCGTCCCCGAAGAATCCCGCGTGCGGAGCGAGGCTCGGATAGATCACCTGCGCCTGGATCATGTCGAGCTCCATCTCGTCGAGACGTGCTTTCGGGTCGTACGAGCCGCGACGGATCTCGTCCCACCGCGCACCTCGGGCGTGGTACGCCGACTCGTCGAAGCCGGCGCATGCGGTCGTTACCCGATGGGTGCGTAGCCCTCCTTCGAAGAGCCAGCCGATTCGTCCCTCGTCGAGTTCGATCATGCGTGGCGCCTGATCGCGCAACCGCGCCGGCACTCGCGCTTGCCACACGTCGGCCGGCTCGTTGACGTGGCTGTCGGCATCGATGATGCGGATGTCTGCCATCGTGCACCCCCGCCCCGACGATACCGCTCGCGGCCCGAGTCGATGGATCGAGGTTCAGGCGTCGCGGCGCAGCGTCAGGGCCCAGCCGACCGCCACGATGATGGCGACGAAGGCCCCGAAGTACAGCCCGGCGCCGAGTCGGGAGAACTGCCCGGCGACGTCGTCGGCGTTGTTGCTCGCAAGCCGGAATCCCTCCCGGAACGGCAGGTACCGGCCGGAGCGGTCGACGTCGTCGTTACCACCGGAGGCGGCGCTGATGATGCCCCCGATGATGCCTTCGACGATCAAGGGCCACACCAGCAGGATCGGGATTGCCGCGGCCGGCTGGCGGATCGCGGCACAGAGGCCGAAGCCGCACAGCGTGAACAACCCGCAGAAGACAATCTGACCGACCAATGCAGTGAGGTTCGAGCCAGGATCGGACAACGACATCGTGGCATCTCGCGACTTCAAGATCGCCGAGGCGAAGCCGTAGCACAGCAGCAACGCGGCGGTCCCGATGGCCAGTCCGAAGGCGGTGTTGACGATCAGCTTGGCCGCGAGCACCCTCGTCCGCCGCGGCTCGGCGGTGAACGTCACCCTGATCGTGTTGTGACGGTGCTCCTGGCCGATGCCGAGGGCGCCGACGATCCCGGCAAAGAAGCCGGTGAAGTAGCAGGGCCCGAGCACGGCATTGCTGAACAGGTTGGTGGATGTCTCTCGGTCAGGATGTCCACTCAGCACGGACCACAGGATGCTGAAGATCACCGGGATCGCGACGGCGAAGCAGATGAACAGCACCGTCGCCCTCGTTGTGCGCAGCTTGATCCACTCGGAGCGGATGGCGTAGATCATTGCGCACGTCCCGTTGGAGGCGCGCTGGGCGGGTCGAACGGCGGCGGCGGCGGCGGCGGCGGCGGTGGTGGTGGTGGCGGCGCGACGGCTCCAGGCACGCTCGCCGTGCGGTACTGCTGCGCTCCGCCGGTGAGGTTCAAGAAGGCGTCCTCCAACGATCCGGTCTCGTTGGTCAACTCGTGCAGCACGATGTTGTTCGCTGCGGCCAGCTCGCCGACGGCCTCGATGGGAACCTCGCGAAGCTGCGCGGCCCGCTCATCGGTCCGCGTCGCCTGGGCTCCGTGCTGCACGGCGAGCGTCAACAGGCGATCGATCTGAGGGCTGCGAACGCGCACGTACTTGTCGGCGTAGCGGTCGACTATGCCGGCGACGGAGCCCTCCTCCATCAGCCGGCCCTGCCCGATGACGACGAGGTGATCAGCCATCAGCGCCATCTCGGACAACAAGTGGCTCGACACGAGGATCGTCCGGCCCTGGCGGGCGAGATGGGAAAGGAAGTCGCGCACCCAGCGAATGCCTTCGGGATCGAGTCCGTTGCCCGGCTCGTCGAGGATCAACGTGTGCGGGTCGCCGAGCAGTGCGGCGGCGATGCCGAGGCGTTGCTTCATGCCGAGCGAGAACGTCTTGACGCGGCGGTTGGCGACCTCGCTGAGCCCGACCATACCGAGGACCTCATCGACGCGCTTCTTGGCGATGCCGTTCGACGCCGCCAAGGCCCACAGGTGGTGGCGTGCCTTGCGGCTCGGGTGAACGTACGCGGCGTCGAGCAGCGCGCCAACCTCGCGCAGTGGATGGGTGAGCGCGTGGTATGCCGAGCCGTTGAACGTCGACGATCCAGCGTTCGGGCGGTCGAGGCCGAGCAGCAGCCGCATGGTGGTCGATTTGCCGGATCCGTTCGGCCCGAGAAAGCCGGTCACGTGGCCCGGCTCGACCGTGAACGACAACTGATCGACGGCCAGCGTCGACCCGTATCGCTTGGACAGCCCCACCGCCGAGATCACGTCGAACGCCCATAGCCGCTGATGCACGAGCCGGGCGGCTTAGGTGACGAAACTGGCGCACTCACTCGCCGTCTATCGGCCGCGTCGTTCGTGAATTCGAGGATCTCTCCGGGTTGGCAGTCCAAGGCCTTGCAAATCCCTTCGAGTGTGGAGAACCGAATCGCTCTGGCGCGTCCGTTTTTTGAGCATCGAGAGATTGGCGATGGTGATGCCGACCTTGCCTGCGAGTTCGGTGACGCTCATCTTCCGCTTCGCCCGCATCCCGTCGATATTGATGATAATCGCCATGAATGCGGCCCGATCTGCAGGTGCGCTCAGCCAGACGACGTCCATCTGCACACGATGGCGGCCTCATTGCTGGCAGCGAGATCGCTAGCTGCTCTCGCCGAAGCCGAAGACGACCACGACACAGCAACCGATCTGCTCCTCCACATGGGCCGCCCGTTCTGGACCGCGTTCGCCTACGACCTCGCCCAACGACTCGGAATCGCTGAGGTCTACGCGACGCACACGCGACCCTTCGAAGACCCGACTCAAGCCGACGACCATCGCGATCTGGGGAGCGCCCTCTCGATGACGACGCTGCGTCAAGAACTCCGACGCAGAGGCTGGAATGAAACCGACGCCGCAGCGCTGTTGTGAGGACAGACCCGTCTAGGGGGTCGCGACGACGCCCCGTCGCCCGGCACCGGCGATCGATGCGAGCGCCATCCAGACCGGCACGACGAGGAACGGCAAGTAGATGATCGCGATCAACTGCAACAAGGCGACGATGTAGCCGATGATCGAGACCCACGCAGGAAGCGCGCCAGACAATCGTCCGCCGATCGAATAGGCCGCGATCGCGAGGCCGATCAGTAGCGCTGCCGGTATGAGCATCACGAGGAACCCGGCCGCCGCAAAGGTGTGGGCAACCTGCTGCCCGACATACTCCTCGTCGCCGAACACCTGCACCGCGGACGGAGCCGCCAACAGACAGGCCCCCGCGCCGAGCACCGCGAACCCGGCTACTCCCGCGACGAACCCTAGTTGCGAGAGGTCGCTCGGGACATGCGCGCGCAAGTAGTGCAGGAACAGCACCAGCAGGATGAGTCCTGCCGACAGAATCAACAGGCCCGCAATTGCAAGCGCGGTGTCGTCGTCGGTGACGTAGTACTTCTCGAAATCGGCAGAATCGACATCGCCCCCTCCCGGCACCGAGCTAACCATGAAGAAGCCGACGACGAACACCACCGCGCCGACGAGACCGGCCCATCGCAGATGTCGCATGTTTCCCCCCATTCCACGCAAGACACGCGAAACATACCCAGCCCCTTGTCAGGACCGCAAAAGTCCGGCGTAAATCGACCTCGTAGGGTGAAAACTCGATCGGCGTGACTCCGAGCCACTGTCGAATCTTCCCGACGAGGTGACCGACGAGGCCAAGGGTTTATCGAAGCTGCTACGGCAGTCGCCAGAAGGGTGTCGCGAGTCCGAGTTCGTCGAGTATTGCCTGCGCGCGCCGAGTGAGTCGGTGGCATCGCCCCACAGGGCTGATTCGGAAGATGAGCCTCACTCGTGACCCGCGTGAGGCCGTGTCCGACTGAGCGGGGGGCGCGTCAAGCGTGCGCGGACCGACAGCGCGGCTCAGATGGAATCGCGCGCGCGCTTGTGTCGGACGCGAGAGGATCAGTCCTGGGGCTGCACCGAGCGCTGACCCTCGGGCTGGGGGTCCACACAGGGTGCCCACGGCCCGTCGATGATCAACGCCTCATCGTCGCCGGGCCAGGGCGGCAGGGCCGTGCAGGTGAAAAGGAGGGGCGCCGCTCCGGTGCAGCGGTACTGGAACTTCGTGCCGAGTGCGATATCGATGCACACACCTGGGACGAGTCGGGTGACGCTCTCGTGGCCATCCAGCGCCCGGCGCCAGACTTCTCCCTCACCCGAGAGAATGTACCAGTACTCGTCGATTGTCCGGAAGTGGCAAGCGAGGCCCACCATCCCCGGCGGCACGGTCGAGTGGATCATGTTGCCGTGCGGCCCTTCCATTAGGAAACGGATATGAGCGCCCAGGGGCGAGCGGCTGCGCTCCGCGGTCTCGACGGTCGTGGTCTTCACGCAGTCCTCCTCACATCGGCAAGCGCCGCACTCACGACCGAAAGCGACGCCCCACCGAGGACCACTGCACCGACGCCCGTCGTCACTGCGATCGATGACCACAACTCGGTAGCTGATCCGCCGCTGCGCACCAGAACCCACAGACCCACGAGAAACGCGAGGGTCAACTCCACTGTGAAGCCCAACACCGTCATGGCCGCCAGCAGCCGGCCGCGGTGCGCCACCGTGTCGGCCGCCGACTCATCAGAGGCCGGCGCCGACCCGAACGACAAGGCACCGATGACGAGCCCAACCGTCGCCGCTATGCCCGTCCATCCCACCACGCGACGGATGCTCAGCATCGACTGCGAGTCGCGGCTACGCATCGCGATGTCCATGCGATGCCCCCAATCAACGGCGGAATCGTAGATGAGAGCTGGTCGAGTTCGCGTGCCGTTCGTTCGAGGGCATCACGCGCCGCAGGATCTGCCATGGCAATCAGCGGGCCAAACCGCTCGCCTTAGACCACCGGGCTCGGGCAAAACTCGGTCGGCGTGACACCGAGCCACTGTCGAATCTTCCCGACGAGGTGACCGACGAGGCCAAGGGTTTATCGAAGCTGCTACGGCAGTCGCCAGAAGGGTGTCGCGAGTCCGAGTTCGTCGAGAATTGCTTGGTTCTGCTCACGGGTGTGCGGTCGCCAGCCGTCATCGAGTCGATCCCACCACCACTTGTGTGCGAGATCGCTGAGGGTTGTTACGGCGAGCGTCGCGCCCGGAACACGCGAGCCGAGCCACCGTGCGATGTGCTCCTCCGACCGGAAGAGGTTCATCGCGCTTCATGTGAAGACGATGTCGTTCCACCATCGGGCTGCGGGGACGAGGCAGTGGAACAGCAGTGAGTCGTCGTCGGGTTGCTGGTCGATGACTCGAATGGAGAGCGGTTCGCCGCAGTCGGGACACGATGTCTCGATTCGACCGTCTTCATGAAGCGCGGCGCAGATGCCGAACGCGTCCCACGCGCAGTTGGCATACCACCAATGGCCACGGGCCTGCACCCGGTAGGCGGTGGGCACGGCGGAGAAGGGATTGAGCATGCGCAGTTCGGCAGTGCGGCGATTGAGGACCAACGCATGATCGTCGTGCAGCCGATGCCATGCGGCAACAACGTGGGCTTCGTTGATTCCGAGAGAAGTGGCGAGTTCGCCCCCAGTCGGCGCCCGGCCAAGTCGCACGAACGCTGCGTAGGTTGCGTTCCGGAGCTCGACGTCCGCGTCATTCATAGACACGAGTCTTGCACTACCAGTTGGTGGACGACAGCGTCTGATTCGGGCCGGTTGGCGAGCCCGGTTGTACGAAGGCGCTCAGCCGACAAAGACCGCGTCGGCGCCCCACGGCGTGACCTCGCCCGCGGCGCGGAAGCGCTCGGGCAACGCGTCGGTTACAGCCCAAGTCGCCGCGAGCCGGCCCACGCCCACGAAGTTCGCGCATTGCAGGCCGAGCTCGACGATGGACCCTTCGTCGAACAGCTCGCGCAAGTCGGCGTACACGGTGTCGTCGATCGCAAGGTGGTTCGTGGCGAACAGATCGGCGAAGCGAAGGGCGGCGCGCTCTGCGTCGCTGAGGTCGAACGCCTCGGCGGGTTGCGCCAACGAGCACACGAGATCCTCGGTGAGCCCGTCGTCGACGGCAGACTTGTAGCGGACGGCCATACAGCTGCGGCACTGGTTGTGGAAGGCGATGCGCAACCGGATCAGCTCGGTCAGCCGCGGCCCCAATGTGCTGTTCGCCG
>JBDSMH010000211.1:0-44289 GCA_039915945.1 Acidimicrobiales bacterium | reverse complement strand
CGATCAACGACGCGGTGGTGCAGGCACTCGGCCGCAAGCTGCAATACGCAAACTCATCGTTCTCAGCGGCCACGACTCGCACGGTTGACGTGACCGCGCAGAGCGCACTTGCCGGCACGGGATTCGCCGCAATCACGGTGAACCTCGCCCTCGCTCCCGTTGTCACCTCGACAACCACCCCGACGACAACCGGGCCTCCGACGACAGGCCCCGGAGCAGCAACCGACCACGGCTACCTCGGTCTGGTGCCGGCGCGCTTGTGGGATTCGCGCGGCGGGGCCAAGCCTGCCGCAGGTTCGGTGCGCGAACTGGTGGTCGTCGGTCAGGGTGGCGTTCCGTTGGATACGACCGCCGTGGTGTTGAACGTGACGGTCGATCGGCCCGACGCCTGGGGCTTCGTGACGGTGTTCCCTTGTGGCGGGTTGTTGCCGTTGGCGTCGAACGTAAACTTCCGGGCAGATCAGACGGTGGCCAATGCGGTGACGGTCGCAGTTGGCGCGGCGGGCAAGGTCTGTGTGTACACATCGACCTCTACGCATCTCATTGTCGATGTGAACGGTGCGTTCAGTCCGGGCCAGGGGACGGGTGGCTTGGTGGCCGGTGTCGTGCCGCTGCGGGTGTGGGATTCGCGAAGCGGAGTGAAGCCTGCTGCCGCGTCAGTGCGCGAGCTTGTCGTGCGTGGTGTCGGTGACGCGCCGCTCGATGCCACGGCCGTAGTGTTGAACGTGACGGTCGATCGGCCTGACGCGTCGGGCTTCGTGACGGTGTTCCCTTGCGGTGGGTTGTTGCCGTTGGCGTCGAACGTGAACTTCGTCGCGGGTCAGACGGTCGCGAACTCGGTGACGGTCGCGGTGGGCGCGGCCGGGAGAGTGTGCGTGTACACGTCGACGGCGACACACCTGGTGGTCGACGTGACCGGTGCGTTCAGCCCCGGTCAAGGCACAGGGTTGTTGGTCGCCGGCTTGGTGCCGTCGAGGCTGTGGGATTCGCGCGGTGCGCTGAAGCCTGCCGCGGGGTCGGTCCGTGAGCTGGTTGTCGTCGGTCAAGGTGGTGTGCCGCTCGATGCGACTGCCGTGGTGTTGAACGTGACGGTCGACGGCCCGGACGCAACGGGCTTCGTCACGGTATTCCCCTGCGGAGGTCTGTTGCCGTTGGCATCCAACGTGAACTTCGTTGCGGACCAGACGGTGGCCAACGCGGTGACCGTTGCCGTCGGTGTCGTCGGCCGAGTCTGCGTCTATACCTCTGCCGCAGCCCATCTTATCGTCGACACCAATGCGGCCTTCGCCCCGTAGCCCACGTCGAACAACAGAAGGCGAGAAGAGCGAACGGGACAGGGGGAGCGGGTGGAGGCCAGGGTGATGCGGTCGGAAAGCGCCGAGCTCCTGCCATCGCCCGGGGTCAATTGGAGGCAGCGCTAGCCGATCCAGGATGGTGCCGCTGTACAGTCTGGCGGTGGGCATCGCCCGTGGGGAGACATGGTTCCGGCAGAGATCGCCCAACTCGACGTCCTCGACAGCGGTGCTGTCGGCGCGTGGCGGTGGCATAGCGCCTCGGGGCAGGTCGCGTGGAACGCGCAGCTCGAGCGGCTGTTTGGCATCGAGCCCGGGACCTTCGGCGGCACCTTCGACGACTGGATCGCGCGAGTGCATCCGGACGATGTATCGGCGGTCAGGGCCCAGATCGAGTCGGCGATAGCGAACCGCTCGCCGCTGCGCTTCGACCACCGGTGTACGTGGCCTGACGGTTCTGTCCACTGGATCGAAGGTCGCGGATCGATCGTGTTCGACGAGTCCGGGGACGTTGTCGGGGGCGCGGGCGTCGCCTTGGGCATCGATGTCCGACGGGCCTTCTTGCGCCTCTCTGCGGCGCTGTCGCGCGCGGCAACCACCCGAGAAATCGCGACCGCTCTCAGTGAACACGGCCTCAGCGCGCTCGCCGCCAATTGGGCCTTCGTGGGATTCGTCGACGAACTCGAATCTGGCCTCGTTACGCAACGTCACCCCCACTCGGATGGCGTGGCGCATGCTCGCCGAGCGCTGGATGGGGGCGAGCCCGTGACCTTCGATGGTGCGAACACGATGCACGTGCTAGGCGACGACGGGACCGGTGCCGTCTCACTGTATGTGCCGCTGTTCGCCGGTGCGGTCGGCATGGTCGTACTCGGTTTCGGCTTCGACGCGGCGCGTCAGCTACGCGACGACGAGGTCGACTTCGTGAGAGTGCTCTGGCGGCTGGGCGGACAAGCGCTCCAGCGCGCGCTGTTGTTGGACGACGCCGAGCGTTCGATATTTCGCGGCGCGCAACTTCAGCACGCCACGGCTCGTTTCGCAGCGGCAGTCACGCTCGACGATGTCGCTGCCGTAGTCGTCGAGTCGCTCTTGCCCGCCGTCGGTGCTCAGGCCGGCGAGGTGTCGTCGTACGACCGCGAGACCAACACCGTGCGCTTTCTCACGTTTCATGGCTACGGATCGCCGAGTGAAACACGAGAGTCCTTTCGCACGTTCTCGCTCGACCAGCCGAGTGTCACGCGCGACGTTCTGCGATCGGGTGAACCGTCGTTCATCGAAACAGCCGAAGCGTGGCAGGCCCGCTACCCAGAGTTCGCGGCATATCTCCGAAATACCGGCGTGCAGGCAACGTATGTTCTTCCTCTCATCGTTGACGGTGCCGCGATCGGCACGGTGGGTTTCAGCTTCACCCACCCGCGCCGGGTTACCGACGACGATCGGCGGTTCCTTGCGGTGGCCGCAGGGTTGTGCGCCCAAACTCTCGCCCGCACGCAGGCTTATGCCGCCGAACGAGGGGCCGCCGATCGCCTCGGTCGAATTCAGGACATCTCCGACCTCGCGTTGACGAGGCTCTCGCTCGAAGAGCTACTCGAAGATCTTCCGGCGCGTGTGGCCCGCGGCCTCGACTGCGACTTCGTGCGAATTCTGCTCCTCGATGACGCAAAGGAAGGACTGGTCGAGCGGGGTCGCTTCGGGTTCTCGCCCGACCAACCCGCGGTGACCGTACCGATTCGCGGTGGACTCTCGGGCGACGTGTTCACCGGAGGCGCGCCGCTCGTCGCCGCAGACCTCTCGACCGTCGAGGTCTTCAACCAAGAGTTGCGGCAAGCGGCCGCGAGTGCCGTCGGAGTGCCCCTTTCGTCAGGCGGCGAGATCATCGGCGTACTCGACGGAGCGACACTTCGCCCGCGGCATTTCCGCTCCGAAGACGTGCAGTTCCTTTCGCTCGCCGCCGATCGCATCGCCACGGCCATCGAGCGCAGTAACGCATTCGCAATCGAGCGCGCCGCCCGCGAGCGGTCCGAATACCTGGACCGCATCGGAGAAACGTTGACGCGCGCCAATGGCATCGGCGAGCTGATGGGGGCGATTGCAAATGCCGCGGTGCCTCGACTCGCGGATTGGTGTGCAGTGGTGGTAGTCGACGCGGACCCGTCGGTGGCACCTCATCGCGTGATCGCGCACGTCGATCCGGCAAAGCGCGACCTCGAACGTGAACTGGAGTCGCGTTTGGTGTTCGACCCCGACGCGCCATTCGGCGCGGCCGCAGTGATAAGGACAGGGCAGCCCGAGTTCTACCCGGCGATCACTATCGAAATGGCCGCACAGGCGGGCAACCCAGAGCTCGAAACGCTGGTGCGCGAACTCTCGATCGAATCGGCCATCATCGTTCCCCTGAGCGGGCGCGACCGCACGTTCGGCGCCCTCCAGTTGGTGCAGGCCGAGTCGGGGCGTCGCTATGGATCCGCCGACGTCGGGTTGGCGTTCGACGTCGCTGGGCGCATCGGCGCAGCACTCGACAATGTGATGCTCTACGAGCGTCAGCGCAGAGTTGCCGAGACGCTGCAGCGCAGTCTCTTGCCGGTGCGCCTTCCGCAGATTCCGCGCCTCGAGATCGCCGCCCGCTATCTGCCGGCCACCGCGGGCATCGACGTCGGAGGCGACTTCTTCGACATCGTGCAGGCAAGTGAAGGTCACTGGTCACTGGTCATCGGTGACGTGTCGGGCAAGGGTGTCGATGCAGCCGCATTCACGGCGGTCGCCCGGCACACGGCTCGCGCGGCAGCGCGGCACGGCATGTCGCCAGCGGGTGTGCTCATGTGGGTGCACGATGCGTTCTCCATCGGGCCGAACCCCAAGGGCGACTTTTGCACCATGGTCGCGGTGGCATGGTCGCAGCGCGACGACGATCACATCGTGAGGATCGCGGCCGGGGGACACCCCCTCCCGGTTGTCGTATCCGGGGGCAAGGCACGATTTGTCGGTACCTACGGTTCGTTGTTGGGTGCGGTCGCCGACCCTCACTTCGTCGAAAACGAGGTCGTGCTCGGACGAGGGGATTGGTTGTTGCTTTATACCGATGGCGTTACCGACGAACCAGGCGCGGCCGCGATCGACGGCGACGAGTTGCTCGAGTTGCTCGAAGCCACGGTCTACGGCAACGCCGATGACACAGCGGAGCGACTCGAGCGGGCGCTGCTGCAGCGGTGCGTCAACGTACGACGTGACGACATCGCCCTGATACTCGTGCGTTGCTTGGCATGACTCGGTGGGTTAGGACCCCGCACGGGTGGGTAACTGAGCCCGATGACTTCTGCAACGACGTTTCGTCCCGTTCGCCTGACGATGCCGATCCCTGAGCCTCGCCCGGTACCGGAACCGATCAATCCCGGCGACCCGATGCCCGAACCCGCTCCCGCGCCGCAGGATCGTCGCATCGGCGGCACCCGGTGAGCAACGACCCCGTGACCGATCAGGTGCCCGAGGTCTATGACGTCGCGGTAGAACCCCTGACGGAAGCCACCGACGAGACCACGTTGACCGCAGTTCTCGCCAGCTACGACTCGGCGGGCTTCGACGCACAACTCGCCGCGACCGACGAGGGACAGGTGCACTGCTACTCGTGTGGCGCGGACGCCGCGCCGCATCAAGTGGAATTGCATTCGCTGCGCCGGCTCGAGGGTGCGTCCGATCCTGCGGACATGCTCGCCGTCGCAGCCGTCACGTGCCCATCGTGTGCAGTGAAGGGCGTGTTGGTGCTCAATTACGGCCCGGATACGACACCGGGCGAATCCGACGTGCTGATCGGTCTCGAAGATCGGCGTCACGACGACGACGTGTTGCCTGCGTCGCAAACGCCTGACGAGGCCGCGGAAGGCTAGTAGTCACTAATCTCGCGGCACGATGGAGTTGCGCCGCGTCAGTGCAGATGAGGATGCGTTGTTCGACCGAATTGCCGACGATGTTTTCGACGAAGCAATCGTGCCTGAGCGACTACGCCAGTATCTTGCCGCGCCAGGGCACTTGATGATCCTCGCCGTCGACGACGGCGTTGTCGTCGGGCAATGTGCCGCCGTGATTCACCGGCATCCCGACAAGGTCACCGAGCTGTACATCGACGAGCTGGGTACTGCGCCGGCGCGTCAGCGGCAAGGTATCGGTCGCAAGATGATCGACGCCATGTTCGAGTGGGGGCGTGAACTCGGCTGCAAGGAGAGTTGGCTCGGCACCGAGCTCGACAACGACGCCGCAAATGCGCTCTACCGTGCGATCGAAGGTCGGTCCGAAACGATGGCCTACTACGAATTCAAGCTGTAGACGCGCTGAGAGGCCGGACGCTTTCGCGCCCGGCCTCGCAACTCGCTCTATGAGCGTTGACTATTAGAGGTAGTAGCCGATCACATCGACGACTACGTGGGTGGCGTTCTGGCCCGCGACAAGCGCGAGCTTGCCGCTGCCGTCAACAGCTACCGTCGTCGTTGTGGCGACGTCACTGTTGGCGGCGGTCCAGTTGACCGTGCTGGTTGCCGGGACAGTCGTCAGCGCGTTCGAGTACGCCGTGACGAAACCGCCGCCGACCGTCTGGGTGACCGTCAGCGTGATCAACGCAGCGCGGGCCGTTGCGGGCACCGACGCGCTGAGGTCGACGACACGCGGTGTTCCGACCACGAGCTTGCCGTCGGCGACGACCTGCCTCGAGTCATAGGCACGAGCCGGCTCGTCCAGTAGGCGAATCTCAGCGGTACCGAGTACTCGGGTCGCCAACTGCCCCCGGATCGCGCCGAGCGGGAACGACGGGTCCGTGTGCGCGTTCAGGTAGAAGCCGGCCGGGTTGGCAACAATCGCTGCAGCGTTGACCGCTGACGTCGTGACGCACTTTGCCGCTGCGGTTCCGCTCGTTACAGCAAAGTTGACGAGAACGGGACCATCCACCCCGACTGCACCCGTGTGGATGTGCATCCCGGTGATCGGCGCAATGTTGGTGGTCGTGATGTTGACGCAGACCAGACCAGTCGTGCCGTTGACGGTGACGGTGGCTTGGCCAGTACCGTCAACATCGCCCGGACCGGGGACCTCGTTGGCTCCGTTGAGCACAACGGTGTAGGACGCCTCGGGGTTGGCAGCAGGCTGAAGTCGAGGTTCCTGGGCTCCGGCAATCGAAATCGCACCTAAGCCGACCACGCCAGCAAGGGCGAGGACCGGAAATGGAAAACGTAAACGCATAAATTTCATCCTGTTGAATAGCACAGCATCGAAGCGACTTCGATGCCTATTTTGTTCCCCAGAGGCGCAACGCCAAGGAAGTCGAACATTTCTCGACGTTCCATCGAAACTGACCACGGCCAAGTAATGCTGCGCCAAATCGGTGAGCACGATGCGTTACGCAACCTCCTGGCTCGGGCACTGTGTACCCACATCGTCAGATGCGAAACATGATCGTAACCAACAGCGCGCGAATGTGTGTGGCGCGGGGTCGAGAAATTGACACCGATCCGGACGCACATTCGTTGGGTGATCTTGTCGTTCGCCCGTATACCCCACGCTCATGGGTTGCAAACAGCCGCGCAAAAAAAACGCTACGGCCGCGCGGGGAGTTTGGTTCGACGACGTGACGCTACTTATTGACGATCAGAGCGAGTCTGCTTTGACCGCTCCAGGCGCATCGATGCCGCTGCGTCACTGTCGAGTACGAACAAGGAAGCGATGATGCCGAGCGCGGCGAGCACTGCCGCCGCGAACAGAGCTTGATGAAACGCGGTGACGCGCGCATTGAGTACGTCGACGTCGCCGTTCGGTATCGCCTTGCGCACGAGTGAGCCCGTACGGCTCGTAAGCACTGTCGCGAGTATCGCGACGCCCAGCGCCGCGCCGATCTGGCGCTGTGTGCTGAAGATCGACGACGCCCGGCCGGTGTCCTCCGGCGGCACGCTCGCGAACGTCGCGGCCTGCAGAGGTATGAACGCGAACGCCATTGCGAGACCGCGTCCGAACATGAGCAACCGTATGTACCAGAGGCTCGTGCCGAGATCGATGAACACGAAGCAACTGGTGACCAACGTCGTCATGGATAGGCCGAACACGAGCAGCGGGCGCGGCCCGATCCGTGGATAGATCTTGCCGACGACGCGCGCCATGATCATGACGCCGAGCGCCTGCGGGAACGTGGTGAGGCCAGATTGCAGAGCGCTCAGACCACGCAACTCCTGAAGGAACAGCGGCAGCAAGAAGATGAGACCCAGCAGGCTGCCACTCGACATGAGTGAGGCGATGTTGGTGGTGCGAAACAGACGATTGCCGAAGAGCCGCAAGTAGAGCATCGGATACGGAATCCGCAACTCGACGATCACCAATGTGACGAAGGCGAGCAGGCCGCCGATTCCGGTGAGCAACACGACGCCCGAAAGCCAACCCTTGTTTGGCGCGGTTGCCAGCGCGTAGAGCACGAGCGCAAGCCCGGATCCCGACAAGACGAATCCCCATACGTCGAAGCCACCGGCGCGCGGCTCGGTGTATTCTTCGAGATAGAGCGCGGCGAAGACGAATCCGGCAATGCCGATCGGTACGTTCACAGAGAAGATCCATCGCCACGAGGTGTGTGTGACGATGAGACCGCCGAGCGCGGGCGCGAGGACTGTCGGGATCGCGAGTATCGACGATGCCTGAGCGCGTTCGCGTAGCGGGAACGCACGGAACAACATCGCGGTTCCCGCCGGTGTGAGCATTCCGCCCCCGAGGCCCTGCACGCGAAACGCGATCAACGAGCCCGCGCTCCAAGATGCACCACACAACGCCGACGCGCCGGCGAACATCGCGAGCGCGAAAAGGAGGAACGTCTTCTTCGTGCCGAATCGGTCGCCGATCCACCCGGCAGCGGGGATCCACACCGCGAGGCTGCAGAGATAGCCGGTGACCACCCATTCGATGGTCGTGCGCCCCACGCCGAAGTGGGCCCGCAGTTGGGGGATCGCCACGTTGGTGATGGTGGTATCGAGGATGTCCATGAACGTGCCGAACACGAACGCGATAGCGACCAGATATTGGTATCGAACGTTGCGAAGGCGCATTGGTGAGGATCAGGCGATACGCAGCAGGCGAGCAGGATTCTCACAGGTCATCTGGCGCAATTGTGTTTCGGGTGCGCCGAACTCCCACAGCGCGTCGACGTACTCGTGTAGCCCTGCCGCCGGGCGCGGCAACTCGCTGTTCCACCCGTAGTCCGTCGCCAGCACGATGCGCTCCGCGCCGATCGCCTGGATCGCTTTCACGACTTCGCCCACCGACGGGCCGTGCCCGGCCATACAGGTGGCGGCGGCCAGTTCGATGTGCGCGCCGAGCTCTGCGAGTTCGATGCAATCCTGCACTGAGAGACTCGGGCCGGCTCCCGCGTTCATCGCGTGCGTGACGACGAGTCGTCCTCTCTGGCCGAAGTTGCGCGCGAGCGCGAAATGCTCAGCGGCCGACGTGTGTCCGGTCGCCGCGATCGCGTCGTACTGTGCAACTAGCGCGAGTATCTCCTCGACCTCGGGCACGAGCCGCCCGTGTTCGTCCAACAGCTCGATGCCCGGCCCGGGGATACCGAGCAGCGCGGCAACGCCGTTGACCACGTCTTGTTGACTCGAGATCGTTGGGAGCCACACGATGGCCGCACCGTCTCGCAACGCGGTTTCGACGGCGGCGGGATTTAGCCCGCCCACACAGAAATCGCAGCAGATCGAGCCGTACACCTTCACGCCATCGACCGTCTGCGCGACCGCATACGCCACCGAGTTCGACGGGAAGTCATGGGACTTCAATACGAGCGCCGAGAAACCGAGCGCGGCAGCGTCGCGTGCTGCTTCGAACGCATCGACGCTGTGCGGCACACCGATCACCGACTCGGGGCCGAAGTGGCAGTGGAGATCGATGGCCCCGTCCAAAACGATCTTGCTCATACGACGAATGTCCCGCGCCGTAGTAGCTTCCATCCGCCGGAGGCCCAGTTGCCGCCGTCGAGATGCAACGTCGACCCCGTGACGAACTTCGACATGTCGCCCGCGAGATAGGCGACCGCGGCGGCCGCGTCGTCGACCGTGCCGTCGTCGGGCAAGGGCTGCAAGAACCAGGCGTCTTCGGAGACCGCTTGCATTGCCTCACCGAGCTCCAAGCTGCCCTCGGTGTGGATCATGTCGGGCGCCATACAGTTGACCCGTATGCGACGGGGCGCGAGCTCGAGCGACAGGCTCTTGGTGAGGCTGGCCTGCGCGGCTTTCATCGCGGCGTAGATCGCCACGCCGGGAGCCGCACGATGCGCCTCGATCGACGTGATGTTCACGATCGAACCGCCGCGTTCGTCCATCAGGGGCAATGAGTTGCGGATGAACTGTGTGACGCTCGTGAAGTTCTCCGCGATGATCGCCATCTCACCTTTGGCGTTGACTTTGTCGAAGGGGGCGAAGAACGTGCCGCCGGCGTTGTTGACCAGGATGTCGACCCGGCCGAACTGCGAGGTGATGGCTTCGAACATCGCGTCGACCGCGGGTCGGTCGCGAACGTCGAGGCAGACCGACAGCACTTGGCGTCCCGTCGCGAGGACCCGTTCGGTCGTGGCCGCGAGCGTCGTCGCGTTGTGATCGCAGATCGCGAGATGGGCCCCGAAGTTGGCCAGCGTCAATGCGACTGCAGCGCCGATGCCTTGCCCGGCTCCCGTGACGATCGCCACGCGATCGGTCAGCAACGCGTCCGATGGTTGCATCCCCATGTCTTGACTCCTTGCTGTGTCTCGCCGAGCGTGAGATCTTTGCACGCGACGCGCGATGGTCGTCGCCGAGAGGGGGATTTCGGGTGGAGCTGATCGAGGCGATGAGCACCTGTCGCGCCATTCGCAGGTTTCGCCCCGATCCCGTTCCCGAGGACGTACTGAGCGAGTGCCTACGAGCCGCGACGTACGCGCCGTCGGGCTCGAACGAGCAGGCGTGGAAGTTCTGCGTCCTGCGTTCGACCGAGGCCCGCGAACTGCTCGGCCCGGCGTACCGCAGGGGCTGGCAGGAGACGGCCGCGGTGTACGGCATCGAGCGACCGCCACCAGGTGACACGAGTCGAAGGGCACGATCGACGCGAGCGATTTTCGAGTTCGTCGACAACTTCGAGCAGATCCCGCTCTACGTGCTCTTTTGCGCGCGGCGGCATCCGAACCAACCGGAGATCTTCGTCGGCGCGTCGATCTATCCGGCGATGCAGAATTTTCTGCTGGCCGCCCGCGAGCGTGGGCTGGGCGGGGTGATCACGACATGGTTTCGTGGATGTGAGGCAGAGTTGCGGTCACTCGTCGGCATTCCTGAAGGTTGGGAGATCGGCGCTCTCGTGCCCGTCGGCTATCCACGAGGCCGCCACGGACCGGTGCGGCGGGGCGCGATCGACAACGTGGTGTGCTGGGATCATTGGGCGTCGTCATGACAAGCGAGGGGAATCGATCGTGGTAGAGCAAGCTCCTGCCCCTGACCTGTTGTTGCTGTCCGGCAAAGTCGCGGTGGTGACCGGCGGCGCGCAGGGCATCGGTGAAGGCATCGTGGGTGCGTTCGTCGATGCCGGATCGTCGGTGGTCGTGGCCGACATCAACGGCGACGGCGCCGAACGCGTTGCCGCCGCGGTACGCGATCGGGGCGGTGTGGCGCACGCGGTCGAGGCCGACATTCGCACGCCGCAGGGCATCGCCGCAATGGTGGCCGCCGCCGATCTGTTGGGCGGCGCGGACGCCGTCGTCAACAACGCGGGTGGTGACTTTTCGTACATCAGCGGCAGGGGAGCGGCCGGCGTACAGAGTGTGTTCGACGTCGATCGTGAGTACTTCGATGCATGCGTGGAGTTGAACCTCAAGGCCACGTTCTTTGTCTGCCAAGCGTTCGCTCGCAGCATGATCGACCATGGGCGCGGCGGATCGATCGTGAATATCACATCGTTCCAGGGCACCAATGCGTCTCCGGGGTACCCGGTCTACGGGCCGGTCAAGGCGGCCATCGCCCAACTGACGAAAACGCTCGCCTACGAGCTCGGCCGGCACGGTATTCGGGTCAACGCCGTCGCGCCGACCTTCATCGAGAGTCCACGCGCCGCAGACTTGCCTGCCCATCGACGCGAAGCTGCCGCGCGAGCAATGCCCGTCGGCCGCACCGGCACCGCACGCGACCTCGCGATGATGGTCCTCGCACTGAGCTCCCCTGCTTTCGGTTACTACACGGGCCATCACATTGCGGCAGACGGAGGGCTTGGGTTGACGACTGCACGCCTTCCGATCTTGTTCGATCTCGAGTCGGTCTGAGCAGCGATGGCTTCATCGACACACCAACCGACGGCCCCATTCGCGCCCGGGTCGATCATCTACAAGCCGTACATCTGCGATGGTGATGCCGACGCCCGCATCGACGACCTGTTGAGCCAAGCGCGCGCTGCGGAGGCCGCCGGCTTCGACGGTGTCTGCGTCAGCGAACACCACTTGGGTTTCCCCGGCTACTTTCCCAACCCACTCCAAGCCGTGAGCTGGATACTGGACGCGACCGAGCGCATCTGGGCCGCTCCCGCGCCGATACTCATACTGCTGCGACCGGTCGCGCTCATCGTCGAAGAGTTGGCGTGGCTCGCGGCGCGCTATCCGCAGCGTGTAGGCGCGGCGTTCGCGGCGGGATCCATCGCCGCTGACTTCGAGCTTGCCGGTACCGATCAGCAGGAGCTCGTGGCCCGGTTCGAGACTGCGCTGCGCACGATCTGTGGGCTCTTGTCGGGCGACGTCCCCGACGAGCTGTGCGGCGACCCCGCCCTTCGCCGCCTACGCGAACACCCGATCCCGGTGGCCTCGGCGGCGTCGTCGTTCACCGCGTGCCGGCGGGCGGCCGGGGTCGGGTGCGGAGTGTTGCTCGAGTCGGCCATCACCGCCGAAGAGGTGGCGCGGCAGGTCGCGGCGTATCGCGACGCGGGCGGTACCGGACCCATCGTGTCGGTGCGGCGCGCGTGGATCGGCAGTGACCCACCCGTCGAACTCGAACGCGCCCGCGACCAACTGGTGCGGGCGACGGTTCCCGACTATCGCAGAGGCGCGTGGCTCGACCCCAAGGACGTGATCATGCACGGGACCGTCGAATCAGTCGCCGATGCGCTTGTCGCGACAATGCAGACGACCGGTGCGCAGGTGCTCAACCTGCGCGTGCATGTACCTGGCCTTGCACCGGCGGACGTGATCCGCCAGATCGGTTTGGTCGGCGAGACGTTGCCCTTGATCAGGGCTGGGTGGGCTCGATCCGCCCCAGTGTGATCTTCATGCCGTGGTACGGCTCGAAGTGTGCTTCGTCGAGCACGTCGAATCGACCTTTCCACGGGGGCAGGTCGGCAAAGCTGCTGCGATGGGTGACGTTGACGCCGTAGGGCTTGGCCCGCTCGGTCGTCTCGTCGAGATCGGCGACGCCGTAGACGATGTTGTAGACACCTTCGCCGTGCTCGTCGAGAAACTTGTTGAATCGCTCGCCGACCACACCGATGTCAGGTGAAGGTGCGATGAGCTCGAGCCCGTTTTCGAGTGAGATCAAAATGCGAAGGCCGAGCTCGGGTCGACTCGAGTCTTCGAACGTCGCGCCCAGAACGTTCGTGAGGAACTCTGCGGCAGCGTCGATGTTTTCGGGGCGGAAGCAGTAGACGACGTGGCTGACTCTGTTCTTCGGCTGTTGCACGCTCGACACGTTAGCCTGCCCGTCGCCTCATGAACGAAGGTAGCCGTCGTTGGACGCAGAGTTACGTGCACAAGTCGCCGAAGCGTTGGTCGACACCGGTCGCTACGGGCCGGGCTTCGAGGTGCTGCGTCAAGCAGTGAGCGGTTCACGACAAAACTACTTGTTGCGCGTCGACGATGACGCGAACGATGACAAAGCCGTCGTGTGGTGCCGCGCCACGTACGAATCAATCGACGATTCGTTTGCCGGCCGGTTCACCCTCGCGCGTGAAGCGGTCATCTTGCGGCGGTTGGCCGCGTTGCCGGTCAGTGTGCCGCGGATTCTCGGGAGCTCGGCGAGTGGCCGAGCACTCATCCAGTCGTGCATCGGCGAGCGGGATCCGGTCGACGAAGCGACGCGAGAGCGGGATATCGCACGATTCTTCGTCGCACTCGACCAGATGTACTTGCTGGATCCTCGACAAGTACTGCCGGCTGAAGAGTTCGCCTCGGTGCGCAGTCCGGCCGACGCAGTGCACGCAGAGGTGACCGCGTGGGCCACGCTCGCGCAGCAGCTATTGACGGCCGACCGGTTGGCCGAAGTCGAACGGCAGGGCATACTTCGCGACGTTGCGCGGCGCGTCGACGACGTATTGTCCGCGTTGACCGCGGTCCGCATCCCCGATGTAGGGAACGAGTTGGATTTCGTTCACGGCGACGCTGGTCGTGCGAACTATCTCGTAGACCACGCGGGCGAAGTCTGGATCATCGACTTCGAGCTCGCGCACGCCGGCTCACGCTTGGAGGACTTCGCGTGGATCGAGCTGCGCGGGCTTGAACAAGACGAGCACGTCTGGCGGCGCCACGTCGTCGAGCGGCTCGATCTGATGGGCGAATCCGCGATCGACGCGTATCGCTACTTCCGCATGTTGATCTACTTTCGCTCGGTCGTCGCCATCGCGGCCCGCATCGCCGCTGATCCCACGCACTCGTTCGCGACCTACCTTGCGCAACGCTTCGTCGAGAACGAGATGCTCGGCTGGTTGAGCGAGGCGGCATTGCCGCACGCGGATGGCCTCCCGCGATCACCTGCTAGCAGCGATCCTTCGTCGGCGTTCACGCCGGCAAGTGAGGTGCGCCTTCGTGCCTGGCAACATTGGACCGAATCCATCGACGCACTCATGACAGGAGCACGATGATCTTCTTGGTTCGCTCGACGATCCGGCCCGGTTCCACTGACCACCCCGACTGGGCCGCGCTGCTCGAGCAAGAGCGCGTGCAGGGGCGCCAGCTGCACGCCTCGGGCGTGGTCAAGCATGTGTGGCGGGTGCCTGGGCGCTACGAGGCCGTGACCATCTTCGAGGTGGGGAGCACCGAAGAGCTCGACAAGATCCTGTGGACGTTGCCGCTCTGGCGCTTCATGGACATCCACGTCGAGGCCCTGGCGGTTCACTACTACGAGAATCCCGACGCCACGCGCTTCGAGGACATCGTGCAGGCCTGATCGGCTTCACACGGGCGTCGCGTTGGCGACCGGCACACCGAAGGTCTGGCACCACACGAGCACCGACCACGCGCCGCTGCTCAAGTCGACAGCGGCGGGTACGTCGTAGAACTGGGTGCCGCGATTGCCGCGTAGATCGTCGAGGCGCGTGCCCGCGTCACGCTGGTCGCGATTGGCGCCGGGCACGACGTAGAGGTCGTAGTCGGGGCCTGGCTGGATGTCGAAGTCCTCGAGGCCGATCACAAAGCGACCATCCGCTTGCCGGTAGACGGCGACGGTGCCCGATGCCCGGTGATCGATGCCGCGGAATTGGCCGACGCGAATGCGCACGGGGCTGATCGCAGTGGACGAGGGGGCACCGGTCGTCGACGATGCAGCGCCGGACGACGTGGCTGACGGCGTCGTTGGGCTCGAGGGAACAGCCGCGACGGTCACGGGACTTGTCCCGGGGAACGTTTCGACGACCGTGTCGTTGTCGTACGCCGGCACCACGACCACCGCCAGGATCGCCGCCGCGCCAACCGCAAAGACGCCCAGCCGCGCGGACCGCCAGGGCACCAGCCGCGCGGAGAGCAGACGGGCACCCAGCCATACGACGGCGCCGAGCGCCATCAACGAGATTGCTCGGGTGCTCTTGAACGCGCTGGTTGCGGCATCGGGTTCGTCGATGAAGAAGACGGTCAGCCCGACCGCGAGAAGGACTTCTGGCGCCAGTTCATACCAGCGCGGCCTCGATGTCAGCATTCTCATGAGTGTCGCGCGAGTGCTGCCGCGTTACAGAACGATCAGCCCAGCATGGACAGGCCGCCATCGCAATGAATGATCGAGCCGTTGATGCACATCGCCGGGGCCGAGCACAGGAATGCACACGTGAACGCGATCTCTTGGGGCGTTGTGCCGCGCCCGATGGGTATGCGCGAGATCGTCTGGCGGCGGTTGTCGTCTCCGATGAGGAAGGGATGGGTCGCGGGGTCGCGGATCGTGTCGGTGAACCCGGGGTTGATGTCGTTGACCGTGATCCCGTGCTGGCCGAGGCCGGCGGCCAACGACTTCGTGAGTGTGCGCAGCGCACCCTTTGCCGACGAGTGCGGGGCGCGGGTCCAACCGCCGCGGTACCCATCGGGCCCGTTCATGTGGATGATGCGCCCGTAGCCGGCGTCGCGCATCGCGGGGGCGAAGGCTTTCGCCAAGTACCAGGACGCGGTCAACTGCTGGTTGAGATATTCGTGCCAGTCCTCGTTGGTGGTCTCCCAGAAGTCCTTGAACGGTCGCCGCGCCGCGTTGCTCACGTAGATGTCCACGCGCCCGAACGCGGCTTCGGCGCGCCGTTTGATCTCGTCGACAACCGCGAGGTCGGCCGGTTCGCCCATGACGACCAGTGCCTCGACTCCGAGCGCTCGGGCCTCTTGTTCCACCGCCTCGGCTTCGGCCCGATTGGACCGGGCGTTGATGATCACGTTGGCGCCGCGCTCGGCGAACTCGAGGATGATCGCCCGCCCGATGTTGCGGCCCGATCCCGTAACGAGGATCGTCTTACCGGTGTAGGCCAGTTCGGTGTCCATACTTGTAGCTTCTACCAGAACCGCACATGAGAGGTGGGTTGCGATGACCGCAGCGAGGGCTTCGTTCAAATCCTTCGACGAATCGACCCGCGAAGACTGGGCGATCATCTCCGACCAACTCGAGGCGACGCAGCGCATGGTTGCCGATCGCATCGTCGAGCAGTTGCGCTATCTCGAGAGCGATCACGGCGGGTTTCCCGTCTCCCGACTCGAGCATTCGTTGCAGACGACGACTCGCGCTGAGCGCGATGGCCGCGACGAGGAGTATTTGATGTGCGCGCTGCTGCACGACATCGGCGACACCCTGGCGCCCTACAACCATCCGCAAATCGGCGCGGCGATCCTCAAGCCGTTCGTGTCGGACGCGAACCATTGGATGGTTGAGCATCACGGCATCTTCCAGGGCTATTACTTCTGGCACCACATAGGCATGGATCGCAACACGCGCGACGCGTATCGCGACTCGGAGTACTACGACTACACCGAAGAGTTCTGCGCCAAGTATGACCAGGTGGCTTTCGACACCGACTATCGCAGTGCGCCGCTCGACTACTACGAGCCGCTGGTGCGTCGGTTCTTCACACCCGCGTAAGCGTCACTGTTCGTAGTGTTCGACGGTCGCGATGTCGCGGGCTTGCGAATCGTCCGCATACGCGCCGAACTCGCGGTGGGCACGACGTTGGCGCAGGAGATCCCAGCACTGGTCGAGCGTCTCTTCGAGTTGACGCATACGACTGTCATCGACCATTTCACCGGAGCGCCGCAATCCGTGTTCCTCGTCGACCATCTTGCGGATCCGCTTGAGGATCTCTTCATCGTCCATGGTTGGAGTCCTCCTGTCGTTGTGCGGGTTTCACCCGTGGTGATGCCCGTGGGGCCCGTGTGAATGGGTGTGCGTGCCGGTTTCGGTGTGCGTGTGAGTGGTGGAGATCAGTGGCTGCGCCACTGGATCGTGGCCGTTACCGGCGAAAGTCCAGGAGGATGGTTCGCCGACCGTCTCGTGGAGTATGCCGCGACGTTCGAGTGTACGCAGGTGCGCCATCGCCTCCGCAACCGCAGCGCGCCGCATGAACCCTTCGATGCGATCCCACGAGCGCGACCAATGCATGCGTTCGGCGATGCCCCACGCAGTGGTGACACCTTGGCCGATCGCGACGACGATCTCCTCGAAGCGATGCTGATGGTGCACGCGTAACTCTTCGAGACGTCCCTGTAGTCCGACGAAGCGATGTTCGTGCGCCGGTAGTACCTCGTCGGCGTCGTAATTCTCGAGCTTGTCGAGCGACTCGAGAAAATCACCGAGTGGGTCGTCGCCTGCTTGCGGGTGAAATGGGATGTTGGGCGTGATACGCGGCAGCACGTGATCACCCGAGAGCATGAGTTGGTAGCGCGGCTCCCAAAAGCACAAGTGTCCGGGTGAATGTCCGGGCGTCCAGATCGCCGACAGATCCCAGCCGGGCACGTCGGGACGCTGGCCGTCTTCGAGAAGCACGTCGGGCTGCACCGCGTCGACGAGCGCGCGCAATGGCATTGCCGCTTGTTGCAGCGACACCATCTCTGCTTCTGGCGCGCCGAGTCGCCGCAGCATCGTGCCCACCCGCTCGAGAAGATCGGTCGGTTCGTCGTAGCGATCGGTGATCAGCGCCGCGTCCGCGGGGTGCAACGAAATCCATGCACCCGACGCCTCGCGGACGCGGCCGGCGAGGCCGTAGTGGTCAGGGTGGATGTGGGTCACCAAGACGCCGCGTACATCGCTCATCGCGAACCCGGCTTCGCCGAGGCCGGCCGAGAGCGACTCGAAGGCCTCGTCGGTGTTCCACCCGGCGTCGATGATGTAGGCGCCGCGATCGGTCTCGAAGACGTAAACGTACACATAGCGCAGCGAGCTGTTGGGCAGCGGAACCGGCACGCTCCACAGCCCCGGCCGCACTCGCTCGACGGGAGGTAGGGGCGATACGGAGCTCATGGTGGCGTTGTCTAGCATTCTGTGGGCCTCCGCGGAGGAGTACGGTTCTCCCTACGTGGTTGACCGCAACCGGGGGTACGGACCATGGCGTTCGATGTCGTGATACGCAACGGCGTGGTCATCGACGGCACCGGCATGCCTCCGTACCGGGCTGACGTGGGCTTGCGAGAGGGCGTGATTGCGTCGATCGGCCGTATTCGCGAGCACGGTGACCGTGACATCGATGCCGACGGTCACGTCGTCACGCCGGGTTTCATCGACGGCCACACGCACATGGACGCGCAGATCTTCTGGGATCCGCTCGGTTCGTGTTCGTGTTGGCACGGCGTGACGACCGTGGTGATGGGTCACTGCGGTTTCACACTTGCGCCCGCCAGCGCCGAGCAACGACATCTCGTGGTGCGCAATCTAGAGCGCGCCGAAGACATCTCCGGCGCCGCGATGGCGGCCGGTATCGACTGGACCTGGACGACGTTTGCCGAGTACCTCGACGTCGTCGATCAGCTCCCCAAGGGCATCAACTACGCCGCCAACATCGGTCACTCCGCGCTGCGCACGTTCGCGATGGGGGAGCGCGCGTTCACCGACGAGGCCACTCCCGACGACCAGCGCGCCATGGCCGACGAGTTGCGCAACGCCCTGCGCGCTGGTGCGTACGGATTCACCACTTCGCGCACACATCATCACGAGACGTCCGACAATCGGGCCGTCGCGTCGAGACTGGCGTCCTGGGACGAGCTGCGCTACCTCGTCAGCGTGATGGGCGAGCTCGGCGCGGGCATCTTCCAGCTCGTCGAAGATCCCCCGAACGACGACGAACGCGCGACGCGCGACGCGCGACTGATCGACTTGGCGGTCGAGTCGGGCGTACCGTTCGCCATCGGCGCGACGGGCTCTAGCACGCGCTCGCTCGAACTCATCGATGCCACCTCAGCAGCCGGTGGTCGCATGTTCGGTCTGACGCATTGCCGCGGCGTCGGCACGATGTCGTCGTTCAAGACACAGCTGCCGTTCGATTCCTTGCCCGACTGGAAAACAGTCCGCGCGTTGCCCGCCGACGAATTGCGCCACGCGTTGCGCGACCCCGAAGTGCGCGCCCGATTGGTGTGGGCCGCGCACAACGGGCCGTATGGGCGCGCCATCGGTGGCGAGGCCCGCAAGCCCGACTTCGAACGGATGCAAGTGCTGGCACGGCCGGTGCCGCCGCATCTCACAGTGGCCGAGATGGCGCGGTCGCGTAGCGTCGATCCGGTCGAGTTGATGATCGACCTAGCGCTCGAATCCGACTTCGAACAGTTCTTCGTGCAGACGAACTCGCCCTTCGACCACGCCGGCGTCAAGCAGGTGATGAAGCACCCCCGTACGGTCATGGCGTTCTCCGACGCCGGTGCGCACGTCAGCCAGATGTCCGACTGCTCGATCCAAACGCACTTCCTCGCGCATTGGGTGCGCGATTGCGAGGACTTCACGCTCGAAGAGGCCGTCCGCATGCTGACGCTCGCTCCTGCACGGGCGTGGGGCTTCCATGACCGGGGCATCGTGCGCGAAGGGTTCGTGGCCGACCTCAACGTCTTCGACGCGGCACGCGTCGCTCCGGCCATGCCCACGGTCGTCAACGACCTACCGGCAGGGGCGAGGCGTATCAAGCAGACCGCGGTCGGGTTCCTCGCCACCATCGTGGCCGGCGAAGTGGTGCATGACCGCGGCGAACACACCGGTGCGTTGCCCGGCACGCTGATTCGTGGTCCGCTCGCACGCCGCGCGCAGGGCCAACGGCAAACCATCGAGAAAGGCGCACGATGAGCGACTATCCATGGATCATCTCGGTCGACGACCACGTGGTCGAACCACCGACATTGTGGTCGAGCCGTCTGCCGGCCCGCGATCGCGAGGTAGGGCCGCGGGTCGTGCGCGACACCTGTCGCACGGTCGCGGATCCCGAGACGCTCGCGGTGCGTTACGAGCGCGGGGGCGAGGGTCCGGTCACCGACTTCTGGCTCTACGAGGAAGTGACCAAAGTCGTACCGCGCGTCGTTGCCTGCGTCGGCTATCCGGTCGAGTGGCATACGAGCGATCCGATTGCGTACGAAGAGATGCGGCCCGGTTGCTACGACCCGATTGAGCGAATTCGCGACATGGATCTCAACCGCACCGAGCGATCGCTGTGCTTCCCGTTCATCACCCGCTTTTGCGGCCAGATGTTCCTCGAAGCGAAAGACAAGCGACTCGCCGCGTTGTGCGTGCAGGCCTACAACGACTGGATGATCGAAGAGTGGTGCGGTGATTCGGGCGGCCGTCTCATGCCACTGTGCCTGATCCCGCTGTGGGATCCGACCGCCGCCGCCGCCGAGATCCGTCGCAACGCGGCCCGTGGGTGTCGAGCGATCACCTTCCCCGAGATGCCGCATCATCTGCGACTGCCGTCGATCCATCACCCCGATCGCTACTGGGATCCGGTTTTCGAGGCGTGCGACGAAACCGGCACCGTGCTGTGCATGCACATCGGTTCCGGTTCGCGCATGGTCGAGACCAGTCCCTTCGCTCCTCGTGCGGCGAACACCGCAATGACGTTCGCGATGGCGCAGTTGTCGATGGTCGAATGGCTGGTCTCGGGGCTGCTGGTGCGGTTCCCGCACATCAAGATCGCGTATTCAGAGAGCCAAGTCGGGTGGATGCCGTTCATTCTCGAGCGCGTCGACAACTGTTACACGCACACCGCGTACGCGGAATTGCCCGAGATCATCACCCAACCGCCGAGCAGCTATGTGCCCGGGCGTGTCTACGGCTGCTTCTTCGACGACAACACGGGTGTCGTCAACCGTGATGCCATCGGCATCAACCAGATGGTATTCGAGGTCGACTACCCGCATCAAGACTCGACCTGGCCGAACACGCACAAGGTGGTCGAACGCATCGCCGCGCAGGTATCGCCGGCCGAACTCGAACGCATCCTGCGCGGCAACGCCATCGACATGCTCGGGCTCGACCCTGTCGATCTACGCCCGCAACCCGCGCAACGATGAATTCGCCGGCGCGCGAGCGCCGGTGATCAACCGAGATTGACGCCTTCGCGCTCGACGGCTTCGTGGTTGGTGACGTCGAGCGCGACATGTCGGCGCGTGAAGGCCCACGCGCCGTCGAACTGCGCGAATTGGTCGAGGTAACGCCCGACGAAGAGGACCGTGTCGGTGATGGTCGGGTCCGACGGATACACGGTGAAACGCGAGACGCACGTTGCCGTGCCCTTGGCCTCGTCGATGTCGACGTCGAGGTCGGTGGTCACGACCCGCAGCCGGCGCGGACCTTCTCCACTGGAGGCGAGCGTCGTGCGGTAGAGCTCGAGCACCGCCGCGCGACCGATAACGGGCTCGGGGTGCGCGTCGCCGCTGACGCCGCCGTGCACGAACAGGTCGGCGATGCTGTCGAGATCGCCTTTGGCGACCCGCTCGGTGTACGCGTGCACGAGGCGCTCGATGGCAACGAAGTGAGGGTTGGCGGGCGAGGCGGACATGGTCAGGACTTTAGGGCCGCTTCCTCGGCGGCCGCCGCGCCGTGCGCACCGAGTTGTTCGAGCCGGTCGAGCCACGGTCGCCCCGACGCGTGCCAGTGCGCTCCGTAGGTGGGGTAGCGGTCGGCGTCGTACCCACCGTCCCATCCCGGTACGTAGAGCCGCTCGAAGTAGTCGCGCACGGCGGCCTCTTCGCGAGCGTTGGTGGGGTTGGCCACGAAATCGACGCGCCACTGCCGCCGATTGGTGCCACCGTTGCTCGAATGACAGAGGTGTTCGTCGAACACGATCACATCGCCCGGTTCGGTCTCGATCGCGAGGCCCGGCAAGGTCGCGAACGCGGCACTGCGTGCGTGTACCGACGGGCCGAAGCGTTCTCGGTGCGAGGCGGGCAACACGCGCAATGCGCCGTTGTGGGCCTGTAACGGCTCGAGGTAGCAGACGAAACCGACGCTCGTCACGTCGTGGTCGGAGTCGGTGTGCCAGTTGGTGTCGCCGTGGTACAACACGCCTTTCGCGCGCACGGGCAACACGTCCGTCGCCAACAATTGCGCGGCGACGTCGGCGAACTGGTCGAGCAGGGCCAGGCTCACGGGTGTGCGTTCGCACATCATCGGCAGGTAGCGCCCGCTGATCTGCCCGCCCGCCACGTTCACGTCGAACGGGGCGCGCGAGCCCTCCCGAAATGAGCGATCTATTTCCTGCGACAACGGTTCCGGATCGAAGGCGCGGCGAAGCACGACGAACCCGAACCTGTGGAAGTGGGCGATGTCGGCATGGCGGACCATGCGGCCATTCTGCCCGCGAGGTTCAGTAGCCGTACCCGCCGCTCGACGATGCAACCGTGGTGGGAGTCCCGCCGCCGGCGGCCGCGGTGGTGGCCGAGACGGAGAAAGCGCCCTGCATACCGCTGCCACGATGGAAGCTGCAGTAGAAGGCCAGCGCGCCAGATGCCGGCAGCGTGACCTTCACGCTGGACTTCTGGCCCGCATCGAGCTCCACATTGGTTTTGGTTTCGTCGATGGTGAACGTGTGTTTGACCTCGCCCTCGTTCTTGAGCGAGATCTCGACCGCGGTGCCGGGCTTGGCCTTGATGAACGTCGGTGCGAAGTAGAGGTCGTCCAACTCCACCTCGAGCGTCGCGGCCGTACCCAGGTCTTTGGTTCCCTTGTTGTTGACCGTGCCATCGAGCGCGACGAGGGGCGGCTCGGTGCTGGTGGTGTCGGCCTTGTCGTCACCGCCGCAGGCAACGGCGAGCAAGGCCATGGCCGCAATGAGCGCGAGCACGTTGGCGCTGGCGACGATTCGGATCGTTCCTGTTGGTTGCATACCCCGCGACGTTTTCACGTTCTGGAATACGGCGCAGCGATGGATACGGTTCAGCCCGATAGCGTAAGTTTCATGACAGAACTTATTGAGCCGGCGAATGATCCCAGCCCGCCGGTGCGCCGGCGTGTCGTGGAGTGGGCCGACCCCACGATCGCGGCGACGTCGGCCGCCGGGCTGACCGGTGTCGACTTCCTCCGCTCCATCGCCAATGGCCTGCTCCCGCAAGCGCCGGTGGCCGCGCTGTTGGGCATGCGCCTCGCCGAGGTCGAGTCCGGCCGCGTCGTGTTCGAGCTCGAAGTCGGTGAGCACCTCTACAACCCCATCGGCTCGGTCCACGGTGGGATCATCTCGACCGCGCTCGACTCGGCGATGGGCTGCGTTGTGCATTCGAAACTCGGGCGCGGTCAGGGCTATACGACGCTCGAGCTCAAGGTGAACTTCGATCGTGCGCTCACGGTCGCGGTTGCAGTGGTGCGCGCAGAAGCCGAGATCGTCACGTCGGGTCGCCGTGTCGCGACGGCGGTCGGCCGCCTCGTCGGTCCCGACGGCACGTTGTACGCGCACGCCAGTACGACCTGCCTCGTCTTCGAGGTCGGCGGGTAGTTTCGTGGCCACCGCGTTGTTCACTTTCCCGGATCCGGTCAACGAAGTCTCGGCGCGCTTGGTGGCCGCCGGAGTCCTCGTGCAGGGCGCGGTGATCCTCGGCTTCGAGCAGCCGTGGTTGATCGGCGTGCTCGCATTCGGATTCGTGGCGCGCGTCCTTGCCGGACCGACGTTCAGTCCGCTCGGCCAACTCGTGACCCGCGTGCTCACGCCACGGCTGCCGTTTCGGGCGAAGTACGTGCCGGGTCCCCCCAAGCGATTCGCTCAGGCCATCGGCGCCGCCTTCTCGTTGTCGGCGGCAGTGCTGCACTTCGGGTTCGGCGCGACGACGGCGGCCTACGTTCTCGTCGGCATGATCATGGTGGCCGCGACGCTCGAGTCGGTGTTCGGTTATTGCGTCGGATGCGTGATCTTCAGCTTGCTCATGCGAGTCGGCGTGATACCCGAGTCGGTGTGCGTGCGCTGCAACAATCTGTGAGCTTCGCGAATCTGCAAGCATGGCGGCGGTTCATCGTGGTTGGGGGAGCACATGGCAGGCACGGGTCGGGTAGCATTGGTAACCGGGGCGAGTCGCGGGATCGGTCGCGGGTGCGCGTTGCACTTGGCCCGCGCCGGTTTCGATCTCGTGATCGGCGCGCGAACGGTCACCGAGGCTGACCGCGGGTCGTCGCGCGTGCCCGGCACGCTCGAACACACCGCATCCGAGATACGTGAACTCGGGCAACGAGCATTGATCACGCGACTCGACCTGCTCGATCGTGGGTCGTTGCGGGCAGCCGTCGACGCGGCGCTCGCAGAATATGGCCGCGTCGACGTACTCGTGAACAACGCGGTGTACCAGCCCAACTACGGCATGCGTTCGTTCGAGGACACGCCGATCGAGGAGTACGACAAGAGCTTCGAGGGCAACGTGCTGGCGGGCCTCTATCTCATCCAGTTGTTGCTGCCGACGTGGAAGCAGCTCGGGGCCGGCCTCGTCGTCGATGTCACGTCGGGTGCGGGGCAGAACGAGTCGTCAAAGCAGCCGGGCGCAGGCGGATGGCCGTTCGCGTATTCGATCACCAAGGCTGCTTTCAACCGTGTCGCCGCAGGGCTGGCCAAAGAGCTCAAGCAGTACAACATCGCGGTCGTCAACATGGAGCCTGGCTTCGTGGCGACCGAACGCATGTCGATCACGATGAGCGATCAAGGCATCGATCCGTCGAACGGGCTTTCCGTCGACGTGCCCGGCTCGGTGTGCGCGTACATCGCGTCGCATCCGACACCGATGGCGTTTTCCGGTCGCACTGTCGACGCGCCACAACTCTCGGTGTGGGCGAACCTCGTCGACAGCGCAACGTTGCCGCATCCCTATGGTCCGACCAATTGGGGCTACCCGCCGTTCAATTCTGTCGGTGGCACGGCGACCGGCGTCGCGTCCACGACTCCCTGAAGCCGTGCCACCGAGCATCACCGAGTGATCGTTGCCAGATACGCCGCGAAGCGATCGAGGCTGCTCTGAAAACCCGCTTGTGCTTCGGGGGAGCGGAACATCTCGGGGACGTTGGTCTGGTGAATGCGCACCTCGGTAGAACCGTTGTCGAGTTGCACGAACGTCGACGTGGTGGTCATGCCGGAGTCGGGCTCGCTCCACACCAGGCGTTCCGGCGGGGCGATCTCGACGAATATGCCCCGGCTCGGATACTCCGCGCCATCGGAGTCGTTGACCATGATCGTCTCGAACACGCCTCCAGGCCGCGGGTCGACGGTGATGTTCTCGATCGGGGTGCTCACGCCGACCGGTCCCCAGAAGTGCGTGAGGTGTGCGGGCTCGATCATGCAGCGGAACACGAGTTCGCGCGGCGCGTCGAAGATGCGGGTGATGATCAGTTCGCCAACGGTCGGCGTGTGGTCAGTCATGGTTGTCCTTCTTGGTTTCTGATTGGAGATGGTCGAGGTGCACTTGCAACTTGTCGAAGCGATCGGTCCAGATCTCGCGATGCTGCGAGATCCAGTCCGCGGCCGGCGCGAGTCGGTTCACCTCGAGATGGCAAGGCCGGCTCTGGCGTTCGCGTCCACGCGACACGAGGCCGGCACGTTCGAGTACCTGAATGTGCTTGGACACCGCTTGCAGGCTGATCGCAAAGGGCTCGGCCAATTCGTTCACCGTGCGGTCGCCTTCCGCAAGATGGGCGAGGATGGCGCGCCGCGTGCGATCGGCAAGCGCGGCGAACATGGTGTCGAGGTCGTCCTCGATGGCAGTCGGCATAAGGTGTATTCAACTATTTAGTTGATCAACTGTCAAGTTGAATAAGGCGAAGAAGGATGGGAACCCGATGGTCGAAGATCTGATCGATCCGCGGCGCAGTGAGCCGCCCTACGTTCTCGACGGAGAACGGGCCATGCTCGACGCGTGGCTCGAGTTTCATCGCACGACATTGCTGTTGAAGTGCGAAGGCCTCGACGATGCCGCGCGCAAAGAGCGACCGGTGCCGACATCGTTGCTCTCGTTGCACGGGCTCGTGCGCCACATGGCCGAGGTCGAGCGCAACTGGTTCCGGCGGGTGCTCTTGCGAGACGGCTGCGGATGGATCTGGTTCGACCCCGCCATCGACGACAGTGAGCTGGTGCCACTCGACGATGCCGATTGGGATGCCGACGTCGCGGTATGGCAGGCCCAGTGCGATGAGAGTCGCGTGAATGCCGCCGCGCACGCCCTCGACGACACGGGTCTGCGCCATGGTGAACCGTGTTCGCTGCGATGGATCTACGTGCACATGATCGAGGAGTACGCGCGCCACAACGGCCACGCAGACCTACTTCGTGAGCTCGTCGACGGTGCCGTAGGTTGGTGAGCGGACAAGCTGGAGGTGCGTGCACGATGGTCGAAGTGATCGACGCCCACACTCATGTCGTATCGGCCGATCATGTGCGCTATCCCGTCGTTCCGGCGGTGAGTGACGAGCAGGGTTGGCATCGCGACCATCCTGTCGATGCCGAAGGGCTGCTGGCCGAGGCACAGGCCGCCGGGGTCAGTGGGCTCGCGTTCGTTCAAGCGCTCAGTTGTCACGGTTATGACACCCGCTATGTGCTCGACAGTGCGAGGGCGCATCCCGGTCGCTCCGTCGCGATTGGTGCGGCACGTCCCGACGATCCCGACGCGATCGCCGCGCTACGGCGCGACGTCATCGATGGTGGCGCGCGCGGAGTGCGCGTCTTTGCCGTCGGAGGCGCCACCGCCCCGTTGGACCACCCTGAGGTGCAAGCAATCGCGGCGACGGCCGGCGACCTCGGCATTCCGGTCGTGTTGTTGATCATCGGACCGCAGCTACCTTCGGTACTCGACTTGGTCACGGCGTTCCCTGCGGTGAGTTTCGTGCTCGACCACTGTGGCTTCGCCGATCTCGGTGGTGACGAGTCGTTCGACCGCGCCGCCGACCTGTTCGCGCTCTCCGACTCGCGCAATCTCCATCTCAAGGTGTCGTCGATGACGCTGCGTAGCACCGAGCACCCCGAGACGCTCTGGTCGACCCTCGTCGCGCGTTTTGGATCCGAACGTGTGATGTGGGGCTCGGACTATCCGCACACGAACGAGCCGAGCTACGCCGCGCTCGTCGACTTGGCCCGCAAAACATCCGCCGGGTTGACCGAGCGTGCGCAAGCGGACGTACTCGCGGGCACGGCGCGACGGTTGTGGCCCGAGTTCGCCTGAGCACTACCGGCGCGGTCCGAGCTTTGTGCATCTGGCTACCTGTGTGAGGTGGCCAAATGCTACGAGAACGAAATCGCTCGGCAGTCGCGGTGCCGTGACGCTCGGACACGGGCCTACGCCTCGGCTCTACCGGGCTGCCTAGTATCCCCCGGGTGAAACCCGCACCTTTCGACTACCACGCACCGACGACGGTCGACGACGCTGTGTCGTTGCTCGCCGAGCACGGCGACGAGGCCAAGCCACTGGCCGGCGGCCAGAGCCTGGTGCCGTTACTGGCGCTGCGCCTGACCCGCTTCGCCCACTTGATCGATCTCAACGAGGTGACGTCGTTGTCGTCGATGTCTCGCGAGGGCCACGACTTCACGATCGGCGCGATGGTGCGTCAGGAGGAGGTCGAGTTCGCAACCGAAGTTGCTACTGCAGTGCCACTGCTGGCGAGGGCGACTCCGTTGATCGGCCACTTCCAAATCCGTTCTCGGGGCACGGTCGGCGGGTCGCTCGCCCACGCCGACCCTGCGTCGGAGTATCCGGCGGTTGCGCTCGCACTCGACGCGGTGTTCGACATCAAGGGCAAGAATCGAGCGCGGTCGGTGGCGGCACGCGACTTCTTCGTCGGCACGTGGACGACGTGCCTCGAGCCCGACGAACTTCTCGTCGCGGTGCGATTCCCGGCTGCGGGACCACGCGTTGGTTTCTCGATCGACGAAGCGACTCGGCGCCACGGCGACTTCGCCATGGTCGGCTGCGCGTGCGCGGTCGGCCTCGACGCCGCGGGCAACATCGACCGGGCATCGGTGGCGTTGTTCGGAGTGGGCTCCACGCCGATCCGGGCCGATGCCGCCGAGCAGGCGTTGATCGGGCAGCGCGGCGCCGACCTCGGCGCCGGTGCACTCACCGAGATTGCTCAGCTCGCAGTGCGCGACCTCGATCCACCCAACGACGTGCACGCCACGAGCTCGTATCGCAGAGATGCCGGCGCAGTATTGGTCGGCAGGGCATTGGCAAAGGCAACTGCGGAGGCAGCCAATGGCTGACATGTCGGTTTCGGTCACGGTCAACGGTTCGTCGCATACCGCGAGCATCGAACCTCGCAAGACGTTGGGTGACTTTCTGCGCGACGACTGCGGTCTCACGGGCACGCACCTCGGATGCGAGCATGGCGCCTGCGGCAGTTGCACGGTGCTGCTCGACGACAAAGCGGTTCGATCCTGCCTGCTGTTCGCCGTGCAAGCCAACGGCCACGACGTCACGACCGTCGAGGGACTCACTCGCGGAAAAGGCGAGCTCGGCATCGTCCAGCAAGCCTTCATGGAAGGCCACGGCCTGCAGTGCGGCTTCTGCACACCGGGCTTCATCGTTTCGGTCACCGCGCTGTTGCGGGACAACCCCAACCCGACGCACGACGAGGTCGCCGTCGGCCTTTCCGGCAACTTGTGCCGTTGCACGGGTTATCAAGGCATCTTCAAAGCAGTCGAGATCGCTTCACGGCGCATCCGCGAGACCGGAGACCGCCCATGAACTCGATCGCTACATCTGGTGTGCCGCGTTTCGTCGGGCAATCGATCCAGCGCAAAGAAGACCCTCGTCTCGTCAGCGGCAACGGCACCTATCTCGACGACGTCAAGTTGCCCAACATGTTGCACGTCTCGTTCGTGCGCAGCGACGTCGCCCGCGCCCGCATCACGCGCCTCGACGTGAGCGCGGCGCGAACCGCAAAGGGTGTGCACGCGGTGTTCACTGCAGCTGATTTTGCTGAAGCGGTCAAGGGCACCCTGTCCGCCACGTTGTTCCTGGAGATGCCGATCGCGAAGTTGCGCCCATTGGCCGACGGTGATGTGCGCTTTGCCGGTGAAGCGATCGCAATGGTCGTGGCCGACAACCGTTACCTCGCCGAGGACGCCTGCGAGCTCATCGAGGTCGACTACGAGGTACTGACACCGGTCGTCGACTTCGAGCAAGCGGCCGCCGACAAGATCAACCTGGTGCACCCCGAGCGGGGCACCAACGTGATGGCGAGCGGCGGAGTAACGCATCCCGAACTCGATGCGGTCTTCGCCTCGGCGCCCCACGTGTTCACCGAGACCATCCGTCAGGATCGCCAGTCTCAGGTACCGATGGAGCCCCACGGCATCATCGTGCGCTGGAAGGAATTCGACCGAGAAATGCACGTGTGGAGCAGTTGCCAGCGGGTGCACGAGGTACGCGCCACGCTCTGCCGGGTGCTCGGGTTGGGTGAAAACTCCATTCACGTGACGCAGCGTGATGTCGGTGGCGGATTCGGCCAAAAAGGCGCGATGCGCACGGAGGAGATCTCCACCGCGCTGGGCGCGTACTTGATGGGTCGCACGTTGAAGTGGGTCGAGGATCGCCGCGAAAATCTGGTGTCCGGTGGTCACGCCCGACTGGATCGCATCACGGTGACGATGGCGCTCGACGATGACGCCAACATTCTCGGTGTTCGCTTCGACCACCTCGAAGACGCGGGCGCGTATCCGACCAGCGGCAATATCGGCGGCATGATCGCCATGATGTTCTCGGGCCCCTACCGCATGCAGCGCATCGGTTGGTCGAGCGCGGCGGTGTTCACCAACACCTGCGGTCGCAACGCCTATCGCGGACCGTGGAATCTCGAAACCGTCGCGCGTGAACAGATGATGGATGTCGCGGCGCGGCGTATGGGCCTCGACCCGGTCGAGTTGCGCCGACGCAACATGATCCACGTCGAAGACCTGCCGTACAAGAACGCCGGCGGGGCCACGTACGTGGGTGTCGACCCCGAGGCCTGTTTCGATCAAGCGTTGGCCATGCTCGGCTACGACGACTTCCGTCGCCAACAGGCCGAGGCATTGACCGAAGGCCGGTTGCTCGGTGTCGGCGTGTCGCTGTTCATCGAGCCGACCGCGCTGGGTGTCGGCACCTTGATCGGCACCGAAGCCGCACACGTGAAGATCGCGCTCAACGGTCACGTGACGGTGGCGCTCGGTACCGGCGGTCACGGGCAGAGCATCGCGACGACCATGGCGCAGATCGCCGCCGACGAACTCGGCGTCGACTTCGCCGATGTCACCGTCATCGAGGGCGATACCGACATCTCGCCGATCGGTGGCGGCACGGGTGGCAGCCGTTCTGGCGTCATCGGAGGCGCTGCGGTCCATCAGTCCGCGAGCAAGGTGCGCGACAAGGTCGTGGCCATCGCCGCCCACATGCTCGAAGCCGCGCCCAACGACCTCGAGATCGCAGACAGTCGCATCTCGGTTCGCGGCACTCCGTCGCGGGGCGTGTCGTTCGCAGAGGTCGCCAAGCTCGCCTACGTGTCGACGGGAAAGCTGCCCCCACAAACCGAAGGTGGCCTCGAGGCGATCACGCGCTACTCGACGCCCGGCATCACGTGGGCCAATGCCTGCCACATCTGCACGGTCGAGATCACCGCGACGAGCGAAGTGAAATTGCTGCGCTACATCATCAGCGAAGATTGCGGCGTGATGATCAACCCGATGGTCGTCGAAGGTCAGATTTCGGGTGGCGTCGTGCAAGGCATCGGGGCCGTGATCCACGAGGGCTTCGTCTACGACGACGCGGGCAATCCACTGACGACGACGTTCCTCGACTACCTCATCCCGACCACCACCGATATTCCGGTGTTGGAGATCGGTCACATGGAGACTCCCGCGAGCGGACCCGGTGGCTACAAGGGCGTCGGCGAGGGCGGCGCGATCGGCGCGGTCCCCGCGGTGCGCAACGCCATTTCCGATGCGCTCGCACAGGTGGGCTCTCCGGGTATCACCGGGCCGGTCCGCCCCTGTGATGTGCACGATCTGCGCGCCCTACAGGTGTAGCGTTCTGCAGCAGCGGGTACACCGTCACGGTACGCAAAGGAGGCGATCATGATCGCTCTTCCAGTGTTGTTGATCGTTGCCGGCATGGTGCTGCGGGCACTCGGCGGTTCTGTGTCCAACGGGTTCACCGATGTCCTCGGCTTGGTGTTGATCGGCCTCGGTACCGTGTGGCTCGCGGCGATGGTTGTAACCGGCCGTTGGTGGCGTCGGCGCGAGCAATCGCTGCCCGATTCGAACCGAACGCGTACCGAGACCCGCGTGTGATCGTCTGAAGCTCCCGGCCGGGGCAACTTCTGGGACGCCGGTGCGGCAGACTGGAGGGATGCGAGGGAGGGTGCATGGCGGAACGTGAGCTGGCGATGACCGGCATCGGCGGGCAGGGTGTGCAGTTCGCGGCGCAGGTCATGTCGCGGGGCGCGATCGCCGAGGGCCGCCAGGTGATGATGTTCGGCAGCTACGGCGGCATGATGCGGGGCGGCAACACCGACGCCACGCTGGTGGTCGCGGACGGGCCGATCGAGTCGCCACCGACGGTGCCACGGGTGTGGGCAGCAATGGTCATGCACCACGAGTACTGGTCGTTCGTGCAACAACAGCTGCGCCCGGGCAGTGTCGTATTCGTGAACTCGACGATCTTTCGTGGCGAGCTCGATCCGAGCTACCACGTCATCTCGCTGCCGGTGACCGACATCGCGGTGGACGTCGGCAACATCATGGGAGCATCGATGGTCATGGCCGGCGCCATATCCAAAGCGACCGGTTTGGTGTCGCTCGATTCGCTTCTCGGCGCGGTCGAGGCGTCGCTGCCGTCGTATCGCGTCAAGCACGTCGCCATCAACCACCAGGCGTTGCGGGCGGGGTTCGACGCGATCGACACCGAGGTCGCGCCCGCATGGACCGCAACGGTGGGTGCGTGATGCGCAGCGTATTGACGCGAGGCAGCGTCGTGATCGACGTCGAGGCCTGCAAGGGCTGCGACCTGTGCATCGATGCCTGCCCTCCTGACGTGTTGGTCATGACGACGCACGAAGTCAACACGCGGGGCTATCGCTATCCGTTGCTGTTGCCCGGCTGCACAGGGTGCAAAGCGTGCTCGCAGATCTGCCCCGACTTCGTATTCCAGGTCTACAAGTACGACAAGCCGATCGAGATCGAGGTCGACGAATGACCGCACAGTTGCTCGAAGGGTCCGACGCCGTCGCGCACGCGATGGTCGCGGCCGGGTGTCGTTTCTTTGCCGGCTATCCCATGACGCCGTTCACCGAAGTGCTCGAGCACATGGCCAAGCTGCTGCCCGATGTCGACGGTGTGTGCATGAACGCGGAAAGCGAACTCGAGGCGGTGGGCATGGCGTGGGGCGCGGCGGCGACGGGTACTCGTTCGGCGACTGGTTCGACCGGTCAAGGGCTGTCGTTGATGCAAGAGTCGCTGGCCGAGATCACGCTGGCGCACCTGCCGCTCGTGGTCTTGAACATGGCTCGTGCGCAAGGCGACTACTACCAGGCAACGCGCGGTGGGGGCCATGGTGACTATCGCCATCTGGTGTTGGCGCCGATGGACGTGCCCGAAGCGGTCGAGCTCACGCAACTCGCGTTCCATCTCGCCGACACCTGGCGCAACCCGGTGATGCTCTTCGGCGACTACTACCTTGCGCACACGTATCAATCGGTCGACGTACAGCCGATCGACTTCGGCCCCGTGCCGGCCAAGGATTGGGCACTCGACGGCACGTCGAGTGGCACCGGCCGGGCCAAACTCATCTCGCCGCTCGGCGACTTCAAGCAACGCGACGATGTCGGTTACGACCTGTCGGATTACTACCTGCGCTGCGCGGCCAAGACAGCGGCCATGGTGGCCGGTGTCGAGCCGATGATCGATGTCGGCTACTGCGACGATGCCGAAGTGGTGGTGGTGGCCTTCGGCACCGCAAGCAAATACATCCGCTACACGGTGGCGCAGATGCGCGCCGAAGGATTGCGGGTCGGCTACGCGCGGCCGATCACGTTGTTCCCCTTCCCGAGCGAGGCGATCGTGCGGGCTACCGCGGGCGCGCGGCGAGTGGCGGTCTACGAGAACAACATGGGTCAGATGGTCGACGATGTTCGCCTCGCCGTACTGGGGCGGGCGCCGGTCGATTTCATCGGTGGCCTCAGCCTCGATTCGTCGGGCTTCGGCATCGCCCCCGATTACAACGTCGATGTTCTTCGGCGCAAGATCACCGCAGTCATGGAGGCATCGGCATGAAGAAGATCGAAGGGTTGACGGTGATCCCTACTGACACCGCGCCCGAGCATGCCCGGCTCGTCGACGATTTCACGCCATCGCTCATCGATGTCGGCGCCCACAATCTGTGTCCCGGTTGCGGCGAGCCGATTGCGATGCGATCGCTGCTCGAGATCGTCGAAGAACTCGCCGTCATCGATCGCGCCATCGGCGTCTTCGGTATCGGCTGCTACACGGCCTTCTCGAACAACCTCGACTGCGAGGTGCTGCAGGCGTTGCACGGCCGCGCCCCGTCGCTCGCCACCGGGGTCAAGCGAGCCAAGCCCAACACGCTGGTATTCACCATTCAAGGCGACGGCGACATGGTCAACGAAGGCCTCCAAGAGGTCATCCACGCGGCCGCCCGGGGCGAGAACATCACCTGCGTGATGCTCAACAATGGCGTCTTCGGCGAGACCGGTGGACACATCACCGCGGCGACCGTGATGGGCCAGCGCACCAAGAACTCGCTCGAGGGACGCAACGCCAAGGATCACGGCTACCCGATCAGGCTGAGCAACCTCATCGCGGAGCTCGAGGGTGCGGTCTATGTGGCGCGGGGCGCCGTCAACACGGCCGGCAACGTCGCCAAGACCCGCCGCATGATCACACGGGCGTTCGAAACACAGCTGCGGGGCGAGGGCTTCTCGTTCCTCGAGATCCTCACGATGTGCCCGACGGGCTGGTTCATCGAGACCCAAGAGGCGCCCGACTATCTCGACGGCACGCTGGCGGCGACGCACACGATCGGCGTCGTCAAGGACACCGCTGCAAAATAAGTCGCTCCACGAAATGACCTGAACCGTTGGGGGCGGCGGCCTCGTCAGGAAGGGTGATGGCTCCACCGGTCGACCCTCGTAGCGACGATGCCCTCGTGGCGGCCGTCCGCGAGGGGGACCGCGGCGCGCTGCAAGCCCTGCACGCGCGGCATGCGCCGTGGGTACACCTGCGGCTGCGCCAACGCTGTGGCGACGAAGGGCTGATCGAAGAGGTCGTGCAGGATGCGTTCGTCCGCGTCTGGCGCAAAGCGTCGACCTACCGCGGTACCGGCGACGTCGCGGCGTGGATCTGGACGATCGCCATCCATCGCCTCATCGACCGCTTGCGCAAGCAGACACCACAGCCCGTGGCGTACGCGCCCGCGACGCTGAGCGTGACGCTCGAAGAGCAGATCCTGCTCGACGTCGAGCACGGCGACCTGGCGACGGCCATCAACCGCCTCTCGCCCGAACTGCGCATGGTCGTCCAGGCCACATTGATCGACGGGTTGACCACACGCGAAGCCGCACGGCTGCTGAACATCCCGGTTGGCACCGTCAAGACGCGCATGATGCGCGCAAAGCCATTTCTTAGGGAGCAACTCACATGAACTGGCATGCCCCGCCCGAACTCTTGGCGCAGTACGCCGTCGGTGACCTCGACCACGCCCGCGTGCTGTCGATCGAGGCCCACACGCTGAGCTGCGCGCAATGCCGCGGGCGGCTGAGTGAGCTCGCCGCTCCGCTCGCCGAGCGCACGTGGCCGGCCATCGCCGACATCATCGACTCGCCGCGACTGCCGTGGTTCGAACGTGTACTCGAACGCCTCGGCGTATCCGCGCCGACCGCCCGCTTGGTCGGCACGACGCCGTCGATGCGACTGAATTGGTTCGTGGCGACGGTGCTGTCACTCGCGTTCGGCGTGTTGCTCTCGCACGTTGCGTCCGGGGCGGGTCGCGGCCTTCCTTTCCTCGTGATCGCGCCGCTCATGCCGGTGCTGGCGATCGCGGTGGCCTACGGCTCGCCTTTTGGCAACACCAGCGAGATCGAACGTGCGACACCGTTCGCTCCGTGGCGATTGTTGCTGTTGCGGTCGATGACGGTGCTCGCGGTCTGCGTCGCGTCTTCGGCGGTCATGTCGCTGGGCGTTGCCGGCCCCGCAGCTCGCGCCTGGTTGTGGTTGGCGCCGGCGCTGGCACTGAGTGCGGTGGTGCTGGCGCTGTCGACGTGGATGTCACTCGGCCGCGCCGCGACGGCTACCGCGGTGGCGTGGATCGCGCTCACGGCGGGCTGCTCGCTGTTTCGGGCTCGTCACGCCGAAGCAGTGTTCAATCGCTTCGTCGTGTTCCGTCCGGCAGGTCAGCTCGTGACGGTTGCGGTCGCGCTGGTGAGCGCGTTGGTCTTCGCGGCGCGCTCGCGTCGCGTCGACCCCCATCTCGGGAGGTTGGCATGAACCCAACGGTCGAATTCGTCGACCTGCGCAAGCGGTTCGGGAGCACGGTGGCGCTCGATGGCGTCACGGCACGGCTCGAGCCCGGCATCACCGGATTGCTCGGGCCGAATGGTGCCGGCAAGACGACACTTCTGCGCATCCTCGCGACAGTGCTGGCGGCCGACAACGGTGAGTTACGCCTGCTCGGGCAGCGGCCAAATACTCCGGCGGCGCTGCGCGCCATCCGTCAGCGGCTGGGGTACTGCCCACAAGAACCCGGCTTCTACGGCCACTTCAGCGCGTTCGATTTCGTCGACTACATCGCGATCTTGAAGGAACTCGACGACCGCACGGCGCGTCGTGACGAAGTGCGACGGGTGCTGACCGTAGTGGGCCTCGAGGATGTGATGCACAAGAAGATTCGCACGCTGTCCGGCGGTATGCGCCGGCGCGTCGCGATCGCTCAGTCGCTCATCGGTGAGCCCGAACTGCTGGTGCTCGACGAACCGACGGCCGGTCTCGACCCTGAATTGCGGCTGCGGTTCAGAGAGGTTCTGTCCCGCCGTCGCGAGTCGCAGGTCGTCGTGTTGTCGACGCACCAGACGGACGACATCGCGGCGATGTGCCAGCGAGTGATCGTGATCGACGGTGGCTCGGTTCGCTTCGATGGGACGCCGGCCGAGCTCGCGGCGCGCGCGGCCGGGCACGTCTGGGTCAGCGACCAGGTCGACCAGGTCGATCCCTCGGCCAAGCTGTCGTGGATCGACGCACTGGGTCAGCGTCGCCACATCGGTACGCCTCCGGACGGCGCAACGTTGGTGAGCCCCACCATCGACGATGCCTACCTGTTGCTGGTCGGTCGTAGCTCCGACTCGGTGGTCGGCGCGTGAAGGATCTCATCGTCCTCGTACTTTTGGTCTCGGCGGTCAGCGCCGTCATATGGTGGCGTCGGCGCAAGCATCCCGATATCGAGACCGAGGCGCGCCGGTCGATGCTCGTCGGTGCGCCGTCGCCACCGCGATCGGTGCTGCAATTGGCGCGCGTCGAGGCCTACCGGCTGCACGTGCACCCGGGCACGCTCATCGGGTTCGCCCTGATGTTGGCGCTCGCGCCGCTGGCGATCATCAGCAGCGATCGCATCGATCTGGGTACCGCCGAAAACGATCAGCTCTTGGTGTGTGTCTTGTTCGCGTGGGGAGCGTTGGTGGCGAGCGCGTGCGCGGTGCTGCGCTCGCGACGACATCACACCGACGAGCTGCTCGCCACCCTTCCGATGCCGATCGAATCGCGCACCGTCGCGCATCTGTTGGCCACGGCATCTCTCATCGCCGCGGGCGTAGTCGTCACGGCGTTGGTGTTCATCGCGTCCGCCTCGCGTAACTTCGGGACGCCGCGCTGGTCGATCGTGGCGTTGGGGCCGGTGCTGATCGTCGGCGCAGCCGTGCTCGGCGTCGCCGTGGCCCGGTGGATACCCATCGTGGGTGTCGCCTTTGCCGCGTGCATTGCCACGATCATCGTGCAGGCCAACTTTCACCAGCAGAGTCCGCAATGGCGCTGGCTGCACTTTCTCGTTTATGCCGATGTCGCGGGTCACTACCGCGAGCTCGAGATCCGCCACGACGAATGGCACTTGGTGTTCGTCGTCGCGTCGATCGGTGTGCCGGTCGCCGTAGCCCTGCTGCGTAGTGGATGGACGCGTCGTGTCGCCGTCGTGCTCGGTGCTTCGACGGTGGTCCTGGCGATCAGCGGGTTCGCGCAGATTCGGGCGCCGGGCACCGATGGTGTTGCTACCGCGGCAACGCGTCTCGAGCGTCCCGTCGAGGTGCAGTCCTGCGCGACGAGCGGGGTCGTGACGACGTGCGTTTGGCCGCGACTCGACCACATTCGCCCTGCGCTGCTCGAAGTTGTCAGCAACGTCGTGAACGCGGCGCCGCCCGCGGCGGTGGCAAAGGGCGTCACCGTGTCGATGCGACCGCATATCGATGTCCGCACCGTGATCGAAGCGAAAGTCGCGCGGGCGGTCGACCCGAGCGTCGTCTTCGGCCGCGATGCGGTGGTGACCGCCGACTACGGCGAGGTGCGAGACGGCGACATGGAGATCGCGCTCGCATATCGCACCGCGCTGACGATCGTCGGACTTCCCGATACCGTGTGGTGGGCCGCGACCGGCTCGGGAAGCGCGGCGTGGACGACCCAACTCCTCGCTCGCAACGACGACGGTTCGCGCGTCGCGATTGCGAGCCCGTTGACGACGTGCTCCGCGGCTGGTGAAGCCCGGGCAGTGATCGCCGGATGGCTGACCCGACAAGCGACCCCGGCAACTCGCAGCGCCGGCAGCGTCGCACGTGAACGGGCGCTCGATGATTGGGTCGATCTCAACGACCACTACGAGACCTACACGTTCCGCATTCCCGACCCGATGCCAGTGCACGGCACGATGTTGTTGGCGGCCGATTGGCTCGCAGCAGCCTGGCTTGCCGACAACGTCGACGCCGCGGCCGTGCAGCGCGTGCTCGCGGCCAATTGGTCGGTCCTGATCAACCCCGCGACGGCGTCGGCGCGCTTGTTCGAACTCGGTGGGTGGGCCGTGCCGGCTGAGTTCGTGGCGGCCCGTAGTCCCAGTGGTCAGGCGGCAGTGATCGCGCCGCGCAACCGTTGCGCCGACGTCACGCCGTGAACAGTTTCGGGTCGCGTTCGCGCGGGCGGCGACGATTCGTCGTGGCCGCGCGTGTGACCCGACGAATCGTGCGGTGGCAACTCTCGGTCGTCGCGCTGGGTCTGCTCGCTCTCGTCATGTGGCAAACCAACGGGGCGCCCGATACCGACCGCAGACTCGTCACACTGTGTACCGCCATGGCGTTGGCGCCGATCTTGGTCGATCCCGCGGGAGTCACGCTGGCGTCGTCGCCAACCCCCGCACGCCGGCGGTTCGCGCATCGGTTCGTGTGGGTGGTGCCGGCCATCGTGCTCTGGGTGGCCACACAATGGATCTTCATCGCCGATCCGCATCGGTTGTCGCCACCGAGGTGGTCGTGGATCGAGTTGACGACATCTTTGGCAGTGGTGCTCGCGGCCGAACTGACCGCGGCGCGCCGCGCGCGAGCGACGGGCCTCACGGGTGTGGCCGTACTGCTCTGCTTCGGTGCGCTCCTTGCGGCCGCGTCGCGCTATGTCGACCTCTTGCCGACCGATGAACACGAGGTGCGCTTCGTCGCGATGGCAGCAGTAGCGATCGTGTGGTGTCGCGTCGTGTCGCGTGATCCGGCACTGCACATATTTCCGCGAAGACTGAACCGGTCGAAGGGTTCGCCTCGTCAGACCGAGAAACAGCAATCGATCTCGGAGGGAACATGCAAAGGCGCACAGGTTCGATCATCGCGGTAGTCGCCGCAGTAGTGATCGGCGGGTTCTTGGCCGTCGGTGTCGCGGGGGCCAACGGCGGCAGCAAAAAGGCGTCAACCGTCTTGCGCGGCGCCGACGGAACCGAGGTGGGCAAGGTCCGCTTCGAAGCCAGCAAGCAAAAGACGCGCGTGCAAGTCGACTTGCAGGCAATGCCGAAGGACACCGCGCTTGAGGCCTTCCACGGCTTCCACATCCATGCCAACAGCGACCCGGCGAACGGAAGCGACTGCGTGGCGGACGTGACCAAAGCCGCGAGCACATGGTTCGTTTCCGCGGACGGTCATCTCAACACCACGTCGAAGACGCATGGTGATCACACCGGTGACATGCCGTCGGTATTCGTCAACAACGACTCGACGGTGTCGATGAGATTCGACATCGACCGCATACCGAACAGCGATCTCGCAAACCGCGTGGTGATCTTGCACGCTAAGCCCGACAACTTCGGCAACGTGCCTGTCGGTACGGCTGCCGATCAATACGTGGCGGGTGCGGACGCGCTGGCGAAGACGCAAGGTACCGGCAATGCCAGTGACCGCATCGCCTGCGGAGTGGTCACCGTCGGGAAGTGACGAACTCGTGAGCCACATCGCCCGAGGCGAGTCGCACCGTCCGTTGGAGACGCAAGTTGCAGCGGCGGCCGAGCGCAGCAAATTCCGAAGTGCTGCGTTCTCGGCCGCCGTTGGTCAACGCCGCCATCAACACGTCGGCGCTCACCGCGAGGTCGTTGCGCGGGGACGCCGTCCGCTGGTTGTCGACGACGATGATGCGACCGTCGCCAGCTGTTGCTGCGTGGGCAACCCGTTCGAGGATCTTGGCCGCATCGGCGTCATTCCAGTCGTGCAACACGTTGACGAGTAGGTAGGTGTCGAAACCGCCCGGCACTTGGTGGAAGGCGTCGCCGCCGATCGCCGTGAGCCGTTCGTGCGATACCGCACGGGCGACGACCGCGGGCAGGTCGAACACGGCGCCGTCGAGGTGAGGTTGCAGTTCGAGCAGTGACGCCAGCAGGTGGCCCGTGCCCCCTCCGACGTCGCACACGCGGTGGGTTGCCGACCAGTCGAGCGCCGCATCGAGAGTCAGCGCGTGCATGCGCCCACCCGCGGCCATGGCGTCGTCGAAGGCAGTCCAACGGTCGGCGTGGCCCGACATCCAGTCGAAGAACGGGAGACCGTTTGCGGCGGCGAACGCATCAGTGGGTGTGGGGCCGATGGTCAACGCGCCCACCGCGGCGACGATCTCGTCGCCGCCGGCGAAGTCGACCCACGCCCGCCATCCGCCGGGGTGATCGCGGCGCAGGAACGCTGTCACCGCGGTCGGGCACACGCGGCCCCGGCGATCGATGCGTACCCATCCGCGCGTGGCCGCGAATCGCAGCAGTCGTTCGAGCGCAATCGGGTCAACGCCGATTTTGTCGGCGAGCGCGGCCGGATCGGTCTTGTCGGTGAGCGCATCGGGCACGCCCGCCGCGCACAACGCGACCAGTACCCGGTGTTCGAGCGCGCCGAAGATGCCCTCGAGGATGCGCACCGGGGGCGGCGCCATACGTGCGTGTAGTCGATACACCATCGAGCGCGCTCGATTGCTCGCGCCGGTGACCGCTCCGGGAGGAAGGAAGGGTACGCCGAGCACTGATCGTGCGGATAAGTCTGCGGAGGCGCGACGATTCATGCGCCAGTCTCGCATGTGCGTGGTGGCAGTTGAGTTGTTGGCCGGTCGCGGCTACGAATAGGTCATGGCAAAAGTCAATCGAGGTCGTTGGAAGGCCGAGATCGAGGGCGATTTCGTCGTCTTTCTCATCGGTGCGCGTATCGAGCCCCTCCACCTGGTGCGTAGCGTCCGTGATCTCGGCGGGCGCCGCGGCATGAAGCACATGCTCGGCTACCTCACGCAGCACCCCGAAAAGGGACTGCTCGGTTACCAGCTCGGGCTACCCACCATCGTGCAGTATTGGCGATCGTTCGAGCACCTCGAGGCGTTCGCGCGCGACAAGGACGATCCGCACCTCGAAGAGTGGCGCAACTATTGGCGGCGCGTCGGCAAGCAGGCGCGCACCGGTATCTGGCACGAGACGTACCTCGTTCGCGCGGGCGAATACGAAGCGTTCTACGGCAACATGCCCGCGTTCGGTCTCGGCAAAGCGGGCTCACTCGTGCCCGCGGCCGAGGCCGACAGCGCGCGCGAGCGTCTGCACAATGCGAAGGGCGGCCAGTGAGTCTCGACCTCGCACAACTGAACGATCTCGACGAGATCAAGCGGCTCAAGGCGTGCTACTGCCAGTGCATCGACCAGCACCGGTGGGACGAGTTCGCCACGTTGTGGGCCGACGACGCCGAACTCACGACCGATCGTGAGGGGGCCATCAACACCATGCGGGGGCGCGACACCATTGCCGGGCGCATCAGCAGGAACCTGGCGACGGCCAACACCATCCACCACGCGTCCAACCCCGACATCCGCCTTACGAGCACCACGACGGCCGAGGGCACCTGGACGGCGTCGTATACGAACGAGATCGGCCCAGTGACGGGGCATGGCCATTACATCGAGCGCTACGAAAAGCGCGACGGCCGGTGGCAATACACGCACATGACGCTGCGGGTCCACTTCCTGATACGCCCGTGAGTACGATGGCCGGCAAGTTGATCAAGGGGATGAGACGATGAACCGACCGTTTGCCGACCTCCATGTGATCGATGTCGATGCGCACATCACCGAGCCCAACGACCTGTGGACCTCACGGGCGCCGGCCGGATACGAAGATCGGGTGCCGCGAGTGATCGACATCAACGGTGAACCGATGTGGTCGATCGATGGCGTCGTGCTCGGCCGCGCCGGCGGCGGCAGCGTCATCAAGCGCGATCGCGAAAAGCAGCCGGGCACCGACTTCATGCGGTGGGCGCCCGGTGTTTCACACGCCTCGGCGCACGACATGGTCGCACGCGTCGAAGTGATGGACGATCTCGGTCTCTACGCGCAAGTTCTCTATCCCAATGCCGCCGGCTTCGGCAGCCAGAAGTTCGCCGATGTCAAAGACGACGAGCTTCGCCGCCTCTGCGCCTCGATCTACAACGAGGGCATGATCGAGATCCAAGAGATCTCCGGCGGTCGCTTGTTGCCGATGGCGCTGCTGCCTTGGTGGGATATCGAGGGCTCGGTGCTCGAAGCACGCCGCGCCGCCGCGGCGGGCTTTCACGGCATCACGATGTGTAGCGATCCTCAAAATCGTGGCTTGCCCGACCTCGGCGAGCGCGTGTGGGATCCGCTCTGGGAAGTACTCAGCGAAGAGCAGTTGTCCGTCAACTTCCACATCGGTGCCAGCCAGAGTTCGATGACGTGGTTCGGCGACTCGCCGTGGCCGTCGCTCGATGACGAACGCAAGCTCGCGCTCGGCTCCTCGATGATGTATCTCTCCAACGCGCGCGTCATCGGCAACATCATCTATTCCGGTGTGCTCGAGCGATTCCCCGATCTCAAGATCGTGTCGGTCGAATCGGGCATCGGATGGATTCCCTTCTTCCTCGAGGCGCTCGACTATCAGCGCAACGAGAGCATGACCCATGCATTCGAATACTTGACGATGCTGCCGTCCGACTACTTCCGCCGTCAGATTTTCGGCTGTTTCTGGTTCGAAAGTGCGTCGATCCCGCTGGTCATCGACAGCATCGGTGCCGACAACATCATGTTCGAGACCGACTACCCCCACCCGACCTGCCTGTATCCCGACCCGCTCGAACGTGTGGCAAAAGCGCTCGAGGGCATCAGCCCTGAAACGCAGCGCAAACTCTTGCAGGACAACGCAGCCAAGCTGTATCGCATCCCATTGCCGGCCTGAGCCGCTCATGCTCGACCTGCGACGACTGTCGTCCGCGTTCGGCGTCGAAGCAGTCGGCCTCGACCTCTACGCGCCGTTGACAGGTGATACGCGGTCGACGTTGCGCGCGGCATACCGGCGAGGACATCTCGTCCTTGTGCGAGGCGATTGCGTTGCGATGGAAACGCAACGCGAGTTCGCTTCGTTGTTCGGCCCGGTGATCGACAGCGCGTACGTGTCCAACGCTCGGCCCGACGGCATCATCCGCAATGGCGCATTGCTGTTTCACAGCGACCTCGCGTTCACGCCCCACCCCTACCTGGGTTTGTCGCTGCACGCGATCGAGCTGCCCGCGTCGGGGTCTTCGACATTCTTCGTCGACGCGGTCGCGGCGTTTCGCGCGCTGCCCCTCGTGTTGCGCGACCGCGTGCAAGGCCTCACCGCAACGCACGCGTTCGACCTGCAGACACAGCAGGGCGACTCATCGGCCTACCGCGAGCCTGTGCCCGCGCACGCCGAACGCGCAATTCATCCGGTGGTGCTCGTGCATCCCGCAACCGGTGACGGCGTGCTCTACGTCAACGAGATGCAGACCGAGCGCATCAACGAGCTCGAACGCGCGGAGAGCGACGAGTTGATTGCCGCGCTGTTCGCCCACCTCTACTCCGGCGAGTTCACCTATGAGCATCGCTGGCAGGTCGGCGATCTGATCGTGTGGGACAACGTCGCCGTGCAACACGCGCGGCGCGATCCGGGCGGCGGCACGCGTACGTTGCAGCGGGTGACGTTGGCCGAAATAGACCCCCTGGCCAGCTGGAAGAGTACCGCCGCCCGGTATTGACTCAGTCAAGACATGTGCTAGCGTCCCGGCCATGTCCGCTCACTACACGATCATCTCTTCCGACTGTCATGCCGGTGGCAATCACCAGCAGTACCGCGAGCGCCTCGAGTCCAAGTACCACGACGCGTTCGATGCCTGGCGGGGCAAATACAAGAACCCGTTCCGCGATCTGCAAGACGACGGCCGCTCCCGCAACTGGGACGACGAACGACGTCTACGCGATCTGGGCGAGGACGGCATCGTGGCCGAGGTCGTGTTCCCCAACACGGTCCCGCCGTTCTTCCCCACGGGCCAAGTCATCGCGCCCGCGCCGTCGGCCGATGACTTCGAGTTGCGTCTCGCAGGGCTGCGCGCGCACAACCGGTGGTTGGCCGACTTCTGCAGCGAACATCCCGAGCGCCGCGCCGGCCTCGCCCAGGTCTTCCTCAACGACGTCGACGAAGCCGTGCGCGACGTGCGCTGGGCCAAGGACCACGGTCTGCGAGGCGTGCTACTGCCGGGCGTGTCGCCCGATACGCCGTGGATCGACCCGCTGTTCACCAAGACCTACGACCCGTTGTGGGCGGTGTGCCAAGACCTCGAGATGCCGGTCACGCACCACTCCGGCGGCAGCGGTATCCCCGACTATCCCAAGACTCCGGTCACGACGCTCATGTTCATCATGGAGTCGGGGTTCTTCGCGAACCGCGCGTTGTGGCATCTCATCATGTCGGGTGTGTTCGAGCGATTCCCCGGGCTCGTCTTCGCCATGACCGAGCAAGGTTCGGCGTGGATCCCCGACGTTCTCGACCGCATGGACGGTCTGCACGCGCAGATGG
>JBDSMH010000165.1:0-11611 GCA_039915945.1 Acidimicrobiales bacterium | reverse complement strand
ATGGGAGTGTTCCATTGCGGCGGGCCGCCTTTGAGCATCTCGGCACCCCAGATGTCGTTGACGAGTACATCGATGTGCCCGTGGTCGGCGCGGATCCGATCGGCCAGCGATCTCAGCTGGTCGGAGTCGAGATGATCGACGGCGATCGCGATGCCGGTGCCGCCGAGATGCGTGACGAGTTCCGCGGTTTCCTCGATGGTCTCGTCACGGTCGTAGTCGGAACGCATCGACCTCGACCGGCTACTGCGACCGGTGCAGATGACGGTCGCCCCTGCCTCGCCCAACGCGGCTGCGATGCCGCGTCCGGCACCTCGCGTCGCGCCGGCGACGACAGCGACGCGACCGCGTAACGATTCCGGATCAGGCGACCAGCTCATGGTCCGAGTCTGCCAGCCGCCTCTGACGCTGCCAACGACTTCCTTGACGTGCGACTATTCCGTTGCGAAGGTAGTGAAAGAACGTGTGTCTGGAAACGGTGGGGGAGATGACCGTGATGTCGGAAATCATCATCGAGCCGTTGCCGGCGACGCTCGGCGCCACCGTGCGGGGGGTGCGCCTCGCCACACTCGACGATGCGACGTGGCAGGTCGTCGAGGATGCCTTCCACACGTACGGGCTGTTGATCTTTCCGGACCAGCACCTGAGCGACGACGAACAGATGGCCTTCGGTCGTCGCTTCGGTCAGCTCGAGCAGGGTCTGACCCTGGCCCCCCTGAGCAACATCACGGCGGAAGGCGACGTGCGTCCGGCCGACGGTGTCGTCATGCAAATGCTGCGGGGAAACGAAGGCTGGCACACCGATAGTTCGTACATGCCACTTGCCGCGAAGGCGTCGATGTTGTCGGCTCACGTCGTGCCAAGCTCGGGCGGTGAGACCGAATGGGCCGATATGCGCGCCGCATATGACGCCCTCGACGACGCGACGAGAGCGCACATCGAGTCACTCAGCGCATTTCATTCGATTCGCTATTCCCAAAAACAGCTCGGCTTTGCCGATGTCGTGAACTCGTATGGCTACGACGTGGAGGACCCTCCGCTGCGGCCGCTGGTCAAGGTGCATCCGGTCACCGGGCGTCCCGCGCTCTACATCGGTCGTCACGCGCACGCGATTCCCGGGCTCTCGGCCGACGAGTCGCAGCGCCTGCTCGCCGAGTTGCTGCAGGACGCGTGCCAAACACCGCGCACCTATCGCCATCACTGGGCGCCCGGCGATCTCGCGGTGTGGGACAACCGATGCGTGCTGCACCACGCGTGCGGCTACGACTATCGCGAACCTCGCGTGATGAAGCACACGCGTGTCTCAGGCGAAGCGACCGAGGTGGCTCCCCACTGCGGCTACGCGACCACGACGTAGGCGGGCGCTGTCGCGGAGGTAGCGCGCGAACGGAATCCACCAGATCACATCGTTGGTCAGGCAGATGATCATGGACCGCAGCGGCCACTGGCCCGTCACGAGTAAACAAGCAAGCCCGATCGGGCCCAGGACTTTGCCGGCGAAGCCGACGGCGGCGATGAGCCAGCCGTTCTGCGGATTGCGGGCGACGTCGAGATACGAGACGCCGTAGAAGCCGATGACCAGACCGAGCGTGGCGAAGATCTGCGCGTGATTTGCGCGGGGCATCCCCGCGAAGTCGAAGAGCCATTGTGGGTACGCGATCGAGAACAATCCCCACGCGATGTTGTAGATGCCGGCCGCGCGGAACGTGCGCTGGTGCGCTTGCCAGTTCGGAACCCACGGCGCGGTCGCGGGCCGCTGACATAGTGAGGTGCGCGCAGCATGCGTCCAAGGCCAATCGCTATGGGCCACCGCGCACGCGGCGAGCAGGTCGCGAATACCCGAGATCAAGATGGAGCCTGCCGCGAGGGTGAGGCCGACGCGTAGCCCGAGCGGCGCGTGCGACCGCGCAACCATGCCCGTCGGTTCGTGCAGCCACTGGCCGAGTACCGGAACGAGCGAGGTGAGCATGGCGCCGTAGACGATCGCCATCGCTCTCCCGCGGCGAGCAATCGGTGAGGCCGCGATCAGCGCCGCGCAACGCTTCGATGTCGAGCCTCGACCTCGTCGTCGTGAACAACGGAAATGCAGCGGTCGCGTTCATCACGGCGCGCCGCCGAAACTGCCGAGCAACTTGACGACAGTTGCGCCCGTCTGCAGTAGGGCTTGCTGGTCCGACGCGTCGCCCTTGAGGTTCACGAGGAGCTCGGCGCCGAGGAAGAAAGCAACCACTGCGAACGCGATCTGCTCAGAGGGCACGACCGAACCGATGAACGACTTGCCGAGGACTCGGTCGACGGTGCGTTTGGTCAGATCGATCCATGGCTCGACCATCGCGCCGACTGCGTCGGCCAAGCGGCGATCGGCGGCGCTCGCGGCGACCAACTCGGCGAGCACCCGTACATGACCTGACGCCAGATCGCGTTCGAACGGGGTGCTGACGGCGTCGAACAATGCCGGCAGCGACTTGATGTCGGCGAGTGCTTCTTCGTACTCACGTAGCTGGGTGGCGCTGCTGTCGGCGAGCGCCGCCAGAAGTAGATCGTTGACCGAACCGAAGTAGTAGAAGACGAGCGCTTGATCGAACCCGCCGGTCGCCGCAATGGCGCGAGCGCTGGTGCCGCTGAAGCCATCGGCGCGCAGCGTCTCGAAGGCCGCCCGGATCACGCGCTGACGCGCTTCGGCTCGGGGCACTCGGGTCGACGCCGGCTTACGCCCTGCCTTTGCCATCATCGACCCGCTTGTTCATCAATTACATTCAGCATACGCTGAATAATGAATCACGGCGCGCCCCTTGTCAATGGTTCGAGTTGACTACCTGCGGATATCCGCCAGGAATAGCGAATCTCTGTCGAACTGCTATCCAGATGAGCCGAGTTCGCTATCATGGCGGGCGTGAAGACGTCACGCCGAAAGACATCGTTCGAAGTCGACTTCGACAAGGTGGAACGGGCCAAGCAATTACTGGGGACGACCACGCTCACGGACACGGTTGATGCCGCGCTCGATGAGGTCATCGCACTAGAACAGCGCCGTCAGCTTGTCGAGCTGCTGTTCTCCGGTGCCGATCTCGATCTCGACAACGCAGAGGTGATGGCGAGCGCTTGGCGCTGATCGCCAACGGTGGCCGAATACCTCGCCGACAAGAGCGCGCTGACGAGAAGCGAACACCGTCCCGAAGTACGGGCGGTGGTCGAACCGCTTTTGCTGGCGGGCCGGATAGCGACGTGCGCGATTATCGATCTGGAGTTGCTCTATAGCGCGCGAGATCCGGCTGGCTACGCAACGCTGGCGTCAGCGCTGAGAGGGATGCCCCGGGTCCCGATCAGCGAACTCGTCATGGAACGGGCACTCGAAGTGCAACGTCTACTGGCGGCGCGGTCGCAGCACCGAGCCGTGCCGCTACCCGACCTCATCATCGCCGCCTGTGCCGAGCAACATGTACTGACGGTGCTCCACTACGACGCCGACTTCGACCTCATTGCGGCGGTCACCGGTCAAAAGATGCGATGGGTCGTGCCCCGCGGGGCGGTCTCGTGACCGACACCCCGCGACTTCGCGCGATGCTTGCGGCCATGGCTACGACCACCAAGGTACCAACGAAGCGTCGCCGCGCCCACCGGCGCAGCCTGCCGCTGCCCGTGATGGCGCTGGCCGTGGTGGCGGTCGCGTTCTTCGCGCTGCCGTTCGTCGGGCTGCTCTGGCGGGCGCCCTGGCGCGACGGATGGTCGCTGCTGCGGTCGTCCGATGCCCTCGATGCGTTGCAGCTGTCCATCGTGTGCTCGCTGTGGTCGACCGCATTCTCCGTGGTCTTCGGTGTGCCGCTGGCCTGGTTCCTGGCGCGGGCTCGATTCCCGGGCCGCAGCGTGGTGCGCGCGTTGTGCACAATGTCGATGGTGCTACCGCCCGTGGTCGGTGGCGTGGCGTTGTTCTTCGCGCTCGGACGGCGGGGCTTCGCGGGGCAGTGGCTCGATCGATGGTTCGACATCCGTCTGCCCTTCACGACGGCCGGTGTCGTCGTCGCCCAGACATTCGTGGCGATGCCGTTCCTGGTGATCACCGTCGAAGGTGCGATCCGCCAACTCGATCCTCGGTTCGAAGACGCGGCCCACACCCTCGGCGCGTCGCGCTGGTACGCGTTTCGCCGCGTCACGCTGCCGGCGATCCGACCCGCATTGATCGCCGGCGCAGTGCTGGCGTGGGCGCGGGCGCTGGGCGAGTTCGGCGCAACCATCACCTTTGCCGGCAACTTCCCGCGCACCACGCAGACTCTGCCGTTGCTCACCTACCTCAAGCTCGAATCGAACCCGCCCGAGGCGATCATCACCAGCCTCGTGTTGATGGCGGTGTCGTTCGTCGTGCTGATCGCGTTGCGCGAGCGTTGGCTCGGCGGCATCGTCCGGTCGCCCGCTGGCTGAAGAACTGACACTGCCGCATGCATCTTGCTGCCACCGTACGTCTCCGCCTCGGCTCGCTCGACCTCGACGTCGACCTCGAAGCCAAAGCCGGTGAAGTCGTCGCCATCCTGGGCCCGAACGGTGCCGGCAAGACCACGTTGCTGCGCTGCCTGGCCGGCCTGCAGCCCATCGACGACGGTCGTATCTCGCTCGGTGACATGATCCTCGACGACCCTGCAACCGACACGTTCGTCGCCGCCGAGCACCGACCGGTGAGCGTCGTGTTCCAGGACTACTTGTTGTTCGCCCATCTGAGCGCCGTCGACAACGTGGCCTTCGGGTTGCGGGCCCGTCGAGTGCCCCGCAACAAGGCGCGCGAGCAGGCGCTCGAATGGCTGGAACGGCTCGGCCTCGCCGATCACGCGCAGCATCGACCGGCGACGCTCTCGGGGGGACAGCAACAGCGCGTCGCGTTGGCCCGCGCGCTCGCGACGAATCCGAAGTTACTGTTGCTCGACGAGCCACTCGCCGCGCTCGACGCAGCAACGCGCACGACCGTACGGCGCGACCTGCGCGATCACCTGGCGCGCTTCGAGGGCGTCCGCATCCTCATCACGCATGATCCGCTCGACGCGTATGCACTTGCGGATCGTGTCGTCATCGTCGAAGGCGGCACCGTCACGCAAGCGGGCACACTCGCGAGCATCGCGGCGCACCCGCGCAGCCGCTATGTCGCACAACTCGTCGGCACCAACTTGCTCGCCGGCACCGTTGCGGGCACCACGTTCACCACGGCGCAGGGTGCGACGTTGGTCGTCGATGCCGAGGCCGACGGTGCCGCGTATGCGGCCATCGCGCCGAGTGCGATCGCCCTCTATCGCACGCCGCCCGACGGCAGTCCGCGCAATGTGTGGTCGACCACCATCACCGACATCGACCGCGCGTTCGATCGCGTCCGGGTCAGCCTCGGCGACCCCTTGCCGCTCACGGCGGAACTCACCACGGCGGGGCTGGCCGCACTCGACCGGCACCCGGGCGACGCGATCTGGGCCTCGATCAAAGCGACCGAGATCAACACCTATCTCGCGTGATGCTCAGATGCCTTCGGCGGCGTCGATACCGGCTTCGTCGATCGGCGCATCGGATCCGAACACGTCGGGCGGTTCGCGCCACGGATCGACGGTACGACCCGCCTCCGCGTCACGAATCGCCGACCAGACCCGCTCGGGTGTGCACGGCAGATCGAGATGGCGAATGCCGAGATGCGACAGCGCGTCGATGACCGCGTTTTGCACGGCGGGCGTGGCGCCGATCGTGGCGGCCTCGCCGATGCCCTTGGCGCCGAGCGGGTTGAGCGGTGACGGGGTCTCGGTCGACTGCGTGTCGAAGCTGGGGAACTCGGCCGACGACGCGATGCCGTAGTCCGCGAAGTTGGACGTGAGCAGGTTGCCATCGTCGTCATAGCGCACCTCTTCGAAGAGCGCTTGCCCGACGCCCGCCGCGATGCCGCCGTGTTGTTGTCCTTCGACGAGCAGCGGGTTGAGGACGGTGCCGCAGTCGTCGACCGCGACGTGACGCACCAGACGAACCGCGCCGGTATCCGCGTCGACTTCGACGAGGGCGATGTGCGCGCCGAAGGGGAACGTGGCGCCGCCCTGATCGAATACGAAGTCGGCGGTGAGTGGCTCGGGCGAGACCTCGGCGAGTTTGGCCCACGTCAGATCCATGGCGGGCACGCCGGCCACGCCAATGGTGCCCGTAGCCGTGTCGACGACGACGTCGTCGATCGCCGCCTCGAGGAGATCGGCGACCAATTGCTTGGCTTTGGCGACGAGTGCCTCGGTCGCCTTGTGCACGGCCGACCCGCCGATCTGCAACGACCGCGATCCGCCGGTGCCACCACCGCGCGGCACACGGTCGGTGTCGCCGTCGACGAGTGTGATGCGTTCGATGGGGATACCCGTCTGTTCGGATACCAGCATTGCGAACGACGTCTGGTGACCTTGGCCGTGAGCGGAGGTGCCCGCAAAGACAGTGGCCGAGCCATCGGCATGCACTTCGACCGCGCCGAACTCGCTCGACCCGCCACCCGCGGTGATCTCGACGTAGACGGCGACACCGATGCCGAGATACGTGCGATCGCCGCGCTCGCGCCGAGCGCGCTGGTCGGCCCGCAGCCCTGCGTAGTCGATGGCATCGGCGGCGGTACGCAAGGGCAGCGTGTAGCGGCCGGAGTCGTAGGTGTTGCCGGTGAGCGTGCGGAACGGAAAGACATCGTCGCCGAGCAAGTTGCGCTCGCGCAGTTCGATGGGATCGATGCCGAGTTCGAGCCCGGCTTGATCGACGATGCGTTCGAGCAGCGCCGTGGCTTCGGGCCGGCCCGCACCGCGATACGCGCCGACGGGCGTCGTGTTGGTCACGGCAACCGCGACGTCGAACTGGATCGCGGGAAAGTTGTAGGTGCCGTGCGACATGCGACGGGTGCCGCCGGGGAGATACGCGCCGACGGTTGGATAGCCGCCCGCATCGCCGATGAGTCGCACGCGCAAACCGGTGAACGTGCCGTCACGTTTGCAGCCGAGCTCTACATACTGGATCTGCGCGCGACCGTGCGGAAGTGCTTGCAGATCTTCACTGCGCGCGGGCAGCCATACGACGGGGCGACCGAGGTCGCGCGCAGCTTTGGTCACGACCGTGTATTCGGGATGAAGCCCGGCCTTGCCCCCGAATCCGCCTCCGACTTGCGGCGTGACGACGTGAATCTCGGCGGGTTCCCAGCCGAGTGCTTGCGCGAGTTGGTCGCGCAGAGCGTGCGGCATCTGCGTCGACGGCCACACCGTGACGCGACCGTCGTCGGCCGGCGCCGCCGCGCAGCAATCGACTTCGATGGGGGCGACGGCCATTCGTTGATTGACGTAACGGCCGCGCACGACGACGTCGGAGACCGCGTCGAGATCGACGGCGTTGCTGTCGGGCACCATCATTGCTTGGTTGGAGCCGTGGACAGGGAAGATGATCTCGGCGTCACGGAGCAGTGCGCGCTCTGCATCGACCACCACCGGCAGCGGATCGATGTCGGCCCAGATCGCGTGGGCCGCGTCTTCGGCCTGCGCGGCGGTCTCGGCGAACACCACGGCCAACGAATCGCCGACGAAGCGGACGCGGTCCGAGGCCAACGGCGGACGGGCGAAGTCGTCGTGCACCTTGACGAACCCGTGATGCGGCGCGACGCCGAGCTCGTTGGCGGTCCACACGGCGACGACACCGGGCATTGCCGCGGCGTCGTCCACATGCACATCGACGAGCACCCCATGGGCGACCGGCGAGCGAGCGAAGGCCGCGTGCAGCTTGCCCGGCAGATCGAGATCAGCCACGTAGCGGCGCGTGCCCCGGAGCAAACCCGGATCTTCTGATCGAAGGACGCGGTTACCGAGAATCGAGCCAGGTTTGTTCACCACGGGAGCCTACTGGCGACGCTTTCGCGCCCATCGGTGCACGAGGGCGACAGGTGTAACGTGCGCGGGGATTGTTGCGAGGGGAGCAGGCATGGCCGCCAACGACTACGACGCAATCGTGGTGGGTGCCCGCTGTGCGGGATCGCCGACCGCCATGTTGCTCGCCCGCAAGGGCTACAAGGTGCTGCTCGTCGACCGCACGACGTTCCCGAGCGACACGGTCTCGACCCATATCGTGCATCCGCAGGGGGTTGCGGCGCTGTCGCGGTGGGGTCTCCTCGACCGATTGACGGTTACCGGTTGCCCGCCGATCCACACGTATTCATTCGACTTCGGCCCCTTCACCATCGAAGGCAGCCCGGGCACGGCCGAGTCGCCGGTGGCCTATTGCCCGCGGCGTACGGTGCTCGACCCGATCTTGGTCCAAGGCGCAGCAGAAGCCGGCGCTGAGGTGCGTGAAGGATTTGGAGTCGACGAAGTCGTCGTCGAGGACGGTTGCGTCACCGGCGTCCGCGGCAGCAGCAAGGGCGGCTCGACGGTCACCGAGCGAGCGCGCATCGTCGTCGGCGCGGACGGCATGCGTTCGTTCGTGGCGCGGTCGGTCGCAGCCGAGCACTACAACGAGCACGGGCCGCGCCTGTGCGGGTACTACAGCTACTGGAGTGGACTTCCCGCCGACGGCCGATTCGCGACCTACGTTCGCGACGAACGCGGCTTCGCCGTCGCGCCGACCAACGATGATCTGACGCTCGTGATCGGTGGTTGGCCCTACGCGCTTCTCGAAGCCAACAAGGCGGATGTCGAAGGTGCGTACATGCAGACGTTCGACTTCGCACCGGAGTTCGCCGAGCAATTGCGCAGCGCCAAGCGCGAGACAAGAGTCGTCGGGACCGCCGTGCCCAATTTCTTCCGTAAGCCGTTCGGTGCCGGCTGGGCGCTCGTGGGCGACGCTGGGTACAACCGCGACTTCATCACCGCGCAAGGTATCTCCGACGCATTCCGCGACTCGGAACTGTTGTCGACGGCGATCGACGAATGGCTCACGGGCGCAAGCGATTTCGATGACGCCATGAGCAGTTACCAGACGACACGCGACAACCATGTGCTTCCGATGTACGAGTTCACGTTGCAACTGGCCGCGCTCGAGCCGCCCCCGCCCGAGTTCCGGCAACTACTGGCGGCCATACACGGCAACCAGGATGCGATGGACGGTTTCGCCCGCCTGAACGCCGGCGTCACGTCGCCCGCCGAATTCTTCGCCGAGGAGAACATCGCTCGCATCTTTGCCGGGGCGTCGCGCTAGCTGACGCGCGGCGTCACTTCTCGAAGTTGGGAACTGCACCGCGTGCATCGGCCGCGCGGTCCTTGGGTTCCTCCCAGTCTTCTTGCCGGCCGAGGGCCGTTTCGTCGAGCAGGTAGTACGAGCCGCCCATGGTTTCGAGCCCGCGCGCAAAGATGGAGAAGGTGTGGAACACGTCGTCGTCGACGCGTAGGAAGCTGCTGCGCCCCGGTAGCTCCATGGGCTGATCGCCGTCGATGGGCGTGCCCGCGAGCTGGTGCTCGGCTCGCGTGCGGAAGTTGTACTCGGCCGGTGTCACCGAGTCGTCGAGCGTGACGTGGAAGTCGTAGTTGAAGTCACTGCCGTACGAGGAGTACCAGGGGAACGTCCAGCCCTTGCGCTTCTTGTACGACTCGATCTTGTCGAGCGGGGCGCGGGAGACGTACGTGAATGTCGTGTCACGCGCGTGCAGGTGGTCGAGATGACCCTTGGACATCTCATCGGCACCCGCAGTGCAGCTCGGGCAACCGTCATCCCAGCTCGGGTCGAACATGAAGTGTCCGACGATGAGTTGCCGGCGTCCCTCGAAGAGGTCGAGCAGGCTGAACTTACCATCGGGGCCGTCGAACACATAGTCCTTCTCGATCTTGACCATCGGCAGTTCACGACGCTTGGTATTGAGTTCGTCGCGCGCTCGCGTCAAGGCCTTTTCGTCGGCGAGCAAATCGACGCGCGCGGCACGCCATTCTTTGGGCGACACGACGGTGGGAAGACTCATGGCTCATCTCCTCATGTGCACGGACCGCGGGTTGTACGGACCCGGGCCGGTACCCACTTCACCACGGCCGCAACCATTGCCGGATGGCTGCGCTCACCCGCTCGCAGGACGCAGTGTGAGCGCAGCGCGTACTTCGTTGACCTTTTCGGCGTTCGCGTCGAGGTAGAGATACCAGTCGTCGATGCACGAGTTGGACACGTACGTAGAATTCGCCTCGGCCTTCACTCTCGCAGCACATGCCTCTGCAACCATGCGTTCGATTGTCATTCGCGCGTTGCAGTTGTGGAGGCAGAGGAACATCTTGGCCGCACCGAGACCGTAGCCATCGGTTTGCACGTGCGCGACGGGAAAGCCATCGACGGTTTCGAAGCTGAATGCGCGGGCGGATTCGAGCGACTCGGCGAACATCGCCCAGTTGGCGAACTCGATCGTGACCGTGCCCGAGAGGGCGACGCCATTGGGTGGAGTGATCTGGTAGCGGTGTTGACACCCCCGTCGGGGCGTTGCTCGCGGTCGAGTTCGGGACAAGCGCCGCTGCAGATGAGCGGCGGGGCCCACTGATTCTTGTCCATGACCGGTCCACCGAGTTTGGTGCCGTTTGGTCGCAACAGGTTGACCTCGGGCCGCGCCGTTACTTCCGCCGGATCACCCCACGGCGCACCGAGCGACAAGATCATCGCCGAGTTGTCGGCGAATCGAAGGAGGTATTCGTCGCGGTCGCCGATGCGACGATGGGCCGGCGCGACTTCGGGACCACGTCCCGGAGACGGTGCCGCCACGCTCCACGGTGCCACGGTAGTAGCAGGCGTCGTAGTGGTGACCGGTGTCGTGGTGATCGACGTCGTGGACGCCTCGGTTTGCAGCGTGCGCTGCTCGCCGGCGCGGCACGAACATGCGATGACGACGAGAACGGCAACGAGCGCCTTGTGCACGGCCGATGTACACCCGCCGCGGGGGCGAGGTTCCCGCCGCTACGCCAGCCGTGCCGCGATGAGGTTCACGAGTTCGACGAGGAGCGGTGTCGCGGACGGGCGCGCGACCAGCGCGTCGAGTTCTTCGTGGGCGTAACGCGTCGCGGACTGGGCAGAAAGCTGTGGCGATCGCAACCACAGGGCAACCAGGGTCGCGACCTCCGCGTAGGCATCGATCAGCCGGCGCCGGGCCGCGGCGGAGCCGGCGCCGGCTTGGGTGCGCAGTCGACGCTCGTCGTCGGGCGTCAACAAGCGCGGAGTCGCGGCGGTCAGCGCATGCTCTACCGCGCCGGCCAAACCGTGGTGAATCAACCGCGGCGACTGTGCCCGCGGCGAACGCAGCACAACGGTGCTGTCACCGAGCCAGTCGAGAGTCGCGGCGGCACCGCTGGCCCAGCCGATCACCATGTCGGCGACGCGTTGACGGTCGCCCTTGTCCAACCGCAGCACCAACAAGACGGCGATGTCGGCATTCGCCATGGCGAGAATCGCCGGCATCTCGGCGACGGTACGGACGACGACGCATCGCGGCTCGGGCGGTCGATTCTCTGATCCGACCAACGCGAGCGGCATCTCTCGATAGTACGACGCGCGATAGTGCGACGAAAGGCCGGGCAGGATGTGGTTGCATGCGTGTTGCAAAGGGGAGCGTCGTGGACGAGCGGATGGCGGTAAATCGAGCGAATTGGAACGCGCGGACGCCGGCGCATCTGGCCTCGTCGTCCTACGACGTCGA
>JBDSMH010000161.1:0-35690 GCA_039915945.1 Acidimicrobiales bacterium | reverse complement strand
GGCATCTCGAAGGAGCGCATCTCGAGGAGCCCGAGCCGGCCCCGCTCGGTGCCGGGGCTGAACAGCTTGTCGATGCACAGCTCCGAGCGGTGGGTGTTCCCCGTGATGTCCACCAGCAGGTGGCGGAACAGGCGGTCGACCAGCCAGGGCCGCGGCTCGTCGTCCTGGCGATCGAGCTCGGCGAACGCGATCTCGAGCTCGTAGAGGCTCTCGTGGCGGGCCTCGTCGACTCGGGGCGATTGGCTCGTCGGCCCGATGAACCGGCCCGAGAACAGGTAGGACAGCGCCGGGTGGTGCTGCCAGTAGGTGATGAGGCTGCGGAGCAGCTGTGGCCGGCGGAGAAGGGGGCTGTCGGCCGGGGTCGGACCGCCGAGGGTCACGTGGTTGCCGCCGCCCGTACCGGCGTGGGTGCCGTCGAGATGGAACGTCTCGGTGCCGAGCCGCGTCGCGCGCGCGTCGGCATGCACACCGGTGGTGATGTCGACGAGCTCCGTCCACGACGACGCCGGATGGATGTTGACCTCGAGTACACCCGGGTCGGGCGTGACGACGAGCTTGACCAGTCGAGGGTCGTGCGGCGGCAAGTAGCCCTCGATGACGATCGGTCGACCCACCGCGGCAGCGGCCTGCTCGACCACCGCGAGGAGATCGACGGCGTGTTCGAGTTGTTCGACCGGGGGCAAGAAGACGAACAGCTTTCCTTTGCGAGCCTCGACACAGAGCGCGCCGCGCGGCACGACTTCGGGCTCGGCCTCGCGTGCCTTGGGACGAAGGCCCGCACGCGCGGACTCGGGGCTGTCGAGCGGCGACCGCTCGGCGAACGGCGACAGTTCTGGCTCTGGCGGCGGGGGTGGCCGCCACGTGAGCGCATCGAGTGGTAGTCGCAGGCCCATGGGCGAGTCACCGGGGATCAGTGTGAGCGCGCCGCGGCGCAACGTCCATCGCGTCGTACCCCACTGTGGGCGCTCACCGCTGCCCGCTTTGGCTGTCGCGATCGGATGCAGCGGGACGACCCAGCCCGCCGGATCGCCGCGGCCGCTTTCGTCGAGGTGGCCAAGTGCCGCCAGTCGGGCGTCGCTCGTTGCCAGCGCCTCGTCGGTCGCGGCGACGTCGACCGCGGGCGGGTCGCCGCCGGGAAGGCCGGCTTCGACGAGGAGCCGGTGTAGCGGGTCTTCGTACGCGGGCAGGCAGCACCCGTCGGGCAAACGCAACGAGGCGGCGATCGAATGGATGAGAGCAGACGCGTCGTCGAGCAGCGCGGGCGTGTCCGGCACCGCGTCCGTCGCGAAAACTGCAGGCGCCTCGTCGTCGGCCAACACATGATCGGCAAGCAACGCGCGGTTGGTCCACAACGGTTCGCCGTCGGCGCGCCACAACAACGCAACCTGCCAGCGCGGCAGAGGTTCGCCGGGATACCACCGACCTTGTCCGTAGTGCAGCAAGCCACCGCTGCCGAATCGGTCGAGTAGCCGGCGCGCGATTGCCTCGGCCTTTGCACGTTTGTCGGCGCCGTCGGCGGCGGTTGTCCATTGGGCGGCGTCCATGTCGTCGACCGACACGAACGTTGGCTCGCCGCCGACGGTGAGGCGCACATCGCCATCGGCGAGCGCCTTGTCGACTTCGTGACCGAGCGCGTCGATGCGCAGCCACTGGTCTTCCGAATAGGGCAACGTGACGCGCGGTGGCCCGACGAGGCGAGTGACCGTGTTGGAAAAGTCGAAGGTGACGTTGCACGGATCGGTCGCGCCGGTTATCGGCGCCGCGCTCGACGGGTGCGGCGAGCAGACGAGAGGGAGATGCCCTTCGCCGGCGAGTAGGCCCGAGGTCGGATCGAGGCCGATCCAACCGGCACCGGGGATGTAGGCCTCGGCCCACGCGTGCAGATCGGTGAAGTCGGCGACGGGGCCGGACGGGCCGTCGAGTGCGGCTTCGTCGGCGCGCAGTTGCACGAGGTAGCCCGACACGAACCGGGCGGCGAGCCCAACGCGGCGCAGGATGTGCACGAGCAGCCACGCGCTGTCGCGGCATGACCCGAGCTTGTTCTCGAGCGTCTCGTCGGGCGTTTGCACGCCCGGCTCCATGCGCGTCGTGTACGCGACAGAGTGAAAGACACGCTGATTGACCTCGACGAGGAAGTCGACGATGGACTGGCCGTCGGCACTCGTCGAAGCCGCGCGTTCGGCGTCCCATTCGGCGAGCCACTGCGCAAGCAGGGGTGTGGGCATTTCGTCGGAGAAGTACGGCGTCAACTCGCGGCGCAACGTTTCTTCGTACGCGAACGGGAAATGCGCCGCCGATTCTTCGACGAAGAAGTCGAACGGGTTGACAACGGCGAGGTCGGCGACGAGATCGACCACGACCGTGAGCTCGCGCGCGGGCTCAGGAAAAACAAGACGGGCCAGATGGTTGCCGAACGGGTCTTGTTGCCAGTTGATGAAGTGCTCGGCGGGAGTCACGGTCATCGAGTAGGCGAGGATCGGAGTGCGACAGTGCGGTGCCGGACGCAGCCGGACGACGTGGGGTGAGAGTGCCACCGAGCGGTCGAAGCGGTACGTCATTCGGTGTTCGAGCGCGACTCGGATGCTCATAGCGAGCCGCGTGCGTTGGGGTACATCCACGTCTTGACTATCGGCCGCGCGAGGCCCAACGGCGTCGGGCCCGTTACGGGCGGATGAATTCGGGGGCCTTTTTGTCGCGTTTGAACAGCCGACGGGCCTCGACGCAACCGGTGGTCCCGAACAGTGCAAACGAATGAGTACCCAGGAACGTGAATGCAATCATGATTGCACGATGCGCTGGCCACCGACGATTGGTTCACCTCGCGCCGGGTGTGCCCATCCCACCCGTGCTCGCCGCAGTGGTGGTCGTGGCGGTCGAGGTTGTGACCTTGGTTCCTCCGACGAGCACGTCATAGGCGGTTCCGTTCACGAGTTTCGGTGTCGACACGACGATGAACTGGTAGCTCTTCGACGGCGTCAACGTCGCGATCTCCTCGCCCGCCGTCGTCTGGACCCGCACCGTCGTGCCGGCAGCCTGCACTGCCGTGAGCCGGACGGTGACCGTCGGTTGCGTCGATGACGAACTCGGTGATTGCGCCATGCCGGCACTTCCGGCGGCGAGAACCACCCCGCCGGACAGAGCAAACGTGCCGTCGTAGTCGAGTGCGCCGTTGTTGCTTGCAGTGGGTCCGTTCACGATCACCGTTCCACCGGTCATCGTCCACGAGCCGTTGACATCGATGCCGTCGCCGTTGGCCGTGACGACCGTCTGTCCGCCCGAGACCGTCAGTGAGTTGTTGCCCTGTGCAAATGTGTCGCGCCCGCCATTCGGTTGTTGCGTACCCGAGCCATCGACTCCGCCGGCCGCGTTGACGCCGTCGTCGCTCGACACGATCGTGATGCTCCCTCCGGCGATCGTGATGGCGGCGCTCTCGATGCCTTCGTAGGACTTCGTGATGCCGACGGTGCCACCGCTCACCAAGAGCGTGGCGTCCGCGTGGATACCGTCGTCGCCCGTGGTGATCGAGAACGTACCGCCACTGACGGTCGCGCTGGCGTTCGAATGGATCGCGTCGTCGGCCGAATCGATCGTGAATGTTCCGCCGGCGATCGTGACGCTGGCCGCGCCCTTGATGCCCTTGGCCGATGCGTCTGCGGCGACGGCGGTAGTGCTACCGCCTCCGGCCTTGATCTTGATCGTGCCGTCGTTCACGACGACGTCGGTTGCCGCTTGTATCGCGTCGCCACCTGACGTGAGATCGAATGTGCCCGCGGTGATCGATATGAAGCCGGCTGCTGGGTCCTCTTCGTTGTCTGCCTTCAGCGCGTCACCCGTTACGCGCACGGTGATCGTGCCCGCTTTCACCACTAGGTAGTCCTTGCCGCGGATGCCATCGTCTTTCGCGTCGACGACGATCGTTCCGCCAGCGATCACGAGGCCGTCCTTGCTGGCGATGCCGTCGTTGAAGCTGCCCTTCACTGTCAGAGAGCCATTGCCTGCGATGGTGAGATCGGCAGTGCTGAACGACGCGGCGTTCGGCTCATCGGTTGTCGCGTCGGCAAAGGTGTAGGTAGCCGCGTCGGTCAACCGGTTTTGGGTGTTGTCGGCGAGAATCACGACAACCTTCTTCGCGTCGGTGACCGATATCGGCGACGTGCTCGCGCTGGTGATGTCGACACCGTTGAGGATGAGTCGCACCACGCCGTCGTCGTCGGTATCGACGACGATCTGACCGTTCGTCAGCGCGCCGGTGAGTCGGTACGTACCGGCAGCGCCGATCGTGACGGTGGAGCCCGATACCTCGACCGAACCGGCGCTCGATGACGCCGAGGTTCCCTTCAACGCGATCGCAACGACGTCGCCCTCGTTCCAGGTGTAGTCCGCGGCGTCTTCGTGATCGGTCAACTCTGCGCCGCTCGTAGATACAGCAGTGCTCGTCGTCGGTGCGGTGGAGGTAGACCCGCCCGCTGCGCTGATGGTGGTCGGTGCGACCGACGACGCCTCGCCCGCGGGGCTCTGTGCATTGCCACCGCTCGACCCGCACGCCGTCAGCACGGACACGGCGACAGCGCAGGTGAATGCGAGGGTTCGGAATTGGCGCATCGGATGCTCCTGCGTCTGGCTTGGGGTGCGGTCATCCTGGGGGCGCGAGGTAAGGGCGCCATGTGAACCCGATAGGAAGCGAGTGGGAAACCCTCCGGCACTGGATCGCGTTGGCTGGAACGACCGCTTCGCCGCGTTGTTCTCGTCGGTCGCGGCCGTCGGCGCCCAACCCGGGCGCGTCATGCGCCACGACCGAGGAGCTCTCCTGCTCATGGTGCGCGATGGGTTGATGCATCTCCCGGCGCGCCGATCTGTCGACGCGCTGACGGTAGGGGATTGGGTCGTCGTCGAAGACGGCGTGATCAGCGACGTGCTCACGCGCTCGTGTCGTTGCTGCGCCGCAAGGACCCCGCGGCCGGTGAGCAACTGCTGGCGGCCAATGTCGATGTGGTCGCCATGGTGTTCGGCGCGGACCGGCCGATCAAAGCCCGTCGTCTCTACCGCACGCGTACACAGATCTGGGACGCAGGCACGACCCCGCTCGTCGTGCTCACGAAGACTGACCTACTCGACGATGTCGATCCGGTGGTGGCGCGTATCCACGAGATCGACCCGCTGCTCGATGGCGAAGCCGTCTGTTCCTTCAGCGGCGACGGCCTCGACACCCTTCGCCAGTTCATCGCCGGCCGCACGCTGGTACTGATCGGTGAATCGGGCGCGGGCAAGTCGACGTTGGTGAGTGCGCTCGTCGGCAGTGACCTCGCCTCGGTCTCTGCGGTGCGGGCGACCGACCACCGGGGCCGGCACACGACGACGTCGCGGGAATTGCATCCACTGCCGGGTGGTAGCGTGCTGATCGACACTCCGGGACTGCGCGAGGTCGGTCTGTGGGCCGACGAGTCGGCAGTGGACGGAACCTTTCCCGAAATCGAAGCACTCGCCGAATCGTGCCAATTCCGGGACTGTTCGCATGGACCCGAGCGGGGCTGCGCAGTTCGCGGCGCCGTAGCCGAAGGTCACCTCAGCGGCGAGCGCTACGACGCGTGGTTGTCACTTCGCCGTGAGGCGGCGTCGGCGGCGCGGCGAGCCGATGAACATGCTCGGCGCGCGTACGAGCGGCAATTCGGGAGAGCGGTGCAGGACGCCTTGCACCGCAAAGGCATTCGGTGACGGGACGAGGTTCACCGATCACATCGGATACGGACTCCAACGGATTGATGCCATGATCGCCGCGGCCGCGAGCAGCGCACCGATCGCGGCGAATATCGAGCTGATCTCGAGTTCTTCTTTTTGAATCTCGACATCCTTCGGAAGGCCCGAGAACACCTTGGCCAACTGCGCCGTGTCTTCGGCGCGGTAGTACTGCCCGCCGGTTTGGTCGGCGACGGCTTGCAATGTCGCTTCATCGGCAACGAGCGGTGAGCCGGCACCGCCGAACCCCCCACCGCCTCCGCCGCCGCGGAAGGCGCCATCCCCGCCGATCGCGGCACCCCCCAACTGGGCCCGTGAGCAGACCATCGCCGCGGGCTGCGTCGTACCGAACCCGATGGTGAACACCCGCACGCGCCGCTCGACGGCGTAGGGCACCGCATCGAGTGGTTTGATGCCGCGTGTATTGGCCCCGTCGGTCAACAACACGACGATGTCGGGAACGAACCCATTGGCACCGGCCTGTCCGACCACGCCTTCGGGAGCGTCGCCGACCGGTGCCACGTCGGGGTTCACTTCGGCGATGGCGTCGAGACCCTTGAGCATGGCCGAACCGATGGCCGTGCCGGTTGCGGTGGTCAAGTTGTCGATGGCCGAGAGCAAGGGTTTGCGTTCGGTGGTGGGCGGCACTGCGAGTTGCGCGAAGCCCGAGAAGACGACGATGCCGATGCGCGTGCCGTCGGGCTGTTCCTCGACGAACTTGCGCGCCGCGGCCTGCGCGACTGCAAGCCGGTTCGGTAGGACATCGGTCGAGCACATCGATCGCGAAACGTCGAGCGCCAAGATGATCGACGTACGCCCTACGGGCACATTGCGCACGATCTGCGGCCGACTCGATGCCAGTGCGAGCACTCCCAGGCTCGTCAGCAGCAGCGCGACTGGGAGGTGACGGCGCCAACGCGTTCCCTTTGGAATCACGGACCGCAACAGCGCGACGCTCGAATAGCGCACCGCTTGCTTGCGGCGCCGTCGCAGCTTCCAGAGATACGCACCGAGCACGGCCGGCACGGCGAGCACCAGCAACAGCGCGAGCGGCCATGTGAACGTCATCGTCACACCACCCGACCGAACCAGAACACAGACAACAACGCGCCCACGACGAGCAGCAGCGCGGCACCCGCCGTGAACAGCGCGGTGACTTCGGTGTGTTCGGTCTTCGTCTTGAACTGGAGATCGATGGATTTGTAGATCTCTGCCAGCGAGGCGGCATCGGCAGCTTCGTAGTACGTCCCGTCGCTCACCTTGGCTACCTCGGCGAGCAGTTCACCGTCGAGCGCGGTAGCCACGTTGAATCCGCCGATGTCGACAACCGTGCCTCGCTCGGTGCCGATACCGATGGCGTGAATGTGCACGCCGGCAACCGAGGCGATCTCGGCCACGGTGAGCGGATCGGGCCGTCCGTTGTTCTCGCCGTCGGACAACAACACGATCGTCGACGACCCGAAGAATCCGATATCGAGCTGGCCGAGATCGTTGTCGAGCGCGTCTTCGTCGATCGTCAACGGCTTGCCCGCGATTGCGCTGAGCGCCGCGAACAGTCCCTCGCCGAGCGACGTTCCGCCTTCGACCGACAGACGGTTGATTGCGGCGATCACGTCCTCTTGGGTGTCGGTCGGTTGCTGGACGACAACTGCGCCATCGCCGAACGCGACGACGCCGATACGAATCGTCGATGGTTGTTGCTCGACGAACGCGCGCGCCGCCGTCTTTGCCGCCTCGATGCGCGAAGGCTCGAGGTCTTCGGCGGCCATGCTGTTCGACACATCGAACGCGAGGATCACCGTGCCTTCGCGCAGCGGTGTCGTGAGGTTCGTCTCGGGTCGTGCGAGAGAGACGACGAGCGCAGTGAGCGCAACCGCGAACAGCGCGAAGGGCACATGGCGCCGCCGGCCGAGCCGGGCCGAGGCCGAGGTCGTCACCAACCCTTGCGCCGCAAGTTGCATGGCCCGGCGCGATCGGCGGCGCACCGCCTTCACATAGGCGGCGACGATCAAAGGGATCACCACGAGCATCGTGAGGAACCATGGCGACGCGAAAGACATCAGTGCCTCCGCCGTCTGCGCGATTCGACCAGGCGCACGAGGGCGCTGACGAGATCCTCGTCGGTCGAGACGTCGTGAAGGGTCACGCCTGCTCGTGCGGTCGCGGTCTGCAGGGCCGCCTCGCGCTCTTCGCCGGCGACGCGCAACCGGCGCCGAAACTCGGCATCGCTCGAATCGATCAGCAGTTGCTCGCCGGACTCCGCATCTTCGACGACGATCATGCCCGCGTCCGGCAGCGCGAACTCACTGGGATCGACGAGGCGGATGGCGATCACCTCGTTGTGCTCGGTGAGCCGCAGTAGTGAGCGCTCCCAACCCGGCTCGGTGATGAAGTCGGAGATGAGCACGATGAGCGATCGCCGCCTGATCATGCCGAGCGCGGTGTCGAGTAGCCCTGCGAGCTCGGTCACGGTGCCGCGGGTGCGCACGGGTCGCAACAGATCGCGCGTGAGGGTGAGCACCTGATTGCGGCCGGATCGCGGCTGCATCGTGCTCTCGACCTCGTTGTCGTAGAGGATCGCTCCGACGCGGTTGCCGCCGCGCGTGAGCAGGCGGGCGATCGTGGCGGAGAGCTCGCAGAGCACGAGTTCTTTCGGTCGATCGACGCGACCGTACGCCATCGACGGCGAGCGATCGAGCAGGAGCCACGCCGTCAACTCGCGCTCCTCGGAGTACTGGCGCACGAACGGCGAGTCCATGCGCGCGGTGACGTTCCAGTCGATGTGGCGAACGTCGTCGCCCGGTTCGTAATCGCGTAGGTCGCGAAAGTCGGTACCGACCCCGCGAAACAGCGTGCGGTAGTCGCCCTGCAATCGCCCGTCGAGGCGGCGGATGACGTGCCATTCGAGGCGGTGCAGCACCCTGTCGGGCGTCAGCGACGCCGCGGCGTACATCAGCTGGTCCACTGCCCCGTGATCGGCGCGGACGGTATACCAGCGGTCGCGGCTGTCGGTCGTCGCTCGCGCAGCACGATGTCGGGTAGCGGGATGGTCGCGAGTATGCGCGCGATGATGTCGTCGGACGTGACGTTGTCGGCCAGTGCTTCGTACGACAAGACCAGCCGGTGACGCAGCACGTCGTGCGCGACATCACGCACGTCGGTCGGCAACGCGTACTCGCGGCCCCGTACGAGTGCCAGCGCGCGGCCGGCGAGGATCATGTTGATCGATGCCCGCGGGCTCGCGCCGTAGATGACATACCGGGCGATGTCGTTGAGGCCGAGCGCCGCGAGATTGCGCGTGGCGCCGGCAACGCGCACGGAGTACTCGATGAGCGCGGGGTCGACGAAGACAGCATCAGCGGCGCGCTGGAGCCGGATGAGGTGTGTCGCGTCGATGACTCGCTGCACCGTTTCGAGCACTGCGGTCATGCGTTCGACGATGACGAATTCTTCTGTCGGTGTGGGATATCCCACCAAGACCTTCAGCATGAACCGGTCGACCTGCGCTTCGGGCAATGGGTAGGTGCCTTCGGACTCGATCGGGTTCTGAGTGGCCATCACGAGGAAGGGCGTCGGCAAGCGATGGGTCTCGCGTCCGATCGTGACCTGACGTTCCTGCATTGCCTCGAGCAGCGCGCTCTGCACCTTGGCGGGCGCGCGGTTGATCTCGTCGGCCAGCACCAGGTTGGCGAAGATCGGCCCCAGGGAAACCTGGAATTCGCCCAGTTTCTGGTTGTAGATGCGGGTACCGACGATGTCGGCGGGCACCAGATCGGGGGTGAACTGGATGCGCTGGAACTCGCCACCGATCGCGTCGGCCAGTGTCTTGACCGCCATCGTCTTTGCCAGACCCGGTACGCCTTCGACGAGCAGGTGGCCGCGCGCCAACAGTGCGACGATCATGCGCTCGAGCATCGCGTCTTGACCGACGATGACGCGCTTCACTTGGTACAAGACCTGTTCGAGCGAAGCGTGATTGTTGTTTGTGTGGTCCATAGCTCCTCGGGGGTGGCGTTACTTGCGCGGGGCTCCGGCAGCGCCGCCGGCGGTGCCGATCGGCACCGCGAAACCGATGCCCATGAAGTACCCGTCTTTGGCGGGGTTGGCCAGTGCGGTCACGATGCCGACCACTTGGCCATTGCGATTGAGCAAAGGGCCGCCGGAGTTGCCCGGATTCACTGCCGCGTCGAATTGGATGAGACCGCGCAATGGCGCACCGTTGTCGCGTGAGAGCGAACGGTCGAGACCCGAGATGACGCCCGCACTGATCGAACCGACGAGGCCCAGTGGATGCCCCACGGCAAACGTCTCGTCACCGACGCGGAGGCCACCACCCAACACCGCGGGCACGAGTACGTCCGGCAGGCGTTCGGTGCTCAGCACCGCGATGTCGTTGTCGCGGTCGGATGATTCGATGGTTGCGACGCTCTCGGTGCCATCGGCGAACGACACCCGAATCGTCGAGGCCTTGTCGACGACATGCAGTGCGGTGAGGATCGCTCCCCGGTCGTTGATGATCACGCCGGTACCGAGCCCTGAGCCGCTGCTGGCGGTGGCCGTCGCGGCGTTGCCGGTCTGGATCACGACGATCGACGGGAGGATCACGTTGTAGACCTCAGCCGACCGGGCGGGCTGCGACTGGAGATCTTCGATGGCCTTGTCGATCGCGCCCTTGATGGCACTCGCGGTCGGCGCGCTCTCGTTCGAGTCGGCGTTCGACGAACCGCGGGTCATGGCGACGGCGGCAACCGCCACCACCAGCACTGCGGCCAGCAAACCACGCCGGGCCCAGCGCCGCGACGGTGTCGAAGTGGTCGAGACGTCGGAAGACGCGTCGGCGGAGTTCGGGTCGTTCGACGCGGCCCGGTCGGTCACACCGCGCAGACTACTGCCCGGCGTCTGCAAAGTGCCGTCCGCGATTGTGAGGGTTCGGCTAACGAAGAGCCGACGACTTCGGTCCTGTCGACGGTCACCGCGCTGGTTGGGCGGTGGTGGCCACCAGAGTCCGGTAGGACTTCGATGTCCACGCCCGCGCGGTGGCCATCAACCCGACGATGCCCGCAAGCGTGAAGATGAGCGCCAGCCCGCGTTCGGGCCCGGTGCCGAACCATCCACCGATGAGGTCGACCCCGCGACCCTTTGTCATGAAGGGGATGAAGACGACTTCCGCGAGCGGGCCGATGAGAAACGCGGTGAGGGGCGACGCGGCATTTTCGACGGTCTGGGCGAAACCGAAGACCCGTCCTTGACGTTCGTACGGCACGGCGCGCTGGAGGACCGTTTGCTCGGCGGCCTCGATGACAGGGATCAACGTGAGCCACAGGAACATGCCGACGGCAAGCGGGATGATCGACGAACGCAAGGTGAACACGGTGCAGATCGTCCAGTTCACGAGATTGCCGATGATGATCATGCGCAGCGGGTTCGGCCCGAGACCGCGCCGCGCGACGATGAGCCCACCGACGATGAAGCCGAAGCTGAGCACGCCCAAGAGCAGACCCCAGGTTTCGACGGATACGAGCGACAGGCCGTACGCGTCCATGAGCGCCATGAACACCCCGCCGAGCAGATTGTTGAACGCGGCGAAGAGGATGAGCGCCATCAGATCAGTCCCGGTGTCGCCCGGATCGACTCGAGCGCGCCGCGCACGTCGATCCAACGGTGGTCGTCGTCGTGACTGGCGGCGTCGCCTTGCACGGCAACGGAGGCGGCGCGGGCGGGCTCATCGACAGTGATGGTGATGAGATGCAACAACGCAGTGAGCGTGACCGCGAGCGCAAAGCCCAGCGTCCAACCCATGCCGAGGCGCCCGACGACGAGGCCGCTGAAAACCGACGTGATGGCAAACGACACGCCGGTGACGGTGCCGACCATGCCGTTGGCCCGAGCGCGTTCGGGCTCCGCGACGAGCAGCGTCACGCACGTCGACAACGCGATCGACCGCATGTTGCCGGCCACCGACCCGGCCAGAATCGCGAAGACGAAGACCCAGAAGGCCACGTTGGTCAACCGCAGCAGATCACCACGATCGACGAGTGCGTAGATGATTGTCGCCAGCGTGTAGTACGACAGTGACGTCGTTGTGGACGCCAACATGATCGTCTTCTTGCGATGACGGTCGACGAAGGTGCCGAACACGATGCCGAGGAAGGCGGAAGTGGCACTGAACGCTCCGCCGATGACCGCGGTCGTCACCACCGAGCGCGTCTCTAGGTAGAACCCAGAACGTGACCGCGAACCATAGGAACGTGCTCGTGACGCCACTGAGTAGCGAGTTGACCAGGAGTTTGCGGAATGTTTGCACGGGCGCGATCGCAGACGATGCGGTGGTGGATGGGATGCGGCGCCGTTCGCTCAGGCGGTAGCGCTGCGGCGCAAGTCAACCGCCTCCGCGGCGAGTTCGTCGAGCCATTTCTTCCAGCTGTCCCGCGCGTGTTCGATGTAGGTCGATGCGTCATCAGAAAAGAAGCGGCCGGCGACCACGGCGGTGCTCGTGTCCACACCGGTCTCCCACGCGAGCAGACCGACGTAGCCGTCGACAGGCCCACTCACGCGCAACAACACCACCTCGACGAGCTCGTTCGGTCCGGAGTCGTTGATCCGCTCGACGATGGCGGTCAGGCCGTGCAGTTCCACTGTGTCGCCGACGCGGTTCACATCGATCGCATCGCCGCCGACGCCGTCGGCGCGGGTGCCTCGATGTCCATCGAGACGACGCGCTTGCCCGCGTAGTGGGCGAGGTAGACGCGGAGGTTGTCGAACTGTGGCACCCAATTCTTTTCCATGTCGGCGAAGAACTCGTGCTCCCAGTCGGCTCCGGTGCCGAACGCGCTCGTGACGACGCGCAATACGCACGTGCCGCCCGATTGCGCTTCGATCAAGAATTCGGTTGCGAGCGGGGTGACCGAGGCGGGGTCCTGGCCGACCAGCAACGCCCATTCCGGTTCGACAATCGCGAATCGGTGCGGCGCGTCGAAGCCGGTGACCGTGCCCTCCGACGACATGTCGGGGCCCATGTGGTAGCAGATCGCGCCGCCCACACGTTCTTCGACGTCGGTCGGCAGCATCCATGAGCTGATGCCGTTGGCGGTCGCGATGGCGTCCCATAGTTGTTCGGCCGTACCCGGGAGTACGAAGGTGAGCTCCATGCGATGCGGCACGGTGAACTGAGCTGCGGTGTCGGCGCCGGGTCCGTCGTTTTGCGTGGTCATGGTGTCTCCTCTGGTCGTGGATACGCGGTTGCGATGAGCCGGTGCATGCGCCCATCGTCGTGGTGGTAGCGGGCCGCGAGCCCTGCGATTGCTTCAGTGAGATCCGCCGCGAATGCCGCTCGATCTTCGGCCGAGCCAAATCCGATCTCGGTGTCGATCGTCAGCGTCGGTAGGCGCTTGCCGGTCGCGTCGGCGACGCGAGCGAGTGCTGCCACCTCGCGGACGACTCGTGCGGCAAGCGAGATGACATAGCGAGCGGACATGTGGTCGGCGGCGCGTGCCGGGTCGACCGCGTCGGCGTCGACGGCGCTCGGCGACACGATGAAGCTCGCCGCGGTTGCCTGGAGGATGCGCTCGGTGATGCCGCCCCATTGCCGCGTGTCGACCACCGATATGAGGCCGTGCGCTTCGAGGGCATTGAGGTGGTAGTTGACCTTTTGCCGTGAGATTCCGACCTTGGCGGCCAGCGCGGATGCCGATGCGGGCTCGACCAGCGCGGCCAGCAATTTGGCGCGCGTGGCATCCAGCGCGACGACCGCTACTTGCGGATCCTCGATCACCTCGACGTCGTGCATGGTGGTCACCGTACGTTTGACAACTATTCTTGCCAAGAGCCTCGCTGTCATACCTCCTGGGTAAGGTGCGCGGTCTATGGGCAAGAACAACCGTGCACGCCGTGCAGCCAAGGTCAGGTCGAGGAGTCACCCTCACGGGCGTTCCATGAAGGGGCCTGACAATCGGACTGGCACCCTCGGCGCCGAGGCCATCCGAGGGTTGTTGTCGCTCGCGTCCGAGCCACCGAATGCCACCGATCCGGTCACCGTGCAATGCATCGACGCGCTCAGCGGCGCGTCAGCTGATGTGGTCGACCAAGAGACCGAGACAGTTCTCATCGCCGTCGTCGCCCAGCTCTGGACCACCGGTTGGCAGCCGTTCGAGCTGCAACGTCAGGGCCGTCTCGGTTGCGCCAATGGCGCCGGCGCGCGGTTGGTCAGCGCGGCGATCGCCAATGATCACGCGTTGCGGCGATCTGTCACCCTTCATCCCCGTTGGGTGGCGCAGGTCGAGGGCCTCGAGTTGCCGCCTGCCGATGGCCGCCCGGGTTGGATCGGTCGTTGGATCGTCGACGAGGGCTGCGACCGCCTTCAGGCGGTCACCACGATGGTCGATGCCATGATCAATCTCCGTCATCTCCCGCGCCTCGAGCCGATCTTGCCTTCCCCTGGTTCGGGCGATCAGCCGCCGAGCGCGCCCTCCTATGCCACCTACGGCGGCCCTGCGGGGGCCGACAGCAACCCCGTGCTGCAGCGCATCCGCAATCTGCTGGCCAAGGCCGAGTCGACCACCTTCGAGGCCGAGGCAATGGCGTTCACCGCCAAAGCGCAAGAGCTCATGACGCGCCACGCCATCGATGCTGCGCTCGTGCACGGTGGCGATCGCGCGAGCGGTGAGCAACCGGTGGCTATCCGGCTGCCGATCGATCCGCCCTACGCCGAATCCAAGTCGCTTCTCCTGCAGACAATCGCCGCCGCCGGTCGATGTCGCGCAGTGCGTCTGCCCGACGTCTTGCTGTCGACGGTGGTCGGCTACGCGAACGACATCGCGGCGGTCGAAATGTTGTTCACCTCGCTGTTGGTCCAAGCACAAACGGCGATGGCCGACGCCGCCAAGCGAGCGCCCGCCGGCAGCCGGCCTCGGAGCCAGGCGTTCCGGTCAGCCTTTCTCGCCGGTTACACCAGTCGCATCGGGGCGCGGCTGCGAGAGATCAATGAGGCGGTCTATGCCGAGGTCGAGGCCGAGCAGGGCGCGGCCTTCCTGCCGGTGCTGCGTTCGCGGACGGAGGCAGTCGATGACTTCGTCGCCGAATTGTTCGGCGAGTTGAAATACACGTCCCGTAACCACTACCTCGACGCGGCGGGTTGGGCCAGTGGCACCGTCGCGGCCGACAACGCAAAGCTCTCGGCGGGCGAGGTGCGTTCACGGTGAAGGCTATACTTGGTAAATCAACGTTCCTACCAAGTGAGCGAGGGCCGGTGAGCGCGGAAACCTTTCGAGTCTCCTCGTCGGGACAAATGAGCCTTCCTGCCGCCGTTCGTCGCCGCTGGCACCTCGAGACTGGCGGTCACGTCGATGTGGTCGACCTGGGCTTTGGTGTGCTCACCGTTCCCGCCGGCCACGCGGCGCGGCTGCTCGACAACCTCCTCCCGGCCGATGACCATTACGCGGCGGTGGTCTCCGACGACGATCCCGACCTCGCCACGAAGTGACCGTCGTTCTCGACGATCACCTGCTGCGCGATTGGTTGGCGCGGCGCGACGAGGCACTCGTCCGCGCGGTGTCGGGCGAGACGATCGCGACAACGAATCTTTGGTACGCGCGACTCTGCAAGAGCGCGGCAAGGACAACCGGCGGTGCGCTTTTGTCCGGTTGGCCGGCTAACGAACGACGCGCGCTGATCGCCGGGCTTGTTGCGCTGCCGCCCGACGTCGTCGTGGTACCGATGCAGCGACTGGCGTGGAAGATGGGCGAACTGGTCGCAGACCATTTCGGTCTTTCCACACTCGGCGCCGAAGCGGTTGCTGCCACCGCCGATCTCGATGGTCGTCTCCTCGTCTCGATGCGCGACGACGGGCCGGGCATTCGCCACTGCTGTCTGACCCTCGGCCTGCGTTACCAGGCGTTGCCGCGCTGACCGGCCGATCCGGACGGGTTCGAAAAATCTTTCGCGGTGATGTCGATTTCGGTGGGGGTCGCTCGTTTGGAGGTCAGAGGCCGGCACCGGGCCGGCCCGATCGAAAGGCTGACCGACATGAGCACGACACTCACCCCCTTCGCTTGCGCACCGACGGCGACGACCTCGACGAGAAGCGATGACACCCGCTCCGCCCGCCGTTTCGGTCGGGCCGGCATGGCCCGCCGCTGCCGTCGCCAACGTCGCGGTGGTCGCGGGCGCCCGCGGACTCGACGCCCGCGTCGAGATCCAAGACGAGGCGATCCCGCTGCTGGGGTTCGCGCAGGTCACGTTGATCGCGGCGATCATCGGCATCGGGCTGGCCGCACTGTTCACCCGTCGGGCCCGCCGGCATCGCCACGCCTTCGTCGTGACGACCGTGGTGCTCAGTGCACTCTCCATGGTGCCGCCCGTACTGGTCGACGCCGACGTCGCCACCAAGTTGGTGCTCGGCCTCACCCACGTCGTTGCCGCCGTCCTCATCATCCCGGCGATCGCGGCCCGCGTGCCGCGCTGACCCGAACGATCTTCCGCTCATCCACTACACATCACACCACGACCAAGAAGGGTTTCACCATGAAGCAATATCTTCTCTCCGTTCACTATGTCGAAGGCGCTCCGGCGACTCCGCCGGAAGAGATGCAACAGGCGTTTCAAGACGTCGAAGCGCTCAACCAGAAACTTCGTGACACCAACAGCTGGGTATTCGGCTGCGGGTTGCACGAGCCGTCGACCTCGACCGTCGTGCAGATGCGCGACGGCCAGTTCCTGACAACCGACGGGCCGTTCCCGGAAGCCAAAGAACAACTCGGTGGGTTCTGGGTCATCAAGGCCCCCGACCTCGACGGCGCGCTCGAGTGGGCTCGTCAGGCAACCGTTGCCTGCAAGGGTCCGGTCGAGGTTCGTCCGCTGCAAGACGAGTCCGAGGACTGAACCGTCCATGGCCGACCCGGTCGATGTCGCTCAGATCGGCCGCGTGTTCCGCCGCGAGTCGGGGCGTGCGGTCGCCAGTCTTGTCCGCTTCTTCGGTGATATCGACATCGCCGAAGAAGCGGTCCAAGACGCGTTCGAGATCGCGCTCAAACGGTGGGCCGCCGACGGTCTGCCGCCGAGCCCCGCCGGTTGGATCATCACCACCGCCCGCAACCGGGCCATCGACCGCATTCGTCGAGAAAGCTCCCGAGATGACCGCCAACAACAGTCCGCGTTGCTCCATGCCGCGGACGAACCAATCGATCGGGGGCCCGTGGACGACGACCGGTTGCGCCTGACCTTCACCTGTTGCCATCCGGCGCTGGCGCCCCACGCTCGGGTGGCGCTGACCCTGCGGTTGATCGCAGGGCTGCAAACTCCCGAGATCGCGCGAGCGTTCCTCGTCGAGGAATCCGCGATGGCGCAACGCATCGTGCGCGCGAAGAACAAGATCCGGGCCGCCAACATCCCATACCGCGTGCCCGGTGATGCTGAGTTGCCCGATCGACTCCGCTCGGTCCTCGCGGTCGTGTACCTCATCTTCACCGAAGGACACATTGCGACGAGCGGCGACGAACTGATCCGTCGAGAGCTGTGCGACGAAGCCATCCGACTCTCGCGGATTCTCGTCGAGTTGATGCCGGACGAGGCCGAGACCAAAGGTCTTCTCGCGCTGTGCATCCTCACCGAGTCTCGCCGGACCGCCCGTACCCTCGACGGCTCACTGGTGCGCCTGGCCGATCAAGACCGGTCGCAGTGGGACCACGAACTCATCGCCGAAGGCCACGCGTTGGTGCGCGCCTGCTTGCGCCAGAACATGCCCGGCCCGTATCAAATCCAGGCCGCGATCGCCGCCGTGCACGCCGACGCGCCGACGGCCGAACTGACCGACTGGGGGCAGATCGTCGCTCTCTACGACCAACTGCTGACCCATCTGCCGTCGCCGATCGTGGCGCTCAATCGGGCGATTGCGATCGCGGAGCTGCACGGCCCGGCGGTGGCGCTGCCCATCGTCGAACAACTCGAACTCGACAGCAATCACCTCTACCACGCCGCTCTCGCCGATCTGTTCGAACGAATTGGACGCGAGGCCGACGCGCTCGACGCCTACGACCGCGCGCTGGCGACCGTCACCAACGCCGCCGAGCAACGCCATCTCGAGCGCCGCCGCCAAACGGTCGCCGACCACGCACCTGAATCTCACGCGAAGTGACACTCACGCGAGCACTGGGATCATGACGAAGTCGACCAGCCAGGTGTCCGGGCCGGGTGTCGTCACGAACTCGAGGTCGAGTCGCTCGAGCGGCTCACCCCGCGCGCTGCGCCACCCGTCGTCGAGACGCGTCTGAATCTCGTTGGCGATCAAGTCGAGGAACAGCGCCCCCTGACGCCCGGATGGTGATCGGATCTGGTCGGCGAGATCGAAGAAGAACTCGACCATTCCTTCGGCCTCGTGCTCGTGGATCTGCAACATCTGATTGGTGCTGGGTTCAGTCATGCTGCGCAGTATCCCCAGGACCTGTGACAGCGACGTACGCGAGCCTGGAGTGCCCTGAGCGAACGGCGGCCAGATTTCGTAGCATCTCGCCATGACCATTGATCCTGCTGACCTCGAGCTTGCCGTCATCGAAGGCATCGTCGAGCGCGACACCGATCCGGCGCTCGTCGGACTCGCCAAAGAGCGAGTTGCCTCACTGCTGCAACTCGGTCCTTCACCGAGCGCGCCTACGTCGGCGCGCGACAAGGCGGTGGCCGACTTCGTCGACCAGTTCGTCATCGACGTCTCGGGCATCGACGACACGCTTCGGGGGCCGCTTTTCGAACACTTGGGCGCGGACGCCATGGGTTTCGTGCAGGCGCTCTACGTGATCGATCTGGGTATCCGTCGACGCGAGGTGCTCGCTCGGCTCGGTAGCGCGCTGCCCGACGTCGGCGACATCACGGTGCCGGCAGATGCCGAATTGTGGCCGGCTCTCTTCGACTACATGCGCACTGTGGCCCGGATGAAAGCACTCGATCCGGTCACGAGTGAGTTGGTACGGCTGCGCGGCGCCGCGGCCCACGACTGCCGCATCTGCAAGTCGCGACTCAGCGTGCAAGCGGTCGAGGCACACGGGTCGGCCGAGCCGTTCACGTCGGTGGTCTCGTCGCAGCCGACCGAGTTGTCCGATCGCCATGCGGTCGCGCTCGCGTTCGTCGACGCGGTCATCGCGCAACCCACCGACCTCGACCCCGCCACCGTCACCCGACTGCGCGCCCACTTCTCGCCGGCCGAAGTGCACGAGATGCTCCACGACGTCGTGCGCAACTCTGCCAACAAGTTTGCCGTTGCCGTCGGTGGTGACGCCGCAGTGGTGGACGAAGGCTTCGAGTACTACGACATCGACGCCGCCGGTGATGTCGTCGCCGACGTCGACCGCGAGATCGTGCGGGCGTTGACCCGCGCCTGACGATCAGACGTAGCGCAGACCCGAATAGCCGGTTTGCCGCGCCAGTTGTTGGTGGAATACCTGCACTGCCTTTTCGTTGCGCCCGATGAGCTCATAGCCGTGCGCGCCGCGGGACAGCCCTCGACCACAGCCTTCCCACACCAACTGATCCTGCCCGACCGCCCGGGCGGCGCGGGCGGCCATGTCTTCGGGTGACGGCATGCCCTCGGGCGCGTGCTCGACCGGGCTCAGCCAGCCGTAGCGAAAGTAGGACTCTGCGAGCCCGTGCCCCGGCGTGAGATCGGCATAGATGAGGCCGTAGAGCTCGTTGGCCAACAACAGGCCGGGCGAGATGAGCCAGATGCAACCGATGCTCTCGTCGGGTCGCCATTCACTCTCCGGCGTCGCCCGCAGTTGTCGTGCTTCGTCGGGACCGAACATCGGCAGGCCCCATCGCACGTGCGGACCGATCGCGTCGATGAAGGCGAGGTCGACGTTGGCCGCCTGCGGGTTGAGGTTGAACGTGTCTGCATGCACGAACGGCACATGCAGTCCTTCGAGCAAACCCTCGGCTACCGACTTCCAGTTTGCAGAAATCGGAGCCTCGGCCAGTGACGAGTAGTAGCGCATCTTGTCGCACCCGAGCTCGCCGATCTCCGCGTCGAGCTCGCCCAGGTGCGCCGCCACGTCGATCGGATGATCACGCTGCAGCACGACCCACACGAAGCCGTGACGTTCTTCGCTCGGCAACTCGACCAACCCGTACGGCGAGAGATCGAACCCGTCGTGGCGATCGCGTAACGGCATTCCGACGAGTTGACCCTTCGTGTCGTAGACCCAGGCGTGGTACGGGCAGGAGAATCGCCGTGCGTTGCCGCAACCCTGTGCCGGTTCGGCCCCGCGGTGACGGCAGTAGTTGAGGAACGCGTGGGCGACACCGTCTTCGTCCCGGGTGATGAGGACCGACCGGCCGACTGCATTGCGCACAACGAAATCGTGCGGGTTCGCGATCTCGCTCGCGGCGATGAGTGCGAGTGGTGATGTCTCGAAGAGGGTCCGCTCCTTCGCCGCGAACTCTTCGTTCACGAAATAGTCGAGCGGCACTTCCATGTGCGCGTCGGCCATCTCGGGCCATTGGTTCTCGGCGATGGTCACCGCTCGCCGCATCAGATCCATTGCCACTTGTCGCTGCACGATTGCCCCCCTTACGCGACTGACGTCGCCCCCGGGGGGAGGCTAGCAATGCGTCGAGGTCACCTTCGGATGAGCCGCGGCAATGAGGTTCGAGATCATCGACCCGAACACGACGTTGTGGAACGGCTTGATCGCCCACCAGTAGAGATGGCCGGCGAGGCCCCGCGGGATGAAGACCGCCCGCTGATGCAGAATCTGCCGGTTGTTCTCGTGCGTGATCGTGAATTCGAGCCAGGCGTCGCCGGGCAGTTTCATTTCCGCGCGTAAGCGCAAGAGTCGCAACGGTTCGACCGCTTCCACGCGCCAGAAGTCGACCGCGTCGCCCACGACGAGCCGGTCGGGATGGCGCCGACCTCTGCGCAAGCCGACGCCACCGGCGAGGCGATCGATGAACCCGCGCACCGCCCATCCGAGCTTGAACGAGTACCAGCCGCGATCGCCGCCGATGCCTTCGATGGCCCGCCAGAGTGCGTCGGTGGTGGCGTCGACCGACGCTGTGCGTTCCTCGACGTACGCCGTGCCGCCGCTCCAGTCAGGATCGGTCGGCATCGGGTCACTCGGTGCGCCGGGCCATTGGGCGCCCGACCATCGAGTCGTCACTTCGGCGTCGCGGATCTGTAGCAACGCGAGGCGTACCGCCTCGTCGAACGGACACAGCTCGAGTGGGATCAACGCTTCGATGTCGTGTTCCCGCGCGACGACGTTGTTGCGTACCGATTCGATCAGCGGTTGTGCGATGGCTTTGGGCACAGGGGTGACCACGTTGACCCACTGACTCGACAACCACGGGGAGAGCACCGGCACTGCGACGATCACTCGCGGCCGCAGCCCGGCGACGTTCGCGTAGTGCTGCATCATGTCGCGGTAGGACAACGTGTCGGGCCCGGCGATATCGAAGCGTCGGTTGGTTCCTTCGGACAGATCGAGCGCACCGGTCAGGTAGGACAACACGTCACGTACCGCGATCGGCTGGACGAGCGAGCCCACCCACTTCGGCGTCACCATCACCGGCAGCCGCTCGGTGAGATAACGCAACATTTCGAACGACGCGGAACCGCTGCCGATGATCACACCGGCCTGCAACACGATTGCCGGCACCGGCCCGTCGAGCAGGATCTGACCTACTTCTGCACGCGAAGCGAGATGCGGCGACGCGCGTTCGCCGATGGGCACGATCCCGCCGAGATAGACGACGCGGGCGACACCGGCCCGAGCGGCGGCGTGCGCGGTGTTCGCGGCTGCGACGCGATCCGACTCTTGGAAGCTCGCCCCGGTGCCGATGGAGTGCACGAGATAGAACACGACGTCGATATCGGCCATTGCCGCGTCGAGGCTGGCCCGGTCGAGCGCATCGCCCGCCATCACTTCTACCGAGCCCGCCCACGGCACGCCCTGCAGTTTTTCGGGACGGCGCGAGAGGCAACGCACTGCGTGGCCGGCTTCGACGAGGCTGGGCGCAAGGCGTCCGCCGATGTAGCCGGTCGCGCCCATGATCAGGATGTGCATCCACGCGACGCTAACGGTGGTCGACTCAGATCACGCGGCGATCACGCGACGTCGGCCGCGGGGGCGAGGAACTGCGAGTTGTAGAGCGTGAAGTAGGCGCCACCCTTTGCGAGCAGTTCTTTGTGGTTGCCCTGTTCGACGATGCGGCCGGCGTCCATCACCAAGATGGTGTCCGCGTCGCGGATCGTCGACAGGCGGTGCGCGATGACGAAGCTGGTGCGCTGCGATCGCAGGGCCGCCATCGCTCGCTGGATGAGCACTTCGGTACGCGTATCGACCGAGCTCGTCGCCTCGTCGAGAATGAGGATCGTCGGATCGGCGAGGAACGCGCGTGCGATCGTGATGAGCTGCCGCTCGCCGGCGCTGACGTTGCTGCCTTCGTCATCGATGACCGTGTCGTAGCCGTCGGGTAGCGAGTGCACGAAACGGTCGACGTAGGTGGCTTTGGCGGCCGCGATGAGATCCGCGTCGGTGGCCTTGAGATTGCCGTACGCGATGTTTTCGCGGATGGTGCCGCCGAAGAGCCAGGCATCTTGCAGCACCATGCCCATGTGGCTGCGCAGCTCGCGCCGCGGCATCGACGCGATGTTGCGCCCGTCGAGGCGGATCTGTCCGCCGTCGAGCTCGTAGAAGCGCATCAACAAGTTGACGAGCGTGGTCTTGCCGGCACCGGTCGGCCCGACGATCGCCACGGTGCGCCCTGGTTCGGCGACGAGCGAGAGGTCTTCGATGAGCGGCTTGTCCTTCTGGTACGAGAAGAAGACGCGGTCGAACTCGACACGCCCGCGTGCCTCACGAGCTTCGTGGGGCTCGTCGACCTCGGCGATCTCCTCTGGTGCGTCGAGCAACTCGAAGACGCGTTCGGCAGATGCAATGCCCGACTGCAAGACGTTGGCCATCGACGCCAGTTGCGTGAGGGGCATGCTGAATTGACGGGAGTACTGGATGAACGCCTGCACGTCGCCCACGTTCATAGTGCCCGACGCGACCCGCAGGCCGCCGATGACTGCGATCGCGACGTAGTTGAGGTTGCCGAGGAACATCATTGCCGGCTGGATTGTGCCGGACATGAATTGGGCGCCGAAGCTGGCGGTGTAGAGCGATTCGTTCTCGGTGTCGAAGCGATGTTCGACGTCGGCCTGGCGGCCGAATGCCTTGACTAGTGCGTGTCCGGTGAACACTTCTTCGACGTGCGCGTTGAGCGTGCCCGTGTGCCGCCATTGCGCCATGAACCGCTTGCGGGATTTGGAGGTGATCAAGCGCACTGTCAACAGTGACAAAGGAATGGTGATCAACGCCACGAGTGCGAGCAGCCACGAGATGACGAACATCAACACCAGCACGCCCACCAGTTGCAGCGTCGAGGTGAGAGCCATACTCAACGTCTGTTGCAGGCTCTGTGCCACGTTGTCGATATCGTTGGTGACGCGGCTCAACAGATCGCCGCGCGCCTGTTGGTCGACATAGCGCAACGGCAGCCGGTTGAGCTTGTCCTCGACATCGCTGCGCAGGCGCCGCATCGTGCGCTGCACGACGCCGGCGAGCAGGAATGCCTGTGTCCACTGCAATAGCGACGACGAGATGTACAACCCTGCCGCGATCAACAACACGTGGTGCAGTCGGTCGAAGTCGATGCCGTCACGACCGTCGACTCCCCGCAGACCGTCGACGATGATGTTGGTCGCGTGGCCGAGGATCTTCGGCCCGAGGACCGCCATTGTGACGCTGCCGAGCGCAAAGCAGATGACCGCAATCGCGCGAGCGCGCTCGGGACGCAGGCGACCGAGGAGTCGCTTGGCCGACTTGCCGAAGTTCTCGGAGCGCTCGACCGGCATGCCCGCGAGGGCCATGCGTCCCGCCGGACCGGGCGGGATGACGGCGCGGGTGCGGGCGAGTTGGTCGCCGGGGGCCGCTTCGTCGTCGCTCATGCGGCGTCCTCTTCGGTGAGCTGCGACTCGACGATCTCGGCATAGGTAGGACAGTTCTCGAGCAGTTCTCGGTGCGTGCCCAGGCCCACGGTGTGACCGTCCTCGAGCACGAGGATCTGGTCGGCTCGCGAGATCGTCGAGACGCGTTGGCCGACGATCAGCACCGCGGCCTCCGCAGTGTGCGGCGCAAGCGCGGCCCGCAGCCGGGCATCGGTCGCGAGATCGAGTGCGGAGAACGAATCATCGAAGAGGTAGATCTCGGGCTTGTGCACCAACGCCCGCGCGATGGCGAGGCGCTGGCGCTGTCCGCCCGACACGTTGCTGCCGCCTTGATTGATGGGCGTGTCGAGACCCTTGGACATCGCCCGCACGAAGTCGGCGGCCTGTGCGATCTCGAGCGCCTCCCACAGTTCTTCGTCGGTGGCGGCTGGGTCGCCGAAGCGCAGGTTGGTGGCGACGGTGCCCGAGAAAAGGTAGGGCCGTTGCGGCACGAGGCCGATGCGCCGCCAGAGCACCTCGGGCGCGAGTTCGCGCACGTCGACGCCGTCGACGAGAACCGAACCGGAGGTCGCGTCGAACAGTCGCGGCAAGAGGTGGAGCAACGTGGTCTTGCCCGAGCCGGTGCTGCCGATGATCGCGGTCGTTTGTCCGGCCCGGGCCACGAGCGAGATGTCGCTCAACACGGGCTCTTCCGCGCCGGGATAGTGGAAGCTCACGTGGCGCAACTCGAGGAGGCCGCGTTGCTCCACCTTTGTCACCGGTTGGGCGGCGGGCACGACGGATGTGTCGGTGTCGAGCACTTCGATGATGCGATCGGCACAGACCGACGCTCTCGGGATCATCATCACGACGAAGGTGCCCATCATCACCGACATCAGGATCTGTACGAGATAGGTGAGGAAAGCGACCAATTCGCCGACTTGCATGTCACCGCTGTTGATGCGATTCGCGCCGAGCCACACCGCGCCCACCATCGAGGTGTTGAGCACGAGCATCACGGTGGGGAACATCCGCGCCATGAGGCGACCGGCGCGCAGTGACGTCGCCGTGAGATCAGCGTTGGCGCGGTCGAATCGTTCGACCTCGTCAGGCTCACGCACGAATGCACGAACGACCCGGATGCCGATGATCTGCTCGCGCAGGATGCGGTTGACCGAATCGATGCGCACTTGCATTTCGCGAAACTGGGGCACCATGCGCACGACGACTACGCCTATCGCGATGACAAGCGCCGGCACACTCACCAGCAACATCGCCGACAGGCCGACGTCCTCGCGCAGTGCCATGAACACACCGCCGATCATCGTGAGCGGTGCGGCGACGAGCATCGTGGCCCCCATCACGACGAGCATCTGCACCTGTTGCACATCGTTGGTGATGCGCGTGATGAGCGACGACGGCCCGAATTGATTGACCTCGCGCGCGGAGTATCCGGTCACTTGGTGAAACAGGTTGTGGCGCACGTCGCGACCAAAGCCCATTGCCATTCGAGCCCCGTAGTACACGGCGATCACCGCGAACACGATCTGTATCAGGGTGACCCCCAGCATCACCAGACCGGTGCGCCAGATGTAGTCACGATCGTTGAGGAGAACACCCTTGTCGATGATGTGGGCATTGAGGCTCGGCAGGTACAACGTGGCCGACGTCTGCACCAATTGCAGCAGGATGACCGCGACGAGCGCGCCGCGATACTCGCGGAGGTGGGTGCGCAGCAGTCTGATCAGCACTTGTGGTCTCCTCGGGTGCACCGCTCATGTGCGTGCGGCCTGGCTGCGCCCCGCGAGCCGTAGGGTATGACGCTTTTCGCGGATTGTGGCGGTCTTTTGGCTCGGTCCGTCAACACGTCAACACCAGGCCGGCCAACGTCATCGAGAGCGCGGAAGAGAACGCCGCACCAACATCACCGTGTTCGTTCGCGCTCATCCCTTCCCCTCCACGGCGAGTTCTTCCATGTTCTCGGTGAGACGGCGCAACGGTGCGAGAGCCGCGTCGAGCGCGGCGCGCTCGGCGTCGTCGAGCGTGTCGAGTGCCCGGGCGAGTACCTCGGCGCGGTGGCGGCGCCAGCGGCGAACTCGCGCGGTGCCGGTAGTCGTGAGTTGGAGGCGGGCGGCCCGCCCGTCGGCGGGGTTGGCCCGCCGCTCGAGCAGGCCGGCGTCGACCAGTCGACCGACGAGCGTGCTGACCGTGTTCGGCGCGAGTTGCAGGGCCTGCGCGGCTTCGCCCACGCCCGTGCCCTTGGACCGGCCCACGAACGCCAGCAACTCGGCCTCCGAAGGCGGGAGCACATCGCCCGAGAAGCTCTGACGCACGACCCGCCGGGTCACACGGCGAAAGCCGAACACCGCATCTGCGAATTCGACACCCAGCGAGGAGAGCCCGGCGTTCGGGTCAGCGTCCGAAATAATCTCTGTCACAGATGTACATTACCTCTGTAACAGAGCTGTGCTCTGTGTCCTACGACCGCTGCGACAGTCAGTGGGCTCCACGCGAATCCCCGTAGCGGTGCGGACTAATGGTTCGCCAGTGGTGCCGACCGGCGCAACTGCAGGCTCAGCTGCCGCGACTACTGGTGGCCGCAGCCCTCGTCGGGACCGGTGCCGGTGTCGCCGCGGCAACCGCTGATGGTGCGGTGGCCACTGCGGGTGCGGTGGTGACCGACGGTGTGCTCGTTTCCTCGGATGCGGTAGGGGCCGCGGGTGCATCAACCGCGGGTGACGCCCCGATCACGATGCGCACGACGATCGGCGCGGCTTGCGTCGTCGGTATGTCAGGTGCGCTGGTTGCCACCGCTTGCTGGTCATTGCGGGCCATCGCGGTGGTCAGCACGAGTGCCGCACTCACGCTCAGGCCGGCAAAGAGAATCCGCCCGCCGGTGGCGGCGTGGCGGCGCCGCATTTTCACCGCGGTCGGGGCGACGGGTTCGGTCGTCGCGGCGGTCGGGGCGACCGGTTCGGTCGTAGCGCCGGCGTTGGGGCGGCGCCGCGCCTTCAACGCCGCGACGCGCGCCTCGCGATCGTCAGTCATCGTCGCTTCCCCGTCCGTGGCGGCGGTCGTCGCTGCCACTGCTGCCGCTGCCGCTGTTGTCACTACCGCTACCGCTGTTGTTGTCGTCGTCGTCAACGCGCAGGCCACCGTGGTCGTCGATGGTCGAGGTTGTGGGTGTTGCCGCCGCCGCCGACTCGATGTTCTCGAGTTGCAGGCGCAACGCGGCGAGCGGCGTACGCAGCTGATGTGACGCGTCGCCCACGAAGGCCTGCTGCGCGTTCATCATCTCTTGAAGTCGCGCGGCAGTGCCGTTGAAAATTGTGGCCAGTTCGCGCAACTCCGGCGCGCCGTCGTCGGTAGGCGCGCGGGCGTCGAGATCACCGGCGGCAAGCTTGCGGGCGGCATCCTTCAGTCGATCCACCGGCCGCGTCACCAGGCCGGCGAGCGCGAACCCGACGCCGATCACGACGACGACGCCGAATGCCGACAGCGCCAAGAGACCGAGCCATACCGCGCGGACGCGGTCGTCAAGAGTCGAGCTCGGATACGTGATGCGCACCGCGCCGTGGACGATGCCGCTCGACGCAACGGGCATCGCTACATAGGGCAGCTCGGTGTCGAGTGTCTCGGACCGCCGCGTACCTTCGGCGCGGCCGCCGTTGATCGCGGTGACGATCTCCGGCCGATTGGTGAAGTCGACCCCGTTACGCCCTGAAAGTCGAAGTCGGCCACGCTCTTTCCGCGAGAATCGACGACCACGATGCGGCCCCCCGGATCGCGCGCGTAGGTCGCCAGCACACGGTCGACGGGGGGAAGGACCCCCTGCTCGAGCGCGTCTTCGGCGAGGCTGCCCACCACCGTCGCGTCGTGTTCGACGTCGCGCAACAGCCGGTCGCGTTCGCGCGACGAGAACGTGCGCCCGAGTGGATAGGTCAGCAAGAGCAACGTGACGAGGGTGATCGTCAGGTAGCTCGCGACGAGGCGGCGCCTCATTCAGCGACCATTAGAGGGGTACCCGACCCCTCTAATGGTGGCGATCCAGTCGGGATGGCCGAGCTTGCGTCGCAGCGCGGAGATATGGACATCCAGTGTCTTCGTCGGCCCGAACCAGTGGGGATCCCACACCTGATCGATGATGTCCTCGCGCGTGCGGACCGCGCCGGGACGCTGCGCGAGCATCGTCAGCAGCTCGTACTCCTTCGGGGTCAGTCGATCTCGACTCCGTCGACCTGCACGCGATGCGCGTCGAGTTCGATGCGCAGCGGGCCGAGCTGTTGGATCGTCGGCGGCGCGGTGGTCGACCCCGTACGCCGCGTAACCGCGCCGATGCGGGCCACGAGTTCACGAAAGCCAAAGGGCTTGACCAGGTAGTCGTCGGCGCCGAGCTCGAGGAGCAGAACGCGGTGGATCTCGTCGCCGTGCGCCGTGACGACGATGATCGGCACGGCGGTGACCGCGCGGATCTCTCTACAGGCATCCTTGCCATCGATGTCGGGTAGGCCGAGATCGAGAAGCACGAGGTCGACGCCCGGCGCGAGCTCGATCGCTTGCCGGCCACTGCTCGTGTGGTCCACCTCGAACCCGTGACGTCCGAGTCCTTCACGTAGCGACGCCGCGATGCTCGGGTCGTCCTCGACGATCAGCAGGCGTGTCATCACACAGCCTCGCACGCCAGTTCGACGGCCGGTGTCCGGTAACGTCAATGTTCGATTTCTGCGGAGGCAAACGATGCAAGTTCAGCGACTCGGCTATCTCGTGATCGAGTCCACCGACCTCGACGCCTGGCGTCGCTTCGGTACCGGGGTCCTCGGCATGGCGGTGGGCCAGCGGTCCACCGACGACACCCTGCACCTGCGCATGGACGATCAGCCCTTTCGTTTCGCCGTGGTTGCCGGTGCCGAAGATCGGCTGCAGTATTCGGGCTGGCAGGTGGCGAACCAGTCTGCGCTCGAGCAATTGGCCAGCGAACTGGCCGATAGGGGTGTCGCCGTCGAGCGCGTCGATGCTGACGTTGCCAAACAGCGGTGCGTGGGCGATCTCGTGCGCGTGAGTGACCCCGGCGGCGCGGCACTCGAGATCTTCTGCTCTCCGGTGATGGATCACGACCCGTTCGTCTCGCCGGTAGGTGTGTCCGGGTTCGTGACCGGGGCGCTCGGCCTCGGACACATCGTCATGCTCACGCCCAGCTTCGACGAGTCGCTCGCGTTCTATGCCGCGCTCGGATTCAAGGAGAGCGACTCGATGGCGCCCGAGGGGATGCAGCTGAAGTTCTTGCATTGCAATCCGCGACACCACAGCCTCGCGCTCGCCACCGGGCCCCGGTCGATGCTGGCGCATTTCATGGTCGAGGCGCGCAGCATCGACGATGTCGGCTACACACTCGATCGCTGTGAGGCCAATGGCGTACGCGTCAAGCAGGGTCTCGGCCGCCATAGCAACGACGAGATGATCTCGTTCTACGCGCAGGCGCCCGCTCGCTTCGACTTCGAGTTCGGATGGGGCGGCCTGCTGATCGACGACGCGACCTGGGCCGTACAAGAGATCACCAAGACGAGCCACTGGGGACATCGGCGACCGCCGCGCCCGCAGAGCTGACAACGGACGAACTCTCGCCGCGGCGCGCGGCGGCAACGGAGGATGAGCATGGGTGAGACGATCACATTCGAAGGAACCAGTCGGTTCGTGAAGGCGGGCGAGATCACGCTGCATCTCAACGAGGTCGGCGAAGGACCGCCGTTGATCTTGTTGCACGGCAGTGGTCCCGGCGCGACGAGCTGGAGCAACTTCAAACACAATCTTCCCGCGTTGAGCCAGCGCTTCCGGGTTCTGGCGGTCGACCAACCGGGTTACGGCTTGTCCGACAAACCACCGTTCAGCCGCGAAGATTCGGTGTTCAAGGTGACCTCGCGCGCGCTCACCGGGTTGCTCGATGAGCTGGGCCTCGACAAGGTCGACTTCATCGGCAACTCCCTCGGCGGCGCGAACGCTCTCAAGTTCACGCTCGACAACCCGACCCGAGTCGGCAAGTTGGTGTTGATGGGCCCGGGTGGAGCGGCGGTCAATATCTTTTCGCCGCCGATGAGTGAAGGCTTCAAGTACCTGCGCGAGTTCTACAGCGCGGCCAACCCGACCCGCGAACAGCTCGAGGCCTTCATCCGCATCATGGTGTTCGATCAAGACCTGATCACCGACGAACTGTTGGATGAGCGCTACGCCGCGGCAATCGAGCCCTCACAGCTCGACGGCGCGCGTCGCGTGCAAGCGTCGATGGATTCGCTGCCCGAAGACGATCAGCTGTGGCGCGTGCTGCACAAGGTTCGCCATCCCGTATTGATGACGTGGGGTCGAGACGATCGCGTAATGCAGGTCGACACCGCCATGTTCGCCATGCGCCGCATGCCCAACGCCCGCCTCCACATCTTTCCCAAATGTGGGCATTGGGCGCAGCTCGAACACCGCGAAGAATTCGACCGGCTCACGATCGACTTCCTCACGATGGGGTCCTAGGCACCGCGGGTGAAAGTCGATGCGATCTTCCGCACCGGTGACATCGCGAGCACCATCGCCGACGTCCGGCGGCTCGAGGCCCTGCCTGTCGACGGCTTGTTCTGTGCCGAGACCGCGCATGATCCATTCATCAGCGCGACGCTCGCGGTAGAGCACTCGACGCGCGCCGAGGTCGGTACCGCCATCGCAGTTGCGTTTGCCCGCAACCCGATGACGGTGGCGATGGCGGCGCACGATCTGCAGCGCTACTCGAATGGCCGGTTCATCTTGGGGCTCGGCAGCCAGATCAAGCCGCACATCGAAAAACGGTTCTCGATGCCGTGGTCGCATCCGGCGCCGCGTATGCGCGAGTTCATCGCCGCGATGCGGGCCATCTGGCGCTCGTGGAACGACGGCGAGCGATTGGCGTTCCGGGGCGACTACTACCAACACACGTTGATGACCCCGTTCTTCGCGCCGCCCGCCAGCGAGCACGGCGCACCCAAGGTCTTTCTGGCGGCGGTCGGTGAGCACATGTCGGTCGTGGCGGGTCAAGTGGCCGACGGGCTCTTCGTCCATGGGTTCAGCACCGAGCCGTATCTGCGCGACGTGACCTGGCCGGCGGTCGAGCGGGGCCTCGCCGAGAGTGGGCGGCCGCGCGAGCACTTCGAGATGACCGGGCTGGTGTTCGTGGTGACCGGCGCCGACGAGCAGTCGATCGCTTCGGCCGACCGGCTCACGCGCAAGCAGATCGCCTTCTACGGTTCGACGCCCTCATACCTCCCGGTTCTCGCGCACCACGGGTGGGGCGACGTGCAGCGCGAGCTCAATGTCTTGTCCAAGCGAGGCGAGTGGGACGCGATGGGCGCGCTCATCACCGACGAAATGCTCGATGCGTTCGCAGTGCGGGGCGCGCCCGACGAGGTGGGCGCGCTCGTGCGGGCCCGCTACGACGGGCAGCTCGCTCGCTGCCAGGCGTACATGCCCTACGACGTGTCCGACGAACTGCACGGTCAAGTCGTGGCAAGCTTTCGCTGAATGCGCCGCACAACCTCGAACGTCTGCTTGCGGCGTGATCAACGCGGCAGTGGCACCCACGGGTCGTGGTCGCCGGGCACCTTGGGGAACTCTTGGTTGGTCCACCGTCGCTTCGCTTCTTCGATCGTCGCGAGGTCGCTGTGGACGAAGTTCCACCAGATGTTGCGCTTTCCGACGGGCGCACCGCCGAGGACCATCGCATGGCCTCGTCCCTCGAGCAACGGTCGAGCGTCGGGGTCGAGTACTGCGAGGTGTCCTTGCGGCAGCGGCTGTCCGGCCACCGTCACCGCGCCATCGATGGCGAGGATGGCGCGCTCGCGGTGCTCGCCGTCGATCTGGATCGCGCCCTCGTCCGAGAGGCGGATCTCGGCCAGCACCAGCGGCGACGACACGGCGACGGGAGACTGAAGGCCCCAGCCGGTGCCGGCGACGACGCGCACGGTTGCTGCGCCGTGATCCTTTTGAGGGATCGACGCCGCGTCATGGTGTTCGAACCACGGCGCATCGTCTTCGGCGTCGGTGGGCAGGGCAATCCACGATTGCAGTCCGTGCAAGCGTCGCTGCTGGCCGCGATCGGCGACCGGCGTGCGCTCGGTGTGCGTGACCCCGGCCCCCGCCGTCATCCAGTTGACGTCACCGGGCTCGATCGCCTGGACCGCTCCGGTGGAGTCGCGGTGCACGAGCCGTCCTTCGAAGAGATAGGTCAGCGTCGACAGGCCGATGTGGGGGTGCGCGTCGACATCGACCGCGACGCCGGGGGCCAGATCATCGGGACCCATGTGGTCGGCGAAGATGAACGGACCGACCATACGGTGCGTGCGCCACGGCAACAGCCGATGCACGATGCCGTTTCCGACAGGGCGCTCGCGAGGCTCGATCATCAGTGCGATGGGATCGGTGGTCACGCGGTCGATCGTAGTGGTCAATACTGCACTGCAGCACTCGCTCGTCGGCGAGCGCGGAGCCAGAGGAGATGGCCATGGCAGCACGACTGGACGGGAAAGTCGCGATCGTCACCGGCGGGGCGCGCGGGTTGGGACTGGGCATCGCCCGTCGCTTCGCCGACGAAGGAGCGCACGTGGTGATCGCGGACATCGCGGAGGACTCGGCCGCCGAGGCCGCATCGTCGATCGACGCGGACCATCTGGTCTGTGACGTGACCGAGCGAGCGTCGGTGCAGGCGCTGGTCGACACCGTCGTAGCCAAACACGGGCACCTCGACATCATGGTTGCGAACGCGGGTATCGCCGGTGGTGCACCGGTCCTCGAGTTGACCGACGAGTTGTGGGACAGCGTCATCGCCGTCAATTTGCGCGGCGTGTTCCTCTGCAACCAGATCGCCGGCCGCTACTTCGCGGGCCACGGCGCCGGCGCGATCGTCAACACGGCATCGATCCTCAGCGCACGAGCCAACCCGACTACGGCGGCCTACAGCGCGTCGAAGGCCGGCGTAGTGAGCCTCACGCACAGCGCGGCCGCGGCGCTCGGTCCCTTCGGGGTGCGCGTCAACGCCATCGGCCCCGGCTACATCGAGACACAGATGACCGAAGGAATTCGCGCCGATCCCACCATGGCACAGTCAGTGCGCGACGCAACCGCGCTCGGTCGCTTCGGCACCCCGACCGACATCGGTGACGCCGCGGTCTTTCTCGCATCCGACGAAGCGGCGTACATCACCGGTCATGTGCTCTATGTCGACGGCGGGTGGTTGTTGCACCGCAACCCGAGAGGGGAGCAGATGCAGCGGGCCACGACTGCGGCGCTGTCCTGACTCACCGAGTCGGGGTAGGGATGCGCTTGGGCCACGCCGCACCGACCGCGAAGAGGAACGATTCGTCGATCGTCGGCGCGCCGATGATCGGTGTACCGCGCTGCGCCATCTCCGCAGCGAAGATTTCGATGAGACGGGCCTCGTCGAGATCGTCGGTGTGGTCGTCATGTTGGCCGGCGGCGCGTTCGTCGCGGAATACGTAGGCCTTCCATGACACCGAGTGCCGCACCATGTGGCGAGGCCATGTGCCGATCGTCCGCATGCCGTCGCGAAGCAGCCACCCGGCCTCGCTCGCGACGACTTCGCTCGTTGGCGTGAGGTCGCTCGATGCGGGCCCGTCGGGGTGCGCAAAGTCACCGACGGCGTGAAACACACGGTCGTTGTCGCTCACGACCGACCGGTTCGTCAGCGGTGGCCGGTAGCGGTCGGGCGAGTAGTCGGGGCCGCGCGTCCACAACACGAAGTCGCCCCCCGGACCATTCCATAGCCAACTCACCGCGGTGCAGATGTCGAGTTGCCAGCGATGGAAGAGCCCGGATCGGTTCATGATGTGTAACAACGCGACGGGGTAGCGATCGCGTGTCACGCCGCGGAACTCGGGCACGTCGATGTGGCCGAAGTCGGTGCCGGTCGCCGGCAACTGCACGTTGGCGTAGACGGTGTGCGGTCGCACGATTGCGCCCCCGAAGATCTCACTCGCCGCGCGAGCGAACGACTCGAGGGCGAGGATCGTCTCGGCGCCGTCGACGAGCGGCGCGCCTCCCAGCGCCCAGTCCTGGCGGTACCAGGGCACGCCGACGGTCGAGCTCGCACCACCGGGCATCTGCGCCGCCGCCCCCGCGGCGGACAGGTAGCGACCTTGGTTCCAATAGGGCCCGTTGGCGGCGAAGAGTGCAGCCAACCACGCAGGATCGGGAAACGTTTCGTCGACCACGACGACGGGCGGCGCAGCGGGCAGATTCTTCGTAGCCATGGCTTCGACCTCTCGTGCCAGCATACGCAACAATGCCGGGCGTGAAATCTCGTGTCCATCGGCATCCCTACCCGGTTGCCTTGTTGGTGCGCCGCCTCGCCAACGTGTTCGCAGTGATGGTCGCGGTGATGACCGTAGCCACGATCGGGTTCGTGGTGCTGGCCGACTACCCGTGGTTCGACGGGCTCTATATGTCGGTCATCACGCTGGCGACGATCGGCTACGGCGAAGTGAATCCGCTCGATACCACCGGCCGCGTCTGGGCGATCACCGTGATCGTGGCCGGGTTCGCGACCTTCGTATATGCCGCGTCGGTCCTGAGCTCGGTGTTCGTTTCCGGTGAGTTCACGAATGCCGTCAAAGCACGACGAGGGGAACGAATGCGACAGCAACTGCAAGGTCATGTGATCGTCGTCGGTTTCGGGCGAGTTGGTCGAGCGGTCGTCAAGGGGGTCGTCAACGAGCAACGGCCCTGCATCGTGATCGACCGCGAGCGGACACTCGACAGCTCCATCACCGAGGCCGGCGTGGTGGGCCTCATCGGTGACGCCAGCGAAGAATCGACACTGCGGGATGCCGGTATCGAACGGGCGGAGGCCATCGTCGTCGCCGCCCACGACGACGCCACCAACCTGGTGGTGGTGCTCACCGCGCGCGCGTTGAACCCGCAGTTGCGCATCGTGGCTCGTGTCAACGATCCCGCGTGGTATGACCGCATCTGCCGGGCCGGCGCGCACAGTGCGCTGTCTCCCTACGAGAGCTATGGCATCGCGCTCGCGGCGTCGGCCCTCGATGCCAGCGTTGTGGGCGTTCAAGACCTGCCGACACTCGGTCTTCGCGCGCAAGAGTTCACGGTGCTCGGAGGGTCGCCGATCGTCGGCATGTCGTTGGCCGACTTCGCGCTCGGGCATCCGGACGTGCTCGTGGTTGGTATCCGGCGCGAAGAAGGGATCACGCGCTGGCACGAGATCCCCGGGCCGATCAACGTCGACGACGTCATCGTCATCCTCGGTGAGCCGAATGCGATGGCCCGTGTCGCGTCTGCGGTCGTGCCCGGTGACTGATTGCGTACTCAGCCCGGCACAAGTTTGAAACGGCCACCATCGAGAGGGCGTAACACGTCGAAGTGCCGATGGTCGAGCGTAAGGATCGTGCGAGTGCGGTAGCGGTGAGCGAGTACGACGAGCGAGGCATCGGTGACGCCGACGGCCTGATCGCTGTAGCGCTCGATGACCTCGGCGCAACGATTGAGCTCGTCGGCATCGAGCGAGGGCAGCTCGTACGCGCCTGACCCGAGCTCGCGAAGAATCAATAGTTCGGCATCGACGCCGAGTCGTCTGGCTGCTAGGTAGTCGAGTTCGGCGACGACATACGGTGACACGACGACTAGATCGGACGTTTTGGCGATGACGCGAGCGGTCGTGGCATGGGCGGGTTCGCGTTGGTTGTAGAGGGCCAGTAGGCCGCTTGTATCGGCGATGATCACCGGTCGCCGAAGCCAGCGAGCAGTTCCTCGACCCGCTCGGCGATGGGCTCCGTGCTGACGAGCCCGGCGCGAGGCTTGGGTCGCGTCACTGCCGCTGCGACTGCGTCTCGGATGATCTGGGCTTCGGGGCACCCCCGGCGCTGCGCCTCTCGTTCGATTGCCGACTTCAGATCATCGGAGAGATACACGGTTGTCTTGCGAGTCATGCCTCATATGGTACCAGTGCCAGCTGTCGGTCCACTAG
>JBDSMH010000139.1:0-13899 GCA_039915945.1 Acidimicrobiales bacterium | reverse complement strand
CACAACCACCGCCAGATCGCTGGCGACAGCGCCGACGCGGAAGCGATCAAAGTTCTCGCACGCGGTCATCAAAGTCTGATCTGGGCCCGCACCCGGCACACCAACATGTTGCGCAGCGCCCTGCGTGAGTACTACCCCGCCGCGCTCAACGCGTTCAGTGATCTCGCGGATCGTGACGCGTTGGCGGTGCTCGCCAAAGCGGCGACTCCGGCGCAAGGGACGCGGCTATAGGTCGGTCAGATCCAAGCCGCGTTGCGACGCGGTGGCCGGCAACGCAACATCGAACGACGAGCGACAGAGATCCAAACATCGTTGCGTTCCGCGCAGCTCACCGCCCCGGGGGCGGTCGCGGACGCGTTCGCCGCGACGACACGCGCCGCGGTCGGGATCATCGTCGAGTTGAATCGTCAGATCGATCTACTCGAAGCGACTCTGGCCGAACGTTTTAACAAGCACCCGGACGCCGACATCTACCACTCCCTGCCAGTGATTCGGTGTCGTACTCGGCGCCCGGGCACTCGGCGAATTCGGGGACGACCCCAACCGCTACGCCAACACTAAATCACGGCGCAACTACGCCGGCACATCACCACTCACCATCGCGTCCGGCAAGAAGAAAGCAGTCATCGCGCGCCACGTCCGCAACCGGCGCCTCTACGACGCCCTCGACCAAGCCGCGTTCTGCTCACTCACCCAAAGCCCCGGCTGCCGCAGCCTCTACGACCAACGCCGAGCCGCCGGCGATCTCCACCAAGCACTACGAACGCTCGCCAACCGCCTCGTCGCCATCCTCCACGGATGCCTCCAACACCGCACCCTCTACAACGAACACACCGCATGCGCACACCGAACACCCACCCCCGACCGACAAGCCGCTTGACAGCTTGCACCCCTGGGGTGTCTAACCAGCGTCGAGCACTCGAAGAACGTCGGCGCGTACATCGACGCAAACAAGGGTCGGGAGACGTTCGCCGAGTACGCGGAGCGGTGGCGCGCGAATCAGGTGCACCGTCCGACAACCGCTGAGCGAGTCGAAGGTGTTCTTCGGCGTCACGTGTATCCATCGCTCGGCGCGAAGCCGCTGGCGTCCATCCGACAGAGCGACGTGCAAGCGTTCGTCCGCCGTGTATCCGACACGCTCGCGCCGTCCACGACGGAACTCGTGTATCGCTATGTCGTGACCATCCTTCGAGCGGCGGTGGCAGACCAACTCATCGCGTCAATGCCGACAGCCCGCGTGAAACTTCCCAAAGCTCAGGTGCGTCGCGTCGTGCCCCTCGAACTCGCGCAGGTTCACGCGGTCATCGACGCGATGCCAGAGCGGTACCGTGCGCTGGTCGTACTCGCCGCCGGCACAGGGTTGCGCCAGGGCGAAGCGTTCGGCGTGACAGTTGATCGCGTTGACTTCCTGCGTCGCACCTTGGTGGTCGACCGCCAAATCGTGCTGACTCCGCACGTGGCGCCGGTGCTCGCGCCGCCCAAGACTGACGCCAGTACACGCACCGTCCCGCTGCCCACGGTGGTCACGGAGGCGTTAGCCGCCCACCTCGCAAAGTTCCCGCCGGGAGACAACGGATTGATTTTCACCAGCGCGATGGGGGAGCCGCTTCGTCGCACGAAGTTCAGTGAGACTTGGCGCGCCGCGGTGAAGGCTGCCGGTGTGCCTGACGCGAACTTTCACGGGTTGCGCCACTTCTACGCGTCGATGTTGATTCGCTCTGGGTGTTCGGTGAAGGTGGTGCAGGCTCGCCTCGGGCACGCGACCGCTACCGAGACGCTTGATACGTACAGCCATCTTTGGCCCGACGACGAGGACCGCACGCGCGCAGCGGTTGACGGTTTGCTCGGCACCTCGCGTGTCACCGTCGTGTCACGCTCGGCCAGCGACGCGCGTTGATGCTGGTCAAGGGCGGGAAAGGGAACCGATGAACAGTAACCGGGGTACGGCGTGGCGTGCGGATAGGGCTGCAGTTGCGAACCCCGCCCTGCGTCATAGGGGATCGACGGGTGTGAGCCGCTCCCAGTCGTTGGTCAGCACGCGTTTGGCAATGAGCCACGACCCATCGTCGACGCGCACGAGATCGTCGATGTAGTGCAAGTGCCGCGTGCGCAGAGTCGGGCCGGCGCCGCCATCGAACACGAGATAGCCGATGCCGTAGGTGTCGGCCGTGGCCTGGGCGCCGTCGAGCTCGATGTACATGTTGGCGAGCATGTGGATCGACGACACGATGCGCAGGTCAGACGCGGCGGTGTTGATGTAGGCGAGGATCTTGTCTCGGCCGCGCCCGAGGTCGTTGCCCTGGAAGTTGGCCGACACATCTTCGGTGAAGCACGACAACATCAAGTCCCAGTCACGCCGGTCGATGCCTGCCGCATAGCGCAACAGGGTTTCGCGAATCGCGGCCCTTTCGAGTAGCTCGCTATCGCGCGCCGAGGTCACGATCGGACCGCACGGGGCGGGAGTTCGATCGAGTACAGATCGCGGGCGTTGGAATAGACCATCTTCTCGACCGAATCGAGGGCCACCCCTTGGAACACGGACTCGAACACGCGCCGCGAATTGGGCCATTCGCAGATCGAGTGCGGATAGTCGGTGGACCAACACACGTGATCGAGGTTGAGACGATCTCGTTGCTCGACGCCTGACCGGTCATTGACGAACGTGGCCCAGATGCTGGTACGGAACACTTCGCTCGGCAGCCGGCGCATCTTGTCGACCGCGCCCGTGTAGAAGCGGAAGCGCATGAAGCTGTCGTCCATCTGTTCGAGCAGCGTCGGTATCCAACCGATGTTGGACTCGACGAGCACGAAGCGCAGCCCGGGAAAGCGTTCGAGCACGCCGGAGAAAACCAACATGGCCGCCACCGGCATCGACTGCACGCCGGCCTTGGCCGTCGAACCCATGGCGAGCACACCCATGCCGTCGAGGTCGGCCCACATCCCTTCGGGATTGTTGGGAAGGAAGCTGCCGGTGTGTACCGCAAGGGGAACGAGCGCTTCTTGCGCGAGCCCGAAGAACTCGTCGTCGGTGGGATCGAGGGTGAAGCCGCCGTTGGGGAAGGCGGAGAGGATCACACCGCGATGGCCAGTGTCAAGCGCGTGGCGCAATTCGGCGGCAGCGTCGGCGGCGTTGGTCGCCGGCATCACTGCCTGCGCGACGAGTCGGCCGCCCGAGTCGGCACAGAACTCGGCCATCCAGTCGTTGTAGGCGCGCACGCACGCGAGTTGCAGTTCACGATCACCGCTGTAGCTCTTGGCTCCGGTGAGTGTGACGCTCGGATACAACACCTGCGCGTCGATACCGTCGATGTCCATTTCGATGAGACGCGCCTTGGGATCAAAGCTCGCGGGCCGTATCTCTGAGTAGCGCGCGCCTTTGGGGGCGAACTGCGTGTAGTCGAGGCCGGCGGTCGCCGTGAGCCCGAGGTTCCACGTGCGTTTGCCGCCGTCGAAGGACCACACGTCGCCGAAGTCGGCGTGCAGTAGCTTCGGCGCACGTTCACGCAGGTGAGGCGCGACGCGTGATTGCCAGAGGTCGGGGGGTTCGTTCACGTGTGCGTCCGCGTCGATCACAGGGCAAGTAACATCGGCGAGTTGACGGAATGTTGCGGTCATCGGGTGATTCCCTAGTTGACGGTTTGCCCGTGCACCAAGCTGACGCGAACGGCATCGTGCGTCGGATCCGATCGTGTGAGCAAGGCCATGGCTCGATCGAGGCTGTCGAGGGTGAACACCTCTCCCAGCAACGCTCTGGTCGGATATGCCCCCGAGTTGAGCACTTCGCCGGTCTTGCGCATCGACTGCGCGGTCGAACCCGCGCCGCCGACAACGGTGAGGCCCTTGAGCGGTACGAGGTCGGAGATCATCGTCACCGGCGTCATGTTCTTCAGGCCCGCCCACAGAACTCGCCCACCCTGGCGCACCAACTCGAGGCAGGCACCGACGGGCGCCGCCGCGTCGGTGAGATCGACGGTGACGTCGGCCATGGTGCCGCCGGTGATCTGGGCCACCCGTTCCATCGGTGACTCGCGGTCGACGTCGATGGTGTGGTCCGCCCCGATGCGATGCGCGGCTTCGAGCCGCAACGAGTCGTTGCTGCGTCCGGTGACGATCACCGTGCCGGCGCCGAGCATCTTGGCGTAGGCCGCGCAAATGAGTCCCATGTGGCCGGGGCCTTGGATGACGACGGATTCTCCGGGCTGCAATCGCACGCCGCCAAACCAGTTGACGACGTTGGCCAACGGTTCGAACAGCGACAGCTCTTGCGCGCTGACGCTGTCGGTGAGAGGCACGAGATTCGTGTTGGGCATGATCTCCATGAACTCGCCGTACCCACCGTGCAGGCCACTGCGCACGTCGAGGCCTTGGGTGTAGCCGTACAACTGCATCTTTGGGCAGAACGGAGAACCGGCGGCGCACACGTCGCACGTACCGCAGCGCCGCACGAGGTCGACGCCGACGCGCGCACCCACCGCGACACCGAGTTGCGAGTCGGGAGCAAGCTCGTAGATGCGCCCCACTATTTCGTGGCCCGGTACCAGTGGACTCACTTCGCCGGGAACGTGCTTGTGCCCATGCAGCTGCGCGACATCGCTTGCGCACAGGCCTACTGCTTCCACCGCGAGGACTGCGCCACCCGGCGGTGGTACCGGCATGGCGAACTCGCGCACGTCGAACGTGCCGTCTCCGTTGAAGACTCCCGCGCGGCATCTGGCCATCGAATCCTCCGTAGCGCTTGAAGAAGCGGGGCCCGAGCGGCCCCCCAGAGCGGGATGCATGCCCGAGCGGCCCCCCAGAGTGGGAAACTAGTGTGTCCCCGGGGGTACTGATCTCATGGGGCAGCGGTTGGCCGGCAAGGTAGTGATCGTGACTGGCGGTGCCGGCAGCATCGGACGCGAGCATTCGCTGTTGTTCGCAAAGGAAGGCGCGCGCGTTGTCGTCAACGACTTGGGCGTTGCCGCCGTCGGCGATGGTCAAAAGGCGAGCGCCGAGCGCGTCGTAGAGGAGATACAGCAGTTCGGCGGGGACGCCATCGCCAGCTCGGCCAGTGCAGCCACGTTCGCCGGAGCCGAGGCAATCGTGCAACAGGCGGTCGACGCTTTCGGCACGGTCGACATCTTGGTCAACAACGCCACTGCCGGCGGCATCAACGACATGTGGCGATTCAGCGAGAAGCAGTTCGACAAGACGGTGGACGCCAACTTCAAGGGCTACTTCGCGATGATCAAGTACGCGGCGCCGTACATGTGTCGCCAAGGCAGCGGCGTGGTCATCAACACCAGCTCGGGCTCCGGCTTCGGCCATCCGTCCAACAGCGTGTACGCCGCTGCGAAAGAAGCGTTGATCGGTCTGACGCGTACGGCCGCGCGCGAACTGGGCCGTTTCGGCGTGCGGTGCAACGCCATCCGCCCGGCCGCGGCATCGCACACCGCGTTGAACTCCTACCACGAGCTGACCGCGCGCTGGGCCGATCTGATGAACATCACGATGCGGCCCAAAGGTGTTCCCGCCACGACCGCCAACGCATCGTTCGACCCCGACGCCCGAGCGCCGCGCAAAGTGTCGCCCTTCGTGGTGTGGCTCTGCACCGACGCCGCCAGCAATGTCAATGGTCGCACGTTCCACGTCTACGGCGACTTCGTGGCGCGCTACAGCGAGCCCGAAGACGAGCGGGTCATCTACGCCGCTGGAGGATGGGACCTCGATGCGCTCGACGCAGCCGCGCCCCAGCTGACCAGTGACCTCACCAACGACTACACGCTCGACGAATATCCTGCGCTCAAGATCTTCGACGAGTAGCCGCCGACCTACAGAGGGGAGTGGGCCCGCCATGATCATCGATGTCGACACGCATTGGGAGTCTCGGACGCACGCCCGTGGCGAGCACCCGCTCGAGCCCTGGTTGGAGCAACTGCCGTCGGGCATGGCGTTGTTGGCGTTCGGCATTGCGGGCGACCTGTTGCGGGCGTTGCCGGAGTCGGCCCGCCCGTCTGCGCCCGAGCTCCTTCCCGGTCTCGTCGCGATCGCGAAGCAGCGCGGCGGACCGGTGATCCTGCATCCACTCCACGACTCGTCCGCGGGCGAGCGGGTCGCGTGGATGGATCGCATCGGTATCGACCACTGCCTTGTGAACCCGGGCGGCTATTGGCAACAACTCGACTTCATCGGGCCCGATCGCGCTCGGGGAGCGCAGCGCTGCAACAGCTACCTGTGCGAGCAGTTATCTGATCACGCAGATCGGCTGCACGCGGTTGCGGTGATCGATTTCGCCGATCTCGATGCTGCTGTCATCGAGCTCGAACGAGCGCGTTCGCTGGGAGCGCGTGCGTTCTTCCTCTACACCGACAAGGGGCGGCCCGGAGGCGGCATGTCGCCCGGGCATCCCGCGTGGGATCGCGTGTGGGCGGCGGCGACGCGACTCGGGATGGTCGCGGTCATCCACGTGGGCAACACCGCGGCCGACTTCAGCGGTTGGGCCGACATCGGTTGGGATCTCGAGGGCGGCGCCGGCGTGGCTGGCCTCGTGCGTTTGGCGAACACGCAACGCGTGCATGCTGCACAGAACCTGTTGTCGGGTCTGCTCTACGGCGGTGTATTCGCGCGCCACCCTGACGTCACGGTGATGCTCGAGGAGATGCGCGTCGGTTGGGTGCCGTGGTTCGTCGAGATGCTCGACCGTCAATCGCGTTCGTCGGCGGCGTTGGGCGAATGGCCGTGGGAACGCTCCGGCGGTGACATGTTGCGGCGCAACGTGCGTATAACGCCGCTACCCGGATTCGGCGACAGCGACGCGCTCGACGTGCTCGCGCAGTTGCCCGAGATGTGTGTCTTCTCGTCGGATTTTCCGCATCAAGAGGGCAATGCCGATCCGGTCGAGCTCTATCGTCCGGGTCTCGACGACCTCGACGAAGAGTTGCGCGTCGCATTCATGGGGTCGACCATGCACCACTGCTTCGCCCGGATGGGCGACGCACTCTGATCGCGGTGTTCGTTTCGCCGCGCTCAGATTTCGAGGGCGTCGTCTTGCAGGTTCGCTGCGAATGCTTCGGCGGTGGCAAGTTGCTCGCGTAGCGCCCGCACTTTTTCGGTTGCCGCGGCAGAGAAGAGGGCAATTCGCTCGACGAGGTCGTCGCGTTCCGCGGCGTCGAGCGTGGGGTCGGCGAGGCGCGCATGGGTCTCGATGAGCAGTCGCATCTCCTCGAGCGTGAACCCGAGTGGCTTCATGTGTTTGATGAGTAGGAGGCGGTCGACCGTGTCTTGGTCGTAGAGCCGAAAGCCGCCGGCAGTTCGGGCCACGGGGCGTACCAGCCCGGCATCTTCGTAATGGCGCACGGTGCGCAGCGAGAGTTCGACGATCTGCGCCACCGCGCCGATCTGCAGCAGAGGCTCGGCTCCCAGCGCCCTGACCCGCCCTCGTAGGTCGGAGGTACTATTTGAGACACTTTCAGTCATGTTCAACGCCTCTGCCATGGAATCAACCCTTACGTAATGGTAGGGTTACTCCAGACAGTTATTTTATTGGACTCGGTCGTGGCTGTCGCCTTCGACCCCGAGCGGAAGGTCAGTCACCCCGTGAGCGGTCACTTCGAAGTCAGCGACGGCTCTGACGTGGTGATGCGACTGCCGCGTTTATCCTATGGAGCGCTGTACCAGACGATGCTGCTCGATCAGGTCATCGCGCACGTCAAAGACGGTGACGTCAGGTTGGCGTGGAGCGTCGTCGCCGATGCGTCCGCACTGGCCTCCTCGATCGATTGCCCGTGGTGCGATCACCTCGGCCTGCACGAAGCGTGTTGGTCCCCCCGTGTCGGCGACCCGGTCTGAGTCACTTGAGCCCCTGCTGAATGACCTGTTTCACATGACGACGCACCTCGGTACATTCGAACACGTGTCTGCCACGATTGCCGTTTGCCCGGTCTGCGCCGGCACTGACACTGCGCAGCTACTGCACCATTCGTCGGTGCCGACCAACAACGCCATCTTGTGTGACGATCCCGCCGCTGCGCTCGGGTGGCCCGTGGGCGAATTCCGGCTCACGCTCTGTCACGGCTGCGGGTTCATCTTCAACGCCGACTTCGATCAGCAACTTGTCGAGTACTCCGGTCGTATCGAAGAGACACAAGCGTTCTCGCCCCACTTCGTGCGGTACGCCGAGGCGCTGGCCGGCGAGTGGATCGAGCACTACGGCATTCGCAATCAGACGGTGCTCGAGGTCGGCTGCGGCAAGGCCGAGTTCTTGTCGTTGATGTGCGAGATCGGCGAGAACACGGGCATCGGCTATGACCCGGCAGTCCACCTCGAGCGTTTCGAGGCGCACGCCGCTTCCAAACTCACGCTGATCACCGAGCTTTTCGGCGACGAGCAGATCGGCCTCGACGCGGACGCACTGGTCTGCCGGCACACGCTCGAACACATACCCGCCGTGCACGAATTCTTGTCGATGCTGCACTGTTGGGCAGTCGCCCGCAGCACCCCGCCGATCGTGCTCTTCGAGGTGCCCGATGTAGAACGGGTGCTCGACGAGGTCGCTTTTTGGGACGTGTTCTACGAGCACTGTTCCTATTTCACTGCCGACACGCTGCGGTACGCCTTCGAGCGAGCGGGTTTCGACGTCCTCGCAGTCCGGCGCGTCTACGACGGCCAGTACCTCGTGCTCGAAGCGCGCCCTCGCGCCGCCGAGAACGCCGAACCGATGCCGGCCGTGTGCAGTTCGGTCGGGCCCGTCGTGGCGCTCGCCGGGCGTTTCGTCGACCGCTATCGCTCGATCACTTCGGTGTGCCGGGCCAACCTCGAGCGGTTCGTCAGCGACGGCAAGACCGTGGTCCTTTGGGGCGGCGGTGCCAAGGCCGTTTCGTTCTTGACCAGCCTCGAGGTCGGGCACCTGGTGGAGCTGGCCGTTGACGTCAATCCGAACAAGCAAGGCAAATTCCTCGTGGGTACGGGTCACGCGGTGGTCGGTCCAGAGCAACTGGTCGGCTATTCCTCGCTTCAACTAGTCGTGATGAACCCCGTGTATGTCCCCGAAATCACCCGAACGGTTGAAGGTCTCGGGCTCGACGCGCAGATCATCTCGGTGAACGACCTGCTCGGCGCGGCGCCGGCACTCGGCTGAACCAACTCACCTGGGCATTCCAGCCCGAAGTAGTGCGGAACGCTTCCGTTCCTTCTCTGCTGTTTCTATGATTCCTCTTCATGGTCACTGTCTACGTTGATCGGGTTTTGGACGAGCCGACACGACGAGCAGGGATCTACGCGGGCGATATCCACATGTGTACTCGAGTGCCACAGTCGCGAGCGATCGTCGACTGGGCTCGCTCGCTGATCGGCGAGGCATTCGGCAGTCTGGACCCGCAGCGGGCGCAGTTCGGCTTGCCTCTCGATGACTTTGTGGCTCGCGTGGGCCCCCTCAAGTCGCAGTTCACCAACGACGATCGAACCAAAGAACTTGTCCGCGATCTGGTGACCTCCATGGGGCACGATCCGGAGCGCACCTACTTCGACTTGCCGCGGCTACGGGTAGTGCCGTCAGATGCGTATCTCACGTCGGGCGTGTCCTACGCCTACAAGGCCCATCGCGACACCTGGTACGCGCATCCGAAGGTGTTGGTCAACTACTGGGTACCTGTCTTTGACTGTGTCGCCGACAACGTCATGTCGATGTGGGTCGGCTATTGGGACCGCGCCGTGCGCAACTCGTCGTCGGGCTTCGACTACGACCGCTGGGTCAGCGAGCAGAGGTTCAAGGCGGCGACCAACGTCGGCGTCGAGAGCCGTCCGCATCCGTTGCCGCTCGAGCCGATCGATCCCTCGCTCGAAGTACGCATCGCCGGAAACGCCGGGGACATCATGTTGTTCTCGACGTGTCACCTACACTCCACCGCTCCCAACATTTCCGGCGTGACGCGGTTCAGCTACGACCTGCGCACCTTGGATATCGACGACCTCGTCGAGGGACGCGGCCCGCGCAACCCCGACGGCGAAGCAACGGGCACGACGGTCGGCGACTTCCTTCGTGTGGCCGACTTCGCTCCATTGAAGCTGCCGGCCAAAGCCGCGCACTGAGTCGTTGGTCAGCTTCGCAGCACGAACCCTTGCGAATTGAAGAAGAACCCGCCCGGTGTCACCAGCGCGGTGCGGGCGCCGGGTACCTGGCGATCGCCGGCCTCGCCCCGTAGCTGTACGACTGCCTCGCGCAGGTGACCGCTGCCGCGAGTGGCGCCTTCGGACAGTGAACCGCCGTGCGGGTTGATGGGGACGCGACCGTCGATGAGCACGCGGTTGTGCTTTTTGTCCCAGTGCTCTTCGAGGAACCGTCCGGCCTGTCCCGGTGCGCACCATCCGGCATTCTCGATCCACCCGAGCGTGATGATCGTGAATCCGTCATAGGGGAGATACACGTCGATGTCGTCGATCCAGATGTCGCTGGTCGCTTTGAGTCGTTCGACGACGACGTGTTGGCCGTGGCGGCGCAAGCTGGGCAACTGATCCTCGTCATTCGTGCCGACGAGTCCGGCGGTGGCCGCGTGTACGAGTACCGGAGTATGCGGTAGGCGGCGCGCTCGTTCGACGGTGGTCACGACGAACGCGTCCGCGCCGTCGACCGGGACGTCCATGTCGAACAGGCACAGCGGCTCACGGATCATGCGGGCCGCGAGGTAGTCGCTCATGGTCAACGGCGTGCGCATGGCCGCGAGAGGGTTGTCGGCAGCGTTGGTGCGGCCGTTGATGGCGACGAGGCCGAAGTCTTCTCGACGACTGTCGTATTCGTAGATGTAGCGACTTGCCCAGGCGGCGTAGGCCGCGGCCATTGCCGCGTTCTCGGGATACGAAGGCGTGCCCATGACGAGGTTGCGTCGCAGCGGATCGCCGGTGCCGGAGCGCGACGAACCGGGGCTGCGCATCATCGACGCGCAGACGAGCGCGGTATCGCACGCTCCGGCGTAGACCGCGTTGACCGCATCCATGAGTGAAAAACCGGCGACCGGTGTCGGACGGGTGTGATGGGTGATCGTGGGGATGCCGAGGATCCCGGCGAGTTGGTGCGGCGCCGGTGCGCCCGGTTCGCCCGACACCACGACGCCGTCGATGTCGTCGCGCTCCAGGCCGGCGTCGCGGATGGCGGCAATCGAGGCGTCGGCGGCCAGCCCGGCCGAGGAACGCCCCGCGTCGCGACTGAAGCCGGTGGATCCGATGCCGACGATCGCGACCTGATCCTTGGCGGGATAGCGGCTCATGACGCCGCCCCTCGAGTGGCCTCGTCGGCGAGCCGAAACGCGGGGAACGGGACGCCATCGCGATCGATCCACGTGAGTTCGACGGGCAGACCGATCGCCAGGTCGTCGACGGCGCAGTCGACGACGGTTGTCGTGAAGCGCAGCGCGGGTTGTTCGGCGAGCTCGACGGTGGCAACCGGGTGCGGTCCGGCGCTGTAGTCGACTCCGGGCGCCGGCGGTCCCTGGTGCAGCAACATCAACAGGTGGATGGTGCCGCGACCACTCACTTCGGTCGCCTCCAGATCTCGCGACCAACAGTTCGGACAGACGGGCTTGGGCGGGTGGTGCCATTGATGGCAGGCGTTGCAGCGGTTGACGAGCAGTCGTCGTTGCAACCACCCTGCGTAGAACTGCCGGTTGTCATGGTCGATGCGAGCGCGCGGTAAGCGCTCGACCAGTTCGGCGTCGGTTACCGCGGAAGGCTCGGCTGCCATTTCGGCTCCTCTGGAATGCACTTGCGGACCTGCATACGCTCGCGCCATGTCACTGAGTTGGAAAGTCGGCGACGCGGTGATTTCGGTGGTCGCCGAAACAGAGCTCATCGCCTCGTGTGAGACGTTCATCCGGCAGCCCTCGACCGTGCTCGATCGGTATCGCGACTGGTTGGCGCCGTACCTGACCGACGACGGTCAATTTCGTATGGTGGTCCAGGCCCTGTTGGTGGCGGTCGACGGCCTGCGCATGGTCGTCGACACGTGCATCGGTAACAACAAGGACTTCGGGCCGAAGATGACCGAGTTCAACGGCCTCGACACCCCATTCGTCGATGACCTCGTCGCCGCGGGTTTCGCGCCCGAGGAGGTCGACTATGTGGTCTGTACCCATCTGCATGTCGACCACGTCGGATGGAATACCCAACTCGTCGGGGGGCGGTGGGTGCCGACGTTCCCACGCGCTCGCTACGTGATGTCGCAACTCGATCTCGCGTACTGGAGTGAACGCGGGGAGCGGTACAAACCGTTCGCCATGTCGGTACAACCCGTCATCGATGCCGGCCTCGTCGAGGCGGTTGCAACCGACCACCGGATCAGCCCGAGTGTGGCGCTGCTGCCGACGCCGGGTCACACGCCGGGCCACGTGAGCGTGCACATCACGTCGCGGGGCGAGTCGGCGGTCATCACCGGCGACATGGTGCATTCGCCGGTTCAGTTCGCGCGGCCCGATTGGTCTTCGCTGGCCGACACCGACCACGACGAGGCAGTTCGTTCACGGGAACGGCTCATCACGATGGCCGGCGGCGGGCCCATCCTCGTGATCGGCACCCACTTTCCGCCACCAACTGCGGCCCATATCGTTCACGACGGCAGCGGGTGGACGTTCGCATAGCGAGCACCGTGCGCGCGGTGTCAACCGAGCGCAGCAATCATCCGGTCCGCGTCGGGCGCGAGCACCACGCCCGCTTCGACCGCGGCCGCGACTGCCTGTGTGTATCGGTCGCGGTACACCGCGCGTGTGGGGTAGAGCGCGTGCAACATCTCGTCGGAGAACGGCGTGGTCGAACCCGTGAGGACCAGCGTGCCGTCGCGCGCCAGGCCGCGGTGACACGCCGTTGGCACGTCGACCTCGGGAAGACGCACGCCGCCGAGCGCGATACCGAGATGGTCGCGCCGGATGACCGGCCCGCGCGCTTCGACATCGAACTCGATGGGCGGCTGCCGCGGCGGAGCCGTGCCGTCGGTCAGCCAGCGTTGGAAATGCTGGAGGGCCGCCGAACGCACCGGCTCCATGTTCAAGATGTTGGCATCGGCCGGTGTGCCCATCGGGCTGTCTTCGGTACCGAGGTCGCGCGGCCAGTTCGAGGGGAGGCGGTCCGTGCCGCGGCGCCGCGACCCGTGCGCGTGCCCGGCGACTTCCCAGTGGCGGAAATGGTCGGTGTCGGGTTGGCGAACCGGGTAGTACCCAGTGGCCTCGGTCTCGCTGTTCAGTACGAATACGGGCACGCCGAGGTCGTCGCGCAACCGGTGTGCGCCGGGCGGCATCTTGGCGACCGCGTCGGGGATCGCCGCCGGTGTCGCGAGGCGACTCGCGGCCGACGGCGACGTCTCGAGCGGGCTGCCGTTACCGAAGTAGATGTCGAGGATGAATCCGTCGATCGCACTCGAGAGTGGCTGTACGGCATTCAGATAGGTCGCCAACCAGTTGGCGGACTGTGATGCGCCCAACGCCACGGTGTGGTGCACATCGAGGCCGTCGAGCGGGTCGCTCGACCCGCGCGGTCGGTCGCGTCCGACGAACGCCGCGGCCTGAGTGAAGATGTCGTACGCCGCACTGTCGCTCGGTATCGACAGCGTGCCGTAGCGCGACGGATCCCAGATGGCGAGCCCGGGGGACGCGCCGCCCGGATAGCCGTGCACGCCGATGCGCTGCGCGCTGACGCCGACGAATGCGAACCCACCGTCGTAGATCTCGGGGCTCTCACCGGCGAGCAGGTCGAAACCGAGCGACACGTTGTTCCAGAACAAGACGACCGTGCCGTTGAACCGGGCGGGGTCGGCGGGCCGTCGCACCAGCAGTCGCGTGGCGAATGCGGCGGTGCCCGACGGTTCGGCGTGCCATCGCCCGTCGAACGATCGGTCGGTTCCGGAACGATGTCGGTAGATCTGTGCGTCTCCCGCGAGGCCCCACT
>JBDSMH010000117.1:0-5657 GCA_039915945.1 Acidimicrobiales bacterium | reverse complement strand
CTCGGTTGCGGTCTTGGCCGCGGGCGCCATCGCCACGCTTTCGTACCCGGATCATCGGCTGCTCTTGGTGGACGCTCCGTTGGTGGTCGGGCAGGTCGTTCGGCTCGTGGCGTGGGTCGTGCTCGGGCGCGGCTTGTGTGTTTGGGCCACATCGGCGCTCTTCGTGGCCAAGTGGGACCGCGTCATCCGGATGCTCTTGATCGGGGTACCTGTCGGAGCGGCCCTGCTCGCGATTTATCTACTGACGGACAACGCGTTCTGGCGGCTTCCGAGCTTGTTGGTCGGCTTGGGCCTGAGCTTCGAGCTCGGCTTCGTCAGCTGGGCGACCTATCGGATGTTCAATGCCCAGCTGGTCGCGGTGGGCGCCTCTTCGCCGCGCCTGACCCGCCTTCAATAACAACCGACCATGTTGCGGGTAGAGGCGAAGTACACCGCTTCACGCATGATCGTTCCGCCGGTGAGTCGGCTAGCCGATGCGGCCTTGTGCAGCAGCAATGGCCGCTTGGCATCGGCGGATCAGGTCGATCGCTTTTTCACGCGAGATCGGCGATGTCGGCGGCAGCATCGCGAGCGATCGGCGTTCCCGCTCGAGCTCGCCCTTGAGGGATTCGAGGTTGTCCATGCCGAGGCATGCTATCGAACAGTTGTTCGTGTCGTCAATACATCTCTGAGCCGACCCGGCGAGGGCATCGACTACCGTTGGGACCGTCAACGGCGACAAGTCGGGGGGACCATGAACGCCAAGGAATCCGTAACGCCGGAAACCGTTCACGTCGTACGAGCGGCCGATCTCGCCAGCGCGAAGTTGCCGCTGACGCCGATGGCGCCGCGGTTCGCCACCAAGGAGAACTCGCAGTTCGTGCAAGGCCGCCGAGACTGGCTCCAGTACCTCGACGCCGGCCTCGCGGAGGCGAGCGGCGGCCGGGTTCGCGCCACGCTGTCGACGGCCACCGGCGCCATGGTGACCGAGACCGGCTGGCACTACCACGAATGCGAGATGCAGATCGGCTTCATCACCAAGGGATGGATCGAACTGCAATTCGAAGATGGCACCGAGGTGCGACTCGAGGGGGGCGACATCTTGTTCGTACCCGGCGGCGTCAAGCACAACGAGTTACGCACGTCCGACGACATCGCCGGCCTCGAGATCACCATCCCGGCGGACATGGGCACCGTGGCGTGCGACAAGCCAGAGGGCTGGAAGCCCAAGACCGTCGCAGCACTGTCCTAGGCGTGCGGCCAACATCGACGAACGCCCACGCACCGGCAGACAGTCGTTGAACGAGCCCGTCGACCTCGGACCGACCGGCGGCGTGGTGTGGGCCGACCCTGACGAGTGGGCGCGACGACAGACTGCAGAGGGCTGCATCATCTGCATATCGGGTGCCACTCTGAACATCATCGTGAGCTGAGCACGTGCTGGGCAACCGCAGATCCGGACGCGCCGCTGCGGCACTACGTATGCGTGGTGGCCCGCGATCATGTGCTCGAGCCATACGAGATGTCGCCCGGTCGACAGGCTGCGTTCTGGAACGAGGCCATGATGATCGCTCGGGCCGTCGCATCCGTTGCTCAACCGATCAAGATGAACTACGAGATCCACGGCAACACGCTGCCGCATCTGCATCTCCACCTCTTCCCGCGTTCCCTCGACGACCCGTTCGTCGGCGGGCCGATCGATCCGCGGCGGCACTCCATGCGCAGGACTGCGGACGAACTCCGCGCGCTCCAAGACGCCATCGCAAGAGAATGTCAGCGCGGCACGCCGACGTAGAACTGCGAAGCCACCGTGAAGCCGCACTCGTCGGCTGCCTCGTTCTTCGGGTCGGTGGCATCGAGCGGTGCAATGAGTAGCACGAGGCCGTCGTCCGTCGCGACTCGTTCGGCGTCGTGAAGGGACACGGCGTCGGCGAAGTGCTGAACCATCCCCACCGGACCCCCAGGGTCATAGACGGGCGGCGCAACCGTGCGGATCACGCGGTAGCCATCGCCGACGAGCACTCCGTCGGCCGCCGGTTCTCTCGACGTGTGCCGCAGGGGCTTCACCCACCATTGTTGCGACAGTCGAAACCCAATCGCATTGAGCATCGCCACCTTCGGTTGATCGAGTCGGGCGGTGACGACGCGCAACTCGTGCGCACCGAACGCCGCGGCCTGCCGCCATATCTCGGACAGCAGCTCGGCTCCGACGTCTTGCCATCGGCCGTCGAGAACCGCGAAGTCGTCGACGTAATACTGGTCGCCGGTGCGCGCGGCAATGGCGAAGCCATCATCGCGGCGCACCGCTATCACTGCTGGATCGCCGATCTGCGATCCGAGAAACCGGGCATGCGCCGGCTCGATACCTGCCTGCGGTCGCCAGAAGACCGGCGAGTACACCGCATACTCGGCTCGCCGTTCGGCCATGAGGCCGGCTGCCCATTCGGAGTCACCGTCGTGCATCGGTCTGATCACGGACACCCCCTCGAACATTGGGCCCCCTCACAATGCCAAGCGCAGCTGCGCGTGTCGAACGGCGAGCAGCAGGTATATGAGGCAGATTATTGCGGTGGAAGGGAACCGAATCGGCTCCCCAATAGTCATGTCGATGTGAACGAGGCGGAGACGTCGTGCGACAGGAGTTGAGCCGAACGAGCGACAGCGCACCATGCCCTCCTGCGAACTTCGACACGCTCTTTCGCGCGCAGCGACTCTCGATGGTTCGCCTGGCGCATCTGATCACGGGGTCGAACGCCGTGGCGGAGGAGGTCGTGCAGGAGGCCTTCATCCGGCTCCACGAACACTGGGACCGCGCGGACAACCACGCGGCCTACCTTCGAACCATCGTCATCAACCTCTGCAAGACGCAGCTGCGTCGCCCGGTTCGCGTCGACCGTCTCGACAACGCCACGCGTGGGATGATTCGCAACGACTTCACCACAAACGTGGCAGACACGCAGTACACGTCGATTCTCGGCGGATCGCCGCGATTCGAGAACCGCTGCTCGCGTATACGCATTGCCCGCATCGCTAACGGGATCGAGGTCTTCTCCCAAATCGAACAGGCCGACCATCCGACTGGCGACTGCGCCTTCGCGCCCCAGTTGGTTCCATTCACGCAATAGGCGCCGAGAACCCCAGCGCCGGAACACCCGCCCGCGCCGCGAGGTCAGTCGTAGAGAGCGGCCTGAAGTTGGTAGAGCTCGGCGTAGTGGTTGCAGCGGTCCATCAGTTCGGCGTGGGTGCCCACGTCGAGCATGCGGCCTTCGTGCATCACGACGATGAGATCGGCGATGCGAACACTCGAAAACCGGTGGGCGATGATGACGGTGATCGTGCCGTCGTCGCGTCCGTTGGTGCGAGTGATGTCTTCGTAGCGCTCGAACAGTTGCTGTTCTGCCAGCGGATCGAGTGCTGACGACGGTTCGTCGAGCACGAGCAGCGCCGGCTTTGGCCGCAGCAGGGCGCGACTGATGGAAAGCTTTTGCCATTGGCCACCCGACAAGTTGATGCCGCCCTGCGTGGTGCCGAGCATGGTGTCGAGGCCGTCGGGCAGCGCGGCGAGTACGTCCTCCGCCGCGGCCTGACGCAGCGCGTCGCGCAGGAGTTCGTCGTCGTCCATCGCGTCGATACAGCTCACGCCGATCGATTCGCGGGCGGTGAGGTGCAGACGGAGATGGTCTTGGAAGCACGCCGACGTTTGGGTCTGCCATGTCGCTCGGTCGATGGTCACGAGATCGATACCGTCGATCAATACCGCGCCAGTGCTCGGATGATCAAGGCCATGGAGGAGCTTGATCAGAGTGGTCTTCCCCGCCCCATTTTCGCCGACGAGGCCGACCACGGATCCCCACGGAATCTTGACGGAGACGTTGCGCAACGCGTCGTCGTCGGCACCGTGATAGCGGTACGACACGTTGCGCAATTCGAGACCTTCGGTGCGCGTGCTCGGTACCGTCAGTTCTGGTTCGGCCCGCCGCTTGTCCGCGCTGTAGTCGATCAGCCATTGCAGTCGATCGGCGGCGTTGAGCCCCGGTCGGATGTTGCCCCAGCCGCCCACGCCCTGGGCCAGCCGGTCGAGCAGTGCCGCCGCCGCGAACGCCACCACGAATACCTCACCGCCGGAGATCCGGTCGGTGCGCAGCAGCCACAGCGTGAGGACCATCGCACCCCCATACGAACCGACCGCGATGAGGCCGGTGGCGGTACGCAGAGCGGTGGCTTTGATGTCCGCGACCAGGATTCCTCGCTCGGCCTCTGCGCTCAGGTCGTGGTACCGGCCGGCGAGCCACGGGCCCGCACCGAACACGCGCACTTCGCCCGCGGGAGCAGGCGTCGTCGTGAGATCGAACACGTGCAGCGCTTGGCGGTAGGTCTGCGATGCGGCGCCCACCGCGTTGTCCACCTGACGCTGGGCGCGTTTGTTGGTGATGCTGGCCGGGATGCCGCCGAAAGCGACGACGATGAGCACTGGATGCGTCGACACCAACAGCGCGACGAACGTCAGCATCCCCGCGATGCCGTAGATGACCCACGCGAGGCTTCCGACGGTGTCCTGCAGCGCAGTTCGTTGGGTTCGCAGATACTCGAGCCGATCGAGAAAGTCGGGGCGTTCGAAGGGCTCCAGATCGGGAATCCCCGCCGCGAGATCGATGATGCGGCGGTCGATCGCGAAGCCGACGCTCTCGTTCAACCGCATGCGGATCTTCATCTGGCCGAATCCAGCGGCGATCGCGGCCCACGTCGACGCGATGAACAAGAGCGCGGCAGCGACAACGTTGCTGCGGTTGCCACCGCTCATCGCATTGATCAGCAACCGCAAGGCGATGAGCGACCCGGTGAAGCTGAGCGCCGAGATCGGCAGCAGTGTGAGGACCGTGCGCCAGGGATCGGCTCGGAACGCGACGCCGACCATCAGCCGTCGCGGCCGCCAAGTACCTGCGCCAGTCATGGGAGCGCCTCCGAGGCGGCGTCGGCGCGATACCGCGCGGCCTGCGCGTCGAACAGCGCGGCGTAGTGCCCGCCTCGGCCGATGAGTTCGTCGTGTGTCCCGTCCTCCACCACGCCACCGTCGTCGAGGACGATGATGCGGTCGGCGCGGCGCACGGTCGACAGGCGATGCGATACCAGCAGCACGACGAGCGACGAGCGCTGCGGGGTGGCGTGAGCGAACTGCACGAGGCGCTCGTTGAGCTCGGATTCTGCGCGTACGTCGAGGCTGGCGGCCGGCTCGTCGAGCACCAACACCCGCGCGCCGCGTTCGATGGCGGACAGCGCGCGCGCCAACGCAAGTCGTTGCCATTCGCCACCAGAGAGATCGGCGCCGCTTTCGAGATGCGAGGCCAACGGCGTCGACCAACCGCCCGGCAAGCGGTTGACAAACCCCAGGGCGCCGCTGGCCGCCGCCACCGATTCGAGCTCCGCCGCGTCGGCAACGTGACCGAGTTCGACGTTGTCTCGAATGCTCATCTCATAGTGCACGAAGTCCTGGAACAACACCGCTAGTTGTACCCGGCCAGGAGGTTGGTGACGGGTTGACATGAGTGAAGACCTCGGGGTGTTGTGGAGTTTGCCGCTTCACAATCCAGGAGGTCTTCGGTGTCTCACCGTAACGCCCGTCTCACCGTTCATGGTCGCCGTCTGCTCGTTCAACGAGTCCGCGACGAAGGCCAAGCTGT
>JBDSMH010000116.1:0-6926 GCA_039915945.1 Acidimicrobiales bacterium | reverse complement strand
CGGGTGGCGTGCCGCCGAGCACGGTCACTTTCACGTCGGTGGCGGATTCGACGACGCGGACCTCGACGCCGTAACACGGCTCGACCCCGCCCCAGAATCGGATCAATAGCCGTTGGTTGTTGGCCGGATCGACGACCACCGAGTCGGGCGCGAAGGCACGCGCCGCGATCAGGTCGGTGCGGCTGCGAATCGCGGCGGCGTCTCCGCCCGCGCCCGGGATGGTGCCATCGCCGATGGCGATCGGGGGTGACGAGGCCGAGCCCGACGGATCGCTCGTCGGTGGCGCGGCTGTGACCTGCTCGATGGCGTCGTCGCCGCACGCGACGGCCAGGGCCGACAGGGCGAGCGCGAGGAAGAGTGCAGGGAGGAAGTGTCGTGATCGCATGATGGTCAGACGATGCCGCGCGCCGTTCGGTTCCCGGGCATCGATGAGACGCTACAGTCGGCGTATGTGCGCGCAATGTATGACCAACACTGAGTTCGCGGTCGCAAACGCGGCATTGATCGCCGCTGCGTTGAAAGGTCCCGTACATCGGGCGTTGGCTACGGTTGGCCTGGCCACCGAGCCGCTCGCCGTCGCCCGCGATGCGCGCACGATCGCATTCTTGCGCTCGCTCGAACTCGACCCGGCCGACTCGCTGGGTGCGCCCGCGGTGACCGCCGCCGACGAATGGGTGGCGTTGGGCGGCTACGAGCGTCTCGAAGACGAGCGTCGGGCCCGTGCCGCGTCTTGGGCGCGACCCATTGGCTCCCACAGGCGGCTCGCGCCCCAATAGACGAGCACCAATAGCAACAGCACCACCGGCAGCACGAGCAACGGGCTGACATGGTGCAGTGAACGCGCCTCGAGCCACCACGGCCCGTTCCACGAAAGGTCGAGCGGATAGCCATGGTGCTCGACGCCGTTGATCACCGGACGGGCCACGACATGCGCCCACGTGGACCACGCGACGAGACGGCACACACCGTAGAAGAACGTGGCGCGATACAGGGCGAGCAGCGCACGCTCGGGTAGCCGTCGACCGAGCGCCGCCCAGATGTGCGGATCGGCCGGCACGATGTTGGTGCGCCAGTACTCGCGGGTGAAGATGCGCCACGAGCACAACACCACGACCATCCAGAACAGGTCCATGACGAGGCCGAGGCTCGAGTAGTAGGACGCGGCATCGAGATATTTGCCGCCGTCGATCGTCGCCGCGTAGGCCCATGTCTTCAACGTCCAGCTGAGCACCGTGAACGGGAACAACAACATGGTGCCGACGCTGTCGTTGACGTCGGTGAGCACGTGCGCCGCGTAGCCGAGCAGGTAGCCGATCGTGAACGCGCGGTTGCGCCTCCAACACCAGATGAGCGCGGTGAAGACGATGCCGAGGAACAACGTGTGGGTGATGCCCATGCCGGGCCACCCGCGGTGCCACTTGTGCGGCACCGTCGATCCGTAGTGGTGCCCGTTGATCGTGATGCCGTAGACCCAGAACTTCGACAAGAAGTCGGGGGTGAAGTCCCCGAGGTAGATGCCGAAGTAGCTGACTTGCGCTTGCATCTTGCGGGGCAGGTGCGCCTGCACGGCATAGATCTCGAATTGATGCGCGGCCCAACTCATGGGTCGCTCCTCGGCGCCGGTCGGCGCCGGATGCGATCGATGATCGCCGGACCGATGGTCACGGTGGCAACGAGCCACAGTGGACCGACGATCCAATTGAGGAGCCACTTGTGGTAGATGCCGACACTCACATACGAGATCGCGGCGAAGGCGTACCAGAAGATTTCTTCGCGCCGGCCGAGACGGCGGCCGCCGCGATGATCGAGCGACGGGAGAACGGGGTCGGTCACGGGCGGCGACGCTAATCTCGACCCGTGTCCTATGACCCGCTCGGCCTCGACGAACTCGCCGACCCGTTCCCGAGCTACGCCGACCTACGTGCGCACTGCCCGGTGCATCACTACGACCAGTTCAACCCGCCGTTCTTCACGCTGTCGCGCTACGACGACGTCATCGCGGCATTGCGCGATGTCGAGACCTGGTCGATGCGCTATGGCCCGAGCCCGCAGTACACGCGGCCGTCGGGGCTGGTCAACGATCCACCCGAGCACACCGAATTCCGCCGGCTCTTTCACCGGGGCTTCACGCCGCGCACCGTCGGTGGGCTCGAAGAAGAGATCAGCGACCTCGCGGTCGAATTGCTCGACGCGATGGCGCCGCTCGGTCACGGCGACTTCCACGAGCACTACGCGGTGCGCCTGCCGATCACGGTGATCGCACGCATGCTCGGCGTGCCCGAGGCCGATCACGCGGTGTTCAAGGACATGACCGACACGTTGGTGGCGACGTACAACGAACCCGACCCGCACGCCTCGGCCGCCCCGCGCGCCCGCTTCGATGCGTACTTCCAGCAGTTCATCGACGCGCGCCGCGACGCGCTGCGGGCGGCCGGCGTCGATCATGCAGATGAGTCCCACCTCGGCACTGTTGTTCCCAACGACATGGTGAGTGGTTTCGTCGTCGCCGAATACCAAGGTCGGCGTCTGCAAGACGGTGAGATCCACTGGGTGTTGTTGCTGCTGTTGCTCGGCGGCAACGAGACGTCGACGGCGCTGTTGACAAACCTGTTGTGGCGGCTGCTCGAAGACCGCATGCGTTGGGAGGCGGTCGTCGCCGACGACGCACTCATCGACGTCGCCATCGAAGAGAGTCTGCGCCGCGATCCACCGGTGCTGGGTCTGTTTCGCACTGCGACGCACGACGTCGAGGTGCATGGCGTGACCATTCCGCACAAGGCGAAAGTAATGTTGTGCTACGCGTCGGCCAACCATGACCCGGCGATGTTCGACGATCCCGACTCGTTTCGTCTCGATCGCGATCTCGAATCGATTCGGGCCCATCTCACGTTCGGTCACGGGCATCACTACTGTCCGGGCGCAGCGCTGGCGCGACTCGAGGCCCGCATCACGCTGCGCTTGTTGGTCGAACGATTCCCGCGCTTGCGCCTCGCGGGCGTGCCAGAGCGCATCGTGCCGTTCAACTTGTGGGGCCGCGCCACCATGCCGGTCGCGTGGGACTGAACAGCCGACGATGGATGCCGCGGGGTGGGATGCGCGTTACGCGAAGGGTCAGGTGTGGTCGAGCGAGGCCAACCGGTTCTTCGTCGACGCGGTGCGCGAGCACGGTCTCGATCATCCCACCGAGGGGATGCGTGCGGTCGATCTCGGATGTGGCGAAGGCCGCAACACGATCTGGCTCTCCATGTGCGGTTGGTCGGTCACCGGTGTCGACATGTCGACGGTCGGCATCGATCGCGGCCGAGCGATGGCCGCCGACAACGACGCGCCTGTCGACTGGGTCGTCGCCGATCTCGAACAGTGGGATCTCGGTGAGGGCTGGTGGGATCTGTCTGCCCTCGTCTATGTCCACTGGCCCACCGACAAGCGCATGCCATTCATGCAACGCGTGATCGACAGCCTGGCACCAGGCGGCCATCTCGTGATCGTCGGTCACGATCGCACCAACATCGAACACGGTCATGGCGGACCGCAGAACCCCGACGTGTTGACCACCCCGGACGAGTGGGCGGCGCTGCTCGGTACTGCGGGTCTCGAAGTGCTGACCGCGCGAGAGGTGCGGCGCCCGGTGTCGCTCGAACCGGGCCACGGGACGGTTGCGCTCGACGCCGCAAAGACTGCCGACGCGATCGATCACGTGGTCGTCGCCCACCGGCAACAATGACGTCATGACAACTCGACTCGGTATCGCCGCGATGTGCCGCAACATGAACGAATATCTCGACTGGGTCGAGGTCGCCGAAGCGTGTGGTTACGACCTCGCTGGCTACGGCGACACCCAGAACCTGCTGCCCGACCCCTACGTCGCCCTCACCGCCATGGCGATGCGCACGAGCCGCATCAAGCTGTGTACCACCGTCAGCAACCCGATGACGCGCCATCCGTCGGTGGCCGCCAGCGGGTTCGCCGCGCTGCAAGAACTGTCCAATGGTCGCGCCATCTTCGGCATCGGCACCGGTGACAGCGCGCTCAAGAACATCGGCCGGCGAGCCGCGCGACGCGACGAACTCGAGGCCTACTGCCGCGCGTTCAAGGCAATGGTGCGCGGCGAGATCGGCCGCTACGACGAGCGCGAGATGTGCCTGCTGTGGGATGTGCCCGGGGACAACCCCGTGCCGGTGTTCCTCGCGGCAGAAGGGCCCAAGATGATGCAGCTCGCCGGCGAGATCGGCGACGGGGTGATCTTCGGCAACGGCATCTCGCAAGAGGTGGTCGCCGACAATCTGCGCCGCGTGCGCGAAGCCGCGGTGGCGGTGGATCGCGACCCCGACGAGGTCGAGCCGTGGTTCCTGACGAAGGTGGTGTTGAGCGACGAGCCCGAGCCCGAACTGTGGCACCGCCTGGCGTGGACGCTGGCGGCGAGCGCGAATCACGCGTTCAAGTTCAGCTTCGACGACAAGTTCGTACCCGAGGACCTGCACGAGCCGATGCAGCGCCTGATGGACGAGTATCGCTCCAACGAACACAACCAGGTCAACGCCGGTGATCACAACGCGTCACTCGTCAACGACAACGGCCTCACCGGCTTCCTGGGGCCCCGATTCCTCATCGCCGGCAACGCCCAGCACGTCGCGTCCCGCATCCGTCAACTCGACGAGTGGGGCGCCTCGAACCTCATCTTCACCGCCATGTGGGGCGATCCGATCGACTACACGCGGCGCATCGCTGCCGAGGTGATGCCCCTGCTCACGTGATGGCACGAGCGGCGCCGAGGGAGCATGATGGATTCTTTCCAGGGGGTCATCATGCGAGGCAAGAAGCTACTCATCACCGGTCCGGCCGGGCAGATCGCGTTCCCGTTGGCCGAGGAGCTGGCGCAACACAACGAGGTGTGGGGCATCGCTCGATTCAGTGAGCCCGGTTCGCAGGAGCGCTGCGAAAAGGTCGGTGTGCGCACCGTTGTGTGTGATCTCGCCAAAGGCGATTTCTCCGCGCTGCCCGACGACTTCGACTACCTGTTGCATCTCGCCACATTTCAGGGCGGTGGACTCGACTACGACCAAGCCATCCGCGTCAACGCGGAGGGCACGGGCTTGCTGATGCAGCACTGCCGCAAGGCGAAGGCCGCGTTGGTGGTGTCGACGTTCTCGACCTACAAGCCGAACGACGATCCCCATCACCTGCACAAGGAGACCGACCCGCTCGGCGACGTCAACTCGCCCCACGCCCCGACCTACAGCATGTCCAAGATCGCGGAAGAAGCAGTCGCGCGAACGATGGCGCGCATCTTGAATCTGCCCACGACCATTGCGCGTATGAACGCGTCCTACAGCTGGAACGGCGGCCTTCCCGCGTATCACCTCGATTGGATGATGAACGATCAAGACGTGGCGTTGCGCGCACCGGGCAGCACCGGCTACAACCCGATCGACCAGTTCGACATCAACGCGCAGGTGCCCAAGCTGTGCGACATCGCCACGGTGCCGGCGACGGTGGTCAACTGGGCCGGCGACGAGATGGTGACGCCCGAGATCTGGTGTGCGTACTACGCAGAGCTCACCGGCAAGACACCTCGCTTCACCTATCGCGAGTATCCCGGCGCATCCAAGGGCGGCGCGTCCGACAACACCAAGCGCATCGAATTGATCGGCAAGTGCGAAGTGGGTTGGAAAGAAGGTTTCAAGAAGATGTGGGAGCAGCGCTATCCGGGCGGCAAGCGTCGCACCGACATGCCTGACGGCGCGGCTGCGCTGCAGAACTCGTACGTCGGCGACGCGAGCTGAAGCCGGGGCGCGCCGTGAACCTCGAGGTGTCCGCCGAACACTCACCGATGTCGGGCATCGATGAGTATCTGATTCACAACTATCCGCATCCGGTGCGGGTGATGTGGACGTCTGATCCACGCGCGTACGAGCGTCTCTGGTTCACGGCGCAGGACAAGGTCGGCGAAGTGTTCTTCGTGTGCGGGCTCGGCTTCTATCCCAATCTGGGTACGGCCGAGGCCTACGCGCTGGTGAACCACAACGGTGTGCACACCAGCGTGCACGCACACCGCAAGCTGGGCGATGACCGCACCAACATGAAGATCGGCCCGTTCGAATTCGAGATCGTCGAGCCGTTCAGGCAGTGGCACATCTCACTCGCCGACAACGAGTTCGGGCTCAGCTACGACCTGCAGTGGCATGACACCAAGCGGGCGGTCTTCCAGCAACTGGGCGCCGGCATGATCCACAACGGCCGCGTCGGTGGCAACACCGCCGGCTACGAATCGTTCGGCGAGCAGACCGGCACCATCAGCGTCGCCGGTCAGTCGATCGCGCTTGCGCGCGACAAGTACAGCGGGTCGCGCGATCACCACTGGGGTGTGCGCGACGGCGTCGGCGGGCCCAAACATTGGATGGGTTCCAAGTGGCCGATGTCGGGTCAGTGGGTCGAGTTCCGCGACTGGTCGTTGTGGAGCCCGCGCGTGCTCTACAACATCGGTGATCCCCGTCAGGGCGCGGGCGCTACGGTGCATCGCGAGCATCGCATCCGCTTCGAGCCCGATACGAAGATTCCCATCTCCGGCGAGATCGACGTCTATCTGCCTGATGGCAGCAAGAAGCTGCTTACTTTCGAACGTCTGGGCAACCAGATCGGCTTCCTGCGTTGCGGTATGTACGGCGGCATCAACGGGGGCACGCCCGTCGGCGATATCTGGCACGGCATGGATGTCGGCGAGACGGTGATGGGCGAGACGCACGACGCCAACGACCCGGCCGTGCGCGCCGCGGTCACTGGTCAGGACAACCTGCATTGTCGTTTCGAGTGCGACGGCGAGGTCGCGTACGGCATTGTCGAGCCGGTCACGCCGGTGTGCTACGAGTTCGCCAAGGCGGGCCTGATGGGTTTCTCAATCATCGAGTAGCGGCTTGCGGGCAATCACA
>JBDSMH010000096.1:0-26338 GCA_039915945.1 Acidimicrobiales bacterium | reverse complement strand
ATGTCCGGCTGCTGCCGTCGATCGCTACTTCTGCCCGTTGACCCGAGATGTCGTGCAGTCCACCGTCGCTGACGATGTGGGCATCTACATCCAAGTGCGCCACGATTTCGTCACCAAGTTGTTCGGCGCGAACTTGACCATCACCGACAAGTTGATCGTACAACTGGAGCCGCTGTGATCCCGGCGAAGCAGCGCGTCGTGAACCGACATCGAAGCAGCCCTGGCGTCGCCGCCAGCCGGGTGACCGACGTGACGCGGGCTACGTCATGTTCATGCTCGCGCTCACCATGATCATGCTGTTCACGGCGTGCGCGTTCGCGGTCGACCTCGGCAGCTTCTATGCGCGCGCATCGCGCATCCAACGCGCCGCCGACTCGGCCTCGTTGGCCGGCGTCGTGTGGATGCCCGGAGATTTCGCGCGGGCACAGACCGACGCACTCGCCGTCGCGAGCAAGAATGGCTTCTCGTGGGGCGTCACGGTGTCGGCAATTGCGGGCAATCCGTATCAGCTCAAGGTGACGATCGTCGACAACCAGGTGCCGCGCTACTTCTCGACGATCTTGACGAAGACGAAGATGTCGATCACCCGCTCGTCGGTCGCCGAATTTGCCCCGGTGGTGCCGCTCGGCAGCCCCGACAATCGCCTGGGCAACTATCCGCTGGCCAGTCCGGCCTACACCGCGTATCTCTGGGCGTCGATCTCCGGCCCGTACACCGACCTCACAACGGTGACCCGTTCTCTACGAAGTGCGGTGCAGGATCGGCCGGGTCGAGTTGCACCCAATCGAATTCGCGATACCGCACCACCGGCTACAAGTATGCGATCGACGTACCCGCAGCAGCCGTGGGGCGCACGTTGACGGTGGCGGTCTACGATGCCGGCAACTACGCGCGCGCCAACTATGCCAACGTCGAGACGGCGGAAAATGGCACGGTCAACACCAGCTTCGAGCTCTTCGACGTCAACCCGGCACCGCTCGATTTCAGCAACGACTACGGCGCGGCATTGAGCCTCACCGGCGACTGCCAGTCGTCGACACCGGGCAAGTTTGTGATACCCGACAACACGAGCTCGTCTACCTACAAAAACCTTTGGGCAAATCTCTGCACGATCACTGTGACGAAGGCCGGCACGTATCACCTTCAAGTGAAGCGCAGTTCGATCTTGAATATCGACAACACGTCGTTGGCTGAATCGGGCAACGCGTGGAACCAGTTCTCGCTCAAGGCCACGGTGTCGGGCACCGGCGTGACGCCCGCGCTCTACGGCGTCGGCGACTTGTCGCTGTTCAACAACCTGCCCGGCCTCACCGGCAACATCACCGCCACGTTCTATTTTGCCCAGATCGCCCAGGTGCATGCGGGCAAGACACTCAGCGTGAACCTCTACGACCCGGGCGATGGTGCGTCGGGCAACTACTTCGTCAACGTGCTGAAGCCTGGTGACTTGGCGACACCGTGCTCCTACGGCATTCTCGGTGGCGCGCTCACGGCCGCGAGTCCATGTCGCATCCAGACGCGCACCTCGGCGGGTAACACCTACAACGGCAAGTGGGTGAGGATCGACATCAACATCCCGACGACGTACACGTGTAGCGCCGACTGCTGGTGGAAGATCTCGTACGAGTTCCAGGGCGTGACGTCGGGTAACTCCCCGAACGACCGCACCGTTTGGAGTGCCGCGCTCAGCGGCAATCCCATCCACCTCGTGCAGTAGCCACGTTCACTCGCCGGCGAGACTCTCGAACGTGCGCACGCGACGCGCGCTGGGTACGAACACGAGCCCGACAGCCACGGCGCTGACGATTGCCGCCAGAGCGAGCAGGGTCAACTCCAACACCGGCACGTCGATTGGTGGGCGAATGCCGAAGTGTTCGGTGAACACGCGCCAACCGATGTTGGCGGTGATGATCCCCAGCGGCAGCGCGATCACCAACGAGATGATGGTCGTCGTCAGGGCCTGCCATATGACGACCTGACCCGCTTGGCTGCGTTTCCATCCGAGGGCCGAGAAGATCGCGAGATCGCGGCGCCGCGCTTTCGTCGTCGTGGCGATGCCGTGCGCGAGCGAGATCGCGAGCAACACGCCGAGCGCTACGGCGAACGGAACCCAGAGCGCGCCGAGCCGCGCGTAGCCCGACAATTGCTCTGGCCGCGAATCGGTGAGGAAGCAATCGCCGCTGCAACCCATCTCGGCGAAGACGGTGCGAAGACTCTCGAGCGCCGTTGCGCGATCCAAACTCGGATCCAGCCGGATGAACACGCCGTTGTAGCGGCCCTCGACGTTGGGGTCATTCGGTGGGAACAACGACGCCACGGTTGCCGCGCCTCGTCCGAGCGCAGTCTGGGAGAGTGTGGTCGCACCGAGCGCCGGAAAGGTCGCAATGCCGACGATGGTCATCGTCTTGACGCCGTCCGCGGTGCCCACCTCGATTTCGTCACCGATCGACTTGTCGATGTCCTGCAGCGTCAGCCGTCCGAGGACGATGTCGCTTTCGGATTGCGGGACACGGCCGGCTTCGAGTGTCGGAAATATCGTGCCGTCGATCTGGTCGATGCCGACCGCGGCGACCTGCCGGTCGCCGATTCGCAGCGGGCCCTGGGTGAAGCCGGCGAGTGCGCCGATTTCGGGGACTTCCCGTACCTCATCGATTCCGTCGTCGGGAATTGCGCCGAAGCCGTTGACGACCGCCGCGTCCCAGTCCCATCCGTAGAGGCGAGGCGTGTGCACCAGATGCTCGAGATCCGCGCTGAACGACATGGCGACTACCAGCGCCGCCGACGCGAGCGCAATGCTGGCGAGCACGCTGCGCACCGGGGTGGCAGTGCGTCCGCGGCCGGCTTGCAGTGCGAAGCGCGAACCGGTCACCACCGTGGGAGGCAGACCCGAGCGAGCCAAGAGACCGACGGCGCGGGAGGGTCGATCGCCTCCGGCGAGGCTGGCTTGCGCGAAGCCGCGACGGCCGGCAACACCGGCGAGTCGGCGCGCTGACGCGAACGATGTGACCGCAAGCGCGACCGAGATGATCGTGAATGCGAGCAACAACACGGCGGCATCGAAGCGCAGACCCGGATCTGGTTCGACCGAGTGCGTGGAGCCGAACGGTGTGAACGCGCTCGACGCGAAGGCGAGAATGGTTGCGACGGCCGCCGCGCTGATCGCGATCGTCCATCCGTGCAGCGCTCCGAGCAAGCCCAGTTCGCGCGGCGTCATGCCGAGAGCGCGAAGGTCACTCAGGTCGCGGTTGTGCGCAAAGATCTGGCGCCCGATGGCTTGCGAGGCCAGCAGCAGGCCGGCGATGAACAACACGCCGACAAGGAGCCAGACCGCAAGGATCTGCGGACGCAGCGCATCCTGCACCCGGTCGTATGCATCATGAAGCGACCCGAACAAGACCTGATTGTTTTCGAACTCACCGGCGAGCTCAGTGACCGCGTTGCGAAACTCGGGAATGGCGGCGGCGCCGTCGGTCAGACGGATGTAGTTGTTGCGGTAGAAGGTCGCGTCGGGATAGGCGGCGCCGAACGCGGGGAACAGAAACAGCTGGGGCTGGTCCTCGTTGTTGAGCAGCTCTTCCGGGCTTCGGGCCACGCCGACGATGGTCAGTTCGAGCGGCGTGCCTTTGCTGGGATCGGGGGACAACTCTTCGTCGAAGTCCTCGATGCGGAAGAGCCTCAGCGAAGTGATCTTCTCTCCGACCTTCCACCCGGTAGCGGCCACCACTTCGCGATTGACCATGACTTCGTCGGCGCGCGATGGGTCGGGCATTCGGCCTTCGAGCACCCGCAGCGTCCCCAGCGCGTCGACCGCTGATTGATCGAGCAACTTGCCCAGAGCCGAGTTGAACAAGAGGCGTGTGGCGAGCGTGCCGTCGTCGTTCACTTCGGCGAGATCGACCCCGCCGACGAGTGACGTCTCGGCTACTCCGGGCAGTTGGTTGACGGCGGCCAGGTAGGCATCGGAGTTCTCGCGGCCGAGCGAGGTCTCGTTGGCGTTGACGACGAGATCCGCGGAATGCCCGGCTTCGAGGGCACGGGAAAGCGCAGAGTCGGCGCGCCGCGCGTCGGCGACTGCGGCAATCGACAAGCTCAGCGCGATGCCCGACAGCAGTGCCAGCAGCGCCCACGAGCGCCAGTAGCGGCGCACCCGCATCCGGTGTCGGAACGCAACCGCCTTCACGCGCGTGTTCCCATGGGAGCACCGTACGCGAGTCGCCTGCCGGCGGCTACCGCGCTAGCTCGCCCCCGTCAAGGGGTGGTGGCACACTCAGGCGGGCAGCGGGGACGGGCGGGAGCGCCCTGAACCGACGAGCCCGCTGACTGCGACGAGAAGGCATGCGACCGCCGCGATCATGACGAGATAGGGAACGGCCCGCTCACGCGCGGTGTCTTGTTCGCTCAGCGCGATTCGCGCTGCGGTGATCTCGTCGGGGCTGATCGCCTGGGGTGTGGTCGCGACACCATCGGCACCGACCCGCACCATCTGGCCTGCGGGCACGAGCTGTTGCGCCGACTCATTGGTGCCGCGTACGGCTGCGTCGCGGTCGCTGACCTCGATCGTGGTGATACCCGACTGGTCGTCGTAGGCAACGGTCATCTCGCCCGCGCTCACACTGGACTGCGTGTTGGTGGTCGTCGCGGTCAGCGTGCCCCGCACTCGTATCGTTCCGACGCGCAGCGTGAGGACATCGCCGAGGCGAAGTTGCGTGTTCTGGTAGATGGTCACCTCGTGTGTGCCGTCTATCTGCACGATCACCGTCGTATCGGCGCCGGTGGTGACGCCGACGACGGTGGCGCCGTCCTTTTCGATTTCGGCCGGACCGTTCATCGTCACCACCGTGGCGATCGATGCGGCGGACGCTCTCGGCAGATGGATCGACAGTGCGATCACTACAAGGACAAGGCGCAGCGCCCAGCGTCGATGGCTCACTGCCTCCTCGTCGGTCGCGCGCCAACGGAATTGAGGCTTCGCGGTGGGCGAATGGTCGAAGACTCAGTGACTGCGTCCCGGCAACGTCGCGCTGTCGTAGAACTCGCGCCAATTGGTGATTTTGCCGTCACGGAACTCGGCCACACCGACCACGGGCAGCGCGAGAAAGATGGACCCGTCGGCGTGGCGGAAGGTTTCGAAACGCTCGATCAGCACTGCGTCGTCGGTGCTGGCGACGTGGCGGATCTCGACCTCGTAGGTGGCAAAGCCGGCGCCCCAGGACTGCACGATCGCGATCGCCTCGTCGGCCCCGGTGGTCGTGGGGAGGCCGGGTTGCACCCACACGGTCGTGTCGGTGAACAGCTCACGGATCTTGGCGCACACCTCCGCCGACCCGCCGCGCTCCCACGAGCGCACGAGGTCGAGGTAGGCCCTTTCGTTGCTCTCACTCATCGTGTTGTCCTCCTACGAGTTCGACAATGGCGTCACGGTCGCAGCCGAACGGTCGCGGGATCGTGCCCGGTTGCATCGGTGTGCGCGAAAGACGAACCACCGGCCCGGGCATCACGATGATGCCGCCGTCCCCGGTGCGGTCTTCGATACGCAGACCGCGCTGCTGGGCGATCCCGGCGGGGGCCATCAGGTCGATCAGCTTCGTCACGGGGTGCACCCCGACGCCGATACTTCGGAGGCGCGCACAACACTCGTCGCTCGACAGCACGCTGATTGCATGTTCGAGCGACGAGCCGAGCCGCGCTGCTGTCGAGTCGGGTGGGGCGTCGAGGGCCAACAAGGCTGCGTCGGTTTGGCTGGCTGTCGCGGCGAGGAAGACGTGGCCGTCCGTCGTGGAGTAGAGGCGTTGTAGCGGACTCCATCCCATGGTGCCTCCCCGTGGCTCGAGTGCCGGAGTACGGGCACCACCGATGAGATACGGGGCCTGTTCGAGCATCGCCGCGCGAATCAACGAGGTCTCGGCGCGTGCGCCGTGGCCGGTGCGCGCACGATGCAACAGACCGAGCATCGCCGCGAAGGCGCCGAGCACACCAGCCGCGTAGTCGGTGAAGAACCATCGGGGATTGTCGAGCAGCGGTGACGATCCGCTGACCCGTGTCCGATCACCGAGTCCGCGCTCGGTGATCCCGGTGCTGATGTTGGCGAGCTCGGCGTAGCCGCGGAAATCACTCCAAGGGCCCGTCTGACCGAACGCGTTCAAGTGCACGTACACGATGTCGGGCGCGTGGCCCCGCACCGACTGTTCGTCGATACCGAGATGCTCACCGGCGAGCCGCCCGAAGTTGTGCACCATCACGTCGCACGCGGAGAGCAGGTCGGGGAGTAGCGCTCGATCGCTCGCGACCTTCAGATCCGCGATCATCGTCCACTTGCCTCGGTTCAGATGCTCGTGCAGAGCGGGCTCACGAAACGACGCGCGACCGTGCGCGGGATCAGTATCGATCTTGATCACTTGCGCGCCGTATTGCGCGAGCAGTTTCGCCGCGGTTGGGGCGGCGACGACCCGCGACAGGTCGAGTACCCGGATTCCGTCGAGCGCCGGTCGTGCCGGCGGAGGTTCGATCGGTGCCGCCGGCGGTGACTCGCGAAGCGCGTCGAGCGCGGCGACAATCTCCGCGGTGTCGCATCCATCTGGTCGCCGTGCGCCGGGCGCGGCGGGCGCGAAACCCGAGAGTTCGACCGCTCGACCGGGGACGCGGACGCGACCGAAGATCGGGTCATCGACGTCGACGACCGTCTGTGACTCGACGGCATGTGGTTCGGACAACCACTCGTCGGTCGATCGCAACATGGCGATGGTGCAGCCGTGGGCCCGACCGATGGTCTCCCACTCCGCGGCAGGTTTCGTGGCGAAGAGCGCGATCAATCGGCGGCGTAGCTCGTTGCCGACCTCCGGATCAGCCCAGAGCCGATCGAAATCGACCACACCGTCGGTGATCCACTGCTGCTGTCCTGCAGACGCGACGAACCATTCGAGATGGCGAAACCACATGGCCAGAAACGTGACCCATCGCCCGTCGGAGCACCGATAGAAGCCGTTGCCGAAATCAGTCAGCGCCAACGCGTTGCCTTGCATCGACATCGCGCGAACGCCACTTGCTTCGAACAGCGCATCGAACATGGGGACTTCGACAAGTTGACCGACGCCGTCACGCTCGCGGGCGATCAGCGCGGCGACGATCGCGACCGCCGACTCGAGCGCGGCGAACACCGAACCCAACGGCAGCGGGGAGAACTCCACTGGGTCGGTGATCGCGCCCACGCCGGCCAATGCGCCGGTGAGCTCGACCGAGTACGCGCCCGCCGCGGCCATCACCGCACCTTCCCAACCCGGTGTTGCGGCGCGCGGGTCGTCGTGGCCGAAACCGGGCAACGAGCAGTAGATCAGGCGGGGCGAACGACGCAACTGCTCCGCGGGACCGACGCCGAGGCGGTCGGCCACGCCAGGGCGAAAGTTCTCGACGACGACGTCAGCGGTGGCGATCAACGTCTGCACCCGCCGTCGATCAATAGGCGAGGTGAGGTCGAGCGAGAGTCGCCGTTTGCCGCGGTGGAGAAACGAGTTCGCCGGGTGGTTCCAGCGCACACCGCTCGGCGGGTCGATGCGAATCACGTCCGCGCCTTGGTCGGCGAGCAGCATCGTGGTCAGCGGCGCCGAAATGTAGTGACCGAGGTCGATCACCCGCACACCGTTGAGTGGTCCGACCGGCGAAGCCCCGCCCCATATCGACACGAGACCTCCACGGCGCCAAGAGTTGCCCCCGTCTTAGCGTGTGCTCGGGCGCGCGGCAACAACTGCGGCGAACGGTCGGATGAGCGCGAGTGCTGCCGGCGCGGTGCATGATGGCGATTGCAAGAGGGACGGGGGACCTGATGACCGCAAGTGGTGACGTGGACGTGAAGGCGCGCTACGGCGGATGGGTGCTCGTCGCCGGCGCTTCGGCCGGGCTCGGCGCGGCATTCGCACGCGAGGCCGCGCGCCTCGGTTTCGATGTCGTGCTGCTCGCTCGGCGGGCCGATGCACTCGAAGAGATCGCGTCGTCGCTTCGTGATGCGTTCGGCGTGGCGACGCGCACGATCGTCGCCGACCTCGCGCAGGACGACATCGTCGACATCGTTGCCGCACAGACCGCGGACCTCGACGTCGGGGTCATCGTCTACAACGCGGCGGCGGAGCTCTACGGGCCGTTCCTCGATCTCGGCCACGACGCGTATCGCACGAACATTGCCGTGAACTGCTTTGCGCCGACGGGACTGGCCGAGCACTTCGGCGCCCGCATGCGCGACCGGGGGCGCGGTGCGATCGCAATCGTGTCGTCGCTCGCCGGGCTGCAGGGCACCCGCTACCTCTCGATCTACGGAGCGTCGAAGGCCTACGAGTTGATCCTCGCCGAGGCGCTCTGGGAAGAGCTGGGCGACCATGGCGTCGACGCGCTCGGGTACATCGTCGGGGCGACGTCGAGCTCTACCTGGGAAGGCCCTGCGCCTACCGCGTACCGCGACGCCGGCGAACTCTCCGCACTCCAAGCGCGCATCTTGCAGCCGGCCACACCCGCGGACGTCGCGGCGCGGTTGTTCGCCGTGCTTCCGCACGGCCCCCGCCAGTACTCGAACCTTGCTGACGAGGCCGCGGCATTGGAGGGAGCGACCAAGCCCCGCGCCGAGGTGGTCGAAGGAATGGCTGCGGTCACCGTCGGCCTCGCCCGCTTCGCACACCTCCCCAAGCCACCCCCGCGGCGCCGCTAACCGTTGGCCGTGTGAACCGCGGCGCTAGTGCTGCCGGCGCGGTGCGCGTGGCGGGATCTCGAAGCGCGGCTCTGGTGCAGGGTCCGCGGCCTGTGCGACTCGATCGACCAGATCGCTTAGGCGAGCGATGCGAGCGTCGTCGGCCCCGAGCAACTCGACGATGGTGGCGCGTACCGCCGCGATATCGAACGAACGCGCCGTGATCATCTCTTCGAGGTCGGCCCAATCGCGCGATCGGTCGAAGAACACCTTGAACACCGCGAGGTCGTCGCACGCGAGGAAGGGCAGCGTTTCGTCGCGGAATGGCTCGAGTCGCACCCGGCGACCGGCGCGCCGGTGAAAGCTGTGCGTACTCAGGAACAAGTCGACGGGCGTCGCGTCCCACCACAACCGCACCTGACCGTCGCGCTGCAACCGATCGCGGTCGTCGTCGACCCACCGCATCTCGTGCGGCAGCGCGCGCAACACGCGCCGGGTCTGCGTCGGCGGCGCGAAGATGTTGATGTCGATGTCGCTCGTGCCCCGGGGCCGGCGTGTGCACCAAGCGAGCGCGAGTGCTCCGCCGAATGCATGCCCGACCTTGGCCGCCTCGAGTGCCCGATGCAGAGCGACGATCTTGTCGGGTAGCGACGCGGGCGGCGCCGTCATCGAACCGCGACGGACCGGGTTGCCGCCGCGAACGCCTCGGCCAACTCGAGCACGTCGGCGAGCTCGCGACCGCGGGCCGCATGATCGAATGGTTCGGCGCGCAGTGCGAGGTTGCTCTCGACCCGGAACCCGGCGGCCTCGATGATGCGGTTGAGCGTCTCTACCGTCGGGCATTTGGCGCCGGTCTCGTAAGCCGCCAGCGTCGAATGCGACGTGTGCGCGGCCGCGGCGAGTTGGCGCAAGGTGAGACCGGCTTGTAGCCGGGCACTTCGTAGCAGCCGTGCGGCGTCCATACGTCAATGGTATCGGATCAGATACCAGAAAGGAACCCTGGACCGTCTGCGTCCTCGGGCGTACCGTGGCGCCATGAGCAACCGCGAATTCGACATGAAGTTCGATCGCTCGACCCGCGTGGGGGGCCGGCGGTTCGTCGAGGGCGAAGGACGCAACGAATTCATGCAGCCCACCTCGTGGAACAGCGCACGAGCGGCCCTGGTGATCGGCATCCTCGCGGTGTTGGGCGTGGTCGCCCTGTTGATTTTCTTCTAGGCGAGCAGGCCGAGGAATTCCGCCCGCGACGGCCCCGGTGACGGATCGGGCGCGTGTCCGGCGTAGGCCTTCATCCCCGCGATGACGGCGTGTCGGGCGAAGACCTCGGCCGGCGGCGCCAGCAACGCGATCAGATCGACCATCGCCCGCAATAGTTCTGGATCACGTCCGGCGCCGTAGGCGAGGGTCTGATTCGAGATCCATGAGGGGTCGTCGGTGACGTACGGTCGGCCGGCGATCTCCGCGTCGATCTGGGCCAAGCGGTGACGGTCCGTGCGCAACGTGTCGTTGTAGATCGGCCCGACGGTTGTCTCCGTGACGTTGCCCCACCGCCGCGCCAGCGCCACCGGATCATGGAGGTCACCGTCGTCGCGCTGTTGGCGCAGTAGATCGCGCAACGCGACTGCGTGCGTGAGAGCGATTGCAGCGCCGCGCCCGACGGAAGGATTTGTACACGCCCATGCGTCGCCCAGCGTGACGACGCCTGCGGCCACCGGATTACCGTCGATGACATACGTGCGAATGCGGTCTTCGATCTTGGCCATCACGGTGACCGATTGCATGGAGATGCCATCGATCCAGTGGGCTATGAGCGGGCACGCCCGCACCACGCGCTCCCATGTGTCGTCATTGGCCAACGCGCGCGCCGCGCTGTCACGTGCGCTCGTCGAAATGCCGATACCCCACGTGCCGTTGTCGGCGGCCAGCGCGATCGTCGAGAACGATTCGTAATGCTGCAAGGGTGCACCGAACGCGAACGGCAACGAGCCATCCTCCGATCGGAAGTAGCGCCCGTAGTAGACGAATCCGCAGTCCTCCCTTTGTTCGAGCGGAGGACGGGCACCGATCGCGGCGAGCCACGCCGGCAACGCCGACCGCCGTCCGCCCGCGTCGACCACGAGATCGGCACGAAACTCCTCGCCGTCTTCGGTGACGGCCCCAGTGATGCACGGTACGCCGTTGGTCGGTGCCGGCTTGTCGACCAGCAACCCGCGCACGGCGGCACCACGGCGAACCGTGATCTTTGGATTGGCATCGACGACGCGGGCGAAGGCGGCTTCGACCATCGGACGACGACCGGTGATCGATTCGAAGCGAGTGTCCTCGGGCTGCCAACCACCCGACACGCTGTCGGGCATGGTGGCGAAGGGGTTGATACGCAGCGCGCCGTCGGCTTCGAGCGCGACGACGACTTCGGGCAACTCGGCTTTCGCGATTTGGCCGAACCGGGCGATGAAGAAGTGCAGTAGCCGGAACTGGTTGACGCCCTTGCGTTCCCAGTTGTCCCACGCCGCGTCGGCAGTCGCGGGCGGGGGAGCGGGGTCGCGCTCGAGCACGGTCACGTCATGCCCATCCTTGGCGGCCAACAGCGCGAACGACGACCCGGCAATACCGCTCCCGATGATGAGTACGCGGGCCATGGGCACTCCTTTGATCTTCAGACGATAGGTAAGGGTTTGAGCACGGCTCGGGTGCCGAGCTCGAATTCGACGCGCATCCGTCGGTGGGTGATGCGCCAGCCGTCGGCCGTGCGTGCCAGTTCGTCTTCGTAACGGGCGAAGCACTCGTAGAAGAGGTCGGCCTCGGCGCCGGTGCCGCAGTGATGCGCACGGACGCGACAGCTACTCGTCGCGCGGTCGCCGTCGATGTCGACGTGGTAGTTGCCGAGCAGATGCTGGGTGGGCCCGCACCCGCCGAGATGACCCTGCACCGACGTGATGATCGCGGCGCGATCGGCGCGTTGATAGCCCGGCCCGTAGTCGCTCGTCACGTCAGGCGTGAAGACGCGTTCGAACAGCGCCCAATCGCGCGCGTCGCAGGCATCGGCGTAGCGATTCAGCACGGCGATGATCGCGGCACGGTCGTCGTCCACGGCGCGCTCGTCTACAACAACGTGATCGGTGGGATCAGACGGTCGGTACGGCGGTCTGTTCGAGCAACTCGGGCGGCATGAACTCGGGCGAGAAGCGATAGAGGTCGATGGCGTTGTCCCACAGGATCTTGCGCTTGTCCTCGGCGTTGATCACGTCCATACCCAGGAAGTGCTCGACCGTGTGCGGGTACTTGGAGTCGGGATGCGGGAAGTCGCTCTCGTAGACGATGTGATCGTTGCCGAGCCAGCGCACGACGTCGGACACGAACTTGTCTTCGCACTCCGACGAGATCCAGCAGTTGCGCTGGAAATATTCGGTGGCGTTCATCGTGAGGTCGGGGAATTCGGGCCCCGCGAGTTCGAGGTGCTCGTCGATGCGGTGCAGCCACGACGGTAGCCAGCCGCAGCCTGATTCCATGTAGGCGACGCGCAAGCGGGGGAACCGCTCGAACACGCCGTGCACGATCATCGAGAGACAGGCGCCCATGCCTTCCATCTGGTGCACTGCGGTGTGCCATTCGGTGAAGCTCGTGTAACGGTCGTGGCCGTAGGAAACGCCCTTGAGACCCATGAATTCGTGCGTGCCGAACGCGCAATCGAGATCTTGCAGCACTTCCCAGATGGGGTCGTAGTACGAGTCGCCGAGGTTGCGGCCGCGGTAGGTGTTGGGGCGTGTCCAGAACGAGCGGGCGCCGAGATGTTCGTACGCGTAGGTGATCTCTTCAACCGCGCGTGACACATCGAAGATCGGGACCGGTGACGAGATGTGCACGCGGTTGTTGGAGCTCTCGCGCATCTCTTGGCCCCAGCGGTTGTAGGCGCGCGCCATCGCGGCCTGCATTTCGGGGTCGAGGAAATCGCTCCACATGTCGAACTCAGGGCCGTAGATGACCGCCATGTCGACGCCGTCGACGGTGAGCGCCTTGGCGACGCGTTCGCCGGTGAAACCTTTGGTCATCAACTCGCCGTACTTGGCCACGATGTCGTCCGCGGTCCACTCCATCAGCTTTTGGAACTGGCCGTAGAGCATCGTCGGATGGTGCGTGTGGCGGCCGTCGACCGTGGTCGGGTTGTAGTGGTCGAAGTCGTTGAACGGCTGTTTGGTGCCGACGCGGTCGACGTACTTCTTGTCGAGGAAACGCGACCAGAGGTCGGCGGGATATACGACGTGCGCGTCCGCATCGAAAACCTTGTAGCCGTCTTTCATGGGATCCCCTTTGGTGGCTGCCCTGGTTCGTTGATCTTACATTCAAACGACCGCTTGAAAAGCGGCGGGACCGCAAATCGCGACCCTATGGGGCCGGGCGGAAGTTGGGCTTGCGCTTCTCGAAAAATGCCTGGGCGCCTTCGCGCATCTCGGCCGAGTCGTACATCCATCCGGTCAACTCGAGGCCGTGTTGCATCGACGACCACTGCAGGTCGAACAGGCCCGACAGCGAGAGTTTGGCGATGCGCAGGCTCTGGGGGCTCATGCCCAGTAGTTCCTCGCACCACTGCGCGACCTCGGCATCGAGATCGGCGTCGGGCACCACCACGTTGGCGAGGCCCATTTGCACCGCGGCGTCGCCGCTGTAGGTGCGGCACAGGAACATGATCTCCTTCGCCCGCTTCATCCCGCACACGAGGGGCAGCATCTGCGTGCCCCCGACGACCGGCACGCTGCCGACGCGCGGGCCCGCTTGACCGAACCGGGCGCTCTCGCCCGCGACGGTGAGGTCGCACAGCACGTTCATCTCGTTGCCGAGGCCGAGGCAGTGCCCGCGCACTTTGGCCACGATGGGCTTGGGGCACTGGCGAAACGCGTTCGCCCAGCGGATGAACTCGCCCGGCACGAAGCCGCCGGTCGTATCCTCGGCGCCGGCGACCTGGCTGAGGTCACCGCCCGCGCAGAACGCGCGCTCGCCGGCGCCGGTGATGACCACCACACCGACCGTGGCGTCGGCCCCCGCAGCCGTCAGTACATCCGCCATCTCCCGCAGCGTGTTGGGCCGCATGGCGTTGTGGCGGTCGGGCCGGTTGATGGTGATCGTCGCCACGCCGCCCGAGGTGTCGTAGCGGAGATCGATCAAGTTGTCCGCGCTCATGGTCCAACCCCCCGGCGGATTGTAGGAGCACGCCCGTGGCCCTGCCGGAGGCCGTGCTTGCACACCAGCGCTCATACACCACATAGACCGATACTTATCGAAACACTTTGATGTGGTACCAATGGCGATGTGTTGATTTTGGCGCGGATCAGAGCTCGGGCCGCACGGGTGCGAGCACGCCGGCGCCGCATCGCCCTCGGTTCGGCCATCCTCATGATGTCGATATTCAACCTGGTTCAGTGGCACGACCGGGCCACTGCCGAGCCGGCGGTGGAGATCGGCGACGCCCTCACGGCGCAGCGTCCGTCGCCCGCAGTCGACGCGTCGGCCCCGGTGGTGCCCTCGGTGCGCATCATCGCCTCGGGTTGTGACGGCACGCTCTACGGGTCGGGCGTGGTGATCAGCGGCGATCGGGTACTTACCGCGCGCCACGTGGTCGCCGGGGCCCGGCGCATCGTCGTCGAGACCGAGGACGGCCGTCAGCGAGTCGCGAGCACGGTCCTCATCGATCGCGAGGGACGAGACGCCGCGGTCGTGTCGGTACCCGGCATCGGCGACGCGGGCACGAATCGCATCCAAGTGTCGAGGACCGAACCCGAACGGGGCGATTCGGTGGCCATCACCGGACATCCCGAGGGCGGGCGGCTCCACATCGACTACACGACAGTTGGGCTCTACACGGCGCGCCAGCCGATGGCGGCCAACGGCACCCGCGTGATGATCGTCGACGACGCGTTCGCCGAGGGGATGTCGGGCGGGCCCGTCACCGACAGCGACGGCCGCGTGATCGGCATCGCGATCGGCATCGAGGTCAACAGCAAGGTCGGCATCGTGACCCCGACGAGCGGCCTCGGCCCGCTGCTGGCCGGCACCGGCGACGTCCTCCCGCCCACCTGCTGACTGCCGCGCAACTCACCTTCACTGCCCTTCTTTGGTGTTTTACAGGTGCCGACACCTGTAAAACACCAACAGAACCGGGTTTTGGTGCGGTTCGTGGTGAAGTAGGGGGATGGCGGATCTTGCGATCGTGGTGGCGGGTGGGGACGCGCCGCCGGTGGGTCGCGCCATCCCGGCATGTGCGGCGGTGATCGCGGCGGATGGTGGGCTCGACCACGTGTACGCGCTCGGGTTGCCCGTCGACTTGTTGGTCGGGGACCTCGATTCGGTGAGTGCGGCGGCGCTGGCACGGGCCCGGGCCGAGGGCGTCGCCATCGATCATCACCCGGCGGCCAAGGACGAGACCGATCTCGAACTCGCGCTCGACCACGTATGCGCCCGCGGGATGACGCGAGCACTGGTGCTCGGTGCCGGCGGAGGTCGCCTCGACCACGCGCTCGGCAACCTGTTGTTGCTGGCGTCCGAGCGGTTTGCCGCGCTCGAGCTCGACGCCTGGATCGGCGATGCAACCGTGTCGGTGGTGCGGGTGCGCCGGCGATTCGCGCTGCGGGCGGGTGACATGGTGAGCCTGTTCGCAGTGGGCGGGCCGGCGTTCGGTGTCACCACGCACGGCCTCGAATACCCGCTGCGCTCCGAGATGTTGAGCCCGGGATCGTCGCGAGGCATCAGCAATGTCGTGATCGACGGCCCGATCATGGTCGAGGTCGCCGACGGCGTGTTGTTGGCAGTGCAATCGTCCGCGCCAGAATGATCGGGTGGAATTGACCCGATGGACGTGACCGCCGATCTCGACGCGCCCGTCGAAGCAGCGGCGATGTATCGCTGGGTCGCGGACCTCGAGCGGTATCCGCAATGGCTCGAGATCGTGACGCGCGCGGTGCCCGCCGAGAGCGATCCCGCTGACGTGGGGCCGGCGTGGTTCGTGCAATTGCGAGGCAAGATCGGTCCACTGTCGCGGTCGAAGCAACTGCGCATGGTGCGCACCGTCGCCAACGAGCCGCACTCGGTCACGTTCGAACGGCGCGAGACAGACGGGCAGACGCATTCGCCGTGGGTGCTGCGGGCGACGATCGTGCACCGCGACGGCAACTCGCATCTCGCGTTTGTGCTGCACTACGGCGGCGGTCTGTTCGAGCCCATCGTCGAGCGACTGTTGCGCAACGAGATCGACGGTGCCCGCAAACGCCTCGCGGCACTCGTGCTCACTGACTGACAGCGTTCTCAGTGCGAGCCGTTGGTCGCGGCGCCCGTCATGTGGGCGAGCCACGTCGCGTAGAGCGCGGCGTAGCGACCATTGCGGGCCACGAGCTCTTGGTGCGAGCCGAGCTCGACGACGTGCCCGTCTTCGACGACGGCGATTCGATCGCACCGCATCGCGGTGGCGAGCCGGTGGGCGATGATGATGGCGGTGCGTCCTTCGAGCAACGTGTCGAGCGCGCGCTCGATCTTGGCTTCGGACGTGAGGTCGAGATTGGACGTGGCCTCGTCGAGCACCAGCACGCGCGGCCGCGCGAGGAAAGCACGCGCGAGCGCCAGCAATTGCCGTTCGCCCGCCGACAGCGAGGCGCCGCGTTCGTGCACCGCGGAGTCGAGACCGTCGGGTAGGCGTTCGATGACGTCGTCGAGACCGACGGCACGACAGGCTTCAAGGATCTCGTCGTCGGTGGCGTCGGGATTGGCGAACGCCACGTTGTTGCGGAAGGTGCCGTGGAACAGGAACGGCTCTTGCGGCACGACGCCGAGCTGGCGGCGCAGCGAATCGAGCGTGACATCGCGGAGGTCGTGGCCGTCGATCAAGACGCGACCGCCCTGGGGGTCGTAGAACCGCACGACCAGCTTGGCGATCGTCGACTTGCCCGCGCCGGTCGAGCCGACGACGGCCATGCTCTCGCCCGCCGCGATGGTCAGCGACACGTCGTGGAGGATCGGACGGTCGTCGGTGTAGCCGAACGTGACATGGTCGAGCACGATCTCACCGGCGATCGGCGGCAGCACCTGCGCGTCGACGGCTTCGACCACCTCGGGCTCGGTGAGGAAGAGTTCGCGCAGCTTGACGACCGCCGCGTTGCCCTGCTGGTAGGTGTTGTAGAGCTGCACCAGTTGCTGGATCGGCGCGAAGAACGCGGTCAGGTACAAGAGGAACGCCGCGAGCCGGCCCACCGTGAGCTCGCCGTTCAGCACCATGTGGCCGCCGACGAGCAGGATGAGCGCCTGACCGAGCACGCCGATCGCTTCGCTGCCGGGGGCATAGACGCCGTTGGCGCGGGCGGTGTCGAGATTGGCGTCGAGGTGGCGGCCGACGACGTTGACGTGATGGATGACGTTGTGCCGGCGCCGGTTGTAGGCCGTGATGATGCGGATGCCCGCGAGGCTCTCGGACAGATCGGACAGCACATCGGCGATGCGGTTGCGCACCTTGGTGTAGCCATCGTCGGACACCTTGCGGAACCACAGGCTGAGCACGATCATCGGTGGGATCACGGCGACAAACGTGATCACGGCCAACTTCACGTTGAACAAGAACAGTGCGACGGCGATGACCACGAGCGTCAACACCTGCACGGCAAAGTTGACGAGACCCTCTTGGAACAACACGGAGAGCGCCTCGACGTCGCTCGTCATGCGCGTCATCAAGACGCCGGCCTTTTCGTCCGTATAGAACGCCATCGACTGGCGCGAAAGATGAGTGAACACGCGGATGCGCAGCGCGTACATCAGGCGCTCGCCGAGCCGGCCGGTGAACCTGATGCGCTGGTGCGTGGCCAGGCTGCTGATGACGATCGACGCGAAGTAGAAGATCGTGGCCATCACGACCACCGAGTAGTCGTCCTTCACGATGCCGTCGTCGATGGCGAATTGTGTGAGGAAGGGGCCTGCTTGCAGTGCGATCGTCTCGATGACGACCAACACGAACGCCCCCATCAGCGCGACGCGTTGTGGCGCGAGGAACGTGCGCAATCCGAACGGGCGGCGGTCGAACTGCGATCGCGAGAACTCGATGACCGGTGCATCGTGCACGGGCTCGGCCTTGAGGACCTCGTCGACCTTTTGCGCGAGCGAACCGGGCACGCCCGCGTGGGGCAATCCCGCGGCTGCGTTGGCCTGTTGGGACGAGGGGCCGCCCCCGCCGAAGGTCATCATGGGCGCACCCCCGCGGGTGCCTCGGGAGCGCCGGCCGCGGTGCCGTCGGCCTCGTCGTCGCTCTGCTCGTCGTCGCCCGCGTGGGCCAGTACCTCGGAGTAGCGGGGCTCGGTGGCCATCAGTTCGGCGTGTGTGCCCGAGGCGACGATGCGTCCCTCGTCGAGCAACATGACCCGCTCGGCGAGGCTGATCGTCGACAGGCGATGGGCGATGATGATCGTCGTACGGTTTTGCATCAGCGTGTGCAGCGCGTCGTGGATGGCATCCTCGGTGGTGACGTCGATGGCGCTCGTCGCGTCGTCGAGCACCAAGATCTTGGGGTTGACCAACAGCGTGCGGGCGATGGCGATGCGTTGGCGCTGCCCACCCGACAACGTGTAGCCCCGTTCGCCGACGACGGTGTCATAGCCGTCGGGCAAGTCCATGATGAAGTCGTGGGCCTGCGCGGCGCGGGCCGCCGCCTCGACGTCTTCCATCGACGCGGACGGGCGACCGAACGCGATGTTGTCGCGCAGCGAGACGGAGAACAGGAATGCTTCGTCGAGCACGAGGCTCACGTGGTGGCGCACACTGGCCAACGTGAACTCGCGCACGTTTGTGCCGTCGATGCACGCGGCGCCCGATTCGACGTCGTAAAAGCGCGGCAGCACGCGGGCGATCGTCGACTTGCCGCTGCCGGTGCGGCCCACGATGGCGACGCGCTCGCCCGGCTCGATGACGAACGACGCACCGTCGAGCACGGCGGGCAGCTTTGGCGCGTAGCGGAACACGACATCGCGGAACTCGACCCGGCCTTCGGGTGCGACGAGGTCGCGGGCAGTGGGCGACTCGAGGATCTCGGACCGTTCGTCGAGTACTTCGAACACGCGGCGGGCGGACGCGCCGGCGCGCTGCGACTGAATGAGGAGAAAGCCGAGCATGCGAAACGGCGTCTGCAACACGATGACGTACGCGTTGAACGCGACGAGCGTGCCCACGGTGACCTGGCCGTCGATGGCGAGCTTGCCGCCGTAGAGGAGGACCAGTGCGGAGCCGACACGGGGGAGCGCTTCGATGACGGGCGACCAGCGGGCCCGGTTGATGGCGGTCTCGATGGACGCCCACCGCAGCTTTTGTGCCGCGCGGGCCAACGTGGTGATCTGCGCCCGCTCTTGGGCGAACGACTGCACGACGCGCACGCCTTGGATGTTCTCGTCGACGACGGTCGCCATCTCGGCCATGCGCGCTTGCACGACCCACGACAGCGGGAACACCTTTTGCCGCAGCTTGAGCCCGGACCAGTAGACGCCGGGCATCGTCGACAGCGCGACGAGCGTGAGCCCGACGTGGATCGTCAGCATGTAGGCGAACGCCAGCACGAACGTGAGGCCCGACATCAACACCAGCGGACCGAACGCCAACAACAGCTGGATCGACCGGATGTCGGAGTTGGCCCGGGAGATCACCTGCCCAGACTGCGTGCGGTCGTAGAAGGAGAACGAGAGCTTCGTGAGGTGTTGGTAGATGACCGCACGGAGATCGGTCTCGACGCGGTAGGCGGCGCGGAAGAGTAGGTAGCGGTACAACCCGCCGAAGACGAACCGGCCCACGGCGAGGGCGATCAGCGCCCAGACGAAGGGGGTGAGCGACGACGTCTGGCGGTCGAGGGCGTTGTCGATGCCGTCGCGCAGCACGGCCGGCACCGCGATCTGGGTGACGAGAGCGAGCAGTCCGAAGCCGATCGCCAGCAGGAAGGCCGTCAGGCGGGCCCGCAGCAGCGGCCAGAGGCGCCGCATCCACCCGAGTTCGGTGCGGGGATCGATCTGGGCGGGGGGCGGCTCGTACTCGAGGTTGACGGCGATGGGCTCGAACGCGCTCGCGCCGTCCTCAATCGCAATTGTCGTCGTCAGCCCCACCGCTCGCAGGCTACCCAGCGGCGCCAGTAGGCTGAGGGCTCCGCCAACGAGATATCTGGCTCACGAAGGACATCTCCCGATCGACATCGCACTTGGCCTGCTGGCCTGTCTCGTGTTGATCAGCGCGAACGCATTCTTCGTTGCCGGCGAGTTCTCCCTCGTCGCCTGTGACCGAGTTCGCATCGAGCACGAGGCCGACGCCGGATCATCGACCGCTCGCCGCGTCGTGGCGCTGTCGCGTCGCCTGTCGCTGTCGTTGGCGTCGACCCAACTCGGCATCACCGTCGCCTCGCTGTTGCTGGGCTTCATCGCCGAGCCGTCGGTGCGCCGGGTGCTCGAACCGATCCTGGGCGATGCCAGGGGCGTCAGCGTCGTCGTGTCGCTGTTCCTCGCGGCGGTGTTCCAGACCGTGCTCGGCGAAGTCGTACCGAAGAGCGTCGCCATCACCTTCGCCGATCGCACGGCGCGGACGCTCGCGTATCCGCTCTTGATCTTCACCGTGGCGACCCGCCCGGTGAGCACCGTGTTCAACGGGATCGCCAATCGGGTGGTGCGCCGTTTCGGCGTCGAGCCGCGCGACGAACTGTCGTCGACGACATCGACCGAAGAGTTGCAGTTCCTCATCAGGACGTCGGGCGAAGCGGGTGCGCTCGATCCCGAAGACGTACGGCTGTTGACGCGCACCATTCGTTTCGCCGACAAGACCGCGGCCGACGCGCTCATACCTCGCGTGCAGATCGAGGCGGTGCGCCGCGACGCGTCGGTAGCCGATCTCGTCGCGCGCGTGATCGAGACCAAGTACTCGCGCCTTCCGGTCTACGGCACCGATCTCGACGACATCGTGGGCGTCGTGCACGTCAAGTCGATATTCACCGTGCCCGCGGCGGCGCGCGCCACGACACCGGTGACCGAGATCATGGGCGAAGTCCTCGCGGTGCCCGAGGGGCGAGACCTCGGCGAACTGTTCCGCGACTTCCGGGCCCAGCGCAGCTATCTCGCCGTCGTCGTCGACGAGCATGGTGGCACCGCCGGCATCATCACCCTCGAAGATGTCGTCGAAGAACTCGTCGGTGAGATCGGCGACGAATACGACGATGACGATGTCGACGCGACGACCTTCACGCGTGGGCAAGAGCGGGGCACCTTCGTCGTGTCGGGCTCGCTGCATCCCGACGAGGTCCTCGAACGGTGCGGATTTTCCATGCCCGAAGGCGAATTCGAGACGTTCGCCGGGTTCGTCGTCGATCAGCTCGGTCATGTGCCCGAGACGGGGGAGCGCTTCGAGTACGACCGATGGCGCTTCGAGGTCGTTGCCATGGACCGCCGCCGCGTCGCCGCGGTGCGCGTCAAGGCGCCCGAGGATCTCGCATGAACGTCGGTGCGTTACTCCTCACCGTGTTGTTGTTGGCGATCAACGCGTATTTCGTCGTGGTCGAATTCGCACTCGTTGCCAGTCGCGCCGCTCGGCTCGAATCGTTGCTCGAACTCGGCGATCGCCGCGCCGTTGCCGCGTTGCGCGTGGTGCGCGATCTCCCGCGTGGCATGGGCACCGCGCAGCTGGGCATCACCATCGCGTCGCTTGCGCTCGGTTACATCTCCGAGCCGGCCATCGCCGATCTCGTCTCGCCCGTCATCGAACGCATCGGCAACCCGCCCGATGGTGCGGTCCACGCGATTGCGTTCGTGATCGCGCTCGGCACCATCACGTTCTGTCACCTCGTGTTGGCCGAAATGGTGCCACGCAACTTCTCTTTAGCGTTTCCCGAACGCATCCTGCTCACGCTGGCGCCGGTGCATCGAGCGGTCATGCGGCTCTTCTCGCCGATCGTGTGGATGCTCAACGGTTTGTCCAACATGTTGTTGCGTCTTTTCCGCGTGCAAGTGGCCAACGAACTCGTCACCGCCCACACCGCCTCCGAGCTCGCGACCATGCTGCAGGCATCGCGCGACGAAGGGCTCATCGAAGATTTCGAGCATTCGTTGCTCGCCGGCGCGCTCGACTTTCGGGCCCGTCCCGCGGCATCGGTGATGGTGCCCCGCGAGCGCGTCGACACCGTGACGCGGCGAATGACCGTGGCCGAGGTACAGCGCATCGCCAGCGAGTCGGGCCACTCGCGCCTGCCGGTGGTCGGGACGAATCTCGACGACGTGCTCGGCTTCGTACACGTGAAAGACCTGTTGCGCCTGCCCCCCGAAGCCGACGACGAACCGCTGCCGCTCGAGATGCTGCGCCGCATGCTCATCGTGCGCCCCGACCGGCGCCTCGAAGACGTACTGCGCACCATGCGCCGCCTGCGCAGCCACCTCGGCCTCGTGCGCGATCCGGGAGGCCGTTCGCTCGGCATCATCACCCTCGAAGACGTGCTCGAAGCCCTCGTCGGGGATATCTCCGACGAGACCGACCGCCCCGAACTCCCCGCGTCGTCCTAGCCCCGCGTGTCGCGGGTCAGTTGGCGAGCGAGGTCAGTTGGCGAGCACGGTCAGTTGGCAAGTGAGGTCAGTTGGCGAGCGAGGTCCAGGGCGTCGTCGTCGATCGGTTGATCGGTCATGGCGGCCCAGACGGCGTCAAGCAGCTGGCCCTCTTGCGGGGTGTCGGCTTCCTCGAACTGGATGGCGTCGATCATCAACATGGTCGTGGCCCACGTGGGTAGGTCCGTCCCGACCGCCCAATTGATGAGCAGGCCACGGGCCAGATCGGACAGCGGATAGCGGGGGATCGACATGTCGCTCGGGGCCGTGACCCTGATCGATCCGTTGTTGGTCTCGATACGCACGCCCAGTCGCTCGAGGGCCTCAGGGGCCTCCTCGCCGCGCACGACACGTCGGATCAAGTTGTGTGGAGTTGTCACGGGGCAGACGTTGCCGCAGGCGATGGAGGCCGACAAGTGCCGTGCGACTCACCGGGGTCAGCGAGCCACAAAGTTCCCGTCATGAAATCGCAATGAGGGGGGTTGTGAGCTAACCTCGGCCTTCGTGCGGAGATGGGCCTTCATCGTCGTCCTGCTCGTTGTCGCTCTCTTTTCGGCACCGGCGCAGGCTCAGGACGACCTTGCAACAGTGCGCCAGAAGGCTAAATCGGCCGCGACGCGAGTCGCCGACGCGCAGACCCGGGCCGACAAGGCCACCGCCGCCTACTTCGACGCGGAGAGCAAGCTCGAGTTGCTCAAGGTCGACCTGGCCGAACAAGAGACCGCTCTCGCCGGCGCCGAAGCCGAGGTCGGGCGGCTCAAGACCGACCTCGCCGACTTCCTCGTCGACCAGTACACGTCGAACACCGACGAGTTCACCTTCTTTTCGATGTCCGACATCAACCAGGCGCTCGTGCAGAACTCGCTCGCCAGCGTCTTGGCCGATCGCAAGGGCACGGCGATCGAGGACTATCGCGCCGCGGTCAAGGACCTCAGCGTGTTGACCAACACCCTCAACTCGCAGCGCAACGAGCAGAAGAAACAGGTCGACTATCTGGCGTCGATCAAGAGCCAGTTCACCAATGAGGTCGGCAAGCTCGCCACCGAAAAGGCCAACCTCGACGCGCTGTTGAGCAAGCTCGAAGCCGCCGAACAAATCCGCATCCGTGCCGAGCTGGCGGCCAAGCAAGAAGAGGCCCGGCGCCGCGCCGACGAAGAAGCACGGGCGCGCACGACCACGACCACCACCCGCAAGACGACCTCGACCCCCGTGCCGACGACGCCCACCAAGACCGGCTCCGTCATCGCACTGGCCCGCTGCCCCGTGCAGGGCGGCGCCAGTTACTCCGATACCTACGGCCAAGCCCGCGGCGGCGGTCGTCTCCACATCGGTGTCGACCTCTCCGCGCCGATCGGCGCGCCCGTCGTCGCTCCCGTCGACGGCACCGTGTCGTTCAGCTCCGACGGCGCCGGCGGCAATACGTTCATCATGACCGGCACCGACGGCAACTTCTATTACGGCGCGCATCTGAGCCGGCAGGGTCCCGCATCGGGCGCGGTCAAGGCCGGCACCGTCATCGGTGCCGTCGGCCAGACCGGCAACGCGTCGGTGCCGCATCTGCATTTCGAGATCCATCCCGGCGGTCGCGGCAACGTCACCAACCCGTACCCGAGCGTCGCCCGCGTCTGCTGAGTGCTTCGCGCACGCCGGTCAACCGCGTGTCGCGCAGTAGCCCCCGCGCCTTCGTGCAGTCGAGCGCGAGGTTGCCCGGCCTCGGCCCCGCCGTTTCCTGCCGCGGTCGCCCTCGCAGCCCGCTCGCGTCGGCGCCCATCGCCGTCGCCAACAACTTGGCGAACGTCAATCGGTCGACCGCATCCGCCCCCGCCACGTGCACCAGCCCGTGCTGGCCCTGCCGCCCCTGCACCGGCGCACGCGTCAGCCCCTGCGGCGCGCCGCCGACGAGTTCGAGGATCGCGGCCGCCAGTACGTCGACCTCGATCGGGTTACGCACCTCGTCGGTGAAGAACCACAGATCGTCGCCCGCCAGCGCCGCCCGCACCAGGCGCTCTTGCGGTCCTTCGACCGCGCCGCCGTAGATGAGCGACGTACGCACGATCAACGGCGCCCGGTGCGCCGCCACCACCAACTGCTCGGCCCGCGACTTGGCCCTGCCATAGTCGTGCACCGGCGCCGGCTCGTCATCCTCCACGTAGGGGCGGTCACTGCGCCCCGCGAACACCACATCGGACGACACCTGCACGAACTGTGCACCCACGCGCTGCGCCGCCTCCGCCAACAACCCCGGCGCAACCGCCGTGGTCGCGTCGACGTCGGGTCCCTGCTGCACGTACGCGCAATTGACGACGACCGCCGGCTGCGCTTCCGCGACGACCCTCGCTATCGCCGCGCCATCGCGCACGTCGAGCGGCCGCCACTCCACCGTGCCCGCGTCGTCATCGGCGAGCGGGTGCGAGTGATACGTCGCCAGCACCCGGTAGTGCACACGCGCCAGCGCCGTGACACGACGGCCGAGATAGCCGCTCGCGCCGACGACGACGATCGTTGGCCGGGCGTCGGACCTCACGCACCCATGGCGTGATAGCCGCCGTCGACGTGGATCATCTCGGCCGTTGTCGCCGGAAACCAATCGGACAACAACGCGACGCAACCCTTGGCCACTGCCGACGACTCGTTGACATCCCAGCCGAGCGGTGCCCGCGTATCCCAGATGTCTTCGAAGAGCGCGAACCCCGGAATCGACTTGGCCGCCATCGTCCGCGCCGGACCCGCGGCGATCAGGTTGACGCGGATCTGTTGCGGGCCGAGTGCGCGCGCCAGATAGCGAGAGCACGACTCCATCGCGGCCTTGGCCACGCCCATCCAGTTGTAGGCCGGCCACGCGACTCGGGCATCGAATGTGAGACCGACAACGGAGCCCCCGTCGGTCATGAGTGGCGCCACGATTTCGGCGATCGTCTTGAGCGAGTAGGCACTGATCTCGAGCGCTACCTTGACGTCGTCCCAGCCCGCCGCCATGAAGTCGTCGCCCAGGCAACTCGCCGGCGCGAAACCGATGGAGTGCAGCGCGCCATCGACACGGCCCCACTTGTCGCGCAGCGTGGCCTGAACCGCAGCCACATGGTCGGGCACCGTCACGTCGAGCTCGAGTACCTCCGCCGCGGACGGCAATTTGCGGGCCGTTCGTTGCGTCAGCGACAAGCCACGGCCCGCGCCCGTCAACACGACCTCGGCTCCTTCGAGTTGTGCCAACTTGGCCACGCCGAACGCCAGCGATGCGTCGGTGAGCACGCCGGTGACGAGGATGCGTTTGCCATCGAGGATTCCCATGGCCGATGACCCTAATGGTGTCGGCCAGTCGATCCGGTGATTCGGCGCGCGCGTCCAGGCCAAGCACCGTGGCCAACTGGTCTGAGGCGATCAACCTGCGGCGGCCGTTCATTCTTTCCACCGGTTGTTGCGTTGGTGGATGAGTTGGCCGTTGGGGTCGTAGGTGTAGGTGGTGCCGGTGCGGCGTTCGAGTCGGTAGCCGCCGTTGGTCAATTTGTCGTGGCATCCGCTGCAGGTTGGTGCTTCGTTGGCGACGTCGGTGGTTCCGCCGTCGGCCCAGGGAATGCAGTGGTGGTAGTCGGCGTAGCGGATGGGGTTGTCGCAGTCGCCGAACATGCAGGACAGGTCGCGCACTGCGGCCGCCTTCTTTTGCGCGCTGCTGAACAGGCGGCGGGCGCGGCCGAAGTCGAGGACTTCGCCGTCGCCGCCCAAGACGACGGGGTAGATCTTGGCATCGACCAGGAGTTTGCGGACCACTTCGACCGGTAACGGGACGCCGTCGATGGTGGTGCAGATGCCCGCGGCTTCGGCGTCGTCGAACATTTTCTTTTTGGTGATCACGATGAAGACTTCGGGCTCCGCGCGCTGGGGTGCCTTCGCCGGTGTCGGCGCGGGCGTTGCAGGTGCGCCGTCGGTGTCGGCGCGGTCGGTAGTGGTGTCGGCGTCGGTAGTCGCGGCGGGTTGGCCGGCGAGGCTGCCGCGGCACATTTCTAGGAATGCGGCGGCGAGTCGTTGACCGTAGGGCGGCCGTTCGAGTTTTTCATCAGCGCGTTCAGGGTGGGCGGCGCGCCATTGGCGGTCCATG
>JBDSMH010000092.1:0-15438 GCA_039915945.1 Acidimicrobiales bacterium | reverse complement strand
TCGTAGTGCCAGCGCACCTGGATGTTGGGGTCGTCGAGTTGCGACCGTAAGAACCGCAGCAACAAGTCGCTCTCGGCTTGGTGCATGCCAGTGATGCCCTGGATGTAGTCGCCGCACATGTAGAGGGCTTTGCGCCCGGTGACGGGATGGACGCGCGCGATGGGATGTTGCGCGCCTTTGAACTCATCGGCGACCCGCTGATAGATCTCTTCGCCGTACTGCACGACGGTGGCGTTGTGGAACCAATCGCCGACGCGAACGTCCCACGTGAGTTGGTCGACGATTTGCTGCATCGTCAATGAGAGCTTTTCGTACGCGTCGTAGAGGTTGAGCCACAGCGTGTCGCCGCCGACGGGCGCGGTGACTCGCATGCTGAGCACCGCGATGTCGGGGGGTTCGGCCAGGAACGCGGCGTCGGTGTGCCAGAGATCAGCCTTCGGCGGGCTGTCGGGCGTGTCTTCGATGAACTCGATGGGCAGGTCGAGGCCGCGGGCGCGCGTCGTGGGATAGACGTTGGGTGCGCCGAAGCGCGAGGCGAACGCAAGGTGCTGATCGTCGTCGATGTCCTGCTCGCGCATGAACAACACGAGGTGCTGCATGAGCGCGTCGTAGATCACCGCGAAGTCTTCGTCGCTGACACCCTCGCGCAGGTCGACGCCAGTCACGATCGCGCCCAGCGACCGGGCGATTGGAACGATTTTGACGCTCACGGTGCGGTGAACCCGTAGAGGCGTTGCGCGTTGCCACCCATGATCGCCGTGGCCGCCGTGTCGCCGAGAAGATCGCCTATGCGTTGCCACACGTCGGGTGTGTCACCGTAGGTGCCTTCGGGATGCGGGTAGTCGCTCGACCACAGCACCCGGTCGACCCCGATGTAGTCGATCTGTTCGAGACCGCGCGGATCGTCCATGAACGTGGCCTGGCACTGCGTGTGCCAGTAGTGGCTCGGTGCGTGGGGCAGGCGTGGTTCGAGATACGCCGCGAACTCGCGGTAGACGCGATCCGCATGGTCGAGTACCGACGGCACCCAACTGATGCCGCCTTCGGTGAACACGACCTGCAGGCCCGGATGACGGTCGAGCAGGCCGGTGAAGACGAGATACGACCACAGCTTGCGGAACGGTTGCATCGACACGGTGAGAAACGTGCCGAGGCCACCCGGGCCGTTGTCGTCGGGCGCTTCGCTGATGTGGAAGTTGAGAGGCAGCCCTGACTCTTCGATGGCCTTCCACATGGGTTCCATCTCGGCGTCGGCATAGCGAACGTCACGCGGATAGTTGGGCAGCATCATGGTCTTGAAGCCAAGTGACCGGAGGTGGCCTATGTAGTCGGCGGTGGCCTCGGGTCGGTAGAACGTCGGCAGGATCGGCACGCCGTGGAGACGGCCGTTGGACGAGCCACACCAACTCGCCAACCATTCGTTGAATGAATTGAGGCAGTCGAACATGAGGTCGCGGTCGGCAATGCCCGACATCGACATGGCACGTTGCGGGAATTGGATCGCGATGTCGATGCCTTCGCGGTCGAGCACGCTGATGCGGTCGTTGACATCCATCGAGCCGAGCGCATCGTCGGAGAACTTCATCAGTTGAGGGAACAGCGTGAACGTGCGCAGGACGTGCGCGGAACTGTCGAGCGCGATGCCGACGCCGACGAGACGAGGTGCCCGATCGCGGTCTTTCGCCGGCAGTGACCGGGGCAGCCAATCGTCCCAGAACTCGCGTGACTCGACGACATGCTCGTCAGCGGATACGACAAACGAAGCGACCATGCGGTCAGCGTAGTGGCGCGGCACTACGGAGCGCCCTTATCGGCCGCTAGCGTGGGCCGTATGCATGATCTCGTCATTCGTCGCGGCCAGGTTGTAGACGGCACCGGGTCCACCCCGATCGTGGCCGACATTGCCATCGACGGCGGGCTGATCACCGAGGTCGGCGAGGTCGGTGCGGCCCGTCAGACCATCGATGCCGACGGCCTGCTCGTCACCCCCGGTTTCGTCGATGTGCATACGCACTACGACGCGCAGGCGATGTGGGACGAGCAACTCGGCTCGTCGTGCTGGCACGGCGTCACCACGGCGGTGATCGGCAACTGCGGGGTCGGTTTCGCGCCCGTGCGGCCCGAGCATCGCCCGTTCCTGGCCAAGGCAATGGAGGGTGTCGAAGACATCTCGGTTGCCGTGCTCGACGAAGGCCTCGACTGGGGATGGGAGACCTTCACCGACTACCTCGACGCGCTTGACCGGCGCCACCGCGTGATGGACGTCGCCGCGCTGTTACCCCACACGCCGTTGCGTCTCTATGCGATGGGCGAGCGCGCATTCGACGGGCGCAACACGCCCACCCCCGACGAGTTGCAGACGATCACGGCGCTCGTGCGCAATGCACTCGAGGCGGGTGCGGTCGGAGTCGCCACGTTGCGCACGCAGATCCACCGCACCAGTGACGGCGATCTCATGCCGACCTTCTGTGCCGGCGACGAGGAGCTGGGCGCCATCGTCGAGGGCATGCGTCAGGCCAACCGCGGATTCTTCGAAGTCGCCGCCGACTACGCGACCGATCCGCAAGAGGTCGAGTTCGAGCGGTTCCGCCGCATCGCCGCGGTGCGCCCGTTCACGATGCCGGTCACGCAGACCCACACCGACCCCAACGACTACCGCGTGTTGATGGATTTCATCACCAAGGCCAACGAAGACGGCCTGCGCATGACCGCGCAAGCGGCGATTCGTCCCGTGGCCCGCGTGCTCGGCCTCGACAGCACGTCACAGTTCTTCGCGGTGTGCCCGTCCTACCAACCGTTCGCCGATCTGCCCATTGCCGAACGTGTCGTGCGCCTGCGTGATCCCGAAGTGAAAGAGCGCATCGTCGCCGAGGCAACGGCCATCCCGCAGCGGTGGGATTTCGAATGGATCTACCCGATCGACGATCAGTTCAGCTACGAGCCCGATCTCGATCGTTCGATCGGCGCGCAAGCGCGTGCCCTCGGTCAGCGCCCGTTCGAGCGCATCTACGACGTGCTACTCGAAAATGGGGGACAGTCGTTCATCTTCTGCCCGTCGCGCAACTTTGCCGGCGGCACGGCCGAGGCCGTACGCGACATGTTGCTGTCGCCGTATTCGGTGCCGGGCCTCGGCGACGGCGGGGCCCACGCCACCTACATCTGCGACATGTCGTTCCCGACGACGCTGCTGGCGCACTGGGGCCGTGACCGCACGCGCGGCGAGCGGCTGCCGGTGCCATTGCTGGTACGCAAGCACACGCTCGATTCGGCCAAGCTCGCGGGCTTCACCGATCGCGGTGTGATCGCCCCCGGTTACCGCGCCGACATCAACGTCATCGACTTCGATCGGCTGCGGGTGCTGCCCCCCACGATGGCCTACGACTTTCCGGCCGGAGGCCGTCGCTTGCTGCAGCGCGCCGAGGGCTATCGCAACACGATCGTGGCCGGCGAGGTCACCTACGTCGACGGCGAGCACACGGGCGCACTGCCCGGTCGAGTCGTACGCACGTAGGCGAACACTTCAGCGTCCGCCGCGTCAGCGGAGGTCGCCGACGAGCCGGCCACCGCGGGCGAGCGCGCTTTCGAGCTCGGGCTCTTTGACCTTGCCGTACTCCTGCATCGATGCGTCACGGCGGAAGTTGATGAACTTGATGCCGTTGGCACCGGTGGTCACCGAATAGCGCACGTTGGCCGGTAGCGCGAGGCAGGTGCCGGGCATGTATTCGGATCGGCCCATCACGAGGCTGCCGTCCATGATGTAGATCAACTCGTCTTGGCTATGGCTGTGGGGCGTGTCGCGCCGGTGTGGTTCGTGCAGCGCAACATGGAAAAGCGCGATACGCGACGAACTCTGTGTCGAATCCGCGAACCAGCGCGCGAGGTAGTGGATGCCGCTGCCGGACTGGTACCAACCCTGATCACCGACGACGTGCACGGTGCGACCGTCGCGAGCAGGCGCGCCCCACATGCCCTCGGTCGGGGGTGCCGGGTCATAGGAACCAACATGCAACACGCGTGTAGGGCCGATCGCCCGTGCGGTGCATTCGACATCGGACTCGACGATGACCGCGCCCTCGGTCGGGCATCGACGCACGTTGCCGTCGTGTTCGACATCGAGCTCGCCCTCGATCACATAGACCCCGTCGTCGCTGTGTGGCGCGCTCCACTGCAGTTCGGCGCCGTCTTCGAGCTGCGACTCGACCATCCAAATCGAATAGTCGTCGGGCGAAACACGGACCGATGACTTGACGCGTGTCGCGTGGCGATCAGGCGCCGCGTATGCCGTGCTTGCCGGAACCTCGTCGCGAGCGATGGCGGTGAACTTGGCCATGGCCGTACCCCCAGGTGATCGCCGTGTAATCTCGAAGTGCAATCTAGTCACACCAGTGGCGTGAATCCGCCGCCGACGCGTGTGTTACCGTCCGCGCCAGCGGTGTTCGGGGGCCTCATGCGAACGATCTTGCGAGCAGGGCGCGTCGTCGACGGCACCGGCGCGCCGGCAGTGTCCGCCGATGTCGAAGTCGTCGACGGACGTATCGCCCGCATCGGCGACGTCGGTTCGACGGCGGGCGCCGAGGTGATCGACCTCGACGGTCTTGTGCTCGCGCCCGGGTTCATCGACATCCACACCCACTTCGACGCGCAGCTCTTTTGGGACGCGGATTTCACGCCGTCGTGCTGGCACGGTGTGACCACTGCCATCCAGGGCAACTGCGGTTTCGGGATCGCACCGACGCGCCCGCACGAACGCGACCTCATCATGCAGACGCTCGAGTCTGTCGAGGGCATGAACGTGAACACGTTGCGCTCGGGCATCGATTGGTGCTTCGAGTCGTTCCCCGAATACCTCGCGGCGCTGCGCGAACGACCCAAGCGCATCAACCTCGGGTCGTACATCGGCCACACGCCGGTGCGCACCTATGTGATGGGTGCCGAGGACGCAGTACGGCGCACCGCCACCGCCGACGAGGTCGCCCAGATGCGACAGATCGTGGTCGAAGCGATGGAGGCCGGCGCATCGGGGTTCTCCAGCTCGTTCGCACCGTCGCACAACGGCGCGCACGGCATGCCCGTGCCGAGCCGGCTCGCCGACGTCCACGAACTCCGTGCGTTGTGCAGCGCCGTGGCCGACAGTGGTCGCGGCATCGTAGAGATCACCTACGGCCCCCAGATGGAGATCGAAGACGCGGCGCGATGGGCCGCCGAACTGGGCGTGCGCGTCACGTGGGGCGCGCTGCTCACCGGCTTGTTCGGGCCGCACGGCACCACCATCGACATGCTCGACCGGGCCACGGCGATCTCGAGCGACATCTGGCCGCAGGTGAGTTGCCGCGAGATCGTGTTCCTCATGACGATGGAAGATCCGTACTATTTCGGTACCGCGCCGTCGTTCAAACGAGTGCTGCAGGCGCCGCGTCACGAACGCATCGCGGTGTATCGCGATCTCGCGTGGCGCGAAGAGGCCAAGGCCGACATCCCGATGCATCGGCCCGACGCGTACGAGAAGGCATCGATCGCCGAATCGGTGGCGTTCGCGGACGATCGCGGCCGTTCACTGGCCGACATCGCGCGCGAGCGCAACATGCACCCCTTCGATCTGTGGCTCGACGTGGCGATCGCCGAAGATCTCACCACGAGGTTTCGCATCGTCTCGCGTAACGCGGACGAGGTCGAGTTGGCGCAACTGTTGCGCGACCCGCGCACGGTGCTCGGCGCGCACGACGCCGGGGCCCACGTCGAGATGTTGTGCGACTCGTGCTACCCCACGCACCTACTCGGTTATTGGGTACGCCAAAAGCAGGCGTTGTCGCTCGAACAAGCGGTATGGCGTCTCAGCGGGCAGCCCGCCGATCTCTGGCGTATTCGCGACCGGGGCCTCATCCGCGGCGGCTACCACGCCGATCTCGTGGCCTTCGACCCCGACTCGGTTGGCGCACTACCGGCGGTCCGTGTCGTCGACTTCCCGGCCAACGGCGACCGGTTGGTGAGCCATAGCACCGGCATCCACCACATCTGGGTCAACGGGCAGCCCAGTCGACGTGACGGCGAGGACATCGCGGGCGCGGCGCCGGGCGTAGTGGTGTGAGAGATCAGCACGAGGAGGGCCGTCTGTGAGTGGCGAATGTGCAGGTAAGACCGCGATTGTGACCGGCGGTAGCCGAGGCATCGGCAAGGCGATCGCGCAACGGTTGGCCGCAGAAGGTGCCGCGGTGTGTGTCACCAGCCGCAGCCTCGCGCCCGGTTCGCACCAGTTCGCCGGGTCGCTTCGCGAAACCGTCGCCGAGATCGAGGCCGCGGGTGGTCGCGCCGTCGCCGTCGCGGCCGATTTCGGCGACCCGACGTTCGATAGGCGGCGCGTGATCGACGCGGTGCACGATGCGTTCGGCGCGCCAGTCGACATCCTCGTCAACAACGCTGCTGCACCACGCACGTTCCATCTCGGGCTCGAGCAGACAACCCGAGACGTGTTCATGGAAGCCATCGAGGTCAATGCCTGGGCCGCGTGGGAACTGAGCGCGCTCGTCGCCGCGGACATGCGCGCACAAGGACAGGGCTGGATCTGCAACATCTCGTCTCGCGCGGCGGGCCCCAAGGTGGGGCCGCCCTTTGCCAAGACCCAAGTCGGAGCGCAGATCCTCTACGGCTGCACCAAGGCCATGCTCGACCGCATCACCACGGGTGCGGCGATGGAGCTCTATGACGACAACATCGCCGTCAATACGCTCGCTCCCGAATCCGCCGTGATGACCGAGAACGCATCGAGTCTGGTGAGCCCGCCGGCGAGCTCGATCGAGCCGATGGAGACGTTCGTCGAGGCAACTATCGCCTTGTGCACCGGTGACCCCAAGACCCTCACGGGCCGCGTCACCTACAGCCTGTCGCTGTTGGTCGAGCTGGGGCGGCCCGTGCGCACCATCGACGGTTCGGCGCTGGTCCCCGGCTGGCAGCCCCGCGAGATCGACCCGTCGCGGCTCATCCCGTCGTATCTGCGCATGGGCTGATCACCACAGCTCGCTCGTCGCAATAGCGGCTCCTTCGACGAGTGCCGCCAGCTTGGCCCACACGATGCGGGTGTCGACGCCGCCCGCTTCGAGCATGGTGCCGAACCCGCAATCGGCTCCTGCGATCACGCGCTCCTTGCCGACGGTGCGGGTGTAGCGCTTGATGCGTTGCGCAACGAGTTCAGGGTGCTCCACGTAGTTCGTCGTTGTGTCGAGCATGCCGGGGATGATGATTTTGTCGTCGGGCAACTCGATGTCGCGCCAGACGATCCACTCGTGGGCGTGGCGCGGATTGGCAGCCTCGAATGACAACGCCGCCGGCCGTGCCCGCAACACGGTGGGCAAAACTTCTTGCAGTGCGATGTCGTGGTTATGCGGCCCTTCGTAGTTGCCCCAGCACAGGTGCATGCGCATGCGATCGGGAGCGATGTTGGCCGTCGCGTGGTTGAGCGCGTCGACGTGCATGGCGATCACCTTTTTGAATTCGGCGATGCTCAAGTCGGAGAACTCCGAGTTGTGCGACATCGCCAGATCGGGGCAATCGATCTGCAGGATGAAGCCGGCGTCGGCGATCGCCTCGTACTCCCGACGCATAATGTCCGCGAGTGCGAAGACGTACGCCTCGCGAGTGGGGTAGTAGCTGTTCGCCAGCATCACCGAGATAACCCCGGGCGAGGCGGCGGTCATGAACAGCTCGGACACCGGCTTGCCGTCGGTCGCGTCGCGTAGCCGCGCGATATCGCGCACGACCGCGTCGAAGTCCTTCCACGCGAGCGGCCCGTTGCACGTAGGGACCCGAAGCGCGGCGAGCCCCCGGGGCGCGGCGGCGCGTGCCCATTCGGGAAAGTCGGACGAGTCGAGCCGCCTGGGGAAAACTGCTCGGCGCGCACCCTCGAAGCCGGCCACCCGGTCGATGACGTAGGTCGCGTAGCTGGGCTTGTGCTGCTCGCCGTCATTGACGATGTCGAGCCCGACGTGCAGCTGGTGGTCGACGACCTCGCGGGTGGCAATCAGCGCGGCCTGCTCGATGTCTGCGGTCGCGACCGCGTCCCCCCGCTCGCGTTGGCGGAGCACGTCGAGGATGGCCGGCACCCTCGGGAGGCTGCCCGTGTGCGTGGTCAGGACGCGCTGCGTGCTGCGCTGCATGCGGGTCATTCTCGCGGCTATTCGCGCGCGGTAGTGCCGTGAACGGGCCGTCTGTGGCGAGAAATATTACGGATATGTCGCAGTTGCATTACCCCAGGTGCCTGTGGATATCCCGGTTAATCAAGGCCTATATACAATCTATAACAGGGCGCACTCGACTAGCGGACTGTGTGAAAGTCATCCAGACTCTATGGAACTTATCGATGACCCGGCGCTATAGCACGTGCCATTGGTTTATGGCCTAGTGGCGAGGATATGACATGTGGCACCGAGAAGTAGGTAAGGTCGCACAAATTTTGGACGATCATTACGGCCGTCATGCATCTGCAATATTTTCCGGGTCGTCGAGGTAAGCCCATGGTCCGGATTCCCGGATGGATGGCGTGCATCGCGGTCTTCGCGATGATGGCGGCCAGTGGTGTCGATGCGGCTGATGCATCGGTGGTGAGCGCTCGTGTGGCGGGTACCAGCGAGGACTATCTCAGGTTCCCCGCCTACAACTCCGTCGACGTCGGCAACGAACCGGTCGTGCTTTCGTCGGCCAGCGACTCGGTGATGCTCTTCGAGCTCATCGAGGCCACGTTGGCCGCGGCCGCCGCCCTGCCACCATCACCTCCGCCACCACCCGCATGGCTGTGTCCCATCAGCAGCGCCGTGCGCTTCGGCGATACCTACGGTGAGGGACGCAGTGGCGGGTGGCGTCACCTCGGCGTCGATATGACCGCTCCGGTGGGCACGCCCACCGTGGCCCCCGTGTCGGGCACCGTCCGCTACTCACGCGATTCGGCGGGCGGCCTCTCTTGGCACCTCGATGGTGACAACGGCATCTACTACTACGGCACGCACCTCTCGCGCTTCGGCGCGGTGACGGGGCACGTCGATCAGGGTACGGTCATCGGCTACGTGGGCCAGAGCGGCAATGCGTCGATGCCGCATCTGCACCTCGAGATCCATCCCGCGGGGATCAACACGCCGGCGATCAATCCCACGCCCACGGTGATGAAGGCCTGCAACAACACGTTGTAGGCCCTCAGTCGTCGGAGTCGGGCTCGGCGATGACGCGGTCGTAGATGCGCAGTGCATCGAGCGCCACCGGCATGCCGCCGTAGACCGACATCTGCAGCAGCACTTCACGGACCTTCTCCGGCGGGTTGCTACGCAACGCGATGCGGATATGCGCGGTGAGCTCGTCGGTACGGGCGAGCACCGTCAACGCCGCCACGGCGCACAGCTCGCGGACGTCGGTCGGCAAGATGTTGCGCGAGTAACAGCCGTTGATGATGAACTCGCTCATGATGCGGGCCCAGTCGGGGTCGACCCGTTCGGCCCACCGTCGATTGTTGCGTTCCATGAACGTGTCGCCACCGGGGCCGAACATCTCGACCGCGGCTTGCCGGCCCCGTTCGGTCACGTACTCGCCGCCGGTCATTGCGTCGCCGTCACTCACGACTACCTCCCTCGAAGTTGCCGCACGCTACGTCGCTGGTGGGTGAGCGGGCGATAACGTCGCCGCCCGTGCGGCTGATCGCGTTCGGAGCAGAAGCCACCGGGTTCATCGCGATCGGTCAGGTAGCGACCGGCGTCATCGTTGGGGCTGGCGGGTCGGCTGCGGCTGCGCCCCAGCCTGCAGTTCCACCGGACCCCGGCGAGGGGTGCAGGGGCGATCGCGTTTCGTGCCGCCATCGGTCTGGCGCTGGTTGCGCTCGTGAGGTTCGTGGCGGTCGGGTCGCTGTTGCACCTCACACGGGTCGGCGGAGTTTTCCGTGCGCCGTCACATGTGCTGCGCTAGCGCCCATGGACGACGAACTCGAGCTGCTGCACACCCGCGGGTATGACGTCAGGGGCTACTGGCGATCCGACGGCATGCTGGTCATCAAAGGCGCCGTGCGAGACCAGTTGCCGGCGCGGCTCTTCGACATCGACGACGACTCGCCGCTCGTGATGCACCACATGGAGGTCGCGCTCACCCTCGAGTTGCCCGATCTGCTCATCAAAGAAGTGAAGGTCGAGTTCCTGGCGCATCCACACGTCGCGTGCCCGTCGGTGGTCGACCACTATCACCATCTCGTCGGGCTCTCGATCGTGCGCGGCTTCACGCACAAAGTGCGAGAGCTGTTCGGTGGTCCGCGGGGTTGTACGCACACCACGGCGTTGTTGCAAGCAATGGCACCGGTGGCGATGCAGTGCAAGCTCGCGAGCCGGATGATGGCGTTGCGGCAGTCCGATGGTGCGGCGTCACCGACCACCCCGAAGGTGAACTCGCCCGAGATGCGTGAGGTGCGCGTCGGGGGCAATCGCAACACGTGCCACGTGTGGGCGGAGGACGGCGAACACATCCAACACATCCTCGACGGCACGGGCACCGAAGTCCCGATTCCGATCACGGTGCGCATACGCGAGCGTGGTGGCGACCCCGACGAATGGCGGCGCCAACGCTGGGGTTGACAGACTCCTCGCAGGGGGCAGCGGGGTGAACGAGCCGACACTGTGGGATCTACTCGAGCGACGGTGCGCGACGACGCCCGACCAGCTCTGCATGGTCGACGAGCGCGGTGTTCGGGTGTCCTTCGCCGGCTTGGCGCACGACGCTCAGGAGGTGGCCGCGGGGCTGTATGAGCTCGGAGTGCGTCCGGGGCACGTGGTCGCGTGGCAGTTGCCGACGTGGATCGAGACCGTGGTGGTCTTCACCGGGCTCAGCCGCCTCGACGCGGTGCAAGTGCCGCTGCTGCCGATCTACCGGTCACGTGAAGTCGACCATGCACTACGCACGACCGGCGCGCAGTTCCTGATCTCGAACGCACCGTCGATCGACGGTCACCGCGAAGGACAGCTCGACATCCTTCTCGATCGACGATCGTTGCCACGGGGCGAGGTGGCGCGGTTGCCGCCGGCGCCGACCGAGGCGCGAGCAGTGCGGTGGATCTTTCACACGTCGGGTACGACTGCTGCGCCGAAGGGTGCACGTCACTGCGATGGTTCGATCATCGCGGCATCCGCGAGCTACGTCGATGCCATCGGACTCACCGACGACGACCGCTTGCCGATCAACTTTCCGATCGCGCACATCGGCGGTCTCGTCGTGCACTGTTGTTCCTACTTGGCCGGTTCGACCAACATCCTCGTCGAACGGTTCGACCCGGCGACGGTGATCGAGGTTCTCGCTCGTGAAGACGTCACGTTGCCCGGCGTATCGCAGGTGTTTCACCTGGCGTACATGGACGCGCAACGCCGGCAACCGCAACAGCCGTTGTTCCCGCACGCGCGCGGCTACACCAACGGTGGCGCCGCCAAGAACCCGGAGCTCCACTATCAACTCCAAGAAGTGATGGGCGTCGGCCTGTACTCGAACTTCGGCATGACCGAATGCCCGTTCGCGCTATGTACGCCGTTGTCCGCCACCGACGACAAGCGCGCCGCCACCGAGGGCCGGCCGGTGCAGGGAATACAGGTGCGCATCGTCGACGCGGACGAGGGTGACGTCGCGACCGGCGATACGGGAGAGCTACGGCTCAAGGGCCCGATGGTGTTCTCCGGGTATGTCGACGAGTCGCTCGACGCGGAGGCCTTCGACGCCGAGGGCTTCTTTCGCACCGGGGATCTCGCGCGTGAGGACGACGGCGGCTACTTCCAGATCGTCGGCCGGCTGAAGGACATCATCATCCGCAAAGGCGAGAACATCAGCGCCAAGGAACTCGAAGACCTGTTGTTCGGACATCCGGCCGTCCGCGAGGTCGCAGTGGTCGGGGTGCCTGACCCGCAGAGCGGCGAGCGGTGCTGCGCGGTGATCGTCGCCACTGATCCTGGCGTGCCATTGCCGATAGCGGCGATGAGCGACTACCTGCGCGAGGCCGGGCTGATGATCCAGAAAATCCCCGAGCAGTGGGTTGCCGTCGATGCGCTGCCGCGCAATCAGGTCGGCAAGGTGTTGAAGAACGAGCTGCGCGCCCACGTCGTCGCGCAGGGATGAGGAGCATCTGATGAATCCACGCCCCAATCGAATGAGCCATGTCGTGTATTGCGTGCGTCCCGAGAATTTCGAGGCCGCGACCAAGCTGTGGAGTACGGCGCTCGGTGTCACTTTCGAGCACCTCGACATGCACGACGGCAGCCTTCGTGTCTCGTTCTCACTCGAAAACGGTGTCGAGGTGATCGCGCCTGCGGCGAACGGGCCACAGAAGTTCCACGACTTCCTCGCGACCAACGGCGAAGGCGTCTACACCGTCGTGTACGTCGTCACCGATCTCGACGAGGCCGAAGCCGAAGTCGCCGCGCAAGGCGTGAGCGTGGCTGATCGGCTCGTGTACACGGGCCGCCGGCCGTGGTCCGAAGAGTGGGCCGTTCTCGAAGAGCGCATCCTGCCGCCGGTGTACGGGATGCGTATCACCGTCGCCCGCATGGAACGCCACGACGAAGGGAGTGGGCGATGACCTACACCGATGACTCACCGGTGCCCGACTATTTCGGGCGCCTCCGTCTCGACGGTCGCCCGTTCGCGGTGCTCGGTGCCGGGCAGGGAATCGGACGGCAGACGACACACGCGCTGAGCCAAGCCGGCGCGTCATTGTTGTGCGTGGACAACGACGAGCGACGCGCCGCCGAGATAGCGAAGGAGGTCGGAGGGGTTGCGTGCGTCGCCGACATCCGCAATCGCGACGAGGTCGAGCGCGTGATCAGCGAGGCCATCGGCGCCTTCGGATCGCTGCACGGCATCGTCGATATCGTCGGTGCGGCCCGCTACAGCAAATTCGTGGCGACGACCGACGCCGAGTGGCAATGGACATTCGACATGGTGTTGCGGCATGCGTTCCTCGTTGCCCAGATCGGTGGGAGCGCCCTCGCCGACGGTGGCGGGGGAGTGCTGGCATTCGTGGCGTCGATCAGCGGGTTGACGAGCTCCCCCATGCACGCCGCGTATGGCGCGGCGAAGGCCGGTTTGATGTCGCTGGTTCGTTCGGTTGCCGTCGAGCTCGGGCCGCGTGGGGTGCGCGTCAATGCGGTCGCGCCCGGTGGCACGTTGACGCCGCGCATGCTCGAGGTGCTGAGCCCCGAAGAGCGGGCGCGGGTCTCGCAGCTCGTTCCGACGCGTCGTCTGTCGGAACCTTCGGACATCGCGGGGTCCCTCCTGTTCGCCGTCAGCGACCTGGCGGCCAACGTGACCGGACAGGTGCTCGTCGTGGACGGCGGCGGGCACATCGCGTACCCCTATCCAGTGGACCAGCTCGATGACTGAGCCTTCCGCTGCGGTACCCCTCGGGCTCACCAACGAGGTCGTCGTCGACGTCACCGTCGCGATGACGCCGGGTCACGTGGCCGCGCTGGTCATCTCGACGCCGTCGTTGGTGTCGATCATCGAAGGTGCGTGCCGTCGCGTCGTGCTGCCGCACCTGCCGGCAGGGCACGACACTGTCGGCACGCACGTGTGTGTCAGCCACCAAGGCGTCGCGCTCGTCGGTCAGTCCGTCACCGTCCGCTGCGCGCTCACTGAGGTGAAGGGCCGCCACTTGCTCTTCGACGTGTCCGTCGACGGGCCGAGCGGCACGGTGAGTCGCGGAACCCATCGTCGCGCCGTCGTCGACCCGTCTCGTTTCGCGCGGGCCGACAAGCCCGCATCCGGCTAGACGATGCAACTGTCGCTCGATGCCGATCAGCACGCGATCGTCGAGGCGTTCGCGACGTTCTTCACGCGCGAGTCGTCGCCGGCGCGGGTGCGCGCGGCCGAACCGTCAGGATTCGACGAGTCGCTGTGGCGCTCACTGATCGGGGTCGGTGGACCGGGCATCGCGGTTGCGCCCGAACTCGGCGGTGGCGGAGGTTCGCTACTCGACGCGGCGCTGGTGGCCGAGCAACACGGCCGGCGGTTGGCGCCGGCGCCGTTGGTCGAGGCCTCGGTGGCGTTGCGGATGCTCGCGCAGTGCGCAGATGTCGGTCGTGCACACATTTCGCGCGTGCTCGAAGGAGCCGAGATACTCACGCTGGCGTTGCATCCGGCCCGAGTGAAGGTCGCCGACCTCGTGCCGTGGGGCGCGGTCGCCGATCTCGCGATCGTTCTCGACGGCGAAGCGCTGCTGCTCGTCCAACCAACATCCCGGTCGCCGCAACTTGGTTTGGGTGCCGAAGCACTTGGTGACGTGTCTACCGCCGACCCCCTCGTGGTCGAGTTGGCTCGCGGGGCGGAGGCCCGGGCCCTTGTGGAGCGCGCCCTCGACGAATGGCGCGTGCTGAAAGCGGCAGCGCTGGTCGGCCTGGCCGCCGAAGCGCTCGCGCTCGCGGTCGCGTACGTGGGGCAACGCCACCAATTCGGACGACCGATCGGCTCGTTCCAGGCACTCGCGCACGGCTTGGTCGATGTGGCGACCGCGGTCGACGGGGCGCGGCTACTCGCCTACGAAGCAGCGTGGGCGCTCGATGCCGGCGATGGCCCGAGCGGTCCTTCGAGCACGTCCCACGATCGCACGCTGGCGTCGATGGCATTCGCGTTTGCCGCGGACACTGCGGCGAAGACCACTGCGTGCGCGCTGCACTGCCACGGCGGCTACGGGTTCATGGCGGAGTACGACGTGCAGTTGTACCACCGCCGGGCGAAATCGTGGGCCCTCGTTCACGACTCCGTTCGCGGCGAACTGGCCCATCTCGCACAGACGTTGTGGGGAGCGTGACGTGGAGTTCGGTTGGAGCGCCGACGCACAACAGTTGCGCGAAGAGGCACGCGCGTTGTTCGCAGAGATCGTCACCGACGAGGTACGCGCCCGTGTGCGGACCACCGGCACCCACGACGATCCACTGGTTCGCCGAGCGCTTGCCGAACGAGGCTGGTTGATTGCGCATTGGCCGCCGGCCGAAGGCGGTCGAGGTTGGGATGGCCTCAGCACCGCGCCGCTCTTCGACGAAGCGGGCCGGTGCGGCGCGCCCTTCGAGGGGTATCTCAACACCATGCTCGTCGGCGAGTTGTTGCGTCGCGTGGGTACCGAGCAGCAGCGGGCCGACGTTCTTCCCCGATTGGTACGGGGCGAGGCGCTCGTGGCACTCGGCATCAGTGAGCCCGATTCCGGCTCCGACGCCGCAGCCGCAAAGCTGCGCGCCGAACGTGACGGTGACGGGTGGCGTCTCGACGGGCAGAAGATGTTCACGACCTACGCGGAGGTGGCCGACTACGTCTTCGTCCTCGCCCGCACGAACCCAGACGTCGCGAAGCATCGCGGGCTCACCACGTTCCTCGTGCCGACGGGCAGTGAAGGATTCTCACTGGCTCCGGTGGCGACGATGGGTGGTGAGCGCACCAACATCACCTTCT
>JBDSMH010000051.1:0-63285 GCA_039915945.1 Acidimicrobiales bacterium | reverse complement strand
GATTGGCTCTCGACGTTCGACCACGCCGACACCGATCTCGCACCTGTCTTTTACGAGGTGTGCCGGCAGTTGCGCGCGGCCGGGCCAGTGCGAAGCGATCGCCACAATGGATTTTGGGTCTTGTCTCGCTACGACGACGTCGTCGCCGCGGAGCGTGATCACGTCGCCTTATCCTCCGCGCAAGGCGTGACGCTTCCCTTCTTCGGCCACAAGGTTCCGTCCATCCCCCTGGAAAAGGACCCACCGGAGCAGGCCGCGTACCGCCGATTCTTGATGCCGTGGTTCAGCCCGCGCGCGATCGCTGGCCTCAAGCATGCCGTAAGAGGCATCGTTGCCTCCGTCGTCGACGAGTTGGCCAGTCGCGGTCAGGCGGACCTTGTTAGTGACCTCGCGTCGCCCATTCCGCCAGCAGTGATCGCGATGCTCCTCGGACTCCCCGAGGCGGATTCGCACCTTTTCCAAGACGCGAGCAACCGCATGGTCCGCTGCTCTACTTCGGGTGACCGCGAAGGTCTCGCTCTCGCCGTTGCGGATCTCTTCGGATATCTCCACGAGCAGGTCGCGGTTCGTCGTGGCGTCGAACCATCCGACCTCTTGGGGCAGATCGTGAACGGCTCCATCGAAGGTCGGCCGCTCACCGAGGACGAAGTCATCGGCATGGTGCATCTCATCGTGATCGCCGGGCACGAAACGACGGTAAACGGAATCGGCCATATGCTGGCCCAGCTCGCCCGTGATCCTGAGTTGCAGCGGGCACTCGCAACAGACAGCTCACTTGTGCCTCTAGTGGTGGAGGAGGCGCTTCGTTATGAAGCGCCGGTCACCGCGATGGCGCGCACCGCTACGCAACCGGTCACACTCGGCGGCGCCTGCCTCGCGCAGGGAGACAAGGTGCTGATGCTGTACAGCGCGGCGAACCGCGACGAAGCCCACTTCGCCGAGGCCGACCATTTCGTTGCGAATCGCGAGCCCAATCCTCACCTCGCGTTCGGGATCGGCGTGCATCGCTGCCTGGGCGAGCACCTCGCACGAATGGAAATGAGAATCGTGTTGGAGGAGGTGGTTGCGCGACTTTCACAGCTTCGCCTCGTTGATGGTGCGCCGCTTGAGTACACCACCGGCCAATCTCGGGGCCTCAAGAGCCTTCCGGTCACGTTCACAAAACGGACCGAATGACGGTTTGTGTACCGGTGTCGTCGCTCGACGCGTTCTGGCGACCCAAGCGGGACCGAGGTGAATGGTGGTGGAGCACGTGTGTCGTCATGTCCCGATCTCGGCGGATGGGCATGGGGGTGATGATCTGCGCGGATACCGGCCGTGTCTCGAGACGGATTTGCTCGATGTGTTCGACGGTTGGGCCGACGCGGACGTCAACCCGTTAGGCGATCTGGACGTTTGCGAACAAATGGGAGGCCATTATGAAGTTGGACAAGCGGGTGGCGCTGATCGTTGGCGGGGCGTCTGGGCTGGGCCGCGCTTCGGCCGAGGCATGTGGCGCCGAGGGAGCACACGTGGTGATCGCCGACCTCAACCTCGCAGCGGCGCAGGCCGTCGCCGCCGAGCTCAACGCTGGACCAGGCACCGCAAGTGCGGTCCGTGTCGACGCTGCCGACGAGGAATCGGTTCGTCGCGCTGTCGAACAGACCGTTGAGGTGCAACGACGGCTCGACATCCTCGTCAATAGTGCAGGGGGCCCTCCGCCGCCCGGTTACGAACCCGAACCGTGGCACTACTTCCTCGACATCTATCTCAAAGGGCCCTACTACGCATGCAAGCACGGGGTTGCGGCGATGGAGCTCACCGGTGGTGGAGCGATCGTCAACGTGTCCTCCCTTGCAGGAGTGACTGGCTCGGTAGGAACGTCGGTCGATCAAACCGGCTATCCGGCAGCCAAGCACGGAGTCATCGGACTGACGCGCACGATCGCTCTCGCGTACGCGGACAAGAACATCAGGGCCAACGCCGTTTGCCCCGGGTACATCGACACCCCGATGTCGCGGGAGGTGTTCGGCGACCCAGAAGGCGAACGCAGCCAGGCGCACATCCTCGAGAACCTTCGCATACCCATGCGTCGCTGGGGCAGGGCCGAAGAGATCGGCAAGGTGGTGGCGTTTCTGGTTTCTGACGATGCGTCGTTCATCACCGGACAGCCCATCATCGTCGACGGCGGGTTCATGGCTCGATGACCTTGCAGGGAAAGCGATTCGTTGTCACAGGAGCGGCTCGGGGCATGGGAGCGTCGATCAGCCGTGCATTCGTTGCGAACGGAGCTACCGTCGCACGACTTGATGTGAACATCGATCCGGCCATCGTGGATGAGCCTGGGTCCTTCTCGCTGCGTTGTGATGTGTCGTCGCGCTCTGAGGTCGTATCGGCCTTCCGATCGGTGGCGGACCTCGTCGGAGGTATCGACGGACTGGTCCACGCGGCCGGAGTCGAGCGCCGATCGCCTGCGGAGAGCATCGACGATGCGGAGTGGAATGAGATCATCGACGTGAACCTTCGCGGAACGTTCCTCACGAACCAAGCCGTCTTTCCGTACCTGCAGGACCAAGGAGGCAGGATCATCAACTTCGGTTCGGACGCCGGAGTCTCCGCGCACCCGTTCGGAGCTCATTACGCGGCATCGAAGGGCGGGGTGATCGCGTGGACGCGAACGATTGCGCAGGAGTGGGGAAGATACGGGATCACGGCCAACACGGTGCTGCCCGCGATCTGGACGCCGATGTACGCCGAGTACCGCGGGAAGCTCTCAGCGGACGACCTCGAGCGTCACGACGCCGGGATGAGCGTCCGCATTCCGATCGATGGTCGCCTGGGCGATCCTGACCGAGACCTCGCGCCGGTCGTGGTCTTCCTCGCGAGCGACGCGTCGCGCTTTGTCACGGGCCAACTCATCTCGGTGAACGGCGGGCTGGGCACCACGCGTTGACACCGAGCCGAACTCCTGGTGACACGTTCGGCGCGGTGCGACGGCCCGGCAGGCCGCGGTGATGGCGTTCGGTCAGACCGCTGTGGTGAGTTCGATCTCCCCGTCGATCCCGACATGGTCTGCCGGGTCGGGATCGACATCGACGCCAGGCGCTACGGATCGACCGCCGTCCTGCGGTCGCTCTTTAGGCGCGACCGGAACATCGCTCGACGCGCTGCGCACGTCCTGAGTCGTTCGCTGGCCGCAGCCACATCTGCCGATACGCGCGCTCGACGAGGGCGCACGTTCCGGGACGTCGGCGTCCCTCGGAACGATCGGCATCAACGCACGCTGTGGCTTGCGGAGGCCCGAATTGGCCTCGCGTCATTCGCTGCGCGAAGGTCCCAAGGCACGGGCAGCGACGGGGGATGCCATGCGTCTGAATGGCAAGGTGGCGTTGATCACCGGGGCCGGGAGCGGCATGGGTCGCGCCGCAGCGGTCGCGTTCGCTTCCGAGGGCGCAAGTGTGGCGTTGTGCGATGTGAACGCGACCGCACTCGAGGAGACGGTTCACGCGGTGCGGAGCTCTGGTGGACAGGCCCTCGGCGTCGTCGCTGACGTGAGCGCGAGCACCGAGGTCTCGGCTTTGGTGCAAGCATCGGTCGCGGAGTTCGGCAAGCTCAACGTGTTGTACAACAACGCGGCGATCTACCTGCCCGGCAAGGGCGACGCCCCGGTGGACGCGCTCGACGAGCTGGTCTACGACCGCGTGCTCGCCGTCAACCTCAAAGGCGTCTTCCTGTGCGCCAAGTACGCCGTCCCCGAGATGATCCGCGCCGGCGGCGGCTCGATCATCAACGCGTCGTCGCTCGCGGGCACGCGTGGCTCGATCGGTTCGCATGCATACGCGATCGCGAAGGGTGGCGTGATTTCGATGACGCTTTCCCTCGCCGCGACGTACGGTCCGCAGAACATCCGCGCCAACGCGATTGCGCCCGGCATCATCGACACGCAGATGACCCGAGGCGTCGGCCTCATGACGTCGCCCGAGGGTCAGGCGCAGGTGATGGCGCACCTGCCGTTGCGCCGCGTGGGTGCGCCCGAGGAGGTTGCCCGCCTCGCACTGTTCCTGGCGAGCGACGAGTCGTCGTACTTGACGGGCACGGTCCAGGTGATCGACGGCGGCTTCTCGCTCGGCTGATCGGAACCCTATGCCGGCCGGCGACAAGGTGGTCAACCCTCGTCGCCTGCGCTCCAGAACGCCGACCACGTCGGGAGTTCGTAGGGCAGCGTGCCGACGCCGGTGCTGTTCTCGGGCCAGCTGGCGCGCGGCTGATCGAGGGGGCGTTCGGCGATCTCGACCCCCCACCACAAACCGGTGCTGTCGTGAACGGAACCGCCATTGGTCGTCGTCGAGCGCGTACCGGTCGTCGTAGCGGATGAGCTGTTCGACCATCGTTCCGGAGAAGTCCGCGATGCATCGGCAGTAGACGAGGCCGCGCGCGAGGTCCGCCGGGTCGCCATCGTCGGCATCGAAGGTGATCCGGTAGTTCGACACCGACATCACCGACAGTCGCGACGTTCGCATCGACGCGCCCAGTTGTGCGGCGAGCACGGCGCGTCCGGTCCCATTGCCCGTGCGCGGGTCGGTCACGAACAGTCCGGCGACACGCTCAGGGTCGCGCTCGTCCATCGCGATCGTGTACTCGATGGCCAGTTGGCGGATGCAGTGCACGTCGTAAGCCGCCGTACGAGTGCGTCGGCATCCCCGGCTCGCTCCGGTCGAGCGTTGTGGTCGCTCATCGCACGAGCCGGAAGAAGTTGCGGACCTCGTCGACGAACACGTCGGGGCACTCGACCGCGGGAAAGTGTCCGCCGCGCGGGAGGCGGTTGAACCAGCGGATGTCGCGGAAGCGGGTCTCCGCCCATCGTTGGCTGACCGGCAGCATGTCGCGGGGGAACATCGACAGGCCAGTCGGTGCGTCGACGGGTTCGCGGTTCACGCTGCCGAGGCTCTCCCAGTAGAGACGTGCGGACGACGTCGCGGTCGCGGTGAACCAGTAGACGGAGATGTTGTCGAGCATCTGCTCCTTTGTGACCGCCCGCTCGGGATCGCCGTCGCAGTCGGTCCAAGCCCAGTACTTCTCGGCGATCCAGGCCAGCTGCGCGACCGGCGAGTCGGTCAGGCCGTAGCCGAGGGTCTGCGGGCGCGTTGACTGCTGCTCCGAGTACGCACGCCCGAACCGCACGTGGCGCGCGATCGACTCGAGCCCGGCGACCTCGTCATCGGTGAGGTCGTCCATCGGCACGGACTCCATTGCAACGATGGCGAGGTTCAAGTGGATGCCGGCGACCCGTTCGGGAAAGCGCTGGGCGAGACCGGTGGTCACCATCGCGCCCCAGTCGCCACCTTGCGCGCCGTAGCGCTCGTATCCGAGGCGGCGCATCAGCTCGTCCCACGCGTCGACGATGCGCTCGATGCCCCACCCGGTGCTCGCGGGCTTGTCACTCCAGCCGTAGCCAGGAAGCGACGGTACGACGACGTGGAACGCGTCCGCTGGATCTGCCGGATGGGTGAGCGGGCCGACGACATCGAGGAACTCGACGAAAGAACCAGGCCACCCGTGCGTCAGCACGATCGGCAGCGCGGCCGCGTGCGGCGAGCGTGCGTGCACGAAGTGGATGCCGATGCCGTCGATCGTCGTCCGGTAGTGCGGGTGGGCGTCGAGGCGCCGCTGCGCGGCGGCGAAGTCGTAGTGCTCGGCCCAGTAGGTCGAGAGCTGCTGTGCGTGGTCGAGAGGCACGCCTTGGTCCCAGCCGTCGACGGTCTCGCGCTCAGGCCAGCGCGTGGCACGGAGTCGCGCTCGGAGCTCGTCGATCTCGGCTTCTTCGAAGGCCGGCTGGAACGGCGTGATCTCGGCCATGCGTACGGTCGCTCCTCACCACGGGCCCGGGCAAGCGCCCCGAACGGAGCTTAGGGACGCGCCGGGCCCGGCGGCTACCGATCAGAAACTTGCTTTGTATAGTCGGATTCTGTTACGGATAGCAGCGGCGCTCGACGGTGCCAATCATGACCATCACCGCCGCCTGCATCAGCGACGCGCCACTGGCGCGCGACAGGCGCGCATCTCGAAATGGTTTCCGCCCGCCGTTCGATGTCCGCGGTGATGGATGTCGTCGCACTCATCGAAGGGCCGCACACCGCTGGGTTCTCGACGGTGAGACGTGCGTCTGTCCGCCGATGGTTGTGATTGTCTGCGCGATCTCCGCACGCCCGGGTAGCAACGGCGTGCAGTCACACTCCACGACACCAGCACCTCGCCGCTCGGCAGGCTGGTGAGTGGCGGACCACAGGTCGTCTGAGCCGCTGCAACCAACGAAGGCAATCGGTGTCAGTGCAAATCGACCGATCGTCGCATCACGTGAGTATGACGCTGCGCCGTCGCAGGAGTTCCTGGAGAACTCAACCGTACCGATCGCCATCTGGCACCTCATCGTCGAGCGGACACGGTGACCGCGGAACCACCTCGGCCGTTCAGCGACGCGCCACTGGCGCGCGCTTTGCCGTTGGAGCTGTCGTGACGTCGGCGCCATCGACACAGGGCGCGACCGGGGCCATGCTCGTCGTCACGAGTTCGTGAGCCCACGCGATGCCGCGTCGAGCACGGGCCCACGGTCAAGCGGTGGCCTTTCATCCAACATTCCAGGCGCTACACGACGCTGCCTGGGTGAACAACTCGCACGATTGGAAATGGAATCGTGTTGCTCGTGGTCGAGTCCCGCGGGCGCTCATCATTGATCCTGCCAGCGGGATACTTCTGTGACGCTTGGGAGGTCGGTGGTCGGCTCTCTCGAACGCGTCAGTAGTGCGCGCTACGATTCGCGTGCCACACCGCAGTGGCACGCGGGTGGCACGTTCGGCTCCAACGGGCCCGGCCGACCACCACGAGATAGTCGTGACCAGCCAGTTTTGTGGTCGGGATGGGGAGATTCGAACTCCCGACCCCCTGCTCCCAAAGCAGGTGCGCTGCCAGGCTGCGCCACATCCCGTTCCCTAGCTGTCTCGCCGTGAAAACCCGATCGGCGCTTGCGCACCCAGCTTCCCGTGAAGAGACCGGTGCCAAGTTACACGGACGACCGGCCAGAACCGGTGTCGTTTCCGCCGGCACCGCTGGCGAAATTCGTCCGAACGGGTGATTGGCTAGCGCCCAGCAGGATATTCAATGCGCGCGGGTTGGGAAGCAGCCCCGATTGGTACGGCACAGCGGGGGGCAGTGTGCGACTCGAGTCGCAATTGAACGAACTGTTGGTGATCGCGGGCCGACCCACCATCCGGGGCGAATGCGACATCGACAACGCTCACCAGATCGAAGAGTGGCTCGCCACCTTCGACTCGCAGCCGCTCGAGGTCGACCTCAGCGGCGTGACCTTCATCGACTCGACGGCGCTGCGAGCGCTGTTGAACGTGCGGCGCCGCAACCGGCACATGCGCGTTGTCGACCCGTCGGACGCAGCGTCAAAGCTGTTCGAAATCACCGGCACGGTCGATTATCTGGTGCACGATCGCGACATCTTCTCGTAGCGGCAGGCCCGATCAATCGATCGACTGATCGGGCCCGCCACGAGAAGAGCGGGCTACTTGATCGTCAGGCCGTACGTCTTCGTCAAGCCGAGCGCGCAGTAGGGCCGTTGGGGGCACTCGGGCGGACCGCCGAGCACGAGCGTGTCCTTGACAGTGGCGAGGTCGGACGTCTTGACCAACTTGTACTTGGTCGCGGTGGCCGACGTGACGACGAAGCCGTTCTTGTCTTCGGCCGGCGCCGCGGCGCCGAGCACGACACCCTTGGCTGCTGCGAGCGTCGTCAGCTGCGTTACGGCTGCTGCGACATCAGTGGGGATCGTGGCGTCCTTGTTGAGGAAGCTCGTGTACGAACCGACGTACTCGGGATAGAGATCGATGTCACCCTTTTCGAGCGCGGGCGCAACGACTTCACGACTGCCGAGTTTGAACTTGCGGTCGACCTTGGCGCCGGCGCTTTCGATGACCTGTGCGTAGAGCTCGGCGACGATCTCTTGTTCGCCGAAGTTCGTCGAACCCACCTTGATGGTGCCGGTCAACTTGGTGCCGGCGTACGGCACGAGTTTGTTCTTGGCCAGCCACGCCTTGGCGATCGCCGCAGAGTCTGACTTGTCTTGGCTCTGTTGGCGGTTGAGCTCGGTGAGCTCGGCCGTCGTCAACGGCTTGGACACTGCGTCGAGCGCGGCGCGCAAGTTGGCGGAATCAACGGTCTTGCGAATTGCCGGAATCAGATTCTCGGCAGGCTGCAGTTTCTTGTCGTCCTCGAGCAGAATCCACTTGTTCACGGCGATATCGGCATCGGACGTGAAGACGAGTGCGACTTGAATGTCACCCTTGGTGAGTGCGGCCTTGGTGAGTGGACCACCGGCGTCGAGCGCCTTGAACGTCAGCGTGGCACCCGTGGCTGCTGTGGTCGCGGTGCCGCCGGCGGTCGTTGCGACTGCTGCGGTGGTTGTGGCTGAAGAGCTTTCGCCGTCGTCGCCGCACGCGGCTGCGCCGAGAGCAAGCACTAGAGCGAGGCTGGCGGTATACATCAATCGTCTGCGCATGTTGGAAACCCCATGGTCCTGGTTAGTGCGGGCAACATTATCGGGAAGTGTCGAAAAAGCGCCAGAATGACCACTAAGTTCGTGGACTATTGACGCTGACGTGACGCTCGACCGCGGCGAGCACACGGTCGCCGATGATCGCAAGACCGGCGACGAGCAACGCGCCGCCGAAGACCTGTGGATAATCCTGCAGGGCGAACCCGTCGATGATGAATCGTCCAAGACCACCGGTGCCGGCGTACGCACCGATGGTCGCGGTGGCAATCACCTGAACGAGCGCGATGCGCAGCCCCGTGACGAGCAGCGGCGCCGCAATCGGTACCTCGGCCCGCAAGAGTTGTTGTCGTTGCGTCATCCCGAGCCCGCGCGCCGCGTCACGGTACGCGTCGTCGACGTTTGCGATGCCGGTATACACATTCGTGAAAATCGGAGGGATGGCCAACAACGTCATCGCGAGGAAGAGCGCGAGAGGTCCCACTACGGGGGCGTCACCGGTACCCACGGCCTGGACGACGAGGACGAGAATCGCGAACGTCGGCAGGGTCTGTCCGATGTTCGCGATGTTCATCCCGAGCGTGCCGAAACGACGCTTGTGGCCGAGCCATGCTGCGATCGGCGCGGCGATCACCACCGCGGCGATCGTCGCCGTCGCCGTGTAGCGCGCGTGCTCGACCAACCGATGTGAGATGCCCGAATTGCCGCGCCACGAGTCGGCGTCGGTCAACCATTGGGAAACATCGCCGATCAAACTCATCGCGCGCGCCGCCATGGTGTCAACGCGCGTGCGAATACGTGCAACAGAAGATCCGCGAGCACCGCCATCACCAACGCCAGCGCCGCACCAACGACGATCAACGTGCGAAAGTCACGTTCGAGGCCGTCTCGTATCAGCAGGCCAAGACTCTGTTGGCCGATGATGGCCGACACGGTGACGAGCCCGATCGTGCTGACCGTGGCGAGGCGCACACCAGCCATGATCGCCGGCAGCGCGAGCGGCAATTCGACGCGTAACACCCGTTGCCGGTTGGAAAACCCCATACCGTCGGCGGCGGCCCGAGCGTCGCTCGGCACGGCGTCGAGGCCGCTGATGAAGTTGCGCAGGAGAACGACGAGTGTGTAGCTGACGAGGGGAATGAGCACCGTCCACCGCGACGTGAGGCCGGTATACGGGATCAACAGCGCGAACGCCGCCAGTGACGGGATCGTGTAGAGCAGGCTCGACACCCCGAGCACGATCGAACGTAGGGCCTGACGGCGCGCCGCAACGAGCGAGAGCGGCAGCGCGATCAACACGCCGAGCACCACGACCTCGACGGTGACGACGAGGTGCGTCTGCGCGGCGTGGCGGATGTCGTCGAGGTGGTCACCCACCCACTGCCAGTCGACCCACGCGTCGCCGTCGTACGACCGGACTTGGCCGAGCATCCCCGGACGCTACCATCGGCGCGTTGATCAACCTAGAGCGCGTCTCCAAGCAATTCCCCAACGGTCGATGCGCGCCCCGCGAGCTCGACCTCGAAATCCTCGACGGTCAGATCACCGTCCTGATCGGTCCGTCAGGTTGCGGCAAGACCACTACGTTGCGGATGATCAATCGGTTGGTCGAACCGACATCAGGACGCGTCGTGATCGACGGCGAAGACGTCGCGCTCGTAGATCCGGTCGCGCTGCGGCGCCGCATCGGTTACGTCATCCAACAGATCGGGCTCTTCCCCCACCTGACGGTCGGGGCCAACGTGGCCACGATCCCGCGGCTACTCGGCTGGACCAAGGCTCGTCAGCAAACACGCATCGACGAATTGCTCGATCTGGTCGGTCTCGATGCTGCCGTCTACCGCGATCGCTATCCGCACGAGCTGTCCGGTGGCCAACAACAGAGAGTGGGCGTGGCACGCGCTCTCGGTGCCGATCCACCGCTGCTGCTCATGGACGAACCATTCGGTGCGCTCGATCCGATCACCCGCGTGCGGCTGCAGGAAGAGCTGCTCTCGATCCAAGCCGGTGTGCGCAAGACGATCGTGTTTGTCACGCACGACATCGACGAAGCCGTGAAGCTCGGTGATCGCATCGTGATTCTCGGCGAGGACGGCACCCTCGCGCAGCACGCGACCGCTCACGAACTTCTCGCCACACCGGCCTCGTCTTTCGTCGAATCATTCGTCGGCTCGGACCGAGCGTTGCTGCTGCTCTCGGTCACGCAAATCAAGCGCGCCAATCTCCAGCCCATCGAATCGCGCGACGAGAACTCGCCGACGCTCGACGTCAGCGCGCCGATCGCCGACGCATTCGCGCTGATGGTGTTGCACGGCACCGACCGCGTGGTGGTGATCGACAACGCGTCGGGTGAGCAGCTCGGTGTATTGACCGCCGACGCGATTGCTCGAGGCCGCGCCGCGGAGACGAGCGCAGATCCCGCGAGCTAACTCGTTCGCGAACGGAAGCCTTCGAGCGCCGTCGGCAACGTCGGAAAGATGTGATCGGCACCGATGCGCTGTTCCAACCCGGAGCGACGCAAATAGAGGGCGAGGTCCTGCTTGACGCGGGCGAGCGCCAACACGATGCCGCTCGATTCGAGATTGCTGCGGAGGTCCTCGAGCATGTCGGTTGCGCTCAAGTCGATCTCGACGTTGGCTTCCATGTTGAGCAGTACCCACTCGACCGGAGCAGTCTCGTCATCGATCGCCTTCAGCACACGACGGCGAAAATCTTCGACATTCGCGAAGCACAGCGGCGCGTCGTATCGGTAGACGACGAGACCGGGAATCGTCGTCGCCTCGGGGTAGTCCTCGATGTCGTGGAGTCCCGCGAGGTTGGGCACGATGCCCAGCACCGCATCGTGCGCGCGGGCGATGCGCCGTAACAGATCGCCGACGCTGAGCGCGACGGCGACGCCGATCCCGATGAGCAGATCGAACGCCACCACGCCGATGAACGCCGCACCCATGATCACGGCCTCGCTCAGCCGAAAGGCGAAGATGCGGCGGATCTCGGAAATGTCGATGAGTCGCGTGGCCGCGTAGACGACGAGCCCGCCGAGGCCGGCCAGAGGGAATGCCTCGAGCACCGGTGCCGCGACCACCAACACGAGCGCGATGCACACGGCGGCGACGAGGCTCGTCAGCTGACTCTTGCCGCCCGAGGCCCCGGCAAGTGCGGTGCGGCTGTCCGACGACGAGACGGGAAAGCCGTGCAGCAATCCCACAACGGCATTCGCGCCGGCGAGCGCGACGAGTTCTTGGTCGGCATCCACGCGATCCTTCGCGTCACGGGAGAACGCGCGCGCGGTCAACATGTTGCCGCTGAACGCGACGATCGCGATGCCAGCGCCCGCGCCGAACACGCCTGGCCACAGATGTGTCGGGATCGAGGGAAACGCGAACGACGGCAACCCACTCGGCACGTCATCCAACGTCGCGACATTTTGGGCTTCGAGATCGAAGATCGACGTGACGACGGTGGCGACGAGTACGACGACGAGAGCGCCCGGCAGCCGGGGCACTCGTTGCAGCGAGAACAGCGCCGCGATCACCGACAGCCCGAGTACGAGTGGCGCGGTATGGAGTTGATCGAGGTTGCCCATCACATCGAGCGCCTTTGCCATCGTGTCGCGTTCCGACGACGGCACGCCCGTCAGGTTCGGGAGTTGTGACACCACCATCGTGACGGCGACGCCTGCGAGGTAGCCGACGAGCACGGGCCGCGACAGCAGGTCGGCGAGGAACCCCAGACGCGCCACCCACGCCACCAACGAAACCCCGGCGACCGCCAGCGCCAACGCCGCGGCGATCGCGGCCGGGTCCGCGCCGCTCGAGGCGCTCAGTGTCGCGACGGCGGATCCGACCAACAGCGCGGACGCGCTCTCGGGTCCCACCGACAGCAACGAACTGGTCCCGAGCAGCGCATAGATCACCAAAGCGGGCAGTGCCGTCCACAATCCGCTCACTGGCTCGACGCCGGCCAACCGCGCGTACGCGAGGCACTGGGGCACGAGGTACGCGGCAACCGCGACGCCCGCTACGAGGTCGCCGCCGGCGTTGTCCCGCCATGCCGCCAATCGTCGCAACCCCGGCACCGTGGGTCGTGGCCAAGAGAGGCTACGCGCTCGTGACATCGACAATCACTCCTGGAGTTTTCCGATCTCGTGGAGCACGAAACCGATGATCTCCGCGTCTCGCATACTCGCGCCGTGGCGAACCGCGGCGGCAAACCCGGCCGGGCCGAGCGTGCGCCGCAGCTCGTCGACGAGTTGATTCAGCCGCTCGGCATCGGCCGGTAGGAAGGGCAATGCGTACGCCGCTCCCGCGGCGCTGAGCGCGCCGTGCAACGTTGCCGCGACTCGATGCACCTCGAGTTCGACGAACAATCCGAAGACGTGGCGCAGCGACAACCACTGATTGGCCCAGTCGCCACCGCGGTACCAGGTCTCGATGACGGATGAATATCCGAGCAACGCGTTGCGCGTGTCGCCTGCCCGCGCGTGCAGCCAATAGATCTCGGTCAGCGCGAAGGACTCGATCCACCGGTTGCCGGCCCGCGCCGCTTCGGTGACCGCGCGGCGCAAGTGTTGTTCGGCCTCTTCGGGGTCTGCCGGCTCCATCGCCACGCCGAGTGCGTAAGCGGCCTGTGCGAGCGCGGTGGGCGAGCGGCAGGTCTGCGCCGCCGCGGATGCTTCGCCGGCGAGCACCGCGCCGCGGACGGTGTCGCCGACACTCGTGTGCGCCACCGACTGCATGTACAGCGCGTGCGCGAGGCGAGCTTTGGAGCCCGTGCGTGCCGACGTCGTCTGGCGATCCATCCACCGCAGCGCAGTGGCGGCGTCGCCTTTGTAGAAGATCGCGTTGCCGAGCGTGCGCTCCGCCAAACCCGACGTGCCGGTGCCGAGGCGCTCACCGGCCGCCACCGCGTGCTGCCCGATCTCGAGGGCCGATTCGAGGTCGCCGCGGACGAACTGACCGTATGCGACCACCGCCGCGACAGTCGGATAGCGAGGGTGGGTTTCGGCGTCGGGCATCGCGAACGAGGTCGAGGCCCACGCGGTGATCTCGTAGTTGATGCGACGGAAGGAGAATTCGCGGAGCGCGGCGACGAGACGAAGCGCAGTGTCGATGTCTCGGTCACGGACCGCACTGTTGTGCGCGGCGCGAAGGTTGTCGGTCTCGTGTTCGAGGGTGATCATCCAGCGCGCTTCGTCCGGGCCGGTCAACCCGAGCGCGGCTCGTTCGGCCACCGATAGATACCACTGCGCATGGCTGCGCTGGACCGCGCTGCGCTCTTCGTCGTCGAGACGATCGGCGCCCAGTTCCCGCATCGTCTCGAGGAGTTGATAGCGCGGGCCGTCCGGCTCGATCAGTTGCACCATCGACTTGTCGACGAGGTTCGCCAGCAAAGACGCGACGCCATCGTGTGCGAGGTCGTCGAGCCCGCACACCTGCTCGACCGCGTCGAGATCGAAGCCGCCGGCGAACACGGCGAGCCGGTAGAAGAGCCGTTGCTCGTCAGCCGTCAACAATTCGAGCGACCACTGGACGAGGTCGTGCAGACTGCGATGCCGCGAGTCGCCGCCACCATGCGTTGATCCGAGGATTTGGAAGCGCTGATCGAGTCGAGCGACCAGTGCCTCGGGGCCGAGTGCCCGCAAGCGGGCCGCGGCCAACTCGAGCGCGAGCGGCAGGCCATCGAGTCGGCGGCAGATCTCCGCGACGGTCGCCGCGTTCTTCTCGGTCAGTTCGAAGCCACTACGCGCGGCAGCGGCGCGCTCGACGAACAACTGCACGGCCGGCGCGGCAGCGATGACGTCGATATCGGCCTCACGCGGCGAAACTTCGAGGGGCTCGACCGGCCACACATGTTCCCCGGCCAGCCCGAGTGGCTCGCGGCTGGTAGCGAGGATTACCACCTGCGCGCACACCGATCGCACCCGGTCGACGAACGGCGCTACCCGCACGAGCAGGTGCTCGCAGTTGTCGAGCACGACCATCATGCGCCGCTCGCGCAAGAACTCGACGATGGTGTCTTCCATCGAGAGATGCTGGCGCTGTTGCACGTCGAGGGTGGCGGCCACCGCGGCGATCGTCGCGTCCGGATCACGCACCGCCGCGAGATGTACCACGAAGGAACCGTCAGTGAATTGCGTTGCGGTGACCGCCGCGGCGCGCAACGCGAGGCGGGTCTTGCCGACGCCGCCGGGCCCGACCAAGGTGATCAACCTCGACTGCAAGGTCAACGCCTCGATGGCTTCGAGATCGCGCTCGCGGCCGAGCAGCCGCGTCGCGTCTTCCGTCGACACCAATTTGTTGCGCGATGCCGTTGCACTGCGCGCCGAGGGACCGAACAACGTGTCGTCCTGCGCCAGGATCCGCGACTCCATCTCGCGCGCCGCGGCCGAGACATCGAGACCCAACTGGTCACGCAGGAGCGATCGGAACGCGTCCAGACGGCGCAGGCTCTCGGCGTGGCGTCCGCTGCGATACAGCGCGACCGCGAGCTGCAGCCAGAATCGCTCGCGCAACGGGTGTTCGGTCACGAGCCCTTCGAGCTCACCGACCAGTTCGCCGTGGCTGCCATCGGCGAGATGCGCGTCGATGAGTTCTTCGGTGGCGACGAGCTTGAGCTCGTCGAGGCGCACCGCTTCGGACCGAGCCCAGTCGTGATGCGCGAACTCACCGAAGGCCGGCCCCCGCCACAGTGAAAGCGCCTCCTCGACGCGCTGCGCCCGTGCCGAAGCATCCGCGATCGACCGTGACTCGGTGAGCAGCGCTTCGAACGAACGCGAGTCGATCCATACGGTGCCCGGCTCGAACACGTATCCCGGTGGTCGGGCGACGATCTGCGCGCCGTCGCCCACCACTCGACGAAGACGCGAGATCGTGGACTGCAGCGTGTCGATAGCGGACGCGGGCTGCTCTTCTCCCCACAGCTCCTCGCAGAGCCGATCAGAGGAGACCACCGAATTCGCGTGGGCGAGGAGCACGGCCAACAAACGGCGCGGCTTGGGTCCACCGATCGGCACCGCCGTCCCGTCGCGACGGACTTCGATCGCTCCGAGGACGCGCACCTCGATCTCTTCCACCCTCAGAGCTTGGCCTGCGCGCCTTGCGAGCCGCCAGCAAGCGGCCTGCAACCCAACCGCACCCGGGTCGGCGGCGCCTGACAACCCCGAGGTTGCACAGTCGACATTGCGGGGAACGAGCCCCGCCACACAGGGAGGGCACTCATGCCACTCATCCAGGTCAAGTTGATCAAAGGCGTCTTCAACACCGAGCAGAAGAAGGACATGATCACGAAGCTCACCGACACGATGGTCGGCATCGAAGGCGAAGCGATGCGCCAGGTCACATGGGTCACGGTCGAAGAGGTCGAGAGCGGCCAGTGGGGCATCGGCGGGCACGCGCTCACCACCCAGGACGTGAAAGACCTCCAATCGAGCGCCGTCAACTGACCCCGCGCCACGCGGCGACCTTCGGTTCTGCGACAAGGTCCCCCGGTAGCCCCCGGGGGACCGGTCGCGTTGTGTCAACGCAGAGCAAATTGAGGCCATCGGCCCTCAATCGCTGGTCGCCGATTCGAATCGTGCGGGAACTGGAGGCGGGCCGACCCGTGGGCATACGCGTGGTACTCGCGTACGCCCGCAACGTGGGCTACTTCGGGCGACCCGACGATAGCCTGTAACGCAAGTTTCCCCGGCGCCGCTTGCCGTCGGCCGCTAAACATGCAACCTTTTAGAGAATAGAGGGAGGCACCAGATGTCAGAGGACCGCGCTTCAGGACCCAACGGCCGCCGCTATCGGCTGATCTCGGCGGATAGCCATGTGAATGAACCGCCTGATCTGTGGACGGCCCGTGTGCCCGCCGCATTCCGGGATCGGGCACCCCGCATCGAGCACTTCAGCGAGGGTGACGCCTGGGTGATCGAGGGCGTCAAGGACCCGATCAACTTCGGGATGAACGCCTGTGCCGGCCTGGCCCCCGAGGAGATGCGGGGGTGGTGTCGCTTCGAGGACATCCGCCATGGGGGCTATGACCCGGCGGCCCGACTGGCCGAGATGGATGCCGATTCGGTCGATGCCGAGGTGCTGTACCCGACGCCACGGTTGTCGCAGGCGATCTTCGCCAACGCTGATGCGGACTACCACTTGGCGATGGTGCGCGCGTACAACGACTGGATCTCGGAGTTCGCCGGCTATGCCCCCGAGCGCTTCGGCGCGTTGGCGATGTTGCCCAACGTCGGCATCGATGCGGCGCTCGCCGAGATCGACCGGGTGCTCGAGCAACGAGGGGTGCGCGGCGTCGTGATGGGACGCTATCCCAACGGCAGCCTCGAGATCATGCCCGAAGACGAAAAGGTCTTCGGCGCGTTGGCCGAGCGCGGTGTGCCATTGTCGATCCACGTCAGCCTCGCGGCCGGTATGCCGGCGTCGCATCGGGCCAAGCTGCCGGGCTACGGCCGTTTCTACGACGCGCCGAACCGGATGATCGAGCTGGTCTTCTCCGGTCTCTTCGACCGCCACCCGACACTCAACGTGTTCTTCGCCGAGGTCGACTTCGGTTGGCTGCCCTACGTCAAAGAGCAGATCGACAACAACTATCAACGGCTCGATCCGTTGAGCCAGTTCGGTTTGCAGATGTTGCCGAGTGAGTACATCGAAAAGCACTTCCACTTCGGTTTCATGACCGACACCTTCGGCATTCAGCACCGCGACTACGTCGGCGCAGAGCGCATCTTGTGGTCCAACGACTATCCGCACATCAGTGCGGACTGGCCCAACTCGTGGCGCACCATCCAGGCAGCATTTTCAGGGGTGCCGACCGCGGAACGCCAACTGATCCTTGCCGGCAACGCGCAACGGCTCTTCGGTTTCGCCTGACTCAGGGCACCGGGCGGTGGCTGGCTTCGTCGGCGGCATGGCGCACCGCGGTGCTGCGCACGACCAGTGCCGAATCCATGAACTTGTGCTTGTTGGGTTCGTGCATGTGATCGCGCGCGAGTTGGGCGGCGAGCTCGCTGTCGCCCGCTTCGATCGCAGCAGCGATGGCGACGTGGGCCGCCAAGCTGTGCGACCGGAACGCGAGATCGTCGAACGGCGCGACCTCGCCCGTGGCCCGTGTGAGCTCGTCGACATGGGCCGACCACAGCGTTTCGACCGCGCCGAGAACGATGATCAGCGTCTCGTTGCCGCACGACTCCACGAGGTCTTCGTGGAATTTGCGGGCGAGGCGGATGTACGAGTCGGTGTCATCGAACGCGGCTCGCGATTCTTCGATGCGCAGTCGCAACGTGCGCGCCACAGTGACCCGATCGTCACGCCTCGCCGCCATCGCCGCGCACAGCGATTCGAGCTCGCCGAGCGACACCGCCACGTCGTCGAGGGACACCCCACGCGCTTGTAGCACCATCGACAGCAGGTAGGCGACCCGCTCGGGTCTCGGCACCTGCACTTCGGCGCCGCCCACGTTGCCGCGAATCGTCGTCAGCAGGCCTTCGGTCTCGAGGATGCGAAAGGCCTCGCGCAGCGACGGCGGTGACACGCCGAAGTCCTCGATCAGCTGGTCTTGGGGTGGGAGCAGTGCGCCGTCGATCAGCTGACCCGAGAGGACTTGGTCACGTAGCCGGTCGGCGACCATGTCGGCGACGCGGGGCCGCCGAGCCTGGCGCTTCTTTCGTATTCGGGCACTGCTCGCCACGAAACCTACTTGCCGCGACCTATGAGATCCACGCCTTGTCGAAGAACACGATGCTATTGACCGATTGTGTCGCGCCGCGCACGTTCTTGGCCAAAGCGATGAGTTGGATCGCCGGTGCCAACGACAAGAACGGTACATCTGCGCTGTACGCCGTGGCGATGGTGTCGAGCGCCTTCTTCTTGTCGGCGTCGCTCGACGCCAGTGGGCCCGCCTTGAGCGCGGCCGCAACGTCGGTGGTCGTGTACCCGGTGAACGAGTATTCGCGGGCGATGGCGGAGAAGGGCTCTTCGTCGAGGATGCTCACGCCGAAGCACGCCAGGTCGAAGTCCTTCTTGGTCACCACTGCCGCGGTGTTGTCGGCAACCGGTTTGTTGTCGTCGAGGGTGACTTTGAACCCGGCGACCTCGAGCATGGTCTTGACCGCGATGCCCCAATCGGGCAAACCGTTGTGGCACGACAGGCGGATGCTGCCGTCCCACCCGGTGGCCTTGACTTCGTTGACGAGGCGCTTGGCCAGATCGAGGTCGTACTTCGGTCCGGCGATGCCGGAGCTCCACCGCGACGTCTTGGCGAACAGTGACGTGTCGAGCTGCGCCTTGCCTTGGTACGCACGAGTGTTGAGCGTGTCGAGGTTGATCGCCGCGGCCACTGCCTGGCGCACGCGCTTGTCACTGGTGATCGTCTTCGTCGCCACCATGGTGCCGTCGGCTTGCCCGGCGCATACGGCGGCCGGTTGACCGCCGGTGCACGCGATCTTCACGCCGTTGTTCATGGTCATGGTGTTGCCGGCCGATTGCGCAGCCTCGAGGCCGGTATAACCCGCATCCTTTGCCTGCGCGAGGACGGCGGGATCACGCAACAGGGTGCCCTGCAACGTGTTGTTCTTCAACGCGTCAAAGTTTGCCTGCTGGCCGATGATGTTCACGAACTTCAACTCGTCGAGATACACCGTGCCGTTCCAGTAGCTCGGGTTCTTCTTGTAGATGACCGCTTCTTTGGGTTTGAAGCTCGAGAAGATGAACGGACCGGCGCCGGCGTTCACTGGATTGATGCCGAAATTCGCACCTTGCGCCTGAATGGCGGCGGGCGACGCTATGGCGCCCGGCGCCGACGCGAGCGCGAAGGGGATGGTCGAGTTCGGCGCAGAAAGGGTCATGACTACGGTTGACGCGTCGGGCGTCTCGTATGTCTTGATGCTGCTCACCAGCGCGATCGAACGAGCGCCGGGGGTTGCCGCGCTGTGCCGCTTGAGGTTGAACACGACGGCCGCCGAGTCGTACGCCGTGCCGTCGGCGAACTTGATGTTGGGCTTCAGCTTGAGTGTCCACACCGTCATGTCGGCATTGGGGGTCAACGACTGCGCGGTGCGCCCTTCGAATTTGCCCGTGGCGGAGTCATAGGTCATCAGCGTGTCGTACAACGCGACGAGCTCCATGCCGCCGGTGACGCCGGTGCCGACGTTGGTCGCGGGATCCAAGCTGGGCGTCTCGGTGAACGTGCCGACCGTGAGCGAGCCCCCCGACTTCGGCTGTGCGGCAGTCGTCGCCGGATTTGTCGCGACCGTCGTGGTCGACTGGCCGACGTCATCGCTGCCCCCGTCGTCGCCGCAACCGGCAGCGACAAGGCCGAAGACAAGGACCAACGGCAGCAGCAATTTTGGCAACGTACGGCGACGTGACGTAGGAGTGTGTCGTGACATGTGTGCGCGCCCCCCGGGCATCAACTGGTCAACTAATGCTCACTAAACTTGCAACAATAGGCACAATGTAATGACCGGGCAAACATGGGTGGGGGCGATCGATGGCTGATCGAGTGAAACGCGATACGGATCTCGTCGCGCGTGCGCAGGTGCTCATCGGTGCCGAAGAGCCGACCTACCGGCAGCGCACCGCCGCCTCGTTCGCCGCCACTCGTCAGGCGGCCACGCTCATGCCGATGGGACTGCCGGCGAGTGGCCAGGTGTTCGGTTCGTCCGCGCTGGTCGCGGCCCACGCGGCCGGCGCGTATCTCGACGACATCGACGGCAATCACTACCTCGACTTCAACATGGGTTACGGCGCGCTCCTCGTCGGTCACGCGCATCCGGTCGTGGTCGATGCGGTGCGCCGCCAACTCGAGCGCGGCACGGTGTACTTGATGCCGTGCGACGACAACGTCACCGTTGCGCGCTCGCTCGCCGCGCGATTCGGACAGCCGATGTGGCGTTTCACCAACTCGGGTACCGAGTCGACGATGCCGGCGATTCGCGCCGCGCGCAGCTTCACCGGTCGAGATCGCATCGTGAAGACCGAAGGCGCCTACCACGGTCAGTACGACTCGGTGCTCGTTTCCCTGAAGCCTTCCCTCGCCGAGGCCGGCGCGGCGAGCCATCCCACGCTGGTGCCGTCGTCAACCGGCATTCCAGCCGCGTACCTCTCGTGCACATCGGTCGTCGAGTTCAACGATCTCGCGTCGCTCGGCCGTGAACTCGAACACGGTGACGTCGCCTGTGTGATCGTCGAGCCGGCGCTGCAGAACATCGGCATCGTGATGCCCGATGCCGGGTACCTCGCCGGGGTGCGCGAGCTGTGCGACGCGACCGACACGTTGCTCGTGTTCGACGAAGTCAAGATCGGCATCACCGCCCATTGGGGCGGCGCAACAACGCTATTCGGCGTGCGGCCCGATCTCGTCTGTGTGTCCAAGTCGATCGGCGGCGGTCTGCCATTGGGCGCGTTCGGCGGTCGCGCCGACGTCATGAACGAGATCCGTCCCGGCGGCGTCACCCACGTCGGCACCTTCAGCGGCAATCCACTGGCGATGGCCGCTGCGGTCGCGACACTCGACCAGGTGTGCACGCCCGACGCGACAGCGGCAGTGATCGCGCAAGCCGATCGACTGGCCGATGGATGCGAGTCGGTGATCGATCGCTACCAACTGCCGGCGCACGTCGTACGCATGGGGGCACGCGGGTGCATCACTTGGCGACCGACGCCGGCGCGCACGTACCGCGACACGATCGACGTGCACACGGCCATCGCCAAGGCGCAATGGCTGTGGTGTATCAATCGCGGCATCTTGCTGCCGCCGGGTCTCGATTCGCAGTGGCTGGTCTCGATGCAACACACCGACCGCGACATCGACGACACGATCGCAGTCTTCGAGGAATTCGCCGCAGCAGTTTCTGCCGGCGACTGAACGAAAGGTCCAGCAATGCGATTCGAGAACAAGGTGGCGATCATCACCGGGGGTGCCGGGGGCATTGGTCGTGCGACCGCGCACCGTTTTGCCAGCGAGGGCGCGACGGTGGTCATCAACGACGTCGACGATGCACGCATCGCCGAGGCGGTCGACGCGCTCGTCGGCCTACCCGGCCGGGGAGTGGCCGGTCGAGCCGACGTCACTTCCGAGCGCGAGGTCGGTGCCCTCATCGACACGGTGGTCCGCGATCACGGCGGTGTCGACATCCTCATCAACAACGCGGGCGGCATGTTGCCCGGCTCACAGTGGTCGACGGTCGCCGACTGCACCCTCGACGACTGGAACAGCTTCCTGGCGCTCAACCTCACCGGGCCATTCCTCATGTCGCGCGCCGTGCTGCCATCGATGCTGACCCGCGGGCGCGGACACATCGTGAGCGTGTCGTCGATCTCGGCGGTCAACGGGCAGATCGCCGGTTCCGCGTACGCCGCGGGCAAGGCCGGCCTCACCGGTTTGACCGCGTCGCTCGCCAAAGAAGTTGCGGCCAAAGGCATCAACGTCAACGGCATCATCATCGGCAATGCGCCGTTCCCCAATCGCGACCCCGATCGCCAGGCGCTGCTCGACTCGTGGGTGCACGTCGGGCGCGTCGGTGAGCGCAGCGAATTCGCCGCGGTGATCGCGTTCTTGTGTTCAGAAGACGCGTCGTATCTCTCGGGAACCATGGTCCCGGTCGACGGCGGCTTCCACCGATTCAACCTTCTGTAAGTGGCTTCGGCTCGAACGACAGGTCGCCCTGCCAGTTGTCGCGGCCGAGCTCCCAGAAGTCGAGCGCTTCCGAATGCGCCAGTGAGTCATACGCCAGGTTCATCTGGTTGATCAGCGTCTTGTTGACGGCGCGTTTGGTGCGCGCGAGCAGTCGGGCGGGCCGCTCTAACAAGCGTGCGACGAGATCGTCGAGCACCACGTCGAGCTGATCCATCGGCACCGCGTAGTTGACGATGTTCATCGCTTCGAGTTGCTTGGCCGTGTACTTGGGTGAAAGGAAGAGGTATTCCTTTGCCTTGGTCGGTGGCATGTACAGCGGTACCAGCGCGCCCGCGCCGTCGCCCGGTGTCATGGGGAAGGGATAGCCGTGGGGGACGCCTTCGTGGTCGGTCACCGAGGCGAGACCGAGGTGGTTCTCCGTGATGATCGCGTCTTCACGCGCCACGATCAGGTCACAGCCGAAGAGGATGCTCTGCCCGTTGGACGACGCGTGCCCGTTGACCCTTGCAATTACCGGCTTTTCGATCATCGCCAGCGCTTCGGTTACACGAGCCGCACCCTGTTCGTGGCTCCACCGACCTGTGCCGCGTTTGCCCGGGTTCATTCGATCGAGCCGTTGCTTGTCGTAGTAGCCGGGGCCGGGCGCCCAATAGAACTCGCCGTCTTCGCTTCCGGTGATCACGATGATGCGCACGGAGTCGTCCCATCGCAATGTTTCGAGTGCGACGGCGATGGCGGTGTGTACGTCGACGTAGCCCTTGTGGTTTGCGCCCTCGCGTTGTGTGCGCTCGAACGGCTTGATCTTGATCGTCGCCACCGCATTGTCGTGCTCGACGTCGATCGCGGTGAAGGTCATGTCGTTGCTCCCCATTTGTTCGAATGACTCACGCTAGTCACCGTTGGACCGGATGGTCCGAGACGAGCGCCTGTGAAATACTGGGCCGATGTCGACAAGTGACCTCGCGCTCGATCGGGCGGACATACTCGAAACGGTCACGTGGTACTTCATGGCGATCGACCGACGAGACTTCGCCGCCCTCCACCATGTCTTCACGCCCGACATCGAGGCCGTCTTCGAAGGCGTACATGTTGCCGGTGGCATCGACCGCCTCATCGCGTTCGTGACCGGCAAGAGCGACGTCTCGCTGCCGGTTGATGTTGTCGACTTGCAGCTGTCGATGCACTTCATCGGCAATCACGTCGCCACGATCGAAGGCGACCGCGCGCGGACAGAGACCTACGCGCTCGCGCACTTGGTCGACCGGCCGTCGGGCGTGCCGCGCATGCGCACTCGCGGCTTGCGCTATGTCGATGCGCTCGTGCGAACACCCGACGGTTGGCGCATCGCGAAGCGCGAGCATCTGTGCGATTGGATGCGCGACGACTCGTTCCTCTGGGCGGCGCCCGGTGTGGTCGCCAGTCGGTTGGTAGAGCCGCCGTCGTAGCGTTCACGGTCGGCTCCAACCCCCATTGGCCCGAATGAGCTGACCGGTGACGAATCGCGACGTGTCGGACAGCAGATAGAGCGCCAGCCAGGCCTGATCTTGGGCCGATCCGACGGTGCGCAGCGGAACCAGGTCGGACATCTGCTGAATCCAGCCCTCGCGGCGGGTCTCGTCGATCACGCCGTCCGCATCGCTGAAGTGGCGCCGACTGAAGTTCGTGAGCGTCACGCCGGGGCCAATCGCATTCACCCTGATCGCGCTGGGGCCGAGCTCCGCGGCCAATACCCGCGTCAAGGCAACGACTCCGGTCTTGACGACGTGGTAGAGGCCGCTCGTGGCCGCGGGCATGTCGACCGCCGTTGACGCCATGTTGAGGATTGCGCCGCCGCCCGACCGCTGCATGTGCGGCACGCACGCCTGACAGCCATAGAGCACGCTCTTGACGTGCCCGTCGATGGCGCGGTCGAGTTGTTGCGCCGTCACGTCGAGCAGCTCGATCGTGTCCGTTGGGCCACCGCCGACATTGCACATCATCTGCAGTGCGCCGAAGTTGTCGACCGCGGCTTGTGTCAATCGCTGCAGATCGTTCGGAGCACAGACGTCGGCACGGACGAACGCGGCGCGACCGTCGCACCCATGGATCATCTCGACGGTTTCCGCGCCCGCGTCTTCGTTGATGTCGCCGATCACCACGTTGGCGCCGGCGACTGCGAGCGTCAGTGATATCGCGCGGCCCATGCCGCTGCCCCCGCCCGTCACGACAGCGGTTCGGCCGTCGAGCCGAAATGCCTTGTCGGCCGCGTAGTCGCTCGGATGCACGATCGCTTCTCGATCCATGGCGCTACTGCGGCGTCGGGCGATCGCGGCGCGCGGCGACATCGTTTCGCACTGCGTTGCTCTGCACGATCAGGTCGGGCGGCAACAGGCTTTGCTTGTTCGGCTCGCGCATGTGGTCACGCGTGAGCTGCGCCGCCCGCGACCCGTCGCCGTCGGCGATGGCATCGGTGATTGCGGTGTGCGCGGCGAGGCAGTCTTCTCGCATCGCGAGGTCGGCGAACGCCGCCTGGTTGACATCACCGTGCAGGAATTCGTAGATCTGCGAGGAGAACACGGTTTCGACCACGCCCACGATCACCTCGAGTGTCGCGCTGCCGGACGCGTGAACGAGATCGGTGTGAAAGCCCCGCGCACTGCGAACGTATTGCTCGGTGTCATCGAAGACGCGGCGTGAGTGATCGAGCCGATTGCGCAGTGTGGCGACGATCTCTTCGCGGTCGTCCCGGGCGGCGGCCAACTCCGCGCACAGTGCTTCGAGGTCGCCCAGCGAGGTCATCAAATCCTGGTAGGCCACGGCTCGGTCTTGCAGGACCATCGCCAGTAGGTACGCAACCTTCTCGGGGCGCGGCGGGTGCAGTTGCACGCCACCGACGTTGCCGCGGATGGTGGTCGCCAACCCTTCGGCCTCGAGAATGCGCAGGGCTTCTCGCAGCGACGGCGGGGACACGCCGTAGGTGTCGAGCAGCAATTCTTGGCGGGGGAGCACCGTGTCACGGGGTACCCGACCGGACAAGACCTCGCTGCGGATCTCGTCCGCAACCAAATCTGCCATGCGTCGGGGGCGGACCGAGCGGCCCGGGCGGCGTGGTTCTACGCAAGCCATGCGTCGTGCTTCGCGCCCATTGCCTGCCCCCACTTGTTCGGTGCCCCAGCACCGTCAATAGTAATTAAACTTGCAGGAATAGAACAACTAGGGTGATGGCCACGCCGACAAACGTTTGCGCGGCCGAACTCAGGGGGCACGCACGATGGCGCGAGTACCAATCCCGGACGGGCCCGGGACCGAACGCAGCCGACTGTGGCAGCTCTCGCCGACGTTCCAAACCGCGGTCGGAGCGTTCAACACCGCCGTCTACGACCACTGCCAACTGCCGGTACGAGAGAGAGAACTGGTCCGGTTCCTCATCGCCAAAGTCAACGGATGCCCTGTTTGACTGGAGTGGCGACTTCCGCCGGGTGCGGAAACGGCAATCGGCGAAGACGTCTACGCCGCGGTACACAGCTACCGCGATAACCCGCTGCTCACCGATCGGGAGCAGCTGGTCTTGGAGTACGCCGAGCGTTTCGCGTGCGATCACGAATCGATCGATGATGCGTTCATGGAGCGTCTGTGCGCGGCGTTGGAACCGGTCGAAGTGCTCGAACTTTCTGTCACCATCGCGCGTCATATGGGCATGGGCAGGATCACGCGAGTCCTCCGCCTGGATCACGACAGCTGCCCGCTTCCGGGCGCCGACAGCGGCGAACCGCGATCTGAATAGGACCGGCAGACGAGGAATCCCCCAGTGTTTGTGGCGGCGATCATCGCGGCGAGGATGCAGACGCCGACCGAGGTCGCGTGTGAAATACTCCAATGATGAGCGCACCTGACCCATCCAACTCGCTCGTCGCGATTGTTACTGCTGCCGGCGAAGGCATCGGCGAAGCGACTGCACGCGCGTTTACCGCGGCGGGTTACGACTTGGTGCTCGTCGATATCAACGAGCAGGTGCTCAACGAAACAGCGGCCGCGCTGCCCTGTGCCGCGGTGGAGGTCGCCGACGTCACCGATGAGGCGGCGGTCACCGCGCTCGTGGCGCGTTCCCTCGAGCGCTTCGGTCGCATCGACGTACTTGCGAATGTCGTCGGAGGAAGCCGACCCGGCAAGACGGCCGCCGAGCTCACGCTCGAAGAGTGGAACCGCATGCTCGCGCTCAACCTCACATCGACGTTCCTCATGTGTCGGGCCGTGCTGCCTCACATGGAACAACGAGGCAAGGGTGCGATCGTCAACGTGTCGTCGGGCGCCGGTCTGCGGGGTATGCGGGCGAACCCCGGCTACGTCGCGGCGAAGGCAGGCGTTGCCGCGCTTACGCGTGCGCTGGCGCTTGACCACGGTCCCAAAGGGATACGGGTGAATTGTGTCGCGCCGGGCCCGATACGCACACCATTGATGCGCCGCAACCGCACGCCCGACGAGATCAAGATGATGGGACAGATAGCGCTCGCCGGTCGCATCGGTGAACCCGAAGAGATCGCCGCCGGCATCGTGTGGCTCGCCAGTGACGCCGCGTCCTATGTGATGGGACAGACCATCGAGATCGACGGCGGACCGGCCAGCTTCGTCTAGATCGTGGCCGCGGTGATGCGCACGTTGATGGGAGGGAGTGGCGATGTTGGGGTGGGATCGGCCCATGTTCGTGAACGTCGACGATGCTCGCCGGTTAGCCAAGCGCCGACTGCCTCGGATGATCTTCGACTACGTCGACGGTGGCGCGCGTAGCGAGCTCACCAAAGACGCCAACTGTGCCGCGTTCGAAGAGGTCACCTTCCGTCCTCGCATGGCGGTCCATGTGGCCGCGCCCGTGACCGAGACCACCGTTTTGGGTGCACCGACGTCGATGCCGTTGCTCGTGAGTCCGTGCGGGGGGCTGCGCGCCGTACATCCCGATGGCGACGCCGGCGTGGCGCGTGCGGCGGGCCGGGCCGGCACCGTGTTCACACTGAGCACCGCGTCGGGGATGTCGATCGAAGAGGTCGAGGCGACCGCACCGGGCCCGCTGTGGTTCCAGCTCTACTTCCTCGGAGGTCGCGCCGGTGCCGAGATCTTGGTCGATCGCGCGCAGCGAGCGAACTATCGTGCGCTGCTCGTCACGGTCGACACCAATGTGGTGGGCGTGCGTGAACGCGACGTCCGCAACGGCATGACGCAGGGGCCGAATGTGAACGCGCGCAACATCGTTCGTTTCGCGCCGCACGTCGCGGTTCGCCCGCGCTGGTTCTACAACTTCGTACGCGATGGCATGTCGATCGAGTTGGCCAATGCCCGTGAGCTCGGCCCCGGCGGCACGCCGATGCAGCCCGAGCAAGCCGCCGCCGCGCTGACGGCCCAGCCACCCACGTGGGCCGACATCGAATGGATCCGCCGGCAGTGGAAGGGCCCACTCGCGATCAAGGGCCTGCTGACCGCAGAGGATGCCCGTCGCGCACTCGACCACGGTGCTGATGGCGTGGTCGTGTCGAATCATGGCGGTCGCCAACTCGACGGGGCGCCGGCGACACTGCGGGCGCTGCCCGAAATCGTCGCGGCGGTGGGGGATCAACTCGAAGTCCTCCTCGACGGCGGCGTCCGCCGAGGCAGTGACGTGCTCAGGGCGCTCGCACTCGGTGCCCGCGCAGTGATGATCGGCCGTCCCTACGTGTATGCACTCGGCGCGCAGGGAGAGCGCGGCGTCGATGCGGTGTTGTCGCTGTTGCGGGAGGAACTCCACAACGCGATGGGGCTGATGGGCTGCCAGTCGGTCCACGATCTCGATCCTTCGTGGATCGCGACACCGCGGCGAGCATGAGCGCTCGCCGCGGCGTCGGGTTGTCGTAGTTCGAAGTGACGTTCAGGCCGCCGGCACGAGTGTGTCGATGGCGATCACGCCGTCGGCCTCGATCGCGCCGAGGTCGATTGCGTCGTCGTGATCGAGGGCCCTCGCCGGCAACCACCGCAGTGCAACGATGGCGCCGAGCACCGAGAACGCCGCGGTGACAAGCGAGGCCCTGGTCATTGCGTGCACGAATGCTTCGCGTGCGGCGTCGACGATGCGGGCACCATCACTGCCGCCGATCTGATTGCCGACCGCGAGTGCCGCACCCATCGATTCCTTGGCGGCGTCGAGCGCCGGTGCCGGCACCGAGCCGTCGAGCTTGTCGCCAAGGCGTGCCGAGTAGAGCGACGACATCACGCTGCCGATGATCGCGACCCCGAACACTCCGCCGAGTTCACGCGTGGTGTCGTTCACCGCCGAACCCACGCCCGCCTTCGCTTTGGGCAACGAGCCCATGATCGATTCGGTGGCGGGGGCCGAAGCGAGACCCATGCCGCCACCGAGCAACACCATGCTCAGGAACACCCGGCTGTAGGTCGAATCGATCGTGGTGGTCGCGGCGTTCAGCATGCCGGCCGCAAACGACAGCAACCCGAAGCTGACGATGAGCTTGGTGCCCCATCGATCGACGAGCTTCGACGACAGCGGTGCGGTGAGGATGACGGCGCCCGCAAAGGGCAACGTGTGCACGCCGGCCGCAAGTGCCGAGTAGCCGAGGATGAACTGCAGGTACTGCGTCGCCATGAAGATGAAGCCGAACAGTGCGAAGGCGATCAACGTGATCGCCGCGCTGGCGGCCGTGAAGCGGGCGTTGGTGAAGAAACGCAGATCGAGCATCGGTTCGGCGCTGCGCAACTCCCACTGCACGAAGGCGGTCAACACCACGATGGCAACCACGAAGCCCGAGACCACACCACTCGATGTCCAACCGCGCTCGGGCGCTTCGATGATCGACCACACGAGTGCGGTGAGACCGACGATCGAGAGCAATGCGCCGCCCCAGTCGATGCGCGGCGCCGCGGGATCACGCGATGTCGGCACCAGTATGCGGCCAGCGACGAGGGCCACGGCCACGACCGGAATGTTGATGATGAAGACCGATCCCCACCAGAAGTGCTCGAGCAGGAACCCGCCGCTGACCGGGCCGAGGGCAACGGCGATTCCGGCGACCGCCGACCACAATGCGATGGCGATGGCGCGCTCACGAGTGTCGGTGAAGACGTTGGTCAGAATCGACAGCGTGGCCGGCATGATCAGCGCGGCACCCACACCCATCACGGCGCGAGACGCCACGAGTGCGTTGACCCCGCCGGCGAATGCCGCCACCGCGGATGCGGCGCCGAAGATGACGAGGCCGACGTTCAGTGCGCCCCGCCGCCCGAAACGATCGCCGAGGCTGCCGGCCGCCAGCAGCAGGCCGGCGAAGACGAGCGTGTACGAATCGACCACCCACTGCAGTTGGCTGGTGCTCGTGCCGAGATCACGCACGAGGGTGGGCAGCGCCACGTTGACGATCGTGTTGTCCATGACGATCACGAACAAGCTGAGGCACAGCACACCGAGGGTGAGCCAGCGCCGGTCATGGGTCGAGGTGGGCGGATGCATTGGGGACTCCTTGCGGGCGGTCGTCGTGTTATCGTCGAGCGACAATAACGATGTTATGACTGTGTTGTAGGTTGTAACATAGTTATTTCGGGGGCGCAACCCCCCGAACGCAAGAAACGCAGAAGAGGTGTCCCATGGCACGAGCACTCGACGAACAGGGCCAGGCCCTCCTCGACGCGGCCAGTGACCTATTAGCGACGGAGGGCGCGAGTGGCCTGACGGTGCGGCGCATCGCCGCCGACGCCGGGTGCTCGACGATGGGCGTCTACAGCCGTTTCGGCAACAAGGACGGCGTCGTCGACCACCTCTTCCGAGAGGGCTTCCGCCGGCTCATCGCGGACATGGACGGCGTCGGTGAAAGCGGCGACGCGCTCGAGGACATGCGCCGTTGCGGGCTGGCGTATCGCCGCAACGCCATCGAGAACGCGACGTACTACCTGGTGATGTTCGCGCGCGCGGTGCCCGGCTTCGTGCCGAGCGACGAGGCCAAGGTCGTCTCCCAGGCGGCCTTCCACCGGCTTGCCGACCGGGTGCGCAAATGTCAGGAGGCGGGGCAATACGTCGACGGTTCACCCACCGCGATGGCCGAAGTGATCTGGGGTGCGATCCACGGCCATGTGATGCTCGAGCTCGTCGGCATGAGCGCCACCGGTGACGATCCCGCGCAACGCTACGAGCGCATGCTCGATCTCGTCGAGCAGGGTTTCTTACGTCCCGGCGCGACGCGTCGCGGAGCGTCAGCTGGATGAGGCGAGTTCGCGTTCGTCTTCGTGTTCGACTTCGAAATGGGGAAGCCGGCGTTGAAGCACGCGAGGCAACCACCAGTTGGCGTCACCGAGCAGTTCCATCGTGGCCGGCACGAGAACCATGCGCACGATGGTGGCGTCGACGAGCACTGCGGTGGACAGGCCGAGCCCCAACAGCTTGAGCACGCGGATGTCGCCGAGTACGAAGCTGAAGAAGACCGCGATCATGATCGCCGCGGCGGCCGTGATCACTCTGGCCGTGCGGGCGAGCCCGTCAGCGACGGCCATCGCGTTGTCACCGGTGCGCAGGTATTCCTCACGAATTCTTGACAACAGGAACACTTCGTAGTCCATCGAGAGGCCGAAGAGCACCGCGAACATCATCATCGGTACCCACGATTCGATGGGCCCGGTGCGGTCGACTCCGAACAACGATCCGAGCCAGCCCCACTGGAACACCGCCACGATGACGCCGTACGCCGCGCCGATGGAGAGCAGGTTCATGATCGCCGCTTTGAGCGGGACGAGGAGCGAGCGGAACACCACCATCAACAACAAGAACGACAGCACGATGACGCCGCCGATGAAGATCGGGAGCCGAGACGCGATCTTGCCGGCGAAGTCGATGAAGCTCGCCGTGATCCCGCCGACGTAGACCTGGGCGCCGTCGCCGGCGACCACGCCGGGGACGACCACGTTGCGCAGTCGTTTCACGAGTTCGTCGGTGGCTTTGTCCTGCGGCGCGGTCTTGGGGATCACGGTGATGATCGCGGCGTCGCCGGCGTCGTTGCGCGCCGCGAGGAATGCCTGTGCAACGCCCTCGGTCTGATTGAAGATTTTGACGAGCTTGTCGGTGACGGACGCGTCGCGGGATCCTGCGAGATCGGCCACGACGAGGATGGGCCCGTTGAAGCCGGGGCCGAAACCGTCGGCCAGTAGGTCGTAGGCGCGCCGACTGGTGAACTCCTCAGGGTTGTTGCCCTGATCGGCCGAGCCGAGACGCATGCCGACCAACGGCAGGGCCAACACGATGAGCACGAGAGCACCGAGGAGTGCTGCGGGCCACGGACGGTGTTGCACGACGCGGCTCCACCGGTACGACAACGAGCGCTGACCGTCGGTGACGCGATGTGTGCCGGGAATGCGGAAGCGATCGATGTTGTGACCGGCAAAGCCGAGTAGCGCAGGGAGCAGCGTGATCGACGCGAACATCGTCACGAGTACGGCCGCCGACGCAGAGATCGCAACGCCGCGGATGATCGCGAAGTTCATGAGCAACAACCCGAGCAGCGAGATCACCACCACGGTGCCGGCGAACATCACCGCTCGACCGGCAGTGGACGCCGCGACCTTCATGGCTTGCTCGGGAGTACTGCCGCGATGCAAGCCGTCGCGAAAGCGCGTGACGATGAGGAGCGCGTAGTCGATACCGACGCCGATACCGATCATCGACGCGACCTGTGGCGCGAAAGACGGCACGTCCATCAGATGCCCGATGAGACCGATCAACGAAATGCCGATACCGATGCCGAAGAGCGCGGTGATGATCGGCAGACCCATCGCGAGGAGCGATCCGAACGCGATCAACAGGATGACGATCGCCGCCAAAAGACCGATGATCTCGGCTACGCCGAAGGCCGGTTGCTCGGCCTTTTCGAGCGGACCGCCCGTGGCCTCGAATTGCAGGCCGTCGGCATTGGCCGCCTTCACATCGGAGATGAGCTTCTTGGCGATGGACACCGGCACTTCGGCCGCACGAGTATCGAAGTGAACATCTGCATACGCGATCTTGCGATCGGCGGAGATGCGATGCTGGTCGTCGGTGGCGTAGGGGCCGTCGACGCCGGTGACGTGATCGAGGGTACCGAGGCCGCCGAGGAGCTTTTCGAACGCCGCCTTGGATGCGGCGTCGGTGACGTCGCTGGCGCTCTTCAGCACGACTTGTGCAGAGTCGCCCGCGTCCTTCGGAAAGCGTTCACCCAGAAGTTCGTAGGCGCGCTGGCTGCTCGTGCCGGGCAGTGCGAAGTTGTCGCGGCTGTCGGCACCACCGACCGCGGAGATGACCGACACGGCCACGAGTGCGACGATCCACAACGGCACGACAATGCGACGGTGGTGAAAACACCATGACGTCAAGCGACTGAGACTCACGTCGACTCCTCGAACTCACGACACAGGGCAATTCGCACCATGATGGGTCGTGTCCCCGGTTGACCGTCAACTTTGCGCGACGATGGCGCGGTGGCCTCTTTCGCCGGACGCCGTGAACATCCTCAAATGATGTCAGGGGTGCGACGGTGCCGGGGGCGCGCCGTCGAGCTCGAAGGCGAAGTCGTCGGCATAGCAGAAGTACCATTCTTCGCCCGGCTCGTACGACCGGATGATGGGGTGGCCCCCGTTGTGGAAGTGCGCGGTCGCGTGGCGACCTGGTGAGTTGTCACAACAACCGACATGCCGGCAGATCTGACAGACACGCAGGTGCACCCAATCGTGTCGCCCCATCGCGAGGCAGTCCTCGCAACCGGTGGACCCTGGTGTCACGGCAACGATTTGGTCGAGGTGGGTGCATTGCGAGGCCATCACAGCTCCTGGGTCGGTGGCGCGGCGCTGAACGTATCCGCCTAGAAGCCGGGAAAGACGCGGCGCAGTTCGTCGAGGTCGACCTCGTCGGAAGCAAGGGCGAGCACCGGCGTGTGGGCGGCGTCGAGACGCCCAAAGACGAGGCGCACCAATGCCTCTGCGGGCAGATCGAGTGAACCGGCGCAGCCTTCGCCGGCGAACGAGCGCAACTCGACGGCGTCGTGGACCGACAGCACGTAGTCTCGCTCGGGCGCAGTGGTGTGCACTCGTAGATCGAAGGGTTGTTGTCGAGGCTTGCCCCCTCGGGCGGCGATGGCCGGAACCGTGTCGATCAACAATGCGACTGCGTCGGCCGCGATCACCGCGTTGGGGTCGAACGACACCGCGATGTCCCAACTGTGTACCGCATGCTCGGAGACCCGCATCCGAGCCATGTCGCCGATCAGCAGGTTCATCCCGAACAGCGTGACCGGTTGCGCCAGGGTCTCGTCGGACAGTGCGTCGAGGCGGGTGTTGTACCGGTCGTTGGCGGCGAGGCTGTCGGTGGCTGCTTGCTCGGGCGGGCGCGTGTTCCACGCGTCCCACACGGGCGGGAACGCCTCAGGGCCCGGCGGCGGTTCGCCGCGCAGGGCCGCGTCGAGGAAGAGGCCGAAGATCTCGGCTTGGCTACCGAGATGCGACAGCACTTGCGCGATGGTCCACTCGGTATCGAAGGACTGCGTGCGCAGGTCGGTGGGCGACATCGATTCGATGAGTGCGTGGAGGCGTGCGTGCGATGCTCGCAAAACGGTCAGCCAGCGGCGGGGATCGGCTTCCAAACGTTCACTCCATCGAGTCGGCGTTGATTTACGCACCAATCGTGCGATGATATCGGTGCGCGACAACGTCCCCTTGAGGCAGGCCGCCATGCGAGTCTGGATCGATCAAGACCTCTGCACCGGCGACGGGTTGTGCACCGACCATTGCCCGGACATCTTTGTCCTGCTCGAGGACGGCATCTCGTACGTGCGTCATGGCGACTTCGTCGGCAACGATCCCGGCGGCGCGGAGAGTGCGGTTTCGGTGCCGTTCGATTTGGAGCGGTCGGTGGTGAACGCTGCGCTCGACTGCCCGGGCGAGTGCATCTTCATCGAAGACGCCGCGCCGGACTGACGCTTCGATTCACCCCGCCGCCGCGGGCACTGCCAACTCGCACAGCGCGTCGTAGCAGCACTTGGCCAACCGCGCGGTGTCGTGTTCTTCGGCGATGTAACGGCCGAGCAACTCACCGGTGCGGATGTCGATCGAGTGGTCTTTGAACACGTTGTCGAAGAAGCCGAGCGTTTCTTCCGCACGAGTGAGGCCGAAGTACTCGGCCTTCTCCCTGTCACTGCGATCGGAGCGCGCGACATCCATCTTCTCGCCGAGCGACGGATGCTCGATACGTTCGAACTCGAAGCCGAGTTCGACGACGCGCTTGGCGAAGCTCATGCCGTGCTCGCCTTCACGACTCGCGACCGTCGTCAGCACCGAGCGCACGTCGGGGTTGGTCGTCGTATCACGCCACGCCGACAGGTAGCAGTGGGCGTCGGACTCTGCGTTGGCAATGCCGCGCAACAACTTGAGGTACGTGGGCTGATCGGACATGACCGCTCCTCGTGTCGAGGTTTGTCACGAGCGTAGACCCCGCTGACCTGGGCGTCCATCACAGCGGGCTCTCGTCGTTCGGACCCGCGGCCGGTGGCCCGCGCCTGACTAGTGTCGAGTAGCAATAGCGGGGGTTCTCGATGCAGTCAGCGGGGCGTGAGACAGAACGCCGAACCATCTGTCGCTTGTGCGCAGCGACGTGCGGCATGATCGTCACGGTCGACGACGATCGCATCGTCGGCGTGCGCGGTGACCCGACCCATCCGGCATCGCAGGGCTACTCATGCCCCAAGGGTCGCGCGTTGGGCGCGATGTATCACGACCCGCATCGATTGGATCATCCGTTGCTGCACGGCGAGCGCGTCGGCTGGCCGGCCCTGGTCGACGACCTCGGTGCGCACTTTCGCCGATTGCTTGCCGACCACGGTGCCGACAGCATCGGCTACTACAGTGCGACGGGGCAGTACCCGGACAAAGCGGGCACGTTCGCCGAGCGCCGCTTCTTCGGCCGGCTCGGCACCAAGCAGTGCTACACCGCCGCGTCGGTCGACATTTTTCCGGCGTTCAAAGCGGCCGAGCTGGTCACCGGCTTTGCCGCCGATCTGCAGCCCGTGTGGGAACCCGAGAACTCCCCGCGGGTCGCGATAATCGTCGGCCAGAACCCGGTCGTTTCGCACGGCTATTTGACCTTTCTCACCGATCCCATCCGCCGAATTCGCGAGTTCCGCCGAGATGGAGGACGTCTCTGGGTCTTCGATCCGCGGCGCACCGAGACCGCCCGTTTGGCCGACACGCACTTCGCGGTGCGGCCGGGCACCGACGGCCTGGTACTCGCCTGGCTGATTCGTGAACTGCTGATCGAGGGCGCCGATCGCGCGGAACTCGACGCGCATACCGACCCGCTCGATGTCCCGACGTTGCGCGATGCACTCGAACCGTTCACGCTCGACGTCGTCGCGACCATGTCGGGTATCGCGGCCGACGACCTCGTCGAGTTGCTGACGGCGATTCGTGCGTCCGGCAAGGTGGTCTGCATGCCGGGCACCGGTGTCACGTTCGTTCGCGATGCGGTCGTCACCGACTGGCTGGTGTGGGTGCTGATGATCGTGACCGGCTCGCTCGATCAGCCGGGCGGGGTGCGATTCTCGCGCGGCTTCGTGTCGCCGCTCGATGAGCGCGCGGTGTGGGCGCCGGCGCCGGTCGAAGGACGCAACGAACCAGGCCCGCCCAGTCGCCCCGAGTTGCCCCGCTGGTTGGGTGAGTATCCGGTGGCGGCGATGGCCGACGAGATCGAGAGCGGTCGTTTGCGCGCCTTGCTCGTCGCCGGTGCCAATCCGCTGACCGCGCTGCCCGACCCGCGCCGCACCTTCGAGGCACTGCGCAAGCTCGAGGTCCTCGCGGTGTTGGACATCATGGACAACGAGTTGACCGAAATCGCCACGCATGTGCTGCCCGTCGCCCATCAACTCGAGCGGGCCGACATCACCCTGCGCGACCGTGGCTCGTACGCCGCGGCGGTGATGCCGCTCGGCGCTGATCGCCGCCCGTGTTGGTGGGTGCACGCGCAGATGGCACGCCAACTCGGGTTCGACATTCTCGACGGCCTCGATCCCGATGCGACAACCGACGACGACGTGTTGCGATTGCTCGTGGCGAACTTCAGCGGTGCGGGCACGATCATGAAGGTCGACAATGCCGACGAGATCAAGCCGCGCGGTCAATCGGACGAGTTGTTCGAGCGCCTCGTTGCCGCCGGCCCGCACGGACTCATGGCCGAGGCCCGTCGCGGCTGGGTACACGAACTCGCGATCCCCGGCGGGAAATGGCGTATTGCGCCATCGATCCTCATCGACCGTCTGCCGCAACTGCTCACGGAGATCGACCCGACACGGCTCCGCCTCGTCAGCCGGCGCCAGTCGCGCCGGGTGAACTCGGCCCGGTTGACTCGGCCGCACCACGACGCGCTCGAGCCACCCGATGTCGTCGTGCATCCGAGCGATGCCGAACGCTTTGGCATCGTGGACGGCATGCTCGTCGAGTTGCGCTCCGACGCGGGCTCGGTCGCAGCGCGAGCGCGAGTGGACGATTCGATCCGTCCGGGTGCGGTCTCGCTCACCCACGGATTCGTGGCGGTGAACGTCAACAACTTGATCAGCGCGTTCGGCGTCGACCCCCTCACCGGCCAACCCCAGATGTCCGCCATCGACGTAACCCTCGCCCCCGCCGCGTCATAAAGGTTGGAAGGCGCGGCAACCTTTGAGTTCGAAGCCGTCGGACTTGTCCGGTTTGAGACCGGTACAGGTTTGTTTGGACCACGTCGACGTCTTCGCGAGTCCGGGCGTGTTTCGGAACACGGTGATGATGCCGTTGTCGTAACGCACCACGTCCAGATAGTTGGGGGGTGTGTTGGTGACGACGTGCGCCGCGACACCCGCGCTGAAGGCGTCGGCGAAACACTTGCGCTCGGGGCGCGGCGAAGTGTGGAAGTAGTCGATGCCACAGTCGCGGCGATCACCCACCAACGCGATCTCGTCGGGGATCTGCGACTCGACTGTGGGATCGATCGACATCGTGCACCCTTTGGCCGGCGCGAACCGCACCACGACTGCGATGGCGGCGCCCGGCGCCACCTCGAACAAGCCCGTGCACCGATCCCGAATCGGCCCAAGGTGATCGCAGTTGCCGTCGCAGGGGCGCTGGTAGCTCACCACCTCGTAGCTCGCCGGGGCGAGTAGCACTGAGTACAGCACCGCTCTGCTCGCCAAGGGACGGAACGAGCGATCGGTGATGACCGCACCACTCGGGCCGGTGATCGTCAGGTACGACACCTGCCCTTCGGTGTAGCAGCACGCCGTTTGGTCCTGGGTCACGCGCAGGATGCCGGTCGGTCCGGTGGGAACCTCTCGCGTCGCAACCGGCGTTGTCGTCGGGCGAGGGGAGTAGGACGCTTCGGCGACGTCGTGAAGCCCGTCGGTCGAGCAGGTGCATAGCGTGAGCGCGACAGCAACCGCGACGCCGATCGCGAGGCGACGCGATCGCACTTGGGGGCTACTCGTGAGAGTTTGGCGCGAACGCGACGCTGCACGCCGCAAGTGCTTCGTCGAGCGTCGAGCGAAAGCTGCCGACAGCGCCGCCGTTGATGTATGCGTTGAACGCCACACCGACACACGACAACAGCGCGGCGGTCATCGCTCGCAGTCCGAGGTCGGGTGCGACACCGGCTCGCTCAGCGAGCACGGCGACGATCTCGTCTTCGAAGTGCTCGATCATCAGATGCCGCGGATGGATCAGCAACTTCGGCTCTTCGGTCGCGAGGCGGCAGATGAACTGCGACTTGGTGTGATCAGAGGCGAACTCTTCACCGAGCTCGCCGCACACCGCGATCACGCTGACGTGCGGTGGCTCGTCGAGCGGCCGGGCGACCAGCAACTCGCGAATCACGCCGAGCTTGATCTCCATGTCGTGGAAGAGCACCGACTCCTTGGTGGGGAAGTAGCGGAAGAACGTGCGGGGAGCGACGTCGGCCCGCGCCGCGATGTCGTCGACCGTGGTCGCGGCGAAGCCTCGCTCGGCGAACAAATCGAGTGCTGCCTCGGCGATGGCCGCTCTCGTGCGGTCGGTATGGCGCTGGCGCAGCGAGACACTGGTCACGCGGACAGCCTACGTCCGGCGAGAGCGCCCGACCGCTGATGTGGCATACATGACATATTACATCATTGCTAAATGGCAGTACTGCCATTACCGTCGATTGGCAACGCCAGGAGCCTTTCGTGACCGCCACTTCCGCCTCGTACCGATCCATCCACCCCCATGACATCCATGCTCGACGATGGCTGATTCTCTCCGTCTTGTGTACGAGCCTGCTCATCGTCATGCTCGGCAACACGGCGCTCAACGTCGCCCTGCCGACGCTCGCGCGTGACCTCGGCGCTTCGGCGTCCGCACAGCAGTGGCTCGTCGACGCGTACTCGCTGGTGTTCGCCGGCCTGTTGTTCACCATGAGCTCGCTCGGTGAGCGCTACGGCCGCAAAGGCATCATGCAACTCGGCCTCGCTCTGTTCGGTGGCGCATCGCTCTATGCGGGCGTACTCGCCGATACCGCGGGGCAACTCATCGCGTCACGAGTCGTGATGGGCGCCGCCGGAGCGATGATCATGCCGGCGACGCTGTCGATCCTCACCAACGTCTTTCCTCGCGAGGAACGGGCAAAGGCCGTCGCGATCTGGTCGGGCGTGGCCGGTGGTGGCGGCGCGATCGGCATGTTGCTGTCGGGCTTCATACTCGAGCACTTCGCTTGGGGCTCTGTGTTCATCGTCGCGGTCCCGTTCGCGGCCGCTTCGATTGCCGCCGCGGCATTCCTGGTGCCGACGTCGCGCGACCCGGACCAAGGCAGCATCGACGTACCCGGCGCGGTGCTCTCCACTGCCGGTCTCGTCACGCTCGTGTACGGCCTCATCGAAGCCCCGACGCACGGCTGGGGTTCGATCGAAACGATCGGTCTCGTGGCGATCGGCCTCGGGCTGCTCGTCGCCTTCACATGGTGGGAACGCCGGGCCGCGCAGCCGATGCTCGACATCAGCTTGTTCAGCAAGCCGGCCTTCGGCGTGTCCGCGGTTGCCCTCACGCTGGTGTTCTTCACGCTCATGGGTCTGTTCTTCAGCATTGCCCAGTTGTTCCAACTGGTGATGGGCTACGGCACGTTCTCCTCTGCCCTCCACATGGCGCCCATCGCGCTGTTCATGATGGTGTCCTCGCCGCTGTCGCCGGGGCTGGTCGATCGATTCGGCAAGCGCCGCACGGTCGCTGCCGGCTTGGCCATCGTGGCGGCCGGTACGGCCGTGATGGCGACGTTGCCCTCCGCTCCGTCGTACATCGCAGTGCTCGTCGGTATGGGCATCATGGCGTTCGGCATGGGCATCGCGATGTCGCCGACAACCGACCTGTTGATGTCAGCGGTACCCGCATCCAAAGCAGGTATGGGCTCGGCCACCAACGACACCACGCGCGAACTCGGCGGGGCGCTCGGCGTCGCCGTGCTCGGCAGCGTGATGGCGTCGCGCTACACCAGCCAGATCGCCGGCTCGCTCGGCGCGCTGCCTTCGTCTGCTCGCAGCGCGGCCAGTTCGTCGCTCGGTGGAGCGTCGGTGGCAGCCCGCGATCTCGGCGGCCCCGCCGGCGAACAATTCCTCGACGCGGCACGCCAAGCGTGGATGAGCGGTCTGCGACTGGCCATGCTCGTCGGCGCCATCATCATCGCCGGATGCGCGTTGTTCGCGTTCATCGCGCTGCCCGATCGTGCCGATGACGATCCTGAGTTGGAGAACGACGGTGACGAAGCGCTACTCGATGCCGCCCTCCTCGAGCCGCAACTCGCCTTGATCGACGGCTGAGCCGACACCCGCGGTCACGACGCGACGAGCGCGCCCAAGTTGAACCGGTAGCCGCGGCGTTGCACGGTCTGGATGAGGCGAGGGTGGCGTGGATCGCTCTCGACCGCACGGCGCAACCGGCGTACGTGTTCGACGACAGTGGCCGCGCTGCTCTCGTCGTAGTGCTCGTGCCACACCTGGTCGTAGTCTCGTTACGGGCGAACACGGTGCCGGGATGTTGCGCGAGCAGCGCGAGCACGTCGAACTCGCGATTCGGCAAGCGCACTTCTTGGCCACGGACGAACGCCTGCCGTGTGGCCATGTCGATCACCAGATTTCCGGCGTCGATACGGGAGTGTTGGTCGCCCCGCTTACTGCGCCGCAACAGAGCGGCGACGCGTGCCGCGGTCTCTGACGGCCACACCGGTTTGAGCACGTAGTCGTCGACCCCGAGGCGCAGTGCGGCCACCAACATCGCCCGGTCGGCCAGGTCGGTGGTGACGAGGATCGGCACGTTGGTCATTCGGCGAATCGCGATGACGGCATCGAGTCCACCGGGATTCATGTTGAACGGGTCCATGACGATCGCATGGATCGCCAGCGATCGCAGTTGGGACTGCGCGTGCTCGAATGTTTCTGCTTCGACCACCGTCCATCCATCGGACCGCAGCGCGTTTGCAGTGACATCCAGTTCATCGCTGGTGTCGACGACGAGTATTCGGAAGTGCTGAGAGTCGGTCAAAACATCGCCCCCGGGTCGTTGATCGAGCGCCCCCGTTCAACGATCGTACCATCGCGCACTTCACGGTCTGATCAACAAATGATCAACGGATCAACACCGAATTATCTACCCGGTGTGACATCGCGAAAGCGATCGACCAGTCGCAAACTCGCGTAGCGCACCCAAAAGAAGCCGACGACACCGATGGTCAAAACCCCACCACTGACTACGGCGACCTGTGTACCGAACCAGCTGGCGGCGACACCACTCTCGAACGCGCCGAGTTCGTTGGATGCACCGATGAAGACACTTTCGACGGCAAGGACGCGGCCCCGTTTGTCGTCCGGAGTGAGTAGCGGCGCGAGCGTGCCCCGTATGTACACACTGACCATGTCGGCGGCGCTCAGGACCATGATGGCCAGAAAGGCCACGAGATAGCTGTGAGTGAGCCCCAACACGATCGTTCCCAAACCGAACACGGCCACCGCGCCGAGCAGCACCTTGCCGACGTGGCGGTCGATAGGCCGGAACGCGATGGCGATCGCGCTGATCCCTGCGCCGATGCCGATCGCGGCGCGCAGCCAGCCGTAAGCGATATCGCCGACACCGAGGCGATCTTCGGCAATCGAGGGAAGCAGCGCTACCGCGCCCCCGAACAACACCGCGAACAGATCGAGCGAGATCGCCGCGAACAACACGGGGGTGCGACGGATGAACCGCAGGCCCTCGAGCGCGGAGTGCAGCGATGGTCGATCGCTGGGGTCTGGCTTGGGGGGCTTACGACGGAACCGCACGCGCCACATTCCGCTGAAGCCCAGCGTCATCAATGCGGCGGCGACGATGTAGGCCACCGACGGATCGATCGCGTAGAGAAAGCCTGACGCGCCGGGCCCGATGATGAACGCGGTGGTGAAGACGGCTGAGTTGAGTGCAATGACGCGGTGCAGCGAGCCCTCCGGCGCGACCATCGGCGGCATCGCCCGCGTCGCCGGCCCGGCGAACGCGCGCGCCGTGCCGAACAAGGCGGCGATCGCGAAGAGCGGCCCCACCGCGGTTGGCTCGGTCGTGGCGTACCAGACGAAAAGTGCCGTCGCGATCAATTCGCCGATGATGGCAAAGAGTGCGATGCGCCGGCGGTCGAAGCGATCGGCCACGGCACCGGTGACGAGCACGAGAATGGCTGCGGGGAGAAACTCGGCTAGACCGAGGAGACCCAGGTCGAGTTCGTGGCCACTGATGTCGAAGATCTGCTTGCCGAGCACCGCGGTTTGCAGGAAGATGCCGATCGACAGCGTCGATTGTGCGAACGTGAGCGTTCGGACCGGCTTGTCGCGCAACAGTGAGAGTACCGATGACTCTTTCGTCGTATCGCTCACGAAGTTGCTTCAGTTTCCGCTCTACCCGCGCGGAACGTGGTCAGCGCGGCACGGAAATCAGGCGTGGCGAACGCGGCGCCGATCGCGGCGGCTTCGGCGGCCATCGCGGCTTCGAGCGTGCTGTGTTGCGCGGACTCGAGGAGGGCGCGGATCGAGGCGATCGACGATGGCGAACGCCGTGCGAGTTCCTCGGCGAGCTCATGTGCGCGTGCAGAAGCACGTCCTGGTTCGGTCACCTCGGCGACCATCCCGATGCGGTGGGCCTCGGTGCCCGAGACCTCGTTGCCCCGCAGCATGAGATAGCGCGCGATTGCCGGCCCGACCGTGCGGGGCAGTGTCCATGACGAACCGAGGTCGGGGTTGATGCCGATGTTGACGTATTGCGTATTGAAGCGAGCGGCGCTCGCCGCGATCACGACATCGCAGGCCAACGCGAAGCTGAAGCCACCACCGTAGGCCGGACCTTCGACCGCGGCGATCGAGGGCATCGGCAGTGCCCGCAACGCGAGCACGTTGTTCGACCAGCCCATCACGTAGTCGCGCACCGCAGCCGAGTCGTCGAGATCGATGTCGTCATCGAGGCTGTGGAGATCCGCGCCGGCAGAGAACGCAGTGCCTTCGCCCCGCACGACCAACGCACGCGCGTCGCTTGCCGCGATCTCGGTCAGCGCGGATTGCACATCGCGTGACATCGCGGCGGACATCGCATTCAACCGTGACGGTCGGTCGAGCACCATCGTCACGACCGCTCCGCTTCCTTCGAGGCGGACTGTCGACGTCATCGATCGTCACCCTCCCGCGGCGCGGCGTCGGCGACGGACGCGACCAGGCTGGCGTTGTTTCTGACAGCCGTCACTGCCTCCCCTTTGGCACGCTGACCCGGACGGTGAGCAAACTAGACGGCGACCGAGGGGGAGAGGCAATGACGAGCAAAGTTGCATTCGTGACCGGGGCCAGCCGTGGCATCGGCAAGGTGTGCGCGCAGCACCTGGCCCGAGCGGGCTACGACGTGGCGATCACCGCACGCACGGTGCAAGAAGGCGAGGCGCGCGAACATTCGTCGACCCTCGCCAAGTCCAACACCAAGCCGTTGCCGGGCAGCCTCGAGTCCACGGCCGAGCTGGTCACCGCCGAAGGGCGCCAAGCGTTGCTCGTGCCGGCCGACCTTCTCGACGCGCCCTCGCTCGGTGCGGCCGCCGCCACCGTGCTCGAGCGGTGGGGTCGAGTCGATGTCGTCGTGCACAACGGCCGTTACATCGGCCCCGGTCACATGGACCTGTTCATGGACACGCCGATCGAGCTGCTCGAAAAGCAGATCTACGCCAACGTCATTGCGCCGCTGATCCTCAACAAGTACCTGTTGCCGGGCATGATCTCGCGCGGGTCGGGCACCATCATCAACATCTCGTCGGCATCGGGCTACGCGAGCCCGACGAAGCCGGCCGGCCAGGGTGGCTGGGGCATGGGGTACGGCGTATCCAAGGCCGCGTTCCACCGCGTTGCCGGCTTCCTCGCGACCGAGCTCGGCGAAAAAGGCATCCGTTGCTTCAACGTGCAGCCGAATCTCATCGCGACCGAACGCATCGGCGCGGACATGGCCGAGTTCGGCATTCCCAACGTCGGTGCACCAGCCGATGTCATCGGCGTGATGTGCGCATGGCTCGTCACCGATCCCGAAGCCGACCAGTTCAATGGCGAAAATATCGAAGCGCAATTCTTCGTACACGAGCGGGGGCTGCTGCCGGGCTGGGATGGCCCCAATCCGAACGAGGCACCCATCGCCTACGACCACTCCGGCCGCATCATCGACGATCTCGAGACCGCACTGCGCGAGCGCGTCGGCAAACAGTCTTAGCACATTGGCGGCGATAATCCGCCGCTCTAGGGCATGACGACGCCGCCGTTGGGGCGCAACGTCTGACCGGTCATGAATCGCGACGCATCGCTCGCGAGGTACAGCATCGCGTACGTGATATCCGTGGTCTGGCCCGTCACTTTGAGGGGCGAGGTCGATCCGCGGGCGCGCAGTGTGTCGGCCTTCGCCTGCTCGTCGACACTGCCGTCGGGGCGGGTCCAGTAGGGCGAGACCATGGGCGTGTCGATGAACCCGGGAGCAATTGCATTCGCCCGGATGCCGTGTTCGCCGAGCTCGACCGCCGCGGTCTTGGTGAGATGCATCACCGCGGCCTTTGTCAGGCCGTACACAGAAATGGTGGGGGCGGGCACGTCGCCGCCGGCCGACGCGATGTTGATGATCGACCCCCGTCCTTTGACGCTCATGGCCCGGGCGGCCGCCGCGATGCCCCAGTAGACGCCGATGAGGTTGACATCGATGATCGACCGCAACGTGTCTTCGGTCGTGTCGACGATCTTGGAGTAGCGGATGATGCCCGCGACGTTGGCCCACACGTCGATGCCGCCGTAGGTGTCGACCGCGAGTTGTGCGAGCGCGTCGACTTCGCTCTTCTCGCGTACATCCGTCGGTCGGGCCGTCACTTGGCCCCCGAGGTCGCCCACGAGCCGCGCCGATTCGGCCAAGTCGTCCTTCACGTCCGCGATGACGACGTTGGCACCGGCCATGGCGAATGTGAGTGCGGCCTGCCGTCCGATCCCGTTTGCTGCGCCGGTGATCACTGCGGTGCGTCCGGCAAGACTGAAAGCTGATTCGAGTTCAGGGTGCATGGGCAATCATTAGCAGGTTTCTGCTAGGCAGAGACCATGACGGATCGGCCGGGGGGCAGACTCGAGGGCAGGGTCGCGCTGATCACCGGTGGCGCGAGCGGCCAAGGTGAAGCCGAGGCGACGCTGTTTGCCGCCGAAGGCGCGAACGTGATCATCGCCGATGTCAACGACGACGCCGGCACCGCCGTCGCTCACACCATCGGCGACGCGGCGCACTATGTACACCTCGACGTATCGATCTACGAACAATGGCTCGACGTGGTGCGTGAGATCGACCAACGCTTTGGTCGGATCGACGTCCTCGTCAACAACGCCGGCATCGGTGTTGGGCCGGTCCGCATCGACGAGATCGACCTGGCCGATCATCACCGACTCTTCGACATCAACGTGCACGGTGTCTTCTATGGCATTCGCACGTGCCTGCCGCTGCTGAAAGTGAGTGGCAACGCTTCGGTTATCAACACGTCATCGATCGATGGCATCGCCGGGGTGTTGGGCATGAGTAGCTACGCCGCGACCAAGTTCGCCGTCACCGGTATCACCAAGTCCACCGCGCTCGAGTTCGGTGCGTACGGCATCCGGGTCAATTCGATCCATCCCGGTGTGATCGCCACACCGATGGTGCGCGCCGCACCTCCCGCGACGCAGCGACGCCTCGAAGTGCTCATGGCCCGCCAGCCGATCCCTCGACCAGGGACCGCCGACGAGATCGCCAAGCTTGCGCTCTTTCTGGCCAGCGACGACAGTTCGTATTGCACCGGCTCTGAGTTCGTCATCGACGGTGGCCATCTCGCCGGCCCTTATCGCGAGCCTCTCGCCTGAATCAAAGGAGTTCCGATGCGTGTCGCGTTTCTTGGGCTGGGTCAGATGGGTGGTCACATGTGTGATCACGTCATTGCCGGCGGCCACGACGTCACGGTGTTCGATCCCTATCCGCCGGCGGTCGAGCCGCGAGCGAAGGCCGGCGCCAAGGTCGCCGCCACACCCGCAGCCGCGGCCCGCGACGCCGACGCGATTTGCGTTGTCGTGCGCACCGACGCGCAAGCGCTCGAATCGATCGCCGGCAAGGACGGCGTGCTCGACGGCGCGCCCACCAATTCGATCGTGATGCTGCATTCGACCGTCGCACCGGAGACCGTGCGCAAACTCCATGCGGCTTGTAGCGCGAAGGGCGTCCGTTTCATCGACGCCGGCATCAGCGGCGGCGAACCCGGCTCATTGGCCGGCACGCTGTATCTCATTTGCGGCGGCGACCAGGCGACCATCGACGAGGCGAAGCCGGTGCTGCAGTGCTTCGCCGGACACGTGGTTCGCTTCGGCGACATCGGCGCGGGGATGGCGGCAAAGTTGGCCCGCAACATGATGCAATACACCATGTGGGTGGCAGCCCACGAGGCGATCGCACTGGCCGAAGCGGCGGGCATCGACTTCGCCGCGTTCGCCCATCTCATCCGCGAGACCGACGTCAAGAGCACCGCGGAGTTCGTGTTCGGTCGGGGCACGACCGCACTGTTCGATGCGGACGCCAACCCCGAGGCGGCGGCGATCGTCACGCCGACGATCGGTCTCGGCTTCAAGGACCTGAAAGATGCATTCCTTCTCGCCGACGAGGTTGGCGCCGATGTGGTGCTGGCGCGAGATGCGCGCCCGCGCTTCGGCTACGCGATGGGACTCGCGATCGAGCCCGACGACTCGGTCTGAGTCGTCGCGCTACAGCCGAAGCGCCTTCACCGGCGCCATGACCGCGGTCGGGTCGTCGCGCCACAGTTCGGGCTGTACGTCGATGTAGAGCTCGATCTCGTTGCCGTCAGGATCTTCGATGTAGAGCGAGTGGGTCACGGTGTGATCGCTGGCGCCGACAACTTTGACACCGGCGGCTTGAATCGTCGCGAGTGCGTCTCGCAACTCGTCATCGCTTTCACCGACTTTGAGCCCCATGTGGTAGAAGCCGACGCGACGGCCGGCCGGTATCGGCGTCGCGTCGCTGCCGACCTGGATGAGCAACAGCTCGTGATGCGTGCGGCCCGAGCTGTACGCGGCCACCGCGTTGTCGATGGCGTGAAGCTCACGGAACCCGAGCACGTCGCGATAGAAGTGACGTGATCGTTGGAGGTCTCGCACGTACAACACGACGTGCCCGAGTTCTTGGATCTTCATGGTCAGGCCTTTGCTGCTTGGATGTCGAGTTGAATCTTGACCTTTTCGCCGACGAGGACACCACCTGCTTCGAGTGCCACGTTCCACTCGAGGCCGAACTCCTTGCGGTTGATCTCGGTCTCGGCGGTGAAGCCGGCTTTTGTGTTGCCCCACGGATCGGTGCTGACGCCGTCGAATTCGAGATCGAACACTACCGGCTTGGTGACGTCCTTGACGGTGAGCAGACCAGCGAGACGGAAGTCGTCGCCATGGTGCTCGATGCCGGTGCTGACGAAGCTTAGTTCCGGATGGTTGTCAACATCGAAGAAGTCGGCACTCCGCAAGTGCACGTCACGTGATTCGTCGCCGGTCGTGACCGACTTGGTGTCCGCAACGGCCTGAACCGTCGAGTGCAGAGGATCGTCGGTCACCGTGATCGTGCCGCTGAAGGACTCGAAACGTCCGCGGACCTTGCTGATCATCAGGTGCCGTGCCGAAAAGCTGATAGCCGAGTGGGACTGGTCCACTGTCCACGTGCCGGGGGTGAGTCCTGTGATGTTTGCCATTGTGAGCTCCTTGGTTGGGCTACTTCGCCTCAATGGAACATAGTTGCGCTCGCAACTATTCCCATTGCTTGCGTACGCAATAGTTGTGACACGAAGCACCTCCGTCTAGAATGTCGTTATGGCCCAATGGCTCGACGAAGAAGAGATGAAGGCGTGGCGAGGGCTGGTCGACGTGTTCGCCGATGTCGAGGCCTCGCTCGGGGCTGAACTCGTCGATCATCACGGCATCTCGAGCGGCGACTATGCGGTACTCGTGGCGTTGTCCGAGGCCGACGGTCACCGCCGGCGCATGTGCGATCTCGCGACGGTCCTGCACCTCTCGCCCAGCGGGCTCACGCGACGCCTCGACGGGTTGGTCAAGAAGGGCTTCGTGGCGCGTGAGCCGCTCGCCGATGATCGGCGGGTGACGATGGCCGCGCTGACCAACAGAGGCATGGCAAAGCTCGAAAAGGCGGCGCCGCTACACGTCGATGGCGTGCGCCGGCACTTGCTCGACCACCTCACTCGCACGCAGATCCGTCAACTGGGTGCAGTTCTGTCTACAGTGCAGCGCCGTCGGCACGAAGCGATGGCCGGCGAGTAGCGGGACCAGAGCCCGAGCGGCTCTCAGAGCGGGAGATTGCGGTGGGGTTCGACACGACGACCGATGAAGTGCTCGCCGGTGTCGATCTGCGCGGCACGGTCGCTCTGGTGACGGGCGCGTCGACGGGGTTGGGGCTCGAGACCGCCCGCGCGCTGGCCTCGGCCGGCGCGGCGGTGACGCTGGCGGTGCGCACCGAGTCGCGCGGGACGGCGGCCCAAGCGTCGATCCGAGAGCAGTTGCCCGAGGCTTCGCTCGAAGTCGGACTGCTCGATCTGACGTCGCTGGCGAGCGTGCGTGAGTTCGCCGCATGGTTCGCGCAGCGGCACGATCGCCTCGGCATACTGATCAACAACGCGGGGGTGATGGCGACTCCGTTCGAGCGCACCGCCGACGGGTTCGAGTTGCAGTTCGGCACCAACCACTTGGGTCATTTCTTGCTGACCAACCTGCTGACCCCGTTGTTGATCGCGGGGGCCCCGGCGCGGGTCGTCAATCTTTCGTCCGGAGGGCATCGCAGCTCTGACATCATCTGGGACGATCCCAACTACGAGCGGCGCGACTACGACAAGTTCGAGGCATACGGGCAGTCCAAGACGGCGAACATCTTGTTCACCGCCGAACTCGATCGGCGGTTGCGCGAACGCGGCGTGCGTTCGTTCGCGGTGCACCCCGGGATGATCGCCACCGAGCTCGGACGGCACATGACCCGCGACGATTACCAGGCCCTGAAAGAGCGGGCCAAGCGCGGTCCCGGCGGTGGATTCCCGCAACGCAAGTCGATCGAGTCCGGCGCGGCCACGTCGATCTGGGCGGCGACGTCCGGTGAGTTGCGCACGCAGGGCGGCGTGTATTGCGAGGACTGCGCGGTCAGTGAACCCGCACCGTGGGCGCTCGACGCCGATGGTGCCCGACGCTTGTGGGCGTTGTCCGAGACGTTCGTAGGCCAAGGTTTCCCGGACGCCTGAACAGATGCGCATCAACGTCGATCCATCGACCGATCCGAGCGCGTACTCGTTCACCCACGACATCCGCGTGCGATTCGCGGAGACCGATGCAATGGGGATCGTCCATCACGCGTCGTGTCTGCCGTATCTCGAAGAGTCGCGCGTTGCCTACCTCCGCAGCATCGATCACGACTATGTGTCGGTGCGCGAGGCGGGCTTGAACTTCGCGGTGATCGAGGTCGCGTTGAAATACGTCCGCCCCTGCTACTTCGACGACGTAGTGACGGTGCGCTTGCGTCTCGGCACTCGTACCAAGGCCACGTTTCAGATCGAATACCTGCTCACCGTCGGCGCCGAAACACGGCTCACCGCGGTGACCGCCCACGGCTGTATCGACCACCAAGGCCGGCCGCTGCGCCTCCCCGCCTGGCTCGCCGACCTCTGACGCGTTCAGTCGCCAACAAACTGCCGTTCTGTTGGTGTTTTATACGTGTATACACCTATAGAACACCACCAGAAGCCCGGGTTAGGGGATGTGGGTGCCGGCGAGCATGCGCTCGAGCAGCGCCCGGTGGCTGATCGCGTCGTCGGGGTCGGCCGGCATCTCGGTTTCGCCGAAGTGCGCGGAGCGGCGAGTGATGCGAAACATGATGATCGCGAAGCGCAGCGCAGCGTACGCCTCGTACCAATCCATGTCGGCCGGCTCGTAACCGGTGAGTTCGCGATAGGCGGCGGTGACATCGGCGCGCCGCAAAAAGTCCGGTAGGCCGGGAACCCCGACGCGTTCCGCGATCTCCTGGAAACTGCGGTGCAGACAGATCAGCCACGCGAGGTCGACCTCGCGTGGGGCCATACCGACCATCTCACAATCGAGCACGGCGACGGGGAGGAAATCTCGGTACAGGATGTTGCCGATGCGAGAGTCGCCCCAACTGATCACCGCGTCGCGCTCCGCCGGCCAGTGCTCGTCGAGCCAACGAAACGACCGTTCGATGAGAGGGGAGCGCACGCCATCGGCCGCGACCCAGTCATAGAAGCGGCGTTGGTCTTCGACGTGGCGACGCAATGGGGACTCGCCGTCGACGTCGTACTCGAGGAACGTGCAGTGGTCTCCGATGGGTATCGCGTGCAGATCGGCGAGCACGGCAACGGTTGCCTGCTGCAGCACGGCGCGTTCGTCCGGCGTCGCCAGTGTCAACCAACTGCCGAATACGTACGGCATCATGTCGGGCGGTACTTGGCCGTCGATGTGACCCATCACCAAGAACGGCGAGCCGAGCCACTCGTCGCTCGGCTCGTACCATCGCATGTTTGGTACGGGCACGGTGCTGCGTTCGCCCACGAGTTGCATGACGCGGAATTGCTTCTCCAGGTCGTAGGTGGGGAATACCGGGACTGCGGCCGTGTCGGGGCTCAGGCGCACGACGAGTCGCTCTCGTTGCGGGTTCTCGTCGTGCCATTCGACAGTGACGAGAATGGTCTCGCTCGACATGCCGTTGGTCGATGGCGCGTCGAACTCCGCGATCGCCACGCCGGCCCCCGCAGGATGCGTTTGCTGCAACCACCTCTGGAGGCCCGTGCGTAAGGTCGCGCGGTCACGCGTCGAGGTCTTGGGACGTTCGATCGACAGTTCGGAGTCGTCAGCCACGGCCGCAATATAGGGCAAAGAAACTCGGGCCCGAGCGGCCCGCTCGAGCGGGGAGTCGGGCGCTACATTGCGGCGATGCCGAGACCGATGATCGATGACCTCCGAGGGAAGACCGCAGTCGTGACCGGTGCCGCCAGTGGCATCGGGTTCGAGTTGACCAAGCGAATGCTGAGCGAAGGCGCTCGGGTCGTCATGGCCGACATCGAGGCCGGCGCGCTCGACAAGGCGGCCGCGGCCGCGGGCGCGCTGGGCGAGGTGCTCGCGGTGCGCACCGATGTCACCGACGCGGCTGCGGTCGAGTCGATGGCGGCGCGGGTCGACGACGCGTTCGGACCACCACAGCTCGTGTTCGCCAACGCCGGGGTCACGGCGACCGGCGCGTCGTGGGAGAGCACCGTCGATGACTGGCAATGGATGTGGAGCGTCAACGTCAACGGTGCGGTGCACTGTGTGCGTTCGTTCGTGCCGCGCATGATCGCCGCGGGCCGCCCGGGGCATGTGTGCATCACCGGATCGCTGGCGGGCTACATCAACCAGCCGGGCTTCGCCGCGTACAACGCATCCAAGGCGGCAGTGACGGCATTGGCCGAAACGTTGGCGGCCGACCTGATCGAAGCCGGCCATCCGATCGGTGTCAGTGTGGTCGCACCTTGGTTCGTCATGACCCGCTTGGCGCAGTCGGCGCGCAACCGCCCCGACGCCCTCGGCGACACCGCGCCCACGAGCGATTTCATGCAGCATGTCTGGTCCAAGCTCGCATCGATGAAGGACGTGGCGCTGACCGCGGTCGAGGTCGCAGACATCGTGATCGACTCGGTCAAGGCCGGGCGGTTCGCAGTGTTCCCCTACGAGCCATCGCGCGACGCGCTGCGAGCGCGGGTCGACAAGCTGCTCGACGGCGACGTTCTCGGTCTCTACCTCCCCGGCCAGAAGTAGCGCCGCGGTCAGGTTGCCAAACTCGCGACGTGTGATGGCTCGAGCCAGGCGCGATAGCGCATGTCCATGTGCAACCACATGTACTGGCGGAGTTGGCGCCGCGCCTCGGGGTCGTCGATGTACGGACCGACCACGCGCACCGCGGTCGACGTGTGTTCTTCGTCGATCGGGATGTGTACCGACCAGAAGCGCGCGCCGTGTTCGTCGACGCCATAGTGACGCGGCAACACATCGACCATCAGCTTGCACAGGTCGGTGAATTGCGCCTCGCCGGCGAGCGATGTGACCCCTCGGTACAACCAGAACGGACGGCAGCGGCCCAGGAACTCCTGAAAGTCGCAGAACGCTTGGAAGTGCGGTCGGAGTTCGCGTGACCGGGCGACGGTCACCTCGTGCGGTTGTCCGAGCGCGGCGACGAAATCGGCGACGAGCGCGGCGTGCGACGACGTGCCCGAGAGCAGGCCCGTCTCCTCTTCGTACATCGAGTTGAGCATGCGGGCTCGCACCGACTGGTCGTCGACCTGCGAATAGCCGGCGGCCGCCCACCGCTGGGCATCGAGCACGAGCCGATACATGCCCACGCCGAACTCGACGAGTTCGTCGCGCGTGGCGGTGCCCGCGGCGACCGCCGTAATGAACGGATGCTTGATCATCGACAAGTCGCTCGCGACCGCCTCGTCGACCAGCGAGTTACAGAACTCTTCGGGTCCCATCTCGCTGATTGAATCACATCACGGCTGGCTAGCCTCAGAATGTGACTGACTTCGTGCCGCTCTCGGTGCTCGACGTCGCCCCCGTGCCCGAGGGCTCGTCGGTGGGCGACGCGTTGCGCAACAGCATCGACCTTGCGCAACACGCCGAACGTTGGGGCTTTCGCCGCTACTGGGTCGCCGAGCATCACAACATGCCCGGCATCGCGAGTTCGTCACCGCCAGTGTTGATCAGCCACATCGCCGCTGCCACGTCGACCATTCGGGTGGGGGCCGGCGGCGTCATGTTGCCGAACCATGCACCCCTTGCCGTGGCCGAGCAGTTCGGCATGCTCGAGGCGTTTCACCCGGGGCGCATCGACCTCGCAATCGGTCGCGCTCCGGGCACCGACGCGATCACGGCGAGCGCGTTGCGGCGCGGCGGCACACTGGCAGCCGAGGACTTCCCTGATCAGATGAACGAACTCGTCGGACACTTCCAGGGTTCGTTGCCGGCCGATCATCCGTATCGGTCGATTCACGCGACCCCGGCGCTCGGCAACATGCCGGTGCTGTGGATGCTCGGCTCGAGTGACTTCGGTGCCCAGGCCGCCGGCCTCTGGGGGTTGCCCTACGCATTCGCACACCACTTCAGCCCTCACAACACGATGGCCGCGGCACGCATCTACCGCGACAGCTTCGAGCCGTCCACGGTGCTCGACCGCCCGTATCTGATGATCGCGGTGTCGGTGCTGTGCGCGGCCACCGGCGAAGACGCCGAGTACCTCGCGGGTTCGGGCCGGCTGTCGTTCCTGCGCCTGCGTACGGGCCGCCCAGGGCGCGTGCCCAGCCCGGCCGACGCGGCGGCGTACCCGTTCACCCCGGGCGAACTCGCGGCGATTCGCGGGTGGACCGGGTCGCACATCGTGGGTAGCCCGGCCACCGTCGAGGCGGGCTTGCGTGAGCTGCAGTCGCGCACCGGCGCCGACGAGTTGATGGTCACTTCGAGCACCTGGGCGCACGCCGATCGTTTGCACTCCTACGAGCTGGTCGCCGGAATGTTCGACCTCACATCTTTGCCAGCTTCTCGTCAACCGTCATCGTGACGCCGTCCGAGCGTTGCATCACGGCCACGAGATCTTCGTAAGGCTGTAGCGCGGCGAACAACGAAGGTGGCGCGAAGCACGCGTAGATCGTGCGCCGCCCGTGTTCGCCGACCGACAGACCGCCCTTGGGCGGCGGCGCGCCGTGCAACGTATGGCTGTAGTGCACCGTGCAGTCACCGGCCGCAGTGGTGAGCGCGACGACCGGCCACCCCGACGTGTCCTCGATGGCAGGGTCGGGAGTGCTCGACAGGTGCGAACCAGCGGCCACATGCAACTGACCGCTGTTCTCGTCGCCACGGTCGAGATGGACTCCGATCAACACCATGGGGCACGCAATCGGATGGAAGCCCATGCCGCAATCGGTGTGCAACGGAAGATCGGTCATGCCTTCACTGGCGCCGGGATGCTTGTAGATGATCTTCGTGCCCTCGTTGCGGTCGAGGTTCGGTTGCAGATCGTCACGGCCCGCGCCGGCGAGCAAGGCCCGCACCCGTGGATCGGCGTGCAGCTTCGTGATCGCGTCTGAACGTCGCGCGCCGTATTTGACTTGGCACACCGCGGGCTTGCCGTCGGCAGTCTTCGTCCACCATGTGGTGACGTCGTCGGGGGCCGAACTGTCGGCGAGGCGCGTGACCTCGTCACGCAACACGGCGACCTCGTCGGTGGTGAACACGTTGCGGACGTGCAAGAAGCCGGTCGCCTGTAAGAAGTGGGCCCGATCGAGCGGGTCGTCGTCCACGGTGAACGACCGCGACACATCGAGGGCGTCGCCGTGTCGGTCAGCAAATTCAATGGAAAGTGGCTCGTAGACCGGACGCCCGTGAAAGAGCGCGCGCAACGAAGGTTCCCAGTGGCAGAGGTCTTCGAAGGTGCCCGCGGCGAACGAGAGCCGGCCGTTGTACAGCAACCCATAGCGGGTGAAACGTTCGCCGGCGAAGGCCTGCCAATCGGCGTCGCTGAGCTCGACGATGGTTGCCGCACCGTCGACGCCGTCGCGCAGCCAGAATGTCGTTGCGTCCGCGCCGATCGTGCGGGCGCGTCCGTCGGGGAGGCGAAACGCGATTGGCGCAAGTGAACTCGCGTGCGGTCCAGCGAGTGCGCGCGCGGAACCAGCGCGGGCTTCTAGGTCGTGGTGGAAGTGGTCGAAATCGAGTGTGGCGGTCACGACGCAAGCTCCCGGTTGACGATAGGCAGTACTTCGGACGCCATGAGCTCCATGCTCGGCGCCACGAAATCGGTTTCCATGGGGCCGGCCTGCACGAGGGCCAGCCAGTTGTCGAAACCGCCGACACGTTTGCGAAACGTCAACAGCTGCTCGGCCACCTCTTCGGGCTCACCGGCGAAACAGAACCCACCGTCGACCAGCTCTTCGATCGGCGCCCACGCCAAGTGATCGATGGGGCTCGGCAAGCGGCCCGTCTCGTACTGCGCCCGCAACATCCTGACCCGCGTCGGCGCGTCGAAGTAGCCGGGCACGTTGATGAACTGTGGCGCCACCTTGTTGTGCTGGATGTACCACTGCACCGCGCGAGCACCCTCCAACGCGTCACGGCGATGCTTGGCCACGAACACCAACCCGAGGTAGGCCAATTTGTCGGGCGGTGCCTCGGTGCCGTGCACCGTTTCGAAGCTCTCGCGGTAGGCGTCGAAGATGCGAACGCATCCTTCGGCCCCGTTGAGGATCGTGGCCACCGTGTAGCCGCGCCGTGCGGTCTCCCGTGCCGTGCTCGCCGTTTGTGTCGGCACCCAGATCGGTGGGTGGGGCTGTTGCAGCGGTCGCGGCCAGATGTTCACCTGGCGTTGGTGAAAGAACTCGCCTTCCCAGCTGAACGGGCCGTCGTGCGTCGTCCACGCCTTGGTGATGAGATCGACCGCCTCCCACATGCGTTCTTTCATGAGCACGGGGTTCGAGTTCGCCGGCGAGATCTCCTGCGCGACACCGCGCACGAAGCCGACCTCGGCGCGGCCACCGGAGATGACGTCGATCATCGCCATCTCTTCCGCGACGCGCACCGGATCACGCCGGTTGGCGACCGGGTTGCCCAGCGCCAGGATCCGCGCCGACTTCGTCGTACGGGCGAGGATGCTCATCGTGAGCGGAACCGCGGGCTCGACACACGTCGCCGTCGAGTGATGCTCGTTGAGCATGATGTCGAGGCCATAGCGGTCGGCTCGTTCGTAGAGATCGAAGTAGCGCTTGTAGAGCTCGTGCCCGACCTGCGGGTCGTAGAGCTTGTTGGGCAACGTCACGCGAACCGAATCGTGCGCGTCTTCGTCGACGAATGGATATTGCATCTCGGTGAACACGAACGCACGCATGATTCTCCTACCGAACGTCACGCAAGAAGTCGAACACCGAGCGAGCCAGCGCGAGCGGCTGCTCTTCCTCGACGCGGTGACCGGCACTGTCGATGGTCTTCAGCCAGGTCGGTCCGCCGAAGAGTGCGGCCAACCGGCGGTAGTAGTCGAGGCTCGTCACGAAACGATCTTCCGCGCCGTGGAAGATTGCAGTGGGACAGGTCACGCGTTGCAGCCGGTGGCGCAGCAACGGGTTGTGCAGGTAGGGCTCCCATCCGAATCGCGCGACCGCCTCTTGCGCGACCGTGAGGGCCAAGATCTCGTGATCATCGTGGTCGGCCAGCCGGCGTAGGGCGCCCTCGGGATCGGCATAGAGCGCAGATGCGCGAGCCGCGATATCACGGGCAAAGAGATCGGCGAACTGTGCGGTCTCCCGATCGGTGAGCTTGACGCCGACGGGGGCGATCAACACGAGTGCGGAGAACGACTTCGGTTGCTTGGTCGCCATCTCGAGCAGTAGCCACGAGCCGAGCGACGCACCGACGCCGACGATCGGGCCGGTGGTGCACCGGTCGAGCGCCTCGAGATAGTGGTACGCGAGTTGATCGACGGTACGCAACCACACCGGCACCGGCTCTTCGGTCCAGCCGGGGCAGGTCGGCGCGACGACATCGGTGAGCGGCGCGTCGACACCGGCGCGTAGCGCGTCGACGAATGGCTGCGCGGCGAGCGGCCCATCGTCGCCGTGCAGGAACAGCAGCGAGTTGCGCCCGAGCCCTGGCATGACGATCATGCGAGTGCCGCCCGCACCCGAGTAGCGACGAGCGTCCAACACTCACGAGCCTCGGGCACCGTGGCGATCAACCCCATGAAGCTGTGTATCTGGCCCTCGACACGACGCAACTCGACCGCGACCCCGTCATCGCGCAACCGTGCGGCGTACCGCTCACCGTCGTCGCGCAAGGGATCGAATTCGGCGGTGATGATCAAGGCCGGCGGCTGCCCGCGCAGATCTGCCGCGTAGAGCGGTGACAACAGCGGATGTTCACGCGGCGTTTGGCCCGCGTACTGCGACCAGAACCAGCGCATCTGGTCGGCTGTGAGGTAGTACCCGGTGGCATTGTCGACGAACGACGGTGACTGGAACGTCGCGTCGAGGGGCGGGTAGACGAGCACTTGGAAGGCCGGCAGCGGTCGCCCTTCGGTCGCGGCGCGCAGGCAAATGGCCGCGGCGAGGGTTGCACCCGCGCTCGTACCGATTGTCGCGACGCGAGTGCCATTCGCACCGAACTCGGCGGCGTGGCTCGCGGCCCATTCGAACGCCGCATACGCGTCGTCGACCGCAGCAGGGAACGGATGCTCGGGCGCAAATCGATACGCCGCGGACATCACCACGCATCCGCTGCGGTTCGCCAGGAAGCGGCACGCGTCGTCCGACATCTCGATACTGCCGGTCAACCAGCCGCCGCCGTGAAAGTGCACGATGATGCCCGTGTCGGGCGCCGCCGACTCGGGTACGTAGATGCGGGCGCGGCAGCCCGACTCGGTGACGGTGACGTCGTGGACCTGCGCGACCGATTCGCCTTCGCGCGCCACCGCCGTGGCCGCACGCGACGCCTCGATGTAGTCGACCTCTTGCGCGGGCGTGATCGTGGCGAAATCCGGGGGCGCGGGGAGCAACGCGAGTTGGTCGAGTACTGCCTGCGCGCTCGCCGACAACGCCATCTGGACATCCTCCTGTGTACTAAGACAGTCCTGTGCACCTAGAGAATAGAGTCGCCGGCGGAGGTCTCCCAATGCATCAGCGGGTCGAGCTCGCGGTCGACGGGCCGCTCGACCTCTCGATGACGATGGGTCTCATCGGCATGTCGCCCCGCGATCCGTCGTTTCGGGTGCTCGGGCGCAACACCGTCGCCTTTGCCACCAACACCCCCGAGGGCGCAGCGAGCGCCCGTTTCGTCCACGGCAACGGTGTGCTGACGGTCGATGTCTGGGGCGCCGGCGGTGCGCACGTGCTGGCCCGGGCGGGCACCCTCGCCGGTCTGCACGATCGACCGCTCGAGTTTGCGCCCGAGCACCTTGCGCTGGCGTCGCTCGTGCGCCGCTTGGCCGGCCTGCGACTCACCGCGGGGACCGACCCGATCGAGATCGCGATGCGAGCCGTCTTCGGCCAGCGCGTCACCTCTGCCGAGGCCCGTCAGAGTTGGTGGCGCTTCGTACGCCGCCACGGCGAGACCGCGCCCGGTCCACTCGAGCTCACCGCTCCGCCGCGATCCGACGTGGTGGCCCGACTCGGGCGTGACGCGTTGCTGCGTGTCGGCCTCGACCTGCACCGATCACGGGCGCTCATTGCGCTGAACCGCGAGGCCGGCCGCCTGCGGGCGCACGGCGACGATGTCGAACGGGTCGCCGCGCGCCTGCGCACCCTGCCCGGCATCGGACCATGGACGATCGGGTTGGTCCGCCATCTCGCCTATGGCGACGCCCGCGCCGTTCCCCTCGACGACTGGCACATCGGTCGCGACCTCTGCTTTGCCCTGAGCGGAGAAGAGCGAGGCAACGACACGCGCATGCTCGAATTGCTGGCGCCGTACGCCGGCAACGAAGGCCGGGTCTGGCGGTTGGTCTCCGCCGCCGGCATTCATCACCCACGACGCGCGCCTGGCCGCGCGGCCAATCCGCTGCTCGCCGATTTCGTCGCCCGCCGCTGATTGGTCGCGAACTGGTCGGGCGATATTCCGCCCTCGCGGTGCTGATTGGTCGGGCGATAATCCGCCCTCGCGGTGCTGATTGGTCGGGCGATAATCCGCCCTCGATAGGGTGGCTGGCGACGAGAGCGAAGCGGGGGAACCATGTACGACCTGATAGTGCGCGGCGGAACAGTGGTCGACGGCTCTGGCCTGGCGCCTCGACGAGCCGACGTCGCCGTACGCGATCAACGCATCGTGGCGGTCGGGCGCCTGCGCGGTGAGCAGGCCACGCGCGAGATCGATGCCGAAGGGCTCATCGTTGCGCCGGGCATCGTCGACGTGCACACGCACTACGACCCGCAGATCACGTGGGATTCGTCGTGTGATACATCGGTGCGTCACGGTGTCACCACTGTCGTCGCCGGCAACTGCGGGTTCTCCATTGCCCCCTGCCACCGCGACGATCATGCGTATCTGGCGCAAATGTTCGCGCGCGTCGAAGGCATGGCCCTCGAGGCCTTCGACCATGTGCGGTGGGACTTCGAAACGTTCCCCGAGTTCCTGCGCTCTCGTGAGGGCAAGCTGGGCGTCAATTTCGGCTGCTACGTCGGGCACTCCGCGGTCCGGCGCTACGTCATGGGCGACGCCTCGTTCGAGCGCCCAGCGTCCGACGACGAGGTCGTGTCGATGCAAGCACTCGTCGACGATGCCATGCGCGGCGGTGCGATGGGCTTCTCGTCGGCCCAGGTGAATTTGCACTTCGACACTGCCGAACGCCCGGTCCCGAGCCGGCTTGCCGATGATCGTGAAATCAACGCGCTCGTCGATGTCGTCGGTCGCTACGGCATCGGGTCACTTGCGATCGCGCCGTACAGCACCGTCGACGGTCTCGACGACGCCGATTGCGACCGCATGATCGACTACGTCAAGCGCGCCGGCGTCCCGATGATCTTCCAGGGCTACGGCGGCCGCAACCGCCGGGTCGATCCCGATGGCGCGTGGCGCGGCCTCGAGGCGTTGCTCGATCGTTCGGTGCGCGAGCGGGCCCCGGTCTATTCGCTCGTCATGATGCGCAACAGCAATGCATCGTTCCATCTCGCGCAGGGCACGTCGCTCTATGAGAGCGTGCCGTTGTGGGCCACCCTCATGGCGCTCACTCCGCAAGAGCGCCGCGTCGCCATGCGCGACCTCGCCACCCGGGCGGCATACCAAGATGCCATCGACCATCCCCAACCCGTGCAAGGCGGCGCGACCACCCCGCCGAGCTGGGACGGCCTGCGCGTGCGGCGCACGTTCAGCGCGGAGAATGCGGGCTACGAGCGCCGCTCGATCCAGGAGATCGCGACCGCAGAGCAACGCCGGCCGGTCGACGTGATGTTCGACATCGCGCTGGCCGACGACCTGCGCACGCTCTTCAACTGGTCCAACGAGTCGACGGCGCTGCGCGACGTGTTGCGGCGCGTGCAGTTCCACCCGATGGTGCTGCCCGGCATCTCCGACGGTGGCGCCCATCTCGAGCGCGACGACGGCGCCGAATGGTCGACGTACTTCTTGCGCATGTGGTGCCTCGACGAAGGCGGCTGGCCGATCGAAGCCGCCATTCGCCGCTTGACGGCAGTGCCGGCCGCGATCTGTGGCATACGAGACCGTGGTCAGGTCCAGGTCGGCTCGTTCGCCGACATGATGCTGTTCGATCCGGCCCGCATCGACATCGGCGAACGGTCGCTCGGCGTCGATCGCATCACCAAGACCGAGCGCTTCTACAGTGCGCCCGTGGGCATCGCGGCGACGATCGTCAACGGCGAGGTCGTCGTCGACAACGGCGAGCTGATCGACGATGCCCGACCGGGCAGCGTCATCCGTCCTGCGTAACTTGCAACACTCGGTTCGCTCGAGCCGTGTTCAGGAGCGCAACGCGAACAGTTCGACGGCGTTGTCACGCATGACGCGGCGTACTTCGTGATCCGTGCGCCCCTCGAGCAACTCGACGAACCCGTCGGGTTCCGCGAAGCCTTCGGGGTGGGGATAGTCGCTGCCGAAGAGCACCCGTTCGGCGCCGATGCGATCGATCAGCTTGGACACGTCGTCTTCGGGATACGGCGAGACGTAGACGTGCTCACGGAACACCGAACTCGGGCGACCTGACCAATAGCCGCCGACCCAAGGTCCCCGCCGGCCCATGCCCTTCTTCTTGTCGAGCAACGTCATCAAGTAGTCGACCCACCCGGACCCGTTCTCGATGGACAGCGCGCGTAGGTTGGGGAACCGGCCGAACAGGTTGCCGTAGATCAACGCGCCGAAGGTCTCCATGATCGGCCGGTCGCCGTGCAGGAACGCCCATGCCCACGCCGACTGCTCTCGCACGTTGGGCGTCGACGCCTCGCCCCACTCGGCACCCCACACACGGTGGTAGCCGGAGTCGGCGATGTGGAAGGCCACCGGCACGCGCGCTTCGTCGAGCCGCGCCCAGAACGGATCGAAGTAGGGGTCGGCCGGCGAACGACCGAACGCGGGACCCGCGCGCAAGTGCACCACGCGGGCGCCGGCGGCGAGGACCCGATCGAGTTCGCGGCATGCTTCGTCGAGATCGAGCAGCGACAGCAACGGTGGGGCGAAGATGCGGCCGTGGTGATCGAAGCCCCACTCGTCGTCGAGCCACTTATTGAACGCCCGCAGGTTGGCGTAGGTCTGTTCGACATCATCGAACATGGCCGGTTCGACACACACCGCGAGTGTCGGAAGGATGATCGTCGACTCGATGCCTTGCTCGTCCATCAACGCCAAGCGGGCGTCGCGGTTCTGGAATGCCGCCAGCATGTTGTCAGCGGTGTAACTGTCCGCCCACGTGCTGCCCGAATCGCGATTGCGCACCATGTCGTAGAGCGAACCCGGCGGATTCGTCTTGTCGAACTTGGGGTCCATGAAGGTGAACGGCTTGTCACCGACGACGATGCGCTCGACGCCGTCGACGACGACGGCTCGGATGGCCTTGTCGCGATAGCGGGGCTCGAGGTAGCGGGTGAAGCAGTCACGCGTCTCGTAGTAGTGGTTGTCGGCGTCGAAGAGCAGATACTCGAGCGCAGTCATCCCCCCAAGGCTACCCCCGGCAGGGGGAGCGTTAGGGGCGGAGGTACCAGCCGCCGCTGACGGTCACGATCTCGCCGGTGATGTGAGCCGACTCGTCGCTGCAGAGAAAGACGATGGTGTTCGCGACGTCGATGGGTTCGGCGTGGCGGCGCAGCGGTGTCGCCTCGAGGAACGTGTCGTAGCGCTCGCGCTGTTTTTCGACCCACTTGGAGTTGACGAGCCCGGGAGCAACTGCATTGCAGCGAATGCCGTGGGGGCCGCCCTCGAGCGCGACGGCGCGCGTGAGTTCGTTGAGCCCGGCCTTGGCCACCGAGTAGGCGGGCTCGCGCCCGTTGCCACCCATGTAGGCCGCCACCGACGACACGTTGACGATGCGGCCCCAGCCGCGATCGCGCATCGACGGCAACACCACGCGGGAGAGGTAGAAGCAGGCCGTCAGGTCGACTGCGAGGACGCGCTCGAAGACATCGGGGTCGTAGTCGAAGATCGATCCCTGGATGTTGATCGCGGCGTTGTTGATCAGGATGTCGACGAAGCCGAGTTGGTCGTGAATCGCCGCGAGCGAGCCGTCGACGGCGGCGCGATCCGCGACATCGACCGCAGACGCATAAACCGGCACACCGAACTCGTCGCGGAGCTCGTCGGCGACGCGTTGCGCACGCGGACCATGCTCGTCGAGCACGGCGACGGACGCCCCGAGTTCGGCGAGGCGCCGGCAGGTGGCGCCGCCGATGCCCGCGCCACCGCCACCAGTGACGACCGCGACGCGTCCGGCGAATTCGTTGGCTCGTGCCATGAGATGCTCGCGCGGTTGGCGGCCGGGCCCGAGATCAGCTCTCGTCGACGTTGATGTCGGGGCGCACGATCACCACTGCACACGAGGCGTGTTGCGCGATCTGCTGGCTGACCGAGCCGAGCAACAGTCCACGGAAACCGCCCCGGCCGCGTGACCCGACCACCAACATCGCGGCGCCCTCGGCCGCCATGATGAGGGTATCGGCGGCCCGGCCCTTGAGAAGTTTGCGCTCGATGGTGATGGTGGTGTTGGACGCGACTTCGTCGATGACGGCGTCTTGCATCTTGCGCACTTCTTCGACGAGGTCGACAGGATCGAGCGGGACGTAACCGAAGTCGGGAGCCGCGGGTACGTACGTCGGAAGGTAGGCGGTGACGACATCGACGACCGCGTTGCGATGGCGGGCCTCGTCGAGCGCCCACTTCAACGCGTTCTTCGAGCCCTTGGAGCCTTCGACACCGACGACGATTCGGTTGGATCGTGCCACGCCGCCCTCCTAGCCGTGAGGGGGTGATGCTAACCCACGATGTTGCGTGTGGGAATTAGACCAATGCTTTTTCGACGCGCTTCAACGCATCGTCTTCGCTGACGTTGAGTGCGAACGACAGCTCGGACACCAACACGTTGCGCGCTTTGTTGAAAAGCGACTTCTCACCGGCGGACAGGCCCTTGTCGGCGTCGCGCAGCGCAAGGTTACGCACGACTTCGGCGACCTGATAGACGTCGCCCGACTTGAGCTTCTCTTGATGATTCTTGAAGCGACGGCTCCAGTTGGCCGGCTCACGTACGTCGCGCCGCTGCAGAACCTCGAAGAGATCTTCGACGTCCTCTTTGCTGATGGGCCAACGCATGCCGACTTCCTCGGCCTTGTCGACCGGGACGGCGAGGGTCATCTCACCATGAGCCATACGCAGAACGAGATAGTCCTTTTGCTCGCCCGTGGGCGTCTTGCGCTTCTCCTTCTTTGTGATCACGGCCGCGCCGTGATGAGGGTAGACAACGCGATCGCCGACTTTGAAGGCCATGGTTCTCCCGGGACACCACCAACACCGAAGAACATTCAGGATGCCAAAGCT
>JBDSMH010000011.1:0-8280 GCA_039915945.1 Acidimicrobiales bacterium | reverse complement strand
GCGCCACACGGTTGCCCGAGCCAACGTTCACAACAGCGACACCATCGCTTGTCGAGAATGCCACCAACTGTTCATCTGAACTCAGCGCGGGACCCGCTGTGATCACGCCGTCGACCGTGATCGTGTGCAACCTATGGAAGTCCTTCGCATCCCATACACCGATCGTGTTCCCATCCTTCGCAACGAGGACGGCGTTGCCGAAAGTGGCCGATGCGAATGGTCCCTGACCGGCGATGAAGCTCAGCAGACCTCTTGGTTGCTGGGCGAGCACGGACTGCAGAGCACCCTGCGTTTGCCACGTAGGCTCACGTTTGTAGGCCTCGATTGCGAGCAACATGGAGCGGTCGGGCGCGAGCTTGGCGTCTGCGCGTGACTGGGCGACCATACGCTCGATGTCGCGACGGTCACTCGCCGCCTCGGCTTCGCGGCGGGCCGCGTCCGCTTCATCGCGTGCCTTCTCGGCAGCGTCGCGTTGGGCCTCGGTGAGCGCACGTTGATCATCGGCGCGGTTGCGCTGCACGAGCGCCACCGACCCGGCGAGCAACGCGACGACCAAAAGCACGCCCGCCGCGACGAGCGACCGACGGAGCCGCGAGTTCTGACGTGCCTGCTGCGCGATCCGCTGTTGTTCTTGCTGTTTCTCGGCGTCGCGAGCCCCTCGGCTCGCAGTGAGGAACTCGCCCTCGACTGGCGCAAGGATCACATTGCCCGCATCGTTGATCTCGCCCACGATCGACAGACGGGGCCCTCGGTAGAGATCGGTATCACGCCGCCCGGCCTCGTCCCACTCATCCGCCGCGACAGAAAGGTGTCGCATCAGCTGGAGCTGCTCGCGGTCCTCGTCGAGCCAGCCGCGTAGACGCGGCCAGCGGCTGAGCAAGGCTTCGTGCGCGATGTCGATGGTCGGCTCTCGGCTGGCGGGATCGCGATCGACGACCAAGAGCCGGTGGGCGACGAACTGATCGGCAATCGCATTCGCCGAGTCCGGCAGCTCGCTGCGTCGGGCGCGACGCCGAGTGTCTTCCGCTCCCGCACCAGGCGTGACGAGCCGGCTGAACAGTCGCCGGGTTTCGCGCTGGCTGATGTCGTCGAGCTGCGCGTACACGGCCTCCGCGCGTGCGGCGACCGCGCCGGCGACACCACCCATCTCGCGGTATGCCACCGTCGGGATGACGGCACCACGCCGATGCTCGTACAACTCGGCGAGTGCAAACTGCAACAGCGGCAGGCTGGCGGACTGATTCACCACGTCGGCCACGATCTCGGCATCGAGCCCCGGCTCGAACGTCACCGCTGCCGCGTTCGCCGGCGCGCGCACCGCTTCCGACAGCTCAGCCGCGGTCATCGGTGCGATCGAGAACACGCGCTTCGCAACGATTGCACCGAGCTCGGGCTCACTCAAGGGACGGTCGAAGAAGTCAGCCCGTATCGCGAATACCAAGCGCACATTGATCGACTCGTCTACGGCGAGCCGTCGCAGTAACGCAACGAACCGATCGCGTTCGTCGCCGTCGCTCGTGAGCGTCCAGACTTCCTCGAATTGATCGACGACGATGACAAGCTCGCTCGGTGACTCGTCGGCAACGAATTCGACCGCGTGTTCGACCTTGGGGGCGAGCGGCTCGACCGCCGCACTCAACAGTGCCGTATGCAACTGCGCACACGGTCGATCGGTGGGCACCATCGTGACCACACGCGCCCCCGCACCACGCAACCGGGGCAGTAGGCCCGCATGCAGCAACGAACTCTTGCCCGAACCCGACGACCCGACGACCATCGTCACCCTCGACGAACTCACCGCGCGCACCAGATCTTCGACCAGCACTGCGCGACCGAAATAGTCACGCGCGTCGGCCTCTGCAAACGGCCGCAGTCCCTTGTAGGGATTCGCGCCGGCGATCGTCAGCTCGGTCATGGTCTGGGCCGCGTGCTGCCGCGTCGAACGCGCCCGCGCGAGCCCGTCGTCGGTAGTCGCGGATTGGCGTGCCTCGACCGCGGCGCGCCAGGCGAGCACCAAGTCGATCGCGCCCGCGAACCGGTCGGCCGAATTGACCGCGGTCGCTTTCTGCAACACCGCATCGATCGTGGGCGCAAGGTCGGGCCGCCATTGGATCAACGACGGCACCGGCCGTTCCAACTTCACCCGCCCGATCGTCGTTGCCGAGTCGCCGTCGAACGGTGGCACTCCCGCGAGCAGCTCCCACACCGTCGCACCCAAGCTGTAGAGATCGGAGCGCGCTGACACCCCCCTGTGTTGGAACTGTTCGGGGCTCGCATACAGCGGAGAACCTGCCGAATACATTCCTCCCACATCCGCCGAGTCGTCGGTCGCCGCGATACCGAAATCCGCGAGATGGGCATTGCCCGCGTCGTCGAACAACACGTTCGCCGGTTTGACGTCGCGGTGGATCACGCCAGCCGCGTGTGCGACCGACAGTGCACCGCCGATTTGTTCGACGAGGCGCGAGACGCGGTCGAGCGACCAGGGGCCGTCGATCGCCAACGACTGCTCGGCGCTGCCACCGCGCAGAAGACGGAACACGAGGTAGGCGCCGCCCGGCTCGCGCCAGAAGTCGTACAGCGGCACGATGTGGGGGTGCTCGAGACGTGCGACGAGTTGGGCTTCGGCCTCGAAGCGCTGCACGAAGCTCGGATTGTTGGCCAACTCCGAGCGGATGACTTTGACCGCGACCTCGCGGCCTACACCGGGCTGGGTCGCGCGAAAGACGGTGCCGAACGAGCCCTGCCCCAACACGTCACCCAACACATACCCGCGGGCGACACGACTGGTGTTCGACGACTCCGGTGCGACGCCCGAAGCGATCGAGCGCTCGAGTTCGATCAACGCCGTCGAAGGCTCGAGACCGGTATTTTCGGCGAGATACTCGCGGAACTCCTGGAACGCCCGTAGTGCTTCGGCTTGTCGGCCTGTCACCAACCGCGCACGCATGAGTTGCGCGACCGGACGCTCCCGCAATGGGTAGGCGGCGACGAAGCCCCCCGCCTCCGACACGGCGCGATCGGCGTCGCCCAATTCCAACAGCGCGTCGATCCGATCCTCGTTCGCGACCAGTCGCAGTTCTTCCAAGCGGGCCGAGGTCGGTCGGGCCCACCACTCGGCGCCGAATTCGCCGAAGGCCGGCCCTCGCCACAACGCCAGTGCCTGATCCAGCAGCGCCACCCGCAACGTGGGCGCAGCAGTGCGCGCCGTGCTCACCAAACCCTCGAAGACCACCCAGTCGACAGGCTCGGCACCGGTTTCGAACAGGTAGCCGGAGTCACGAGTCACCACGTGACCGTCACCGAGCGCGGCACGCAACCGTGAGACGTAGGTGAACAGGGTGCGACGAGCGCCTTCGGGCGCGTCACCGCTCGGCCACAGGGTTTCTTCCAAGCGATCGAGCGACAGCACTTGGCCCGACGCCGACAACAAGATCGCCAGTAGGCGGCGCTGCTGGGCGCCGCCAAGGGGCACGGGGTCGCCGTCGCGCCGAGCCTCGATCGGCCCTAGGACGAGGAACTCAATACCCATAGCCATCCCCTGACCAGGCACAATACGAGCGATTCGCACTTCTTGCAATGGTGACTGATCCGCCTTGCAAATTGATTACATCGCCGCGGTCGAAACCGCTGATGTCGACGATCTGTAAGCGCGGCGTGCGACAAACGTCGAATGACGCCAATCGTTCTCGTGTGTGAGCCCGGCCGCACGCCGCTGCGCATCCAACTCGGACCCGACCCCGTCGAAATCGGTCGTGACTGTGCCGGCATCCTTCTCACCGATTCGCAGATTTCGCGACGCCATCTCGAGTTGCGTCGTTCGGGCGACGACGTCGTCGCGATCGATCTCGGCAGCACGAACGGCAGCCGCGTCGACGACGTGCCGTTCACCGGCCCGCACCGCTTGCTGCCCGGCGAGATCATCCGCATCGGTGCCACGACGATCAGCCTCGTCGAGGAACCCCGACCGACGGCCGAGCCCAGTCCCATGCGCACGACATCGATCGAGCTCGTGTCCGAAACCGTGCTCGCGGCGAAGGCGGAGCTGTCCTCTCTGGCGACCTACGACCAAACACTCACGATCGTGTTCAGCGACATCGAGGACTCGACTCGCCGAGCGGTCGAGCTAGGCGACGAACGGTGGATGAACATCCTCCAGATCCACAACGCCATCGTGCGCCGATTCGTGGCGAAGCACGGTGGACGCGAGGTCAAGACGCTCGGCGACGGGTTCATGCTCACGTTCCCGAGCGCTCGAGCCGCGATCGTTGCGATGAGCGACGTGCAGCGCGCGGTGCAGGCCTACGCCCACTCGAAGCCGGCGGAAGGCATGTCCGTTCGAGTCGGCATCCACACTGGCGAGGCGATGCCGGATGCCGCGGGAGATCTCATCGGGCGCCACGTGATCCTCGCATCACGTATCGCCAACGCCGCTCGCGGCGGCGAGATCCTCGTGTCCCCCATCGTCTACGAGATCGCGGCGACAAGAGGCGACATCCCCTTCGGCGAGACGCGCACCGTTGCACTCAAGGGAATCGCCACCGTTCAAACCGTGCACGTCGTCGAATGGGGGTGAGTCATGACGGAAGTGATCCCCGATGCGGCACAGACCGTCGGTGCGATGCTCGACGCGCACGGTCGATGCGTCCATCACTACCTGCTCAAGCGCTGCGGCGATCCGGGGCTCGCCGATGAACTGACCGCAGAGACCTTCGCCTGTGCATTCGTGGCGCTGCAACGTGCGTCTGTCCCGAGAAGCGGCCTCCCGTGGCTGCTCGGCATTGCGACGCACAAGCTCGCCGACCATTGGCGCCGCGAGTCGCGCGAGCAGCGAATGTACCGCGCGGTGGTCGATCAGTACCGCGACGTCGATCGAACGCCCGACTCGGGCGTGGACACGAGCCGCGCCGCGCAAGCCCTCGACGAACTGGATCCGCACCACCGAATCGCGCTCGTGCTGCGCTACCACGAGGAACTGTCGGTCCCCGAGATCGCGACAGTGCTACACCGCAGCGTGCACGGCACCGAATCCCTCCTTGCCCGCGCCCGGCGATCATTCAAGAAGAGCTACGCCGACGCGAAATAGTTGGCCTCCCGCGACGGAATCTGGCTGCGGCAAACGACTACCTGTGTCGAGGGGCCTGACGACACTGCTGCCCCTCGCGACCAACAGGGGGAAGCATGTCAAAGCAGAAACTCGCGATGGTGGTCGGAGTTATCGCCACTCTCGTGCTGGCATTCGGCGGCACCGCGTCGGCGCAGAACGACGACGACCACGGGTGGACGGTATCCACCTTCAGCGAAGGTCCCATCAGCTTCAGCATCGTGGCCGGCACCGGCCCGAACCAGTGCCCCAACCTGCCAGACGGGGTGACGGTGAGCGGCTCGGCGACCATCAATCACGTGGTAAAGACCCGTACCGACCGTGGCGGGATCACGCACGTCGTCGACCGCGCTGAATCGAATGGTGTGGCCACCGGCAACGGCAATTCGTACGAGTACAGCTACGACAACGTCGTTCGGGCCAAGAACAGCCAGTCGGACCCGGACACCATTGTCGGCACCATGAAGGACGCATTCACTCTGAAGCTCGGGCATCGAACGGTGCTGCACAACGGTTTCCTTGCGAACCTCACCGTTGGGCCCGGCGCCCCCGGCGGGCTGGGCTTCTATCTCCTGCCCATCTATGCGTTCGGCGACCCCTTCGCCTTCCCCAATGGCGGCGGCCGCTGCGATCCCATCTGAACCGTAGAGGGGGTCGGCCACCGCGGCCGACCCCCTCTACGCAAGAGAGGTATTCATGGCCCAAGTCGTCATAGGAGTTCGCGCTCAGAAGTCGTTCGCCGCGTCGTCACGGTTCTTCCTCTTCTTCGCGACGGTGGTGACCGTTCAGGGCATCCACGTGATCGAACACATCATCCAACTGCTGCAGGTCTACGTGTTCGACGTACCCGACGAAGATGCGCTCGGATTTCTCGGCTACATCATCCAGTTCAACGGCACCGAAGAATGGCTCCACCTCGTCTTCAACTTCACGTACCTGATGTGCCTCTACGTGTTGGTCGTCGCACTACGCGAGTACGTCGACTTGGGCGTCATCCCGCCTTGGTCGTACCTCACGTTCGCGATCGCAGGTGCGGGAGTCGAGTCGTGGCACATGGTCGAGCACATCGTGATCATCTCCAACGTGATCCGCCACAGCGGATGTCCGTGTCCGGGCATCGGCGATCGGGCGCTCAGCCTCAGTGACACGATCTTGCACTTCTTCTACAACGCCATCGCCTACACGGCCACCGTCATACCGTTTTGGTTTCTGATGAAGGCGCGCACCGCCGGGCGTGCGCACTCAGACCGGTAGTTCGGACATCACGCGCAACTTGTTGGTTACGTCGAGCGCTGCGACCTTGTAAGCCTCTGCGAGAGTCGGATAGTTGAACACCGCGTCGACGAAGTAGTCGATCGTTCCGTGACACCCCATCACCGCCTGACCGATGTGCACGATTTCGGTTGCCCCCGTGCCGAAGAGATGGACGCCCAGGACCGATCGATCCACCGGAGAGACCAACAGCTTCAACATGCCGTACGAGTCGCCGGCGATCTGGCCACGCGCCAGCTCTCGGTAGCGCGAGACGCCGACCTCGTATGGGATCGCGGCGTCGGTGAGTTCGGTCTCATTGCGCCCCACGTAGCTGATCTCGGGAATCGTGTAGATGCCGAACGGCATCACCTGGGTCGACTCGAGCGTCGTCTCGCCGAACGCGTGATACGCGGCAAGGCGACCCTGCTCCATCGACGTCGCGGCGAGGGCGGGAAAGCCGATCACGTCGCCGACGGCATAGATGTTGGGCACGGTCGTGCAACCGTTGCTGTCAACTCGGATGCGATGTCGCCCGTCGACCGGTATCCCGACCTGATCGAGCGACAGGTCGGTCGTTGCGCCTTCGCGTCCTGCCGAATACATCACGGCATCCGCCAAGATCGTCTTGCCGCTGTCGAGCACCGTCAGCGTGCCGCGGCTGTGCGGTTGTACGGCGGCCACGGTCTCACGGAACCGGAACGTGACCGCGAGATCGCGTAAGTGGTACTGCAGAGCTTGCACAACCTCGTCGTCGCAGAAGTCGAGCATTCGATCACGCTTCTCGACGACGGTCACTTTCGTACCGAGCGCGGCGAAGATCGATGCGTATTCGATGCCGATGACGCCGGCGCCGACGACAACGAGTGACGCGGGAATCTGCTCGAGGTTGAGGATGCCATCCGAGTCGACGACGTGCTGACCGTCGAACGCGACGTTGGGCGGACGCGCCGGCACCGTACCGACCGCGATCACGATGAACTCGGCAGTCACGCGTGTCTCACCTGCCGGGTGATCGATGGCCACGGTGTGCGCATCGATGAACCGGGCCGAACCTTGCAGCAGCTGTACGCGATTGCGACCGAGTTGGTCTTTGACCACTTGGACTCGCGGGCGACGACGTGATGCGTACGGCTGTTGAGATCGTCCATCGTGATGTTGTCTTTGACGCGATAGCTCTGTCCGTAGAGCTCTCGCTGCGTGAGCCCCGTCAGGTACAACACGGTCTCGCGCAGCGTCTTGGAGGGAATCGTGCCGGTGTTGACGCAGACACCGCCGACGACGTCGGCCCGCTCGACAACTCCCGCGCGCTTGCTCAGCTTGGCCGCCGCGATGGCCGCCTTTTGACCGCCCGGCCCGCAACCGATCACCAGCATGTCGAAGTCGAACACGGCAGTCCTCCAGATGGCATGCCTAGCCGTAAATGGCGGCCACGATGTTTCGGGGTGCACTGACGGTAGATGAACTTTGGGTGGCTCACGTGAATCGCGGACCGGGCGCCGCCGCAGCGCCCAGTGACTGTCACTGGTCGTCTACATGATGGCGCCATGACCAATTTCGATTACTTCGACGAGCAACTGTTCGACATGGCTCACCGCATCGAGCGGCACGGCTTCACCACGATGTCCGTCAATACCGGCGGGTGTTCCGTTCCCGGCTGCTCGAGCCCCACGCATTCCGGCCCCACATGGACCTACTCGATCGGCATGCTCGAGCACGATCACCCCGAGATCGTGATCGTTGGCGCGCCGCCCACACTGGCCTACGGGCTCATCGACGCCGCCTTCGAGTGGCATCACGCCGGCATGTTGTTGCCCTTTGGCCGCGACGACCGTCTCACCACCGTCGGCGCGACGTTCACCACCGTGCCCGTCCCCGACCGATGCTGGACCGAGTCCGACCTCATGGCGTTCTGGCACAACTAT
>JBDSMH010000224.1:0-25048 GCA_039915945.1 Acidimicrobiales bacterium | reverse complement strand
GACGATGGCCACAACAGCCACGCAGTCTTGAAACCTTGCACCTCGTCCGCCCGGAATCGCACCGCGTAACGGCCATAGAGCTGGGCGCCGATATTCGGCCCAATCGCCGCCACCATCGTGACGCCGTCTTCTGTGTGCAGCCGTTTGTTGAGCAACCCATTCTGGGCACTCAACACGCGTGAGGGGTAGTAGCGAGAAGCAGCGCCCTCGGCCTTGGCGGCCGTGTCCTTCCACCCGTCGTCATACGAGCCCCACCGGGCGCCATACACCGAGTCGAATGCACCGATGGATGCATTGGACGTGAAGTCGTCCGTGAACACTTGCTTCCAACCCGGAAGATCGCCGACTGGCATCGAGGACGCCTTTGGTGCAGGTGCGAGGACCGTGGTCGGCACTGCGGGGGCGTCAGTCCGTGTGTTTGTAGGGGCCGCGGGCGCCTGTGTCGTGGGCGTCGCAAGAGTGGTGGGCGCAGCCGACGTGGTGGTCGGCATCGCGGCGGGAGGAGTCGTAGGGGCGCCGCCTCGGGGCTGCTTGGAGGGCGCCGTCGTCGCCAGTTTTGCATTTCCCCGACTCACCTCCGCCGGCGATGCCGTCGGTGCGAATGCCAAGAGGGAGGCGACCGCAGCAATACCTCGAAGCGACATTTTGACGTGCAGTCGCATAACGCGAGGCCTCTGAGTAAGCGGAGTGAGCTGACGGTCGGTGGGCTCGTGCCCCGCCCGGGTTATTGCGGTTTGATGACGATCCTGCGGCGAATGTTACAGGACGCCGGTGAACTGTGGGTACTTCAGGTGCTTACAATCCTTGTCGCCTGGTGAGTGCTCGCCTCGTGAACGGGTACAACCGAGCAAAAGGAGTTGCCGAGTGCGCTGGGACGAGCCGACCACACTGAGCGTGGTGATCTGCTGTTACACCGAGCGCCGTTGGTCGGCACTTCAGCGGGCCATACGGGGTGTGCTGGCGCAGACGCCAAAGGTCCACGAACTGATCGTCGTGGTGGATCATGACCCTGACCTCTACGAACGCACGAAAGCCGCGTTCCCCGGCATCGCGGTGGTGGCGAACGAAAACGATCAAGGTCTCTCGGGTGCCCGCAATACGGGCGTGCGTCATTCCACGGGCGATGTTGTCGCGTTTCTGGACGACGACGCGTACTGTGCGCCGGAATGGTCGGGGACGCTGCTCGGGGGATATCGCCCCGATGTCGCCGCGGTCGGCGGTTCTGCGGTCCCCAAGTGGCCAGGCGAAGCTCCCGCGTGGCTGCCAGATGAGTTTCTGTGGGTTGTGGGGTGCTCTTGGCGCGGACTACCGACAGAGCCCGCACCGGTGCGCAACCTCATCGGCACCAACATGAGCATTCGGCGCGAGGTACTGGCGACGGTCGGCGCGTTCACTTCGACCGTCGGACGCGTAGGCGCGCGCCTTTCGGGTTGCGAGGAGACCGAACTGTGCATTCGTATCGCCCAACGTTGGCCCGACGCGGCGATCCTCTATCTGCCGAACCTGGCCGTCGATCACTATCAGACGGATGACCGCACCAAGCTGTCGTACTTCGCGCGGCGTTGCTGGAGCGAAGGTCGCTCGAAGGCGACGGTGGCAACCTTGGTCGGTTCGCGTCAGGGACTCGCGAGCGAGCGCCGACATGCGACGCGCGTGATACCGGCAGCGCTCGTGCGAACGTGTCGTGACCTGGCGCACGGTCGCCCTGGAGCGATGGGTCGGCTGCTCGCACTTGCGGGGGGTTTGCTGATCGCTGCGGGCGGGTTCGTGTACGGCCGGCTACGAGTCGGGAATACACCCGTCGAAGGCCGTAGCTGCGATGTGATGACTGCGACACCTTGGTTCGGTGCGTCGATTGGCGGCGTAGAGACCCACGTTGGTGAAATGACGAGGCGGCATCGCGACAGCGGATTGAGAGTTCGTGTTGCCGCGTGCGACCCGGCGCACGATCTTCCCCGCATCGATGCGGTCGACGAGGTAGTTGTCGAGCGGGCTCGTGCGTGGCCGCGCTCGACGGATATCGGTTTTGCCCCGGGGCTGATCGGCATCATTCGGCGGACCGCTCCGTCAGTTGTCCATGTGCAAGGCGTTCACACGCTCGCGGCGCCCATCGCGATGCTGACCGCAGCAGTGAGTCGTACGCCGTACATCGTCACGTTTCACAGCGGGGGCCACAGCGCGTCGTGGCGACGACACATACGCGCATTCCAGTGGCGCGCGCTACGGCCGTTGCTGCGCCGCGCATTCGCTCTCGTTGCCGTATCCGATTATGAACGTGATCTTTTCGCAGACGCACTCGCCATACCGTCGGATCGAATCACCGTCATCCCCAACGGCGTCGACGTCGAAGTGATCCCGCCGCGACGAGCGCCCCGGCACGGTCCGTTGCGGATACTCAGCATCGGCCGCCTAGAGCGGTACAAGGGACATCACCGAGCAATTGCCGCGTGGCCAGAAATCTGCCGCATGTGGCCAGGATCTCAACTCACCATCGTGGGCGACGGACCGGCGGCCGCCGAACTGCACCAGCAGGCGGCCGACGTCGGTAGCGATTCGATCGGCTTCGCGTCATACGGGCGCGATGAGCGCTCGGCGTATTTCGACCTGCTCCGCTCGGCCGACGTGGTGGTGGTACTGAGCGAGTATGAGTCGCAAGGGATTGTTGTGCTCGAGGCTCTCGCTTGTGGTGTGGACGTGGTCGTTCAGAACACCACTGCGTTGGCGGAGTACGTGTCCCGACGGTGGGCCATCGGCGTACCCGAAGGATCCTCGAACGGAGATCTCGTGAAAGCGATCGCAGAGTCGATACGACGCGAGCCGCCACCGCTGTCGATCCCGACGTGGGAAATGTGTGCAGACCGTCTATACGAGTTGTACCAAGTCTGTCTTGTCAGTCGTGGAGCAAGACGAAACGGCCAATGACGACGCCGAAGAAGACGAAGAGCAAGGGCACACAAGCGATGCCCATGGCGCGCCGCCCTTTCACGAACGCGGGAGCGACGCGCGAGAACTCGTAGGCCAACAGGGCCAACATCGTGAGTGGCCACACCAGCAAGGCCGTGATGGGACTCTCGACGATCGATCTGAGCGTGTCGCTATTCACCCGACCCCCCGATGTTCAGCGCGGGAGAGGTGACGTGTCTCGAAGCGCAACCCCCTCCAGGTTCGTAGTGCGAGCAACGCTGACGACAAAACCAACAGAGCGGCAACTGCGAACCGTGGATACCAGAGATCGGCACTTACGAGTGCCACACTCAGGAGTATCGCGAGCGAGCAACTCAACCCGATCGCGGACGACCACATCAGGGGCCATTCGAGCGCCTTCAGCCAGCACAACAGTGCCCAACCTGGACAGATGAGGAGTGCCGCGAGCACGAGCGGCGCCCGCACAACTGGTGCAAGGTTCACGGCTACGGCGATTGCCGCCGAGGCCGAGACGGCCGCGAGCAGCGCGGTTATCCGAGTGACCTCGCGCTTGTTCATCGCCGGGTCGCCTCCGAGGACAAGCACGAACCCGCCGTTCCGCACATGATGGCGCTGTCCCCATTGCGGAAGGCGACGCGAAAGCGGCCACTCGACTCGAGCACCTCGACCAATCGCGATGACCACCCCGATGGCAGGCCGAGCTGCGTGATCCCGTAAAACTCCTGCGCTCTCGTCAGAACGATCCACGCGTCGGTATCCGCGGATTCGAGCACCTTGTCGGTCGATTCGGGACCGACAAAAATCAGCCCGCCATTCTCGTGGTATTGGTACGCCACCAAGCCGCGATATCGCCACGGGATATTCCAAAACACACTTTCGAGCTGCGAGCCCTCGGGAACGTTGGCGTATACCCACTCGATCGCCTTGACCTCGTCACTGGTCACCTCTTCAAAACGCTCGTTGCCCCACCGCGCGAAGGGGAACAGCGCCATCAAGATCACGGCTAACACGACAAGCCGGCCAGCCAGACGGACTCTCGCCTTCTCGGGATGCTTTTCGGCGAGGTACGCGGCAATCAACATCGAGCAGGCAGGCAGTGTGAAGAGGTAGATGCGCAGGAGCGCCTCGCCACCGTAGGACTGTGCGGCCACGATGCCGAACGGAGCCGCAGCGAGCGCGACGAGCCAAAGGTGTTGGAAGCCGCGACGCCAACGCCAGAGCAACGACAACGCGGCGAATATCCACACAAGAGCGGCGACTGCGATACGGGACCGCACGACCCAGAGTCGTCCCGAACTGCCTTGCAGCCGTGTGCCGACATTGTCGCCCACCGACGACTGCACGTTTCCAACACCTCCAAAAATGTCGTCGAGGTGTCCTCGCCAATACGGCAACGCGCCCCAAGAGATCCACGCCAGCAGCATCACCGCGAAGAGAAGTACGGACGCCCGAAGCGTGATCCTGCCCAAGGCAACCAGGGCGATCAGCCCTGCGATCAGCGCGATGGGGGTCAGTTGGTGCGAGACGACGATCGCGCCCACCGTTGCGGTCAACGTCAGGAGCCACGCCAACCGGTCGAGTTCGGAAGTGTGGATCGCGTCCAATTCGGTTGGCCGTGACCACGACGGACTGCGCAAGAGTCGGTTGACAACTGCGACTGCCTTTTTCAGCAACCAATTCGGGTAGCGATAGGCCTCGCTGTATGGCTGGTCGTGCACACTGAACACGCGAGTCACGACCGCCAGCGAGCACAACATGAGGAAGAAGGCGAAGGCTTGCGGTGAGAAGTAGTCCTGTCCGACCCAGTTGGCACACACGAAGATCCACAGCGTCAGCCAACGTGCACGAGGAGTGAACAATTGTCCGTTTGCGATGGCTTTCAGGGGGATCAGAAATGCCAGGTTCTGTACAACGGGCGCCCATTTTAGAAACCATTGTGGCTCGACGCCCATCGCTCGTGATGCCATGGCCGCGCCGGAAAAGAACCCGGGCCAGGACATCCGGGCGTCCAGGTCGGGAACAGTGTGCCCTGTTTGCGCGATGTGCTCGGCGAAGCCTGCGTGTAACCAAGCTGTGGGAAAACGGGGCGCTTCCTCGAGCATGACGGCCGTACCGTGCAAGGTGAAAATGAGTCCGACGATCGCCGCGGCCAGAATCGCCCCGCGAGGACGTACGTTGCTGACCTCGATGATGAAACTGGCGGCCACTAGACCGATGGCGATCCACCATGTTGGTCCCAACACGGTGACGAGACCCAGGTCACCCGCGTTGCGGGCCCGTGGTTGCCGGACAGCGCTGTACCAGAGCATCAACCCGGCCAATAGCGTTGCGATCGACGCCAACCGCCAGAGGATGCGATCGGTCGCGCGCCAAGGGATCGTGTATTGCGGGCGCGGATCCGTCGTTCGGGGCTCTGACCATTGCAGAGACGCCCAGAAACCACGACGTGGCGGCCCCTTTAACACTGCGTTCACGCGTTCCCGGACGTCACCGCGACACTCTAAGGGCCATGATCCACTTGGAAGACGCGCGCCATCAACACGGCGGTAACCGTCACAGAAGAACATGCAGGTGTCGCGATGCCGCTCGGTAGGCTTCAGCCGAACCAGACGACCTGTTGATATCTTCCGCTGGAGGTTTGGCCACGCGTACCAGCCGGGAAGTCTCGTATGTGTTCATTCCGGTAATGCTATGACCAAAGCCGCTTCTCGATCCGTGGATCCGCCCATGGCGCAACGTGAAGCGAAATCGCGGGCGCGTTACCGCCCCTCGGCGCCTCGACTGTCGGTTGTCATTCCGACGTTCAACGAGGCCGACAATCTTCCGTTCACCCTTTCGACACTGGCCGGCATCGACGCCGAGATCATCGTGGTCGACGGTCGGTCGAGCGATGACACCATTCGCGTAGCCGAAGCCCTTCAACCCGGCATCCGAGTCGTTAGTCAGCCGCGCAAGGGCAAGGGTTCGGCGCTGCAGGCCGGCTTTGCTGCCGCGACGGGCGACATCATCGTGATGCTCGACGCCGATGGATCCGCGGACGGCCGTGAAATACCTGCCTTCGTAGCTGTACTCGAGCGCGGAGTGGATTATGCGAAGGGCAGTCGATTCAAAGAGTTCGGTGGCAGCGCGGACATAACACTCGTGCGCAAGTTGGGAAACCAGGTTCTGAACGTGATCGTGAACGGGATCTTTGGTAGCAAGTTCACCGACCTCTGTTACGGGTACAACGCGTTCTGGCGGGACTGTCTGCCGTACCTCGCCGTCGACTGTGATGGCTTCGAAGTCGAGACACTGATGACGATCCGCGCCGTGCGCTACGGTTTGCACGTCGTCGAAGTGCCTTCGTACGAGTCGTCGCGCATCCACGGAAGCTCCAACCTGCGAGCCGTACGCGACGGGTTTCGCGTATTGGGGACGATATGCAAAGAGGCTCGCCGTCCGCTCGATGTCAAGGCACGCGCGGTCTCGCCTCCGGCGTTCCCGGGTCGTCCGACGTCGTCATCCGCCGCGCTCAACGGAATGAGATCGTCGGAATTTCTCGGAGCGCCCCTTGGTTTGCGGCCAGGGCTCTGCATCGTGGGTCCGGGTCGCCACGCGCCGGTCTTCGGTGTGCTCACCGACCATGTGGTTCACTCGCTTCGCGATGATTGGGACGTCACCGGTATCCAACTCTCCGTCCCCGACGATCCGTTCGACTGGACCCTGATCGGCCTGAACACGCCGTCGTTCACCGAAGTGCCTGGTATAACCGAAGTCGCCTCGACGCTGTCGCCCACGAGGGTTCGACGACTTACAAGGTTCTTCGTTCGTCACGCGCCCGCGGTCGTGTTGCTCGATTGGTGGACAATTCCGCAAGCGGGCGTGCTCGCGCGCGCCGCCAAAGCGGCGCACAAGGCGGGCGCAAAAGTCGCGCTGCGTTGCTGTGGACGCCTTGACCAGACCGTGACCGCGACCGAAAGGCTTGCGATTCGGTCCCTGCTGCGCTCCGCCGACCTGGTGATCACGCAGGGTTACGTGCCGCCTGTGGTATTGGCATCTGACGCGTCGGTCTGGGAACTGCCCGAATGGAAGACCGAAGAACGCCAGGTCGACTTATCTCGAGCCCACGTTGTCGCCTTCTTGCCAAGTGCAAGCCTGGCCGAGGGTGAGCTGCTACTCACCGCGTTCCAAGGGTTGAGCGAGTCACGGGTTTCGTCGTACCGACTCGAGCTCGTCACGCGCGACAACGACGATGCTTCAGCCCTACGCGACGTTGTGTCCGCACATCACCATGCCGCGCAACTCGCCATGGTGACGCACCAACTCGATGATCGCGAACTCGACCGACACATGGCCGGTGCCGACGTCGCCGTCATCTTCGAGCCCGACGCGACGTCGCGCGCGCTCGAGGCTGTCGAACGCCGCGGCATTCCCGTGGTCGTAGTGCGCAGAGAAAGCGTCGCGGGGCCAGGTGACCAATACGCCGGAGGCGCCGTCGCTCCCTTCCACGCAGCGAGCGTATTGGCGGCCATCGAACGAGCGTATTTGGCGCGGCGATTCCGCTATCCGGACAGCGGGGACTGGGCGAAGGGCGCGTCCCGCCTCACGGAACGATTGTTGGATCTGGTCGACCCCGGTTAGTACGTCGCCAGGCCCTGCGCATAGTTCCAGGCGAAGACGCTTGGGTCGACGACCGCAAGGCCACCGTTGCGAGCCCTCGCAACGCCACCTTGGGAGCCGATGCCGCGACTACAAACCAGGTTGCGATCGCGAATCGCCGAACGACATTGATGTCCTGCCGCGCTTTCGCGGCACGAAGACCTTCCGCAACGAGAGCGGCGCGCCGGTCGCCCTCTATCGGGTGCGCCGCGCGGTCGAGGCGGAGTGATACCAACCGGCTGGCCGGCGAGGTCACGCTCTTGATGTCGAGTTCTCCCTCTCGGATCAGCCCCTCTTCGGTGGCAAGTCGCGCGATGCTGTCGTGCGTCGCGATCGTGCGCACGATGATGCCGCGTGTGCGCTCCAGATCGAAGCCGACCCGATGGTCGGCGTTGCTGCCGTGGACGCGGTAACGGCCACCGGGTTTGTCCAGTACCAGCACCGTGCCGAGTAGAGGCGTCAGGTTTGACAGATGATGGTCAGCGCAGATTCGGTACTGCTCATCGGGCATTGGCAGTACACGCGCGAGTGCGGTAGCGCGGAAGGCGTTGCCACTTGTCGGTTGCCACGGTAGGTCGTCGGCTCGTGAGAGGATTGCCGCCCTGCAGTCGCCGCGCGGCAGCCGCCTTGGGTCGGCGGGCACAGTTGTGCCCAGATCGTCTCCCGCTGCGCCGATGCCGCGAAGTACGAACTGTACGCGCACGGCGCCGGGATCCTTGGCAAATGCGTCACAGCAGCGAGCTACCACATCGACATCGAGAACGTCGTCGGCATCGAGAAACAGCACGACCTCACCACGTGAAAAAAGGAAGCCCGTGTTGATCGCCGCGCCCTGACCAAGGTTGGGCTGGCGGACTGCCGTGATCGCCGTGCGGCGCTGCGCGAGAACATCATGACTTTCGTCATCGGACCCATCGTCGACCACGATGACTTCGACGTGTACGTCTCTCTGTGCGAGAGCGCTGTGGATTGCTTGGTCCAAGAAGCGACCGTAGTTGTGATTCGTGATCACCACTGTCGCCGCCGGTCGCCGCCCGAGAAGGTCGTCCGTCATGGCCACCTCAGCGCCTCCGCGAGTTGACCGATGTAGTGGATGGCTTCGTTTTGTCCTCGAGGGTCGTCGACATCTCCACCACTGTCGATTCGTTGATCGAGGCGCCTCAGCGCCAGCTCGGCCCAACTGGTGACCAGAAGAACTGGTTCACAATTTGGGTGCAGTGCAAGTGACCGCGCGTATCGGTCGAGAGTCGTACGCGCCTCAACCGTCGCGCGCGTCTGCGACCGCGCCCCGCAATAGAGCTGGCTGAACGCGGCAAGCCGCGAGTCCAACGTGCGCGCGCCGAGGACGACCTCGTGCCAATGAGTCACGAAGCGAAGGATGTCGCATAACGGCAGGCCAGTTCGTGCTCCCTCCCAGTCGAGAACGCGGAGCTCCGAACGATCTCGCAGCGTGTTCCACACTGTGAAATCGCCATGCTGCCAAACGAGTGGCAACGGCGTCCCCTGTAGGTCGCGTGCCACGCGGCGCGCATTGGAGAAAAGCCGATGTTCGCCCTCCGTGCACCCGAAGGCTTGTTGGAACCGGGTGAGGACAGCGTCGACCTCGTTCGTGCAGATTCGTTCATCCCACGTTTGGCCGGTTATCTCGTATCGAGTGTGCAATTGCTCGATCCAATTGGCAGCGAGTTCCAGGTCTGCGACCTTTGCGCGAAGGGGACGTCCCCAACGGCCACTCGAGCGGGCGAGCGAACATCCGCTCGCCGCCCGCTCGATGCCGGCCATCCATGGGAGGCCGACGTCGACGAGGCCGTACGGAGACGGTATGGCTTCGGCGTCATGCTCCGGGAGGGCCGCGCGAACTTGCCGTGTTATCTGTTGTTCCCATTCGGTGCGCCTGGCGAAGCTGGGACGGGTCGGAATCTTGAGGATCGCCGCCGGTACTGAGTCGCGCTCATTCTCCTCGTTCGTGAACGTGACGAGGATCGCACGGTTTGCGCTCTGGTTGATGAGCAATGGCGATCGCGTTGGCGCCGGCGCCAAGCCGAGGTGCGCAGCTCTGGCGGCAATGGTGAACTGCTGCGCCGCGAGTGGAGTCCACACGGCGATGGTGGCGTGAAAAGGAGCGAATGTGGCGAGTAACCGGTGGTCGAGCCGCGCCGCGAGGCGCGTGGCTGCCTCCGCAAGTCGCTGCCGCGCTGACACGGCGTTGTATGCGGAGGACAGATACCACTCGATGCCGCCTGCGTGATCGACTGGTAGATGAAGCTCGCTGCGCTCGGGGTCGGGCCGTAGCGCGTAGGTAGCAACAGTCGTGAGGCCGAGGGCGTGGAGCTCGGCCGCGAGGCGACGTGGTGTTCGCAATCGTTGACCAGCGCGACGTCTGTCGACTTCCCAGTAGAGGACGCCGCCGGGTCGCAGTGATGCGACGACCTCCTTCACATCGCTACCTCCGCTGTCAGCAAGCACCGCCACAACGTCAGCTGGCCGCGAGCTATCGAGCATGGTGTCGACCGAGTGAGCTACGCCGAGGAATGTCGCAGATGCCCGCAGCGCGTCTTTTGCACCGAGAACGACAAGGCGCTCGAACCCGCCCGACGGTGGGAGCGGCAACAAGAATCGCCAACTCAAACGGCGAACCAGGTCCGAAGGCGTCTGCAAAGGCCCCGCTGCTGCGGTCCAAACCGCTTCGTACGCCGTGACGCGTTCGCTCCAATCCAAATGGGCTATTGCCCAGGACCGAGCGCGGGCCGCGAGGGCCACTCTCTCGGATCGATTGCGAAGAAGCCCAACCACTGCATTGCTGAAGGCTTCGTCGTCGTCAACGACGATCGCGGCTCCGGCTGCCTCCACGTCCATCCCGGCCACCGCTACAGACGAAGCGACGACCGCCTTGCCTGCTGCGAGCGCCTCGACGACCTTGACGCGCATGCCGCCCCCGAGCCGGAGAGGCGCAACGACCACTGCTGCACGATCGAGCAGCGGGACGACGTCCGGCACCCATCCCTCGACGACGCAGCGCTCCGCGAATGTGCGATCGAGCGCAGCAAGCTGATGATCTCCGACGATGTGGAGTGTCGCCGATGGCACTTGCCGAACGACTCTCGGAAGTATCTCTGACGCGAGGCGGTCGGCCGCCTCGACGTTCGGTGGATGTTGCGCGCTGCCGACGAACAAGACGAACCCGTCGTCGCCGGCGGGATCGAGTGGCTCCGTTGAAAGGTCTGTCGCGAGAGGAATGATGTGTATCGGCGTCCGACCTGCCATTCGCGTGAGCTGCCGTCGGTCACGCTCGGTGAACACAACGGCCACATCCGCTCGCCGTAGCGCCGAGCGCTCTGTCCACCACCACGCGGCGGCATCGAGCATGTGCAGGAGTCGCAGCGTTCCGTGATGCGACCGCACTCGGTCGAGCGCAATGGCGAACGCTGGGTCGTAATCGACGAAGACGAGCCGCGCCGAGCCGGCGGGCACGGCAGCCAACGCGGGACCCATCACCGCGAGTTCCACCTGTACGACCTCGGGTTCGAAGCTTCGCACTGTCTGCGCGATCGCGTCACCGATCGCACGGCACCAGAATTGCTGCACCCACATCGGCCGGCCCCGTGCGACCGAGGCCAACAGTCGCAGGCGCCGAAACCGCACGTTCGATGCGTCGCTCGACGCAACTTCGATTACGAGGGAAAGCCGTTCCGCAAGCGCGGGATCGAGCGAGGGCTCGCCCGGGCCACGAAGGTGAATCAAGGCAATGTCGTGTCGATCTGCGAGCGCAGACAATAGCCCGCCGAGCGCACGACTCGAGCCGTGAACGCCATGCAACGACGGCACGAAAGGAGAGACGATGAGAATTCGGCGACGCGACGATGTGGCTTCGGGACTCATGGCTGGCGGCTTTCGAGTTGTTCTGCGGGCCAGCCCGTGAGTGCATCATGGAGCACTGCTCGCCATGCACGGACTGTCGCTGAGCGCGACACCCGTTTTGCTGACCGCTTCTCGATGCATCCGCTCACGAAGCATCGTGCCAGTTGCGCGGCGGCGACCGCGACGACGACCGCTCGGAACGCAATCCATGAGCCCGCCCCGCGATGCGTTCGATGGAACCGAGCCGCGCTCGTGAAAAAGATCTGTGCGACTGCGGGCCCGAGAGTGGATGTGCTCACACCGCCGTGGTGGATCACCTCTGCTGTAGGCGTGAAGTGCACTTCCCATCCTGCTTTGCCGAGTCGGTGACAGAGGTCCACCTCCTCGTAGTAGAGGAAATATGACTCGTCGAAACCGCCGACGGCGTCGAACGCGGACAGTCGGATGGCGAGAGCTGCTCCGAGGACCCAGGGCACTCGGCGGTCGTAGTCATGCGGCCACGTTCGAAGGTGCCGTCGGCGTACCCACGGCACCCAGCGAGTCAGAGCGCCGAAGCGACTTTCTTGTAGCAACAACTGCCAAGGTGTCGCAGTGGGATAACACGAGGGCTGAAGCGAGCCGTCGGCATTTCGCAATCGGGGGCCGACGAGCCCCACGTTCGGGTGACGTTCAAGGTAAGTGCCGAGTGCGCGGAGCGCGCCCGGATCGAGTTCGGTGTCCGCGTTCAAGATCACGAGAAATGGAGTGTCGACGTCGGCGCGAACCCTGTTGACTGCGGCACCGTATCCCGGGTTGTCGGCAAAGTTGCGGTACATCGCCTGGGGCAACTCACGCAGAACGACTCGTGGCGTCTCGTCGTCCGCGCCATTGTCGGCTACGACCACGATTGCCGCACCTTCGCCATGCAACGAAGCGAGGCATCGTTGCAGTGGATCCGGTGTCTGGTAGGCGACCACTACCACAGCCACGTTTGTGGCGGCACTCACATGCGCCTCAAACTCTCGGCTCCCAAGTCATTTGCAAAGCCGTTCCGGTGAGGTCAAGGGTCACGCCGGCAAAAGTATCAGCGAAGCGCGCGATCGAGGCCGCCTGCCGCGCGAAGCCACCGCATACGATGTACGGGTGAGCCCGAACAACGACCGTTGGGTCGAAAACCGCACCGGCCACGGCCGCTTGGTGCCATGGGCCGAGATCTGGAACGCCCGCGAGTTGATCGGCTTCTTCGCCCTTCGCGATCTGAGGGTGCGCTACAAACAAGCAATACTCGGTGTCGCCTGGGTGGTCGTTCAACCAGCGGTCACCGTCGCCGCCTTCACCCTGGCATTCGACCGTCTCGCAGGCGTCGATTCACGGGGTTTGCCCTATCCCGTCTTCGCGCTAACCGGTCTCCTTGCTTGGACCTACCTCTCTGAATCCATTTCGCGTGGCAGCGAATCATTGTCGTCGAACACATCATTAGTTACGAAAGTGTATTTTCCCAGATTGATTGCGCCGATGGCCGCGCTGCTCCCGCCGATGGTCGACCTCGGCGTCGGGTTGGTCTTGCTGGCGGTACTGTGCGTCGCCTATGGGGTGGCGCCGTCAGCGGCGCTCTTGTTGTTGCCCGTCTGGTTCGTTCTTCTTGTGCTCACGGCACTCGGGCCTGTGCTTCTACTCGCCGCGCTCAACGTTCGCTTCCGCGATGTGCGTCACCTGATTACGCCGATGCTGCAGGCATTGCTTTTCCTCAGCCCAGTTGCGTATTCGGCGAACGGCCTTACAGGCGTCCGTCGGCTTCTCTACGCATTGAATCCTGCGTTCGCGGTGCTCGAACTCGCGCGCTTCGTGTTGATCGGGGGGCCGTGGCCGGGGCCAGCAGTTGCGTTGTCGATCGTGACAGCGACGCTGTTCGCGGTCGCGGGACTTGTCTATTTTCAACGCGCGCAGCGCTCGTTCGCGGACGTCATCTGAAGTGGACCGGATTCAGGTCGAACAGGTCAGCAAGCGCTACAGGCTCGGTGAGCGTCACAACTTGCGCGAGTCGTTGACCGCGATGGCTCGCCTTCGCCGTCCGTCGTCGCTCGATCTTTGGTCGCTACGCGATGTGACCTTCACAGTTCCGGACGGTGATTCGCTCGGCATCGTCGGGCGAAATGGTGCGGGCAAGAGCACGATCTTGAAGATTCTCATGCGAATCACCGCTCCGACCGTTGGCGCATCTCGAACTCGTGGTCGCGTCGCGGCGCTACTGGAAGTGGGGACAGGATTCCATCCGGAGCTCACAGGCCGTGAGAACGTGTTTCTGAACGGGGCGGTACTCGGCATGAGTCGCGCGGACACGCTCCGACGTTTCGACGACATTGTGACGTTCGCAGGGATCGAACAGTTTCTCGATACTCCCGTCAAGCGCTACTCGAGTGGCATGTACCTGCGGCTCGCATTCGCCGTAGCAGCTCACCTCGAGCCGGACATCTTGATCGTCGATGAGGTGTTGGCCGTTGGAGATGCCGAGTTTCAGCGCAAGTGTCTAGGACGCATGTCCGAGGCAGAGCGCGAGGGGCGCACGGTGGTGTTCGTCAGCCACGATCTGTCGAGCCTGACACGCCTGTGCCGCCGAGCGATCTGGCTCGAGAGTGGACGCGTGCGACAGGACGGCCCCGCGCCCGAAGTCGTCAGCGACTATCTCGCCGCTGGTTTCGTCGCGACCGAAGTCGGCGGACAGCACTTTGCGAATAGGGGATCGGTCGAACTGCGTGAGGTGCGAGTTGTTGCCGCGTTCGGAGCGGAAGACCGTCCATTGATGCGCGAAGATCCCCTCGAGGTCATCGTCAAGTTCGAAGTGCACGCCGAAGTGAGCGGACTCGATCTCGCTATCTTCATCGTGACGGCGAACGGTGTGCGAGTCCTCGACGAAGTACTCAGCGATAGCATTCACGAACAATTTTCGGCGGGACCACATGAGGTGAGTATGGCGCTGCCGGCGGTGCTCAACGTCGGTCGGCACACTGTCGGCGTATGGTTCGGCACCGCAGTCGAAACCTTGTTGGAGGAGCCCGTCGCAGCGTCCTTCGAGCTGTTGGGCAGCACTCGCGGCCGTCGTGATCGCACAGTGGTTCTGGATCTACCGTTTTCACGCACGCTCTGAGTGCGGGTCGATAGGTTTCTTTCGCCGGCCGCGGCGACCGATTTCTCGTAGCTGATTTGCGGCCGGCCGGCCGCTCTACGAGACGTTCGGCTTCGCGCCGATCGAAGAAGTCGCCGATGCATCCGGCGGGGTGCCGGTGCCACTGGTGCGAATGGGCAAGGACATCACGGCGACGGCCTGAACCCTGCTCGGGCGAGCGCAGCGGCGCTCATTGCCATTCGTAATGGAACTCGCTCGATACGGCGTCGTCGAAGACCGCTTGGATCTTCGGATCGAGCCAGAGGAATTGCACGCCGTAGTGCGAGATCGAGTCATCGGAGGTCTGCTCGATGCGACGCACCGCCACCAGGCCACGATCTGAACCGCGTCCGATCGAGACGCGCATGCTGCGGTTGATGTCCGGGTTGGTGTGGGCGCGGATCAGCGCGCCGTTCGCCGACACCTGGATGACGGTGGCTTGCTCCAACGCCCGTAGCCGAAGATGTGTCCGCGGCAGATGCGGCTCCCACGTGATGGCGATCGATCGGTCTTCGGGGGGACGGTCGTAGCGGCGGAGTGGCGAGTGCAGCGTCATTGCGCCTCCGGTTGATGCGGGAACACCTACATATCGCACCGAGGCGGGGGCTCGTTACAGAGAATCGGTGGTGCCGGAGAGCGATCGATAGGGCTCGATGGTCGCCAAGCGGTCGCCGAGCCGATCCCATGTGAAGTGCTGACCGACTCGGACTCGCCCTGCGGCGCCGAGTTGCAACGCATGGCGACGGTCCGCGGCAAGCATGGCGAAGGCGTCCGCGATGGCCGGCACGATGCGAGCGGTGTCATCGACAGGGATCTTGAAGCCCGTGTCGGCGGTGACCTGTAGCGCCGGGCCGCCGAGATCGAGGCACACGACCGGTAGCCCGGCCGCCGCGGCCTCGAGGGTGGCCCATCCCGCGGAGTCGTGAAGGCTCGGGTGCGCCAGCGCGTGACTGCGGGCGAGGCGGTCGAGCACCTCTGATCGAGGAAGCCGGCCGAGCAACGACACGGTGTCGTCGAGTCGATGCTTGTCGACCAGGGCGCGCAGGTGGGCGTACGCGGGGCCCTCGCCGACGATCCAGAGTTCGCTGTCGGGTGCCTGGGGCAAGAACGAGGCGAACGCTTCGACCGCGAGATGAAAGCCCTTCCAATGTTCGAGGCGACCGACGCACATGATGCGAAAGCCGTCGAGTGTCGCGGTATGGCGAATGCTCGACAGCGCCGCGTAGTCGGCATCGGGCAGCGCGCCCGTCGGCATCACCTCGACTCGGCGGACTCCCAACGACTCGATGGCCCGCTTGGTCTCGTCGGTTGCCGCGAGCGCAGTGGTCGCGCTGCGCGCGGCCCGGCTCACCGGCAACAGTCGCCGGCCGACGGCGCGGGCAAAGTCGCGGTTGCGTTCGTAGCGGCGCCCGTCTTCGGTCAGCGTCGCGACGAGGGCGGCGGGTGCCGACTCAGCGCCGCCTACGGGGCCCCACACGAGCGGTAGGCCGAGTGTGCCCATCCACGTGCCGCTCCAGTATTGCCCGTAGGTGAGATGGTGGACGACGTCGAATCCGATGACGCGCTGCAGCTTGCGGGCGACCGGCACGATACGTGCCTGCCAGAGGTTGTAGTGGGTGCGGCGCCACCGATCTGCGGTCTTGGAATCAGCGGGCCATCCGGGCACGTCCACGTAGACGAAATTGATCCGCCCTCGATCGGTGATATCGCGCACACAGGACTCGATCGCCGCGCGGTTGTGGGAAGGCGTCAACACCCACACGTCACCGAATCGCCGCAGCTGATCCGCGAGCCACCAACCGTTGCCGTCCTCGGAGCCAAAGCCCGGCCGACATGCATAGGCCGTGGCAAGGATCCGCATCGCCGCCGACACTACCCGAACTCGCGGTTGATCAAACCGGCCGGAGCGTCTCGGCCGCCATCGTTTGCAACCGCGTCGCGTGGGTAAGGGATGGGCCCGCCGGATTGTCCGGCCAAACCCAAAGGAATCCCATGTACATCGGCGGCGGCCTCATCGTCCTGATCCTCATCATCATCGTGATCGTGCTGCTACTGCGTTGACCGCGCGGGTTGGCAATTTGTAACTACAGAGAGCGGGCAGCGCGCCTCTTCTGTCGAACACACAACCGTCGGTACGGTGCGGCATGCGTGTTCGTTGCGACCCCGCCACGGTTGCGTTGCCGCGCGTCGACCCGAGGCAGATCTGCCAGGCGCTGTTGGCGTGGTTGATCGGTCTCAACATCAGCGATGTCATCACGACGCGAGCGGTGTTGTCGATTGGCGGCACCGAGGCGAACCCCGTCATGCGCGGCATCGTCGACAGCACCGCCCATGCGTCGTTCGTGAAATGTCTTTGTCTGACGATCGTGGTCGGGCTCGTCTTACGCACGCGATTTCCCGGTCGGGTGGCGTTGACGTTGGTCGCGGTCAACTTCTGGTACGCGCTCGTCGTCGGTTGGAACTTGGGCTTGCTCGCACGCGCCTAGTCCAATCGACCAACCGACGATGATCGACACAGAGTCAGAGGGTGGCCATCTTGGCCAGCATGTGATCCATCACCTCGATGTGCGCCACCTGAGGGCTGAACAAGATCACCTCGGCGTCGTCGGTGACACGCACGCTGTGGCCTGCGGGCCAGTAGAAGATGTCGCCGGCGCGGCACGTGTCTGCCGGCGCGTTGCTATACGTCACGACGACCTCGCCCGCGATCATGTAGCCCCAGTGCGGAGCATGGCACGCATCTCCCGCGAGACCTTCGAGCAGTGGAGCGATATCGAGGCCGGCGGCGAGCGAGAAGTATTCGCCGGCCAGTGACCCGCAGCCGTTCGTGTCACCGAAGTTCGGCAACTGTCGAGCAACGGCGCCCGGCACGTCGATCTTCACTGGGATGTCACCCTTTGCGATGCGCATGTATCCACCTTCTGTGAGGGCCGAGTATCTGTCGGCGAGCTTCACCGACCATCTGAATACGAATGCGTGGCGCGGGATAGTTCTAATTGTGAACCGTGCGAGACTCCGTACCATGAGTTGGGTTCGTTGGCTCGCGATCGGCGTGGCGTTGTGGGTCGCGAGCTGGGCGGTCCTCGTTGTGCTGGCCAAGCGCCTCCCGCCCGGTGTGCTCAAAGATCTCGCCGGGGTGTTGCCGGCTTGCGTCGCGACCGCGCGGCGATTGCGCCGGGATCCGCGGGTGCCTCGACGGGTCAAGTTCGCGGTGGCGTTCGCTGCGCTCTGGGTGCTGTCGCCGATCGATCTGATCCCCGAATTCCTGCCGGTGATCGGTCCACTCGACGACGTTGTGGTCGTCGCGTTGGTACTGAGGTATGCGGCGCGCCGCATACCACGCGAGGCGATCGAAGAGGCCTGGGCCGGTGATGCGCACGTCTTGGAACGCCTACTCGGTCGGGGCCGGCAAACGAAGAATCCGTAGGCGGCCCGCGCGGTGTATTCGCGCGGAAACGATGCCACTATCGAGTCGACTCTCGGAGGAGCGATGGACGCAGCGTTGTACCGGTCAGTGAATAGATGCGCTGGCCGGACACCATGGGCGCACTGGTTCTTCGTTGCAATGGCGAGGTACGGCATCCTGATGTTCGCGGTTGCGTTGGTGGTCGGCTGGCTCTACGCGCGGCGGGCTGATTCGAGCGATGGCGTCATCGTCGTGATCTGGTCGGGAGCAGCGGCGCTGCTCGCGCTCGGTATCGGGCAGATCATCGGCAACGGGGTCGACCGAGCGCGTCCCTATACCGCCATGCCGGCTTCGCATGTGTTGCTCGCGCGGAGTGCCGACTTTTCGTTCCCCAGCGATCATGCGACGGCGGCCGGCGCAGTGGCGGTGGGTCTCTTGTTCGCCGGTAGGAGATACGGCTCGTCGATGCTGGGTCTCGTGACCTGTTGCGTCGCGGTACTGCTCGCAGTGAGCCGCGTATACGTCGGTGTGCATTATCCGGGCGATGTGATCGCTGGCCTGGGGCTCGGTGCGGCCGTAGCCGCAGCGGGTATGCCGGTGGCATTGTGGTTACTGCGACCAGCGGTGCGCTGGCTCGATCACACACCTGCGCGGGTACTCGTCGGCGGCACTCGCCCGCTGTCCCCAGCCTCTGAGGATACGGGTCGAGTCTCAGCCGAATGAGGTGAGGAAGAGGTTGTCGTACGCGAGGCCCCACGGGGGGCGCAAGAAGCCTAAGGCTCGCACATCTTCGAACCATGCGGCGAACGGCGATCGCCGCGAGAACGTTCCTCCGCCGATCACACGGGCGAGTCGCCCGAGCGATGCTTCGGCCAGTTCGGCGACGGCTTCCTTGGCCCGGAGTGTGGCGTGAACGGCTCGTGCGTGGTCGCCCGCCTCGACGGCGCGTAGCGCGCCTTCGTACGCCTGCACGGCGAGCCAATAGTCGAGCTCGGCGCGCGACCACTCGACTTGCTCGTACGGTCGCATCCCACCCGATTTGGGCGCGAGTTGCGCCTTCGCCGTGCGGATCGCTTCGTCGAAGACACCGAGGATGACCGCGGTGAACACGCTCGAGATCATTGGCGACGCGGCGGAGGAGAGCTCTTGGATCGGCCCCTCCCATGCGCATCTGATCGCAGGACAATCGTCGAGCATCATGGCGTGGCTCTGCGTCGCTGCCATGCCGACGCCATCCCACTCAGCCGTCAGCTGAAGCCCGGCGGATCCGTCCCACGGGCGATCGCGCACATCGAGGGCGAACAACGTCGGCGCGTCTTCCCCGTCGGGCACCGCGGTGGTGATCATGAATGACGTCACGCCCGAACCGCTGCCGAAATGCTTGGCCCCGCTCACGCGGTAGGCGCCGCCGGGGAGCGAGCGTTCGCCATCGGTATCGGGGAGTGCTTGCGCCTTGGTGCGAAGGATGTCGCCGCCGCTGCCCGGCTCTGAAGTGATCGTGCCCCATTGCGCGCCGTCGATGGCACTGGCGAAAATCGCGGTGCGTTGTTCGTTCCAGCGCGCGCTCGTCGAGTCGGGCGGCGCGAGCCAAAAGCCGAGGACCGACGGATGCATCGACGACACCAACGCGACCGACGGGTCGGCCGACGCGAGCGTCCTGAGCACTTCGCAGATCGGGCGCGTGGTCTCGCCCACGCTGCGCCACAGCCCGCCCATTTCCTCGGGTACCGCGACGTGGAGAAACCCCGCGTCCCGCAGCCGGGCGAAGTCGGCCGCGTCGAGACCGCGCCGAGCTTGTCGTTCGGGACGGTTCGATCGCCATTGCTCGGCGATGCTGTCGATATCACGACGGAGGTTGGGCCACGAAGAGTTCACGGCTCGAGCTTACGACGCAGTCGAACGCCGTGAACCCCCCAGACACAGCCACCTAGTTCCTTGGGATCACGCCGCAGGGCCGTATTCGAGAATCTTCACGGAGTTCGGTCCTTTACCTCGGAGCTGAACGTCGACCCACGTCAGGTTGTTCGCTTCGTTGTTCTCCTGGAAGAGCCCGTTCGGATCCGCGGTTGCCAGTAGGCGATAGCGGCCGGCGGTCAGGCCGGTTACATCGATGAATTGGTCGGGCAAACGGTACGAGTAGGTAACCGGACCCAGGCGCGAACACGCGGCTCTCTCGACCGGTGAAGAGAGAAGGGCCCGGCGCAACGACGTTGGAGGATCGTTGCGCCGGGCCCAGTGGTTGGTTGCCCGTGATATTGCTGCGATCACCCACAAAGTTACACAAGAGCGGCCGCGAGGCGGACGTTCTCATGGCGAGCGGTTCGCGGCCGATGGCTATCCATGTTGAAAATTGGACGACGCAATCCTGTCGCCGCATGGGCCTCCCTCTTACATGCACCGTCGGCCGAGCCCATTCGATCGCGCCGGATGGCGCACGTCGGCGGCGTAGTCTCGGTAGCGGCGTTGGTGTGTTACTTGACCTGGCGAGTTGCCTTCACCCTTCCGGTCGGCGGCTGGAACCTTTCGATCGCGTTGGCGCTCGTCACGTTCGAGGCACTCCCACTCATCGGCTTGGCTGCCAAGGCCGTCACGCTGTGGAACATCGATGGCCACAACGTGCCCGAGTACACCACGTTGAGCGAGAGCACACGAGTGGTAGTTCTAATCCCCACTTACAACGAACCGCTACAGGTGATTGCACCCACGGTGGCTGCCGCGTGCGCTCTCGCGCCAGAGCACGAGACGTGGGTGCTCGACGACGGAGATCGTCCGTGGGTTGCCGACATGTGTGCTGCCTATGGTGCGAGGTATGTGAACAGACCGATCCATGACCACGCCAAAGCGGGCAACTTGAACCACGCCTTGGACGTACTGGCCGCCGACGAAGCCGCGGGCGTGGGTGGCGCGGACATCATCGCAGTGCTCGATTGTGACCATGTGCCACTGCCGGCGTTCCTCACCGCGACACTGGGGTGGTTCGCCGACGAACGAATTGCGCTCGTGCAGGGACCTCAGTCCTTCTACAACTCCGGAGCATTTGACGACGACGGCTTCACCGGCGAACAGGGCCTTTTCTTCAACGTGTTGATGCCGGCGCGTCAGCATGCCGGAGCCGGCCCGTTCTGGTGCGGTTCGACGTCGCTCCTACGGGTCAAGGCGCTGCGAGAAATCGGTGGAGTTGCTACGGAGACCATCACCGAGGACATGCACACGACGCTCAAACTGATCCGTGCCGGATGGAAGACGGCGTATCACCATCAGACCCTCGCGGTCGGGCTCGCTCCGGCGACGCCACACCAATACCTGCTGCAACGGCGACGGTGGGGTATGGGTGCCATGCAGATCTTGGTACACGAACGTCTCTGGGCGGCGAAGAGATGGATGTCGTGGCGCGACTTCCACGAGTATCTGAACGGGACATTGTGGTGGCTCGAAGGCATCGCCACACTCGTTGCGTTCGTCATCCCTATCGCCGTCATGGCGTCCGGCGCGGAGACATCGACCGCGAGTCCGCTCGTGTTTGCGATTGCGTTCGTCGCGATGTTCACGGCGCGTCTGTGGGGAGCGAAGCGTCTGCTACGCCGTGAGATCCATTGGCGAACTGCCTTTGCGTTGCGCATCTTCCGCGTGCCCGTCGGCATGGCGTGCCTCTGGTGGCTTCTGTCGCGAAAGACGTTGGAGTTCGAAGTCACCCCCAAAGGTGGCGCCGACGAACGTGTCCGTGGCCGCGCCCCCTGGATCCTCTGGACGTTGGCCGGTGTCGTAGTACTCGTCCTGGCCTATGCCACCGCCGGCACCGCCGGGTGGGTGCCGTGGCACACGACCGCGAGTTCGACCGTCGCGTCAGGGGTATGGCTGGCGTTGGCCGGCATCGTATTGGTGTCGGGCACGTCCCGGATTCGTGCCGCCGAGTACGCCACGTCGCGGCGCAACGCTCACCGCGTGGCTGTTCGCACGACGGTCCACGTCGATCGCGTCGCTGGAGAATTGATCGACATATCGGTAGGTGGTGCCTCCGTGCGCTTTGCGCGCGGCTCACTGCCGCACGTCGGTCTCGTCGAATTCGAACTCCCTGGAGCCCGGCCGATCAAGATGGAGATGGTGCGTCTCGAGACATCGTCAACCGAGTTCGAGTTCGCGTCGGTGCAAGCCGACATCGGCGACTGGGCGGCCTATCGAGAGATGTCGTTGTGGATGTTCCACACGCCGAGTGTGGCTCAGACAGGGCTTCCGCCCGGCGTCCCCGCGGTTGCATCGACGATTCCAACCTGATTGATCTGCCGGTCCCGTCAGCGGATGAGAGCGTTGCTCGTGGGCGGGAGGCTGATCATGCTCTCATCGGGTGACATCGTGAGCGTCGCGCCGCCGCTGACCGAGACACGGTAGGAGATGAACTGTGCGCGTAGTTGGCCCCAGTCCCCGCTGCCGCTCAGAGACAGAGGGTCGGCTTCGGGCGTGAAGAAGATGCCTTCGAGGCTCACGCCTGCGCCCCCGTTGATCTGGAACTTGTTGCTCGACTTCTCGGACCACAACGAGAGTTGCGCAAATGGCCCTTCGGTGGGTGCGGTCCAGTTCGGTGTCGCCGACGCGACTTTGACGTAGCCGTTCGATTGGTAGACCATCGTGCGGTTGAGATTGATGGTGCCGCCCGTGATGTCCCAGTTGCCAGAACGGACGTAGACGAACGCGGCGCTCGGACTGCTCTCCGTGAGGCAGGGTGTGGTCACCATCGGAGCCAGGCACGTGCTTGGAAGGCTCGGCTTGACACTGCCGGTGTTGACATTCAACACGCCACCGGTCATCGTCAGCCCACTGTCCATGATGACATTGCCGTCGGCGAATGTCAGGGTCGTGCCGTTGCCGATGCTCAGCCCGCTCGGGCAATCGACCCACCAGTTGCCCGTCACCGTGACGGTTCCCGATGGATTGCAACTGTGTCCGGTGGTCCACCGCTGGAAGGTCGATGGGCTGGGGTTGCCCGATGTACCGACCGCAGTACGCAAATTGTCGAAGTACTTGGGCGTCGTGGCGGAGCACGGCTCCATCGCAAGGCCGTGGTAGTTGGGATACGACGCCTTGCAGTTGTACCGCCAGTCGACAGGAGCCCGGGTCGCGCGCTCGGTCGAACCCTGCGGTTGCGGAACGAGGCGACCCCCCGCGACGTCAGCGGCGTCGCAGATCGGGTCGACGCACGTGGTGGCTCCGGGGGGCAGACCGAACAGTGAGATGACGCCTTTCGGAGTGCCGGAGCTGGGCACCGCTTTGATCAACGTGCTCGTTCCCGTTGACGAGATGGTCTTTTGGTTGCTGGAGCAGGCGCTGCCGTCGGAGTCGAGTTTGATGATGCCCGGAACGACGGTCGGTGAAGTGAGCCCGACGATCACCTGGCTGCCGCCCGAGGCCGAGAGCACGCCGCAGCCGTAAGGGTCCAACAGCCACAGTGCCGGAATCCGTTCGCGCGCATCGGTCTTCGAGCGCACGGTGGCAGTGCGGGTCACGTTGTGGCCTTTGGATCCGACGACGCCCCCGAAGAAGACCGGCTCGTGGGTCGTGACGAGCAATCGCATCCGTTGGCAAAGTTGCCCGTCGTTGAGCCCGGCGCCGTAGCGCACGTTCCAGATCTCGCTCGAAGGTACGGGAAAGTGGACCTCGATCGTGTACCCGCCGACGGTCACCTTGGGCTTCGCTTGGGTGAGACCCGTGCCGGGCAAGCTGCATTGCGTCTTCGAGACATCGTTGCCGGCCTGCGCGCAGAAGTCGCTCGCATTGATGGGGCTCATCCCCGACGCGTTGACGTTGAGGGTCGTGATCAGCGCCACACACGCTCCGGTGTAGTCACCTTGCGACAACTTGTTACCGGCGGCGAGCACCGAGAGGTCGGCGATCGACTGATTGCGGCGGGCCGACGCCCGCACGTATCCAAGATCGACAACCAACGCGGCGACCGTCAACAGTGAGAGTTGCAGCAGGCCGAACAACACCATTACCGCGCCGCGTTCGCGGCGACGGTGGCTGGCGCGTCGAGTCGGTGAAACGCTCCGATTCATGTCTCGAACCGCGCAATCGCCTTGGAACTCAAATTCAGATTCATCGAGAACACGACGGCTTCCATCTTGTCGGTACGCGACACCGAGACCTGGACGCGTTCGTCTTCGTCCGAGCTGTTGTCGACAAAGCACGGGTTCACACCGCCCTTAGTGGTGTGCGTGCTGCTCACGGCGACCGGCGCCCAGCCGGGCCCGGACACGAGGGCAACGCAGACGTTCGCTACGACCAGGGCGCCATTCGATCGCTCAACGGCAAGCGACCTGACCAGTTCTGCCCACGTAAAACCATCGCACTTCGATATGTCATCGCATTGGTGCTCGGCGACGGTCGCGCCAAAGCGCGCCGCCTCGCGCGATGCGTTGTTGATGTCCTGCTTGCGATCGAGGGCGATGCCGCCGGTAAGCATCCCGAGCGCCATCATCGAAAGCAACGGCAGGATCAACGCAAACTCCACGATGGCCGCGCCTCTGTGGGCGCCGAAGATTCTCAGGCGGATGCGCATGCGCACTGTGCACTCCTTGGTCGGTGTCCCGGCCATTCGACCTAGTTCGTATGCGTAGGGATCGTCACGACGGGCTGTGTCGTTACGGCCATGGCATAGGCCATACGGCTCATCTTTGCGATCGTCCCGAGGACGAACATTTTCGATCAAGATCCGCGATTCGCGAGACGATACGCAGAACGTGAACCGCACCCTTGCCGTGTGCCCGACCTGTGCGTGGCCCATCCTCGCCGAGGTTGGACAATGTGTTCGTTGCCGTCCCTTCGTGACCCCCGAGTCGGCCGACGCGCCGACGCCGACGATGGACGACGAGATTGCTCGAAATGTGGCCGGACAGATGCCGTCGATGGACGTCTTCCGCGAAACCCAGCAAGTCTCCGCGGCGGAAAAGCAGTCGGAATTCGCGTGGCTGCAGGCGCAGATCGGGGTGACGCAGCGCCGCAGCAAGACGACGGCTCGCCGTTTGCCCGTCCGTCCCATCGCCCTGGTTGTAACCGTCGCCATTGTTGCCGCCTTCTTCGTCTTGCGT
>JBDSMH010000184.1:0-10404 GCA_039915945.1 Acidimicrobiales bacterium | reverse complement strand
AGTGGGCCCGGTGGGGGTCGAACCCACGACCGAGCGATTATGAGTCGCCTGCTCTGACCGCTGAGCTACGGGCCCGTGCCGGCCGCGTGGACAAAACGTCACGACCGGTGGCTCCGGGGGAGAGACTCGAACTCTCAACCAACGGATTAACAGTCCGCTGCTCTGCCGGTTGAGCTACCCCGGAAGGGAACCGGGGCAGGATAGCAGCGGCGACAGGGGTCCCTGTCGAGAATCAGCCCGATTCGAGGGTTGGCGCGTCACTACGCGTCGTTCAGGTAGTCCTTGAGCTTGTCGCTGCGCAGCGGATGACGCAGCTTGGCTAGGGTCTTCGACTCGATCTGGCGTACCCGCTCACGGGTGACGCCGAAGAAGCGGCCCACTTCTTCGAGGGTGCGGGGCTGACCATCGTCGAGCCCGAAGCGCATGCGCACGACCTCTTTCTCGCGGTCGGTGAGCTCTTTGAGGGCGTCCTCGACCGCCTCGCCCAGCAAGTGGCGGGCCACGACATCGGCGGGGGCAACGACACGCTCGTCCTCGATGAAATCACCGAGGTTGGAGTCTTGCTCGTCGCCAACGGGCGAATCGAGCGACAGCGGGTCTTGCGCGATGCGCAGGATCTCGCGGACCCGATCGGGCGCGAGGTCGGTGTGGAACGCGATCTCGTCGATGGTCGGCTCACGCTCGAGCTCTTGGGCCATCTGGCGCTGGATGCGCTTGACCTTGTTGATCGACTCGACCATGTGCACAGGAATACGAATCGTGCGCGCCTGGTCGGCGATGGCCCGTGTGATCGCTTGGCGGATCCACCACGTGGCGTACGTCGAGAACTTGAACCCCTTGGAGTGGTCGAACTTTTCGACCGCCCGCATCAGGCCGAGATTGCCTTCTTGGATCAGATCGAGGATCTGCATGCCCCGACCGGCGTAGCGCTTGGCTATCGACACGACGAGTCGCAGGTTTGCTTGCGTCAACTGGGCACGCGCGAGATCGCCATCGCGGCGGAGGCGGTTGAGCCGAGCGAGCTCGACGGGCTCGAGCACCGCTTCATCGGACGTGTGGGCGGCGACCCGGGCCGTTGCGGCCAGCCCTAACTCGATGCGTCGTGCGAGCGAGACCTCTTCGTCGCCCGTGAGCAGTGCGACGCGCCCGATCTCTTTGAGATACATGCGCACGCCGTCGGTCGCCGGGCCCGACCCGTCACCGCCGCTGTCGTCGTCTTCTGACGTTCGCGACGGACGCCGCTTGGCCGCCGGGGCCCGCGCCGGCGCGGGGTGCGCCGCGGGTTCGGGCGCAGCGTCGAGTTGCTCGTCGAGGCGAACGCCATTGCGCTCGATGGTCTCGCGTACCGCCGTGATCACCTCAGGGGTGGGGTCAACGTCTTTGATGACCTCCATCACTTCGTGGAGCGTGACGACACCCGATTCACGGTTGAGCTCGACCAGTTGGTGCAGCTCATCAGGCAGCACGGCGAGCGCCACGCCAGCAGTGCCCGCGTCGCCGTTTTCGGCGGCTACGACTACGACCTGCGGGTCACCCCCCATCCCAAATCTCCTCTGCGTGCTGAGACAACCACCCTAGCAACTGGTCTGTGGCGTGGTCTCTGGTGGTCACTGAGTCGAGTTCCTCGACCTGGTGCTTGAGCCAGTCGATCACCGGGGAATATTGCGCCATCTCGTCGATCGTTTGGGTCTGTCGGGCCAGCACTTGCAATTGATGCAACTCACGTCTCGCTGCATAACGCGCCAGATCGGCAACCACCTGATTGACGTCATCGATCGGTTCTTCGACAGCGAGTCGATGCAAAAGCGTAGCGACCGACTCGTCGGCCCCCGCGACCGCCTCGTGCAGCGTCTTGTGCTCGCTGAGAACGTCGTAGGCGGCCCGCCGTGATGCCGACGCAAAGAGGACGCGGGCCAGCCGCGCCGCGATCTCGTCGTGTCGATGGATCAACAGCGTCAATGCCACGTCCTCTACGGTTGCGGTGCCCGGAACATCGACCTCGGACGCCGCGACCTTGACTGCGACCCCCCGGATCTCACCTCGGATGCGGGCCCGCAACTGATCGACGTCGATGCGACACGCTCCGGCGATCTGCATCAGGTACTGATCGCGGACGAGATCGCTCGGATGCTGCCCCACCACGGCCAACGCGGCCTCGGCGGTGCGGGCCCGGCCCTCGGGCGAGCGCGTGTCACCGGCATCGAGCACCCGGCGCACGCGAAAGCCCAGCAACGGGATGGCGTTCTTGACGGCGGCCTCCAGTCGGGTCGGGTCGGTGCGGGCGAGATCGGCCGGATCGACGCCCGCGGGGAGGTCGGCAACCGCGAACTCGACGTTGTGCTTAGCCTCCCACTCATAGACGCGTTCGGTGGCGCCTTGCCCGGCGGCGTCGGCGTCGAAGGCCAGCACGAACCGCTTGGCGAATCGCTGCAGCAGTCGCACGTGATCTTCGGTCAGCGCGGTGCCGCACGTCGCGACCGCGCGGGGAAGCCCGGCCAGCGCGAAGCCGATGACATCGGTGTAGCCCTCGCACACGATCGCTTCGCCCACATGCGCGATGTCGGTCTTGGACCAGTTGAGCCCGTAGAGCACTCGCGACTTGGAATAGATCACGGCTTCGTCGCTCGTGTTCTTGTACTTCGCGCCTTCGTGCCCCGGCAAGATGCGACCGCCGAAGCCGATGGGTTCGCCGCGCTCGTCGAAGATCGGGAACAAGATGCGAGCGCGGAACGAATCACTCTGACTGCCGCGTGAGTTGACGTAGCCGAGGCCGCTGTCGCGCCAATCTTTGTCGGGCAGCTTCAAATGGCGCGCCAGCGAATCCCACGCATCGGGCGCCCAACCGATGTGATAGTTGCGCACCACGTCGCCCGCGAGTCCGCGCGAACGCAGATACTTGCGCGCCTCGCCCGCATCGTCGGCGGTGAGCAGGCGCTCATGGTAGAACTCGACGGCACGGCGGACCGCGTCGACAAGACGCGCTCGACGCTTGCGGTCTTCGCCATCGGCAACGTTGGTGTAGCGCACCGCGAGGCCGGCTTTTGACGCCAACCGTTCGACCGCGGATTCGAAGTCGAGGCCTTCCATCTCACGCAGGAACGTGATGGCGTCGCCGCGCCTGCCGCAACCGAAGCAGTAGTAGAGCCCCTCCTCGACGTTGACCGAGAAGGATGCCGACTTTTCGTTGTGGGAAGGGAACGGGCACAGGCCCGCCATGCGGCGCCCCACGCGCTTGAGTTGCGTGTGCTGGCCGATGATGTCGGCGATGTTGACGGCGGCCTTTACCCGCTCGATGTCTTCCTCGACGATTGCCACACGCGGGAAGCTACCAGCGGGCTACGACAACAGTTCCGGCAGTTCCTCTCAGGTTGCGCCGAAATGCCGGCAACCCGGTCAGATCAGGTCAATTTGGCGGAAAGATACGCCACGAGGCCGTCGATCGGGACCCGGTCCTGCGTCATGCTGTCGCGCTCGCGCACCGTGACCGCACGGTCTTCGAGCGTGTCGAAGTCGACGGTGATGCAGTAGGGCGTGCCGATCTCGTCTTGGCGCCGGTAGCGCCGGCCGATGGCCTGCGTCTCGTCGTAGTCGCACATCCACCGCGGCTGCACGATGCCGAGCACGTCGCGTGCGGTCGGTGTGAGGCGGTCGTTCTTGGACAGCGGCAGCACTGCGATCTTGAACGGTGCGATGCGCCAATGCAGTCGCAGCACCGTGCGCTTCTCGCCGCGGACCTCTTCTTCGTCGTAGGCCGCCAACAGGAACGCCATCATCGTGCGAGTGGCCCCGGCCGCCGGCTCGATCACGTGAGGGACGTAGCGCGAGTTGGTCTCTTGGTCGAAATACGTGAGCTCGGCGCCCGAGTGTTTCGCGTGCTGTGTGAGGTCGTAGTCACCGCGATTGGCGATGCCCTCGAGCTCGCCCCATCCCCACGGAAACAAGAACTCGACGTCACTGGTGCCCGACGAATAATGCGACAACTCGTCGGCGTCGTGCGCGCGCAAGCGCAACTTGCTCTCAGGGATGCCGAGCGAGGTGTACCACTGCAACCGCTCGGCGCACCAGTACTCGTACCACTGCTGCGACTGATCGGGCGGCACGAAGAACTCGAGTTCCATCTGTTCGAATTCACGCGTGCGAAACACGAAGTTGCCCGGCGTGATCTCGTTGCGGAACGACTTGCCGACCTGCGCAATGCCGAAGGGCGGTTTCTTGCGCGACGTGTTGAGCACGTTGGCAAAGTTGATGAACATGCCCTGCGCCGTCTCGGGACGAAGGTAGACCTCGGCCGCCGAGTCGACCACCGGCCCGGCATTCGTCTTGAACATCAAGTTGAACTGGCGTGCTTCGGTGAAGCTGTCTTTGGTGCCACACGTCGGGCACACCGAAAGGTCCTCGAGTTGGTCTTGCCGATGGCGCGCCCCGCAGTGTTTGCAGTCGACGAGCGGGTCGCTGAAGTTCTTGAGGTGACCCGATGCTTCCCACACCGCCGGGGGCGACAGGATCGACGCGTCGAGGCCCACGACGTCGATGCGCATCTGCACCATCGATCGCCACCACGTGTCCTTGACGTTGCGCAGCATCAGCGAACCGAGCGGCCCGTAGTCGTACGTCGATCGGAAACCCCCGTAGATCTCTGCCGACTGGAACACGAAACCGCGTCGCTTGCAGAGATTGACGATCTTGTCGAACAGCTGTGGATCGCCCTCTGAATTCGCATCTGACATGGTGCGGAAGGCTATCGGCGTTCACACGGCGTCTTGGTTAATATCCGTGCTCTTGATGCGCCATGCGGCGCGAGATGCCGGAGTAGGCAAGAATGCAGCCGTGACGTTTTACCCGGCCGCCCCCGTTCCCTTCGTGCCTGCTGGCGACCCGACCGCAGTGGTCGGCAAACGCATCGGCGCCGCCATCATCGACGCGATCATCACCGCAGCCATTGTCGCGCTCGTTTTCGCGGTCAATCACGACTCGATCGAGCGCACTACTGCGTTCGGGAACTTGACGTGTGACTCCGGCGCCAACAACTTCTGCTTCACCACCGGCGACACGATCTACTACGCCGAAGGCGGCAAAGCCGCGACCATGTGGGCGGTTGGTCTCTTGGTCGGTTTCGCCAACCACGCCCTGCTGCAAGGGACGTCCGGTGCGAGCATCGGCAAGAAGGCGGTTGGTCTCCGCGTGATCAAGAAGGACACGGGTCAACTCGCATCTGTCGGGCCCAACGCGCTTCGCTGGTTGGTCAGCTTGTTCGACATCGGGTGCTGCTTTCTCATCGCGCTCATCATGATCATCACGACCAAAGGCCATCGACGACTCGGCGACATGGCGGCCAACACACTCGTCGTCGACGCGAACTCCGTCGGCTCTCCCCCGGTCGTGCCCGGTCTCACCTCACCTGAGTTCGGCGGTCCCTACGCCACCTCGTATCCACAGGCGGGCTCACCGTTCGCTCCGCCACAAGCGGCCTCGCCCACCGGATGGCCACCGCCCGCCGCGCCGACTCCCCCGCCGCCGTCCGCCCCTGTCGCTGACACTGCGCCCGCCGCCAACACACCCACGTGGGATGCGCAACGCAACACCTATGTGATCTTCGACTCCGCGCAGAACCAGTGGATGATGTGGGACGCCACGAGCCAGCAATGGCGCCCGATCTCATAGTGACGAGCGCGTCGCAGCATCTATGACCGGATACCCACCGCCTCCCTCATCGTATCCGCCGCCCTCGCCGTACCCGCCGCCGGGTTTTCCGCCCGCGCGCGGTACCGCATACCCGCCCGGCGCGGCCTTCGGCGCGATGTACAGCCGACCCACCGATGTGATGGGCCGGCGCATCGGTGCCTACGCCATCGATCTCGCCATTGCGGTCGTGATCTCTCTCGTGATGTTCTTCGCGCTCGCGTCGTCGCCCAGTTTCACCACCGCCCGCGAGGCCACCGAGTACTGCGATTCCTTGAACGACGACACCGACCTCACGTGCGCGGCGTCTGGCACCACCGCCTACATCATCGACTCCACCGAGGTCGGCGCCATCATGTTGGCCGAGGCGGGCTTCGCGCTCGTCAACTTCGTATTGCTCACCGGTTTGACGGGATTTTCTCTCGGCAAACTGATGACGGGCATCCGAGTCGTCCACCAGCAAACGGGTCAGCGGTGCGGAGTCATGCGCGCGTTCTTGCGCACGATCCTGCTGTTCATCCCCGACGCGTTCGGCGTCGTCGGCGTCATCGTCGCGGCATCGAGCACCGACCACCGTCGCGTCGGCGACATGGCGGCGAGCACGCTCGTCATCGACAAGCGCGCCGTGGGCCTCCCGAGGGCGCGTCCCGCCTACGCACCCTCGGTGTACGCGCCGGTCGGCTATCCGACCGGCGTACCGATGTCTCCCGGCGGGGGCTATCCGGGGCAGCAGTCACCGTGGCCTCCTCCCGTCGCGACCGCACCGCCGCCCCCTTGGGGTGCGCCCACCGCCCCGCCCGCGGCGCCTTCCGCACCGCCGGCGCCCGCGCCGGCGCCGAGTTGGCCCGACTTCGGCACGCCGATCGACCCGGATGCCACGAGCGTGTTCGACACCACGAGCACCACCGATACGAACCCCGTCGTCGACCTCGAGGCGATCAGGCCAAAAACCGACACTGGTCTCGGGCCCAAGCCCGAAACGAAGCCCGAGCCGAAGCCGCAGCCGGCGCTCGTGGGCGAAGGCAGCGAGCCGGCGCCCGGTGTCGGTGCGCCGCATTGGGACAACAAGCGCAACACCTACATCCAGTGGGATCCCGAGCTCAACGCGTGGATGCAGTGGGACTACGCGAAGAACGAGTGGCTCAGCATGAAGTGAACGCGGGGCGCGTGCAGCGTGGCGCGTCAGCGATGTTCGAGTAGTGCGATCGAACGCAGCTTGCGCTCGAGGTGTGCTTCGAACAGTCGGGTCGCCAGCGTGTCGAGCTCGGCCGTGGTCGAACCCGCGGTTGCCTCCAGCGCGAGGCCGAGTTGCCCGTTGAAGATCTGCCGCAGCAGATGCAACGCGTCGGCGGAGAGTGACACGCCGGTGCGACACGAAGGGCATTGCGTGCCCCCTTCGATGAACCCGAACGCGACGAGCGGGTCGTCGACGCCGCAACCGACGCAGCGATCGAGCAGCGGTTCGAGCCCTTCGAGCGCGAGCAACTTGAGGAAGAACGCCGGCGCGACGAGCGGACCGCGGCGCGCTGCAAGTGTGCGCAAGGCCCGCACCAACATGTCGAACATGACGTCGTTGGGTTCGCGGTCGATGGTCATGTGATCGACGGCCTCGAGCATCGCCGACGCCCGCACCCACAGGTCGTAGTCGCCCCGAACGGCCTCGGGACGTTCGATCAACTCGACCTGCGTGATGGTGTCGAGATCACCCTTGCCCCGGTACAGCTGCACGGACACATGGCAGGTGGGCTCGAGCCGCGACCCGAAGCGCGAACCCGACTTGCGCACGCCCTTGGCAACGCCGCGCACCTTGCCGTTCTCACGGGTGAAAATGCTGACGATTCGGTCGGCCTCACCGAGCTTCCAAGTCCGCAGGACGACGCCGGTATCGCGGTACAGAGACATCGCAGCCGTCAGTCGTCAGCCGGATCGAGGCCACCGAAACGTCGCTCACGCGCCTGGTACTCACGCACCGCGTCGTAGAGGTGATCGCGGCGGAAGTCGGGCCAGAGCACGTTGGTGAAGATCAACTCACTGTAGGCGAGCTGCCACAGCAGATAGTTCGAGATGCGAAACTCTCCCGAAGTGCGAATCATCAACTCGGGGTCGGGCATCTCGGGGCAATAGAGGTGCTGCGCGAGCATCTTGTCGTTGACCTTGTCGGCGGCGACACCGGACTCGATGATGCTGCGCACGGCGTCGACGAGCTCGGCCCGTCCGCCGTAGTTGAAGGCGATGACGAGGTTCATGACCTTGTTGCGCCGTGTCAGCTCGAGTGACTCGTCCATCTGGCGCAGTAGCCGCTTGGGCACCCGCCAATCGCGGCGCCCGATGAAGCGGATGCGCACCCCGCGCTCGTGCAACTCGTCACGCCGGCGCACCAGGATCGACTCGTTGAAATTCATCAGGAATCGCACTTCGTCGATGGGCCGGCGCCAGTTCTCGGTCGAGAACGCGTAGACGGTGAGCCATTGCGCGCCGAGGGCCAGCGCACCTTCGACGGCATCGAACAGCGCTTCTTCGCCCGCGGCGTGGCCTTCGGTGCGCTTGAGGCCCCTTTTGGTCGCCCACCGGCCGTTGCCGTCCATCACGCACGCGATGTGCGTGGGGATACGTGACGGGTCGATGCCATCGGGAAGCATTGCCGTGACGCTACCCGGGCCATGTCGGCCATCGACGACACCAGCGCGAAGTGGTCGCCCCGGGTGTCTAACCTTGGCTCTCGCTCATGGCCTCCGTACCGATCCAAGCCGCAACCGATGCACTGAACCACGTCACGCCCTTCCTCGCCGGCGGGGGCGAGGTGCGCCACGGACAACGTCAGATGGCTGCGGCCGTCGAGTCCGCGGCCGCCGACCATCACCACCTCTTCGTGCAGGCGGGTACGGGCACCGGCAAGTCGCTCGCCTACCTCGTGCCCGCCCTGCTCTCGGGCCGGCGCACGGTCGTCGCGACGGCCACCAAGGCGCTACAAGACCAGCTGGCGCAAAAGGACCTGCCGTTCCTGACCGAGCACCTCGGTATGGAATTCACCTTCGCCGTGTTGAAGGGGCGCAGCAACTACGTCTGTCGCCAACGGCTCACCGAGATCGCCGGCGCCGACACCGGCCAGGCGAGCCTCGACGGGCTGGCCGAGCACGCCCGCGCCGATCAGCTCGTGCGTATCAAGCAGTGGGCGTCCGAGACGGTTACCGGCGACCGGGCCGAGCTCGAGTTCGAGCCGTCGGCCGCCACGTGGTCCGCGGTCAGCGTGGGGGCGCGCGAGTGTCCAGGCGCGGCGCGCTGTCCGAGTGGCGCGGTGTGCTTCGCCGAGGCGGCCCGCGCCGCCGCCAGCACTGCGGATCTGGTGGTGGTCAATCAGCACCTGTTGGCTCTCGACCTCGCGCTCGACGGCACGCTGCTGCCCGAGCACGATCTGGTCGTCATCGACGAAGCGCACCAACTCGAGGACATCACGTCGTCGGTGGCGGGGCTCGAGCTCACCGGCGGGAGCGTGGCCGCATTCGCCCGGCTCGTGCGCTACGTCGTCGCCAACGAGACGCTCATCGCCGACATCGACCGCGCCGGCGACGCGCTGGGCGATGCCATCGACGCTATGAGCGACACGCGGCTGCAGGCGCCCCTCGCCGACAAGCTCGGGGTGGCGCTCAACCAAGCACGCGACCGCGTCGAGCGAGCGTCCAACGCACTGCGCAACGTCCCCGACAACGCGCCCGGCGATGTGGGTGCTCGCAAGCAACGCGCGCTGCAGGCGTCGATCACGCTGCTCGTCGACATCGACATGGTGATGAACTTCGACTCCGAAAAGTCGGTGGCGTGGATCGAGCGCGACTCCACGATACATCTCGCCCCGATCGACATCTCCGACATCATGCGGCGCTCGCTGTGGTCCAAGAAGATCGCCATCCTCACCAGTGCCACGATGCCCAACAACCTGAGCACGCGGTTGGGTCTCGCGGCCGACGAGCACACCATCCTCGATGTCGGCAGCCCGTTCGACTTCGAGCACAACGCGCTCTTGTATTGCGCAGCGTCACTTCCCGACCCGCGTGATCCCGGCTACAAACCCGCGACCCACCGCGAGCTCGAGGCGCTCATCTCGGCCGCCGGTGGTCGCACGTTGGCATTGTTCACGAGTTGGGCCGCCATGCGCGAGGCCGTCGAATATCTACGCCCGCGATTGCCGTGGCCGCTGTTGGCGCAAGGCGAGTTGCCCAAGTCCGCACTGCTCGAACAGTTCAGCGACCAACACGCGACATCATTGTTCGCCACGATGGGTTTCTGGCAAGGCATCGACGTGCCTGGTCCGTCGCTGTCGCTCGTCGTCATCGATCGCCTGCCGTTCCCGCGCCCCGACGATCCGTTGCTTGCGGCGCGCCGGGCGCTCATCGGGGCCGACGCGTTCTCACAGATCGACGTACCGCGCGCCGCGACCTTGTTGGCGCAGGGCGCCGGTCGATTGATCCGCAGCGCCACCGATCGCGGCGTCGTGGCGGTGCTCGACCCGCGGCTCGCACGCGGCCGCAGCTACCGATGGCAGATCATCGCGGCGCTACCGCCAATGCCCCGCACCCGCGAGCGCGAAGACGCAGAGTCGTTCCTGCGCCGCATACGCGACGGCGACTAGAAAACGTCGCGTCAGAAAACGTCGCGTCAGAAGCCGTCCCGTCAGAAAACGTCGCGTCAGAAGCCGTCGCGTCAGAAGCCAAGCCGGTCCAGCGAGTTGTC
>JBDSMH010000172.1:0-8130 GCA_039915945.1 Acidimicrobiales bacterium | reverse complement strand
ATCCGCCCGAGCTCCACAGCTGGTTCTGAACTGAGCGGCACCGGGGGATGAACAAGCGAACCTCAGACGATGACGGAGCGCAGTACTTCGCCGTTTTTCATGGCGGTGAACGCGTCGTTGATCTGATCGAGGGGCAGGCGTAGCGACACCATCGAGCCGAGATCGAGGCGGCCGGTCTCGATGAGTGAGATGAACCGGGGGAAGTCACGGGTGGTGCGCGACGAGCCGTAGTAGCTGCCTTTGATCGTCTTGTCCTCGAGGATGAGCGGCAAGATCGGCACCGCGACGGCGGTGGTGTAGTGCGGGACACCGACGAGCACGGTCGTACCGCCTTTGCGCGTCATGTTGAGCGCCTGCACGATGAGATCGTGATGACCGACGGCTTCGAACGCGAAGTCGACGCCGCGACCATCGGTCATCGACTTGACCTGTTCGACGGGATCGCCTGCGGTCGGATCGACCGAGTTGGTCGCGCCGAAATGCGATGCGGCGGATCGCTTCATCTCGACGGGGTCGATGGCGATGATGCGGCTGGCACCCGCGATGCGCGCGCCTTGGATCACCGACGTGCCCACGCCGCCGCATCCGATCACGGCAACGGTTGCGCCTGGATAGACGGCTGCCGTGTTGAGCGCGGCCCCGAGTCCGGTCGTGATGCCGCAGCCGATCAGTGCGAGTTGATCGGCCGGCAGGTCGGTCTTGACCGGGATGCACGACGCCTCGTGCACCGCGATCGAATCAGAGAACGTGCCGAGCCCCGACAAGCCGCCACAGGTCGATCCGTCGGAACGCGTGGCCCGTTGCGTGCCATGGACTGCGGAACCCATCTCGCAGAGGTGCGTCTCTTGACGCAGACAATGCCAGCACGCGCCGCAGACCGGCGTGAGCGAAAGGATGACGCGGTCGCCGACGCGAACCCGAGAGACCTCGGAGCCCACCCACTGCACGATGCCAGCGCCTTCGTGACCGAGAATCAGGGGACCCCGAACGGGCAGCGTGCCGTTGATGATCGACAGGTCACTGTGGCACACACCGCTGGCATCGATCTGTACGACGACATCGCGGGGCCCGGGGTCGATTGCGGTGACGGTCTCGACCGACAGGTCTTTGTCGTTCTCGAGGAAGATCGCGGCGCGCATGATTGCTCCTTGGTAGGTGTGGAGGATGACTGATCGAGCCCGTCTCGATGGCCGCGCATTTTGCGCACGCCGTAGCCTACGCGTCATGACGGAGCACACTGAAATGAACTGGGTCGAGCACCTCGGCCTCGAATGGGATGAACAAACCGCTACCCACATGCGCGCCCACGTCGAGATGGGCCCGCAACACCATCAACCGTACGGCATCGTCCATGGTGGCGCGTGGGCATCGATCGTCGAGACGGTCGCATCGTATGGAGGGGCGCTCGCGGCGATCGAGATGGGGATTGCGGGTGTCGTCGGCGTCTCGAATACCACCGACTTCTTGCGCTCGCACAAAGAGGGCCGCGTCGACGCAATCGGCACGCCGGTCTTCGTGGGGCGCACGCAACAACTGTGGACCGTCGAGATCAGCCGGCCGAGCGATGGCAAGCTCGTCGCGCGCGGTCAGGTGCGGCTGCAGAACCTCACCGTGCTGCCACAAGAACGCTGAAGCCAGAGCTGTCCGCTTACGGCTATCGCTTACGCCGCAATCGATCAGCGCCCGAATCGAAGCCGGGCAGCTGCCGGTCGAGCGCGACACCGTGGCGCGCCGCGCTCTCGTAGACGAGCTCTTCGACTTCGAGCCATGTCGTTGCCCGGGTTCCGTCGACGTGGCGGTTGTAAGGCTGATCGAAGACGATCACCTCGTTGCCGCCGGCGAGCAGGGCCTCGACGTTGTGCGGACCGTCGTCGATATAGAGGTCGGCTTCGACTTCGGGCTTGGTCCCGAGGAAGCAGATGTCGCGATAGGGGATGCGGGCTTCGTCGAGCCACGTGACCGTGTCGCTCACCGCGATGGCGTGGCCCCAATTGACGTAGAGGCGATGCGTGATGATGCGGATCCAGACGCCCGAATCGCTGAGGCGCCACAAGGCATCGGCGGCATCGGCAATGACGGGTAACTCGCGCAACAGGCGATGTTCGGTCACCGCCAGCAAGTGGATCTCTTCGTACGCCTCGGGCGTGAGACCCCACTCGCGAAAATCCCACGAACGCTCGAGGGGTAGTTGCGATTCGGGGACGCCGAGGACGTCGGCGGCAATGCGCCGCAGCCCTGCCGTGTAGTCGGCGCAGACCCCATCGAGGTCGACGCCGAAAATGAACGAATCCGTCATCAGCCTGCGGTCACGCCACCATCACACGACAGGATCGATCCGTGGATGTTGCGAGCTTCGTCAGAGCAGAGGAACAAGAACAGGTTCGCGATGTCGTCGGCCTGGCCCATGCCGCGAAGCGGCGTGTAGCGACCCATCAACGTGAAGTCGACATCGGGAGGTACGCGGAAGTTGTGGACCAGCGGTGTTTCGATGCCGCCGGGTGCGATCGCGTTGATGCGGATCGTCTGCTTCATGAACTCCATCGCCAAGGCCTTGGTCATGTTGACTACGGCGCCTTTGGTGGTGCAGTAGGGGACCGTGTACGCCTGACCCATGAGCCCCGCGTTGGATGCGATGTTGACAATCGAACCGTTGGTTTCGAGCAAGTGGGGGATCGCGGCTTGCGCCATCCAGAAGTAGGCGTCGACGTTGACGCCGAACATGCGGCGCCACTGCTCTTCGGTGACTTCGCTGACGTGCTCGGCCCGGGCGATGCCGGCGACGTTGCCGAGGATGTCGACGCGGCCGAACCCGGCGTGCGCGGCCTGCACTGCGTCATGGCAGTTGGCGCGCGACGTCACATCGGCCTGGCGAGTCTCGACGAGGCCGCCCTTCGATCGGATCGCCTCCGCTGTCGCGTCGAGACCGGCGGCGTCGATGTCGATGCCGAACACCGCAGCGCCTTCGGCGGCGAGTCTTTGCGCGATGACCCGGCCCATGCCGGAGGCGGCGCCCGTGACGATTGCGGTCTTGCCGGTGAAACGGTCCATGTCGGCGACGCTAGGCCGTAGCAGCGGAAAAGGGCAATTGTCCGCCCCCGTTCCGCGGGAGTTTGTCGCGTTGTCCGCGGTGGCTGTGTTTCAATGCCGCCATGAGCTCATCGGTGGAAGAAGCAGTCCGCAACCTGACCGGTCGTTACTGCGCGGCGGTCGTCGACTTCGATCGCGAGGTCTTCGGGGCGTGTTGGACGGAGGCCGCGCAATGGCATGCCAAGGGCAACGTCATCGAGGGCCGCGAACGCATCTCGAGGGTCTTCGCCAAGCTGCGCGGCCAGTATTCGCTGTGTGTGCAGGAGCTGTTGTCCGGCGTGATCGAGGTCGTCTCGGAAACCGAGGCCACCGCGACGTGGCAGATTCGCGAGCTGCAGTTCCCACCTGAAGGCGCCGGAGTGCAACTGCTCGGCGTCTACTCGGACCGCTGCATCCTCGACGGCGGGCAGTGGCAATTCGCCAGCCGCGCCTTCCGTGAGCTCTACCGCGGCTCGCTCGACACGAGCGGCGTGCTGTCGGGCACCTAATCTGTCGCGCTGGTCGAGGGCAGGGGGTATCGATGGGTCGCGTGAGCGGCAAGGTGGTCATCGTCACGGGTGCGGCCCGTGGTCAGGGCGAGGCCGAGGCGCGCATGTTCGCAGCCGAAGGCGCCAAGGTGTTGATGGGCGACGTACTCGATGATCAGGGCCACGCCGTCGCCGCAGACATCGGCGCCGACGCGCGGTACGTGCATCTCGACGTCAGCTCCGAAAGCGACTGGGCCGCCGCGATTGCGGTTGCGCTCGAGTGGGCCGGGCGCGTCGACGGGCTCGTCAACAACGCGGCAATCATCCGTCCCGCGGCGATCGAGGACACATCGCTGGCCGACTACATGAGCGTCATCAACGTCAATCAGGTCGGCACGTTCCTCGGTATGAAGTCGGTGATCGCACCGATGAAGAAGGTGGGAGGGGGAGCGATCGTCAACATCTCGTCGATCGACGGCATCCAGTCGAAGAACGGCCTCATCTCGTACAGCGCGTCCAAGTTCGCCATCCGCGGTATGACCAAGACGGCGGCGCTCGAGTGGGGTCGATTCGGTGTGCGTGTCAACTCCGTGCATCCGGGTGGCGTCAACACGGTGATGGGCAACCCTTACAACGAGCCGGCGCTCGAGAAAATGCCGTACCAGTTCCAGGCGATTCCACGGATCGGTTACCCCGACGAGATCGGCGCGGCGGTGTTGTTCCTGATCTCCGACGATGCGTCCTACATCACCGGTGCCGAACTGTCGGTCGACGGCGGTTGGGCCGCAGGACGACTCGAGCCTGGCCTTCCCGGCAGCGGCAAAGACAGCGCCTACGGTTACACGGCACCCAGTGCCGGCTGAGCTCGCGTCGACAGTGCAGGCGTTGCGGGCACTGATCGACGAAACAAGACGGTGTGATGCGCCCGACGATGCGCTCGTGCGCGCCCGCGAACTCATCGTCGAAGCGTCGGCGCTGTTGCATCCGTACCGCTACGAGGGCGAAGTGATGCAGGCCGCGTTGCGGGGCCCCAACCCATTGCTCGATCTCGACGACAAATCGGCGCCGAGTGCCTACTTTCCGTACAGCCCGATCGTCGGTCCGCTCAACGCCCTCGCGCCGCCGGTTCGTCTGCACTTCGACGGCGACCGCATGCGGGGTCGGCTCATCCTCGGCGCACCGTATGCCGGGCCGCCGGGTTGCGTGCACGGTGGGGTAGTGGCGCTCATCTTCGACGAATTGCTCGGCTGCGTGAATGTGTCGCAGGGCTACGGTGCGTTCACCGGAACGTTGACGGTGCGCTACGAACGCACCACGCCGATCGAGGCCCCGCTGGCGCTCGAGTCATGGATCGATCGCGTCGAGCGGCGCAAGATCTTCACGCACGGCACGATCAGTCACGAAGGCATCGTCACGGCGTGCGCCGAAGGCATCTTCATCTCGACGAAACCCGTCAGTGATGACGGAAGCTCAGGCTGAGGCGCGGGGCTGCGTAGGCCATCTTGGGCACCGCGTGTTCGAACCGGTGTTGACAACCGCCGCCCATCACGAGCGCGTCACCTGAATAGAGAGTGAAGCCGTGCGCACGGCCACCGCCCTTGGGTCGCAGGCCGAATCGACGCGGGCCACCGAGGGACACGATGGCAACCATCGGGTCGAGGATGGCGCGCCCGATGCGGTCGGAATGCCACGCCACGCTGTCGTGTCCGTCGCGGTAGTAGTTGACGAAGCATGAATCGAACTTGATGCCGTACGTCTTGGTGAACGTGCGGGCCAGTGAGCGAACGACCGCCGGCGCGTCGCCCATGTCGAGGCCGCAACTGAGCCGCGGCTCGTCTACCCACCGGTCGTACATGTAGCGACGGCTCTGCGTGAACGGCAACACTCGTACGAGGGTGTCGAACAACGAGTCGGCGCCAAGCAAGAGATCGCGGGTGACGTCGGCCCACGAGGTGTCGTCGAGCGCGACTCGCTCGAATTGCGCCGTCGCCGCGACCGTCGGTTCGAGCGCGCCGAACAGCGTCATCGGCATCGTGATGGGTGTCGCGACCACGACGCCACGCTATCGAACAGTTGTTCGTCCTACAAGGGCGGTCTCCCGCGCGCCCGCGGCGACAAGGTGAGGCGGCTAGAAAACCGGGTCATGCGCTACGACCATCGTCTCCGCCCGGCCCAACCCGAAGCTCCGGTCGGGGGCTTCACCGTGCACCGATCGGTAGTGCGCGACGGTGTGGCGATGGCCTACGTGCACGAGGGTGTCGGGGGCTATCCGCTGTTGTTGAGCGATAGCCATTAAACCCACCGTGAGGGAAGGCAGTGATGAGCGTGGATGATTATGGCGGCGAAGACGACTCCGGACGCCGACCAACACAGTGGAGCGCTGAACTCGTAACCGGCGCCGCACTGCGCCTGTACGGCGACGTGGTCAAGTTGTTCGAGGGCCAGGACCTCGCGACCGTCGACGAAGTCATCACGACGCTGTATCTCGATTACAGGGTCGAGGAGCGGGCCGCCTTGCATCAAAACGAGTGAGCCGCCGGACGCGGCCCTCGTCTATTCGGCGGGGGCCGCTACGCGTGTGGCGTCAGAACGGGACCTAAAGGTCCCATTTCGCCAAGCCATGAGTGGCTTGAGTGGTTCCAGTTCCGAAGCGGTCGCCACCCACGAACCCGACCTCACCGTCCACTCACGGTCGATACGTCGTGTCTTGCCGTCCTCACCGAGCGTGGATAGTCCAGGTGTCCCACTTGGGACACCAGCACTGGCGGAGCACTACCTTCGTCTCGCGGAGATACTCGCCCAACGAGACGAGGTGAAACCATGGAAGGTGATGAGGCACGTGGGTTCTTTCGCCGGTACTTCGGCGCCGACTGGGAAGAGCGGCTACTGAGCTTGGGGGCGTTATTGGGCCCTGACGCGACGAACGAGGAGTCATACGCAGCGGAGCAACGCGCCGTCGACCTCGTGAGCGAGTCGGTCGACGATTGGACTCTCGTGACCCGCGAGTTCGTCGCCGCGGCATGGCACGCCCTGTGGGCCAAGTAAGCGAAGGTCCGTTCGGCACTATCGGGCATACCCGACCCATTGCACCCTTTGGGCTACGGCGGCCTCCCGCTTCCACTGACGGGGGGCCGCTGCTCGTATCGGGGGTGTGGCGTCTCACCCCGTGGTCGTGGTTCGGGTCAACGACCGGGGGGTACGACGAAGGACACGATGGACGATGACGAAAACCAGGTGAGTTTGCAGGAAGACGCCTTGCACCAGTGGGCGCGCCTTCGCGGGTTTCTTATGACGAGCCAATCCACATCCGACGGCACCCGATACAACCTGTGGGGCCCGCATGACCCCACTCTCGTGCTCCACCACGTCGACCTTGCGGACGTCGAGAGGTTCTTGAGCCGAGTCTGACGCAGACGTGGTTCGCTTGGGATCGGGGTCCAGACCCCCGAGCGACATAGCCATCGCGGGCGGCTATGGAGGCTCTCTCATTCGTGAGAACCTCGGGGCCGCGCACGACTCCAGGCCATTCGGCCCATAGCGCGGAGACTAGAGGAATCGGTGTGTATTTATTGTGATGGCCCGGTCAGGCGCGACCGGACGACACGATCTTGCCGAGGTGGCGCCGCTCCAATTTCGAGGTACCGTCGAAGATCCCCTCGATGCTCGGGCACGTCAAGCGCTCGCAGGCAAACCAGAAGGGCAAGCTTCGGGCAGACCTGCCCACAGCTCCAGAGTCGAAGCGGCCTGAGTGCGTTCATGACCGAACGACTGCACGCGCTTGGCGACCGCAAGGCGGGCGCCACTCGCAGAAGATCGACTACGTAGTCGAGGAGGGCTCCTACGACGGAAGCTGAACCCCCCTCCACAATTGTGGAATCTGCGGCCCTCGTCTATCCGGCGGGGGCCGCTCCGCGTCCAGGACTGCATAGGCGTCTCGAGGATCAGACCGCACGTCATGACACAGGAGGAGCCCGCCCCTTTGTCACCGGTTCCTCACTGGGGACCGCGGCCACGATCGTCGAAAGGCCAGCGAACAGCAATGCGCCGGCCGACATTTGATACACGAGGAAGGGCTCGTTGACGAAGAAACCCGCGACGAACAACGGCAACGAGATCAGGCACATGATCACGCCGATGCGGCGTTGGACTTGTGGAGTGCACCGATCTGCGACGAGATCGCCCAACCAATCGATGATGCGCAACATCACTTACACGTCGGCTGCGAACGGCCGACCTAAAGCGATGCTGAGTCCCGCCGGTGGAGCACCGTCCACAACCTCGTCGCAACTTGGGGAACGTAACCGGATAGCAGCATTGCGGCCCTCGCTGCTCAAGCGGTGGGGGCCGCTCCGCGTCCGAGTTTGGGACCGGTGGGGGCTGTACGCCCCATGACGTACCGCGTCTGCGTCCGTACCCTCAGCGCCTATGCGCAATCGAGAGGAGCCCATTGCCGGTCCCGACTGGCTTAGCACGCGCGACGCAGCGGAGTACATGAGTGTGAGCCTCCCATTTCTCTACCGGTTGATCGACGACGGCCCATTGCCTGCCTACAAGTTTGGTCGCGTCATACGAATCA